>DAOUMS010000010.1:0-20977 GCA_034409565.1 Dehalococcoidales bacterium
CTCGACCACGCCCTGATTAACCTCCACCGCAGCGGCATCATCAGCGGTGATAGCCTCTTCGCCTGCTGCAACGACCGCGAAGAAGTGGCCAAGCTCATGGGTAAAGCCACAGTGGAATAAGCAAAGCGACCATCCCCAAAAACTGCTTCCGTTATTCAATGTCTTGACAATTTAGCCGATAATTGCTACTATAGTAATGAGCATATGCCCATTATAACTGAGAGGTCCAGTGATTATGCCAAGGCCAGTTAAGTGGCGGCGGGTGTACTCCGTACCGGGTGTGACGTACTTCAAACCGGCCGGAATCCCGCTGCGGGTTCTCAATGAAGTCTGTCTCACCGTGGAAGAGGCCGAGGCCATACGGCTAAAAGACGCGGAAGGTCTGCAGCAAGAGCAAGGGGCGGAGAGAATGAATATTTCCCGCCCCACTTTTCAGCGTGTATTGGGAGCGGCGCGCAAGAAAATTGCTGATGCCTTACTCAATGGCAAGGCAATCCGGATTGAGGGTGGCAGCTTCGAAATGGCGTTTCGCCGATTCCGGTGTCTGAACGGGCACGAATGGGAGGTGCCCTTTGAGGTAATGACAAGTGTGCCTCCCCAGCTTTGCCCCACCTGTAGCACGCCACGCATTGAGCCGCTCCTGCCTGCCGAACGCGGCTGGAGAGGCAGAGGCCGGGGCAGGCAGTGAGATGGACAGGTCATGTCAGAGTATTCCAGTGAAAGGGTATCCTTCATGAAGATTATAAATGACCTGCTGGCCACATTAGATTATGTGGCACGAGTAAGAGACATACGCCAGGGGCCTTTTCAGACGGCGGTGCTGACACGCAATTGCGGCCTGGCCGCCACGCCGCATGAACCTGGCACCCACCACCACCGAACGCCGGTCAAAGAGGCGGGGTCTCTGCTGCAGGAAGATGCCCAGGAGCTTGCCCAGATGGCACACTCGTCCAGCACCCTGGAAGCAAGCATCGGCATGGCCACCATCAACTCGTTGCTTTCCATTGATGAAGAACACTGCACCGAGCTTAATGCCGGCGACCTTCTGGCGGAAAAAGGCAAAGACAAGAAAGTGGCTCTCGTGGGACATTTCCCTTTCGTGCCCGAACTGCGCCGGGCAACCAGAGAATTATGGGTAATCGAGCGACAGCCGCAGCCGGGGGACTTCGCCGAAAACGAGGCGGAGAGGCTTATTCCCAGAGCGGAAGTGATTGGTATCACCGGCACCGCTTTCACCAACCACACGATTGAACTTTTGTTGGAGCTATGTGACCCGCAGGCTTATGTCATCGTTCTGGGCGGGACCGCCCCACTATCGCCTGTCCTTTTCGATTACGGCGTGGCGGCCGTTTCTGGCACCCGGGTAGTCGACCCGGAAACAGTGCTGCGCGGCGTGAGCCAGGGGGCAACCTTCAAACAGATAAAGGGAGTCCGCTTGTTAACCATGATGAGGTAAAGGATGTTCAATATTGACCACCAAAAATGCACCGGATGCGGGGCCTGCGTCGATGCCTGCCCCCAGCAGGCAATAAGCATTCAGAACGACACTGCCGTGATAAACCAGAGATTATGCCAGCAATGCGGCATCTGCGCTGAAACATGCCCCGTTAATGCCATAATTGATTTCACGCCAGTATTTTCCAGACCAGGAGAAGGGGGTGATAAGATGAGAGGAAGAGGTTGGTTTGGTCGGGGATACCGAAGCTGGGGCCGAGGCAATCCTTATCCCTTCTGCCGCTTTTATCCCTGGCTACCTCGAAGGCGCTGGGCTTATGGTCCAGGGCCTTACCCGCAAACAATACCTGCCTACTACCCAACTTACAGGCCTTATCGATGATGCTGGTCATTGCAATATATCAGACTAAAATTTATAACCGGAGGTGAGAGATATGTTTTACGGATTTGGTCGAGGATTTGGTTCCAGAGGTGGCATGGGGTTTGGCTTTCGCGGCAGTTCCCCTCCCTGGCCTTATGTGGGTATAGGGAGAGGCGGACTGCCAAGATGCGGCTACTTCCTCAGTGGCGCCGCCGGGGTACCGGTAACAGGGCCATACCCGCAGACTCCGTATCCCTACGCAGGGATGCCAGCTGCTTATGGCCCGACACCTTTTGCCCCGCAAATGAGCAGGGAACAGGAGCTTGATTTCCTGAGGGACCAGGCTGAGGCGATAAAGGAGCAGCTGGAGCAAATAGAGGCCAGAATTAAACAGCTGGGAAGTGAAAGTTAAGCGCTGCTCAAGCAGCCAGAAGGAGTAAAATATGAGAATTGCCATTTCGGCTACTGGCCCTACTCTGGATGCTGAGGTCGACCCTCGTTTCGGTCGCTGCCAGCATTTCATCTTCGTTGATACGGAAACCATGCAGTTTGAAGCCATAGCAAACGCCAGCGGCACGGCCGCCGGTGGGGCGGGCATTTCCGCTGCCCAGATGGTCGCCAGTAAAGGAGTGCAGGCAGTGCTGACCGGCAACTGCGGTCCCAACGCTTATAACGTGCTGTCTGCCGCTGGAATTCAGGTGATAACCGGGGTTTCCGGCACCGTGAAGGACGCAGTTCAGAAATACAAATCAGGTACGTTCCAGTCCAGTTCTCAGCCAAACGTGTCTGCCCACTTTGGTTCCGGCTTTGGTGCCGGCATGGGAAGAGGTATGGGTATGGGCAGAGGCATGGGCATGGGCAGAGGCATGGGAGCCGCCATGATGCCAACGTCTGGCCCGGTACCACAGCCCCGAAGCCCGGAGCAGGAACTCGATGCCTTAAAGGCTCAGTCACAAGCTCTGGGAGCGCAACTATCTGACATTCAGCGCCGTATCGACGAGCTAGAGAAGAAAAGTCAATAAGTAAGATATCTTATCAGGAGGTATTATCATGCCAAGAGGAGACGGAACCGGACCACCCTGGGGAAGTGGTCGAGGTACAGGAAGAGGTGCCGGTAGAAGCGGCGGCGGCAGAATGGGCGGCAATCGTCCCGGGTCCGGCCCCGGTGGGAGTTGCGTTTGCCCCAGTTGCGGGGCCAAGGTTCCCCACCAAGTGGCTAGCCCCTGCTACAACATCAGCTGCCCCCAGTGCGGCACAAAAATGGTGAGAGAATAGAGTGATAATTGCCATCGCCAGCGGGAAAGGCGGCACCGGTAAGACGTTAGTGGCGACCAGCCTTGCTCTTGCCCTAAAGGACAGGTATAGCATACAGCTTGTCGACTGCGATGTTGAGGAGCCCAATGCCCATATATTCATGAAGCCGGTCATCACCCATAGTGAAGTGGTCTCTATCCCGGTGCCCAGGATAGCCGAAGATAAATGTACGTATTGTGGTAAGTGCGCTGATGTTTGCGCCTATAACGCTTTGGCGGTCATTAACGGGCATATCCTGACCTTCCCGGAGCTCTGCCATGGCTGCGGTGCCTGCAGTTATCTTTGCCCGGAAAAGGCCATAACGGAGACAGCCAGGATAATAGGTGTCATGGAAACCGGTTATGCAGACGGCGTAGCTTTTGCCCAGGGCAAACTGGCGGTCGGTGAGGCAATGGCACCACCCATCATAAGAAGCGTCAAATCAATGACCAATGATAACGGCCTATTCATCATTGATGTCTCTCCAGGGACATCCTGTCCTGTGGTCGAATCAGTGAAGGGCAGTGATTTCTGCCTGCTGGTTACGGAACCAACGCCATTTGGACTAAATGACCTGGCCCTGGCCGTGGCGATGGTCAGAAAGCTGGACATTCCCTGCGGGGTGGTGCTCAATCGGGCCGGGGCCGGTGATAGTCAAATTCACGAATATTGCCAGCAAGAAAAGGTACCGGTCCTGCTCACGATTCCTCTCGATACCGAAATTGCCCGTCTGTACTCCAAGGGAATTACCCTGGTTAATGGCATGCCAGAGTGGCGGCATAGCTTTAGCCGACTCTTCGACCAGATAGAGGAGATAGTGCGTGAAAGAAGTCGTGATACTGAGCGGTAAAGGCGGCACCGGGAAGACAAGCCTGGTCGGCTCCTTCGCCGCTCTGGCCCAGAGCAAGGTGCTGGCCGATTGCGATGTGGATGCAGCTGACCTGCATCTATTGCTGAGCCCTTCGGTTAAAGAAAAACAAGAGTTCTGGAGCGGACAGGTGGCCACTATTAACAAAGAAAAGTGCACCGAGTGCGGCCTGTGCCAGGAGGTCTGCCGTTTTGAGGCTATTGATAATTTCAGGGTGGACCCCGTCGCCTGTGAGGGCTGCGGTTTCTGTTACCAGGTATGCCCCACCGAAGCGATTTCCATGGCAGAATGCCTGTCCGGACACTGGCTTATTTCTGACACCAAATACGGGCCTCTGGTCCATGCCCGTTTAGGCATTGCCCAAGAGAACTCCGGGAAACTGGTGGCACTGGTCAGACAAAAGGCCAAGCAAATTGCCGAGAAAGAGAGTTTGCATTATATTATCAGTGATGGGCCGCCGGGCATTGGCTGTCCGGTTATCTCCTCTCTGACCGGCGCCAACCTTGCCCTTCTGGTTACGGAGCCAACATTATCGGGGATGCATGACCTGCTTCGAGTGCTCGGTGTTTGCCGTCACTTTGGCGTTCCCGCCCTGGTTTGTATCAATAAATATGACCTTAATGATGACAACAGCCGGCAGATTGAGCGCTACTGCCTTGACCAGGGAGTGGAGGTCATTTCCCGAATTCCCTTTGATAATATCTTCACCGAGGCGCTCGCGCGGGGACAGCCGGTAGTGGCATACTCACCGGGCAAGACGGCTCAAGAAATTAAATCATTGTGGCAACGTATCAGTCATGCTCTCAAGGAGGAAGTTAAATAAGATGAAAATTGCAGCTGTATCTGACGACGGCGTTACTATCAGTCAACACTTCGGCAGGGCGCCTTTCTATGTGGTGGTTACGGTTGAAGACGATAAGATGGTGCATAAAGAAACGCGAGAAAAAAGCGGGCACCATACCTTTGCTGCCCACCACGCCGATGTCAAACCCGGGGAACGCCATGGCTATGATGCCGGCGCAGAGGTAAGGCATGCCAACATGGTAAGCGCTATTTCTGATTGCCAGGTTCTCCTTGCCGGCGGCATGGGCTGGGGCGCTTATGAAAGTCTGCAAAACAGTAATATTAAGCCAATTGCTACTGATATCAAGGATATTGAAGAAGCGGTGCAACTCTATCTTGATGGCAAACTGGAAAATCTGATGGAGCGACTGCACTAAAGAAAGAGAGGCGATAGATTTGACGGAAGCAAAAGAAGCCAGTGGCAGGAAACCGGTAACCATTGAGCAACAGATAAGAGAAAACCTGAACGGGGTGCTGGTTCCAGGCGCTAATCGAAGTCTAAATGGTCTGAACCTGATTCGTGAGATAACCGTGTCTAACGGCAAGGCCAGCATCACTTTAGCTTCGGCAGCCTTGAACCGCGACGCCCAGAACTGGATTGAAAACAAAGTAAAAGAAACCTGCGCCGGTTTAGCGCCATTAAAAAGCGTTGCGGTACACTTCACTGACACCAAACCTTCCGAGCTAAATGACATATCGCATGTCATTGCGGTTATGAGCGGCAAGGGCGGCGTGGGCAAATCATTAATGGCCAGCCTTATCGGGCTTTCCCTGGCCCGCCAGGGATATAAAGTGGGCATACTGGACGCCGATATTACTGGCCCCAGCATACCAAGGATATTCGGCATCAGCAGTCGACCCGGGGGCAGTGATTCCGGCATACTGCCGGTGCTGACGAGAACCGGCATCGAAATAATGTCCATCAATCTCCTTCTGCCCAACGAGGACGACGCGGTTATCTGGCGCGGGCCGCTTATTGGCCGTACCATAACGCAGTTCTGGGAAGAAGTGCTCTGGGGTAAGCTTGATTACCTGATAGTGGACCTGCCTCCTGGCACGGCCGATGCTTCTTTGACCGTAATGCAAACACTGCCCGTAACCGGGGTAATAATAGTCTTTACCCCCCAGGACTTGGTCGAGATGATAGTCAGAAAAGCGGTCAATATGGCAAGGCACATGTCAAAACCGGTGCTTGGCGTGGTGGAAAACATGAGTTATATCAATGTACCTGACACCGGCGGGCGCATGGAGCCTTTTGGCAGCAGCCGGGGAGAGGAAATGGCCAGAACCGCCGGGGCGCCTCTCCTCGCCCAGTTTCCTATCGACCCCGAACTGGCCAGGCTCTGCGATGAGGGTGAGATTGAGCGCTACGATTCCGAAGTCCTGACCGGTTATGCCGATGCCTTCCTTAAAACGATGAAGTCCAGAGTTAAGTAAGGATATTCCGCTATGGTAAAAAAAGGCAAATCGCTTTTTGATAGCCTGGCTCCAGAATATGACGCCTGGTTCGAGCATGAAGGCAAACTCATCTTCGATATTGAAGTCAGGGCCTTTCAGGAGGTGCTTCCCCTGTTACCCAGGCCCTGGCTGGAGGCCGGCGTGGGCAGTGGCCGCTTCGCCCAGGCGCTAAAAATCGAGACCGGAATCGACCCTTCAGCTAGACTGCTTGCGCTGGCCAAGAAGCGCGGCATAACCGGTTTTTTAGCCAGAGGAGAGGAAAAGATTTTTGACGCCGGGACCTTCGGCACCGTATTTCTGATTGTGACCCTTTGCTTTGTCGATTCGCCCCTTGAGGTCCTCCGGGAAGCCCACCGTATATTGAAAGAGGGCGGTAAGGTAGTGCTGGGTCTGGTATTGCAAGATAGCCCCTGGGGAAAATTCTACCTGAAGAAAAAGAGGGAAGGACACCGCTTTTACCAGCACGCCACCTTCTACAGCTATCAGGCGGTGTCGGACCTTTTGGAGCGCACGGGATTTAAAATCGAGAAGGTACTTTCCACCCTCTTTCAGAAGCCCGGTGCCGTAACCGAAATGGAATCTCCCCTCGGGAAATTCCACCGCGACGCGGGTTTCACCATAGTGATAGCCCGGGAAATCGGCCAAGGAGAATAAGCCAACTTAAAGCAAAAAGATGGGCGATAATTCTATTATCTATGGGCCAGTACCATCGTGGCGCCTGGGCAGGTCCCTCGGCGTGGACCTCCTGTCCACGGAAGGCAAGACCTGTTCTTTTGATTGCGTTTACTGCCAGCTGGGAAGGACCGTTCACCCGTTAGCCGAACGCAAGCAATTTGTTACCATACCCAGGTTGGCCGAGGAGCTGCAACGGGTCAAAGGAGTAGCTGCTGACTATATCACCTTCTCTGGAGTCGGCGAGCCCACGTTAGCCGTTAATCTTGGTGAAGCCATAACACTGGCCAGGTCTGTTCTGGGGTTCCCGGTAGCGGTGCTCACCAATTCCTCACTCATGACCACCGAGGCCGTCCGTTACGACCTCGGTCTGGCGGATATGGTCGTAGCCAAAGTAGATGCCCCCAGTGAAGAGCTATTTCGCCAGATTAACCGGCCAATTATTGAATGCCGCCTGGAGGGGATTACTCAAGCTATCAAACTCTTCCGAGAGCAATATAAAGGAAAGCTGGCGCTGCAGATGATGTTCATCGATGCCAATAAGCATTATGCTAAAAAAATGGCGGCAATAGCGGCGCAGCTTTCCCCGGACGAGGTGCAGCTTAACACACCACTGCGCCCGTGTCCCATCCGACCTTTGACTCCTGAAGTCATTGCCGACATAAGCGGCGCTTTTAACAGCCTGAAGAACGTGGTCACCGTTTATGAAGCCCCGAGGCCAGAAGTCATCCCGCTGGACTTAAAGGAAACCTTAAAACGTCGTCCCAAGCTCAATATATGAAATACAGGTGTTTTATCGTATAATACTTCAACAATGTAAAGTGCAGAAAGGAAAATTACAATGGAAAAGCATGAACTGGTAATTATCGGCGGTAGCGCCGCCGGCATACAAGCCGCAATGTGTACCCAGAAACACCATGGCCTGAAAGATATCCTCGTTATACGCATGGAAGAAAAGGCCATGGTCCCCTGCGGAATCCCCTACATATACGGCACACTGGGCGCGGTGGAGAAGAACATCATGCCGGATAAGCTGCTCGGCGAGGCCAAGCTCAAAATCGGTGAGGCAATCTCGATTAACCGCGAGGGTAAAACGGTTAAGCTGAAGGATGGGAGCGAGGTAGGCTATAACAAGCTGGTAATAGCCACAGGCTCAAATCCTATGCAGCCCCCTATCCCGGGAATAGACAAAAAGAGAGTCTGGTTTGCCTGGAAGAATACGGATTACCTGGAGGAACTCGCCAAAGCCATCGACGGGGTTGGTGACATAGTGGTTATCGGCGGGGGGTTCATCGGGTTGGAGTTCGCTGACGAGTGCCGCAAGCGGGGTCACCGTATCACCGTTGTAGAGCTTCTTGAGCATTGTTTGCAGCTGGTCTGCAGTACGGACCTTTGCATCCGTGCCGAAGAGGCATTAAAGGAACACGGTATCAATATAATCACCGGAAACGGCGTGAAATCCATCAATGGCACCGATAAAGCGGAATCAGTAACTCTGCAGAGCGGCGAGCAGATACCGTGCGATATGGTGATTATCGGCATTGGTGTGGTTCCCAATATCAAAATAGCCCAAGATGCGGGCCTGGAAATAGGCCCCACGAAAGGCATAAAGGTAGACGAATTCCAGAGGACTACCGACCCGGACATCTTCGCCGTGGGCGATTGTGCCGAGAAATACTCCTTTTTCAATGGGCTACCGGTGCCGGTACGCCTTGCTTCGGTGGCCACCCGGGAAGGTAAAATCGCCGCCGCCAACCTGTTTCAACCACAGTGGCGCAACATAGGAACCATCGGCGTCTTCTCCACCGTGATGGGAGATACCGCCATGGCTATGGCCGGCCTGACGGACAGGAAAGCGCAGGAGCTCGGCTATGATGTCGTCATAGGTGAAGCCCAGGCTGCCTCCAAGCATCCCGGAACAATGCCGGATACACATCCCATGAGAGTGAGGCTGGCCTTTGACCGCAGGTCGGGTAAAATACTGGGCGGCTGCGCCTGCTGCACTCACGCTGTCGGTGAGGTCGCCAACATAATCGCGGCGGCTATCGTGAATGAAATGACCATGGAACAGATTGCCATGTTCCCCATGGGCACCCATCCCTGGCTGACCGCATCACCTCTGGCATATCAGTTCACCGATGCTGCCAGTGACGCCCTGCACAAAGTTAAAGGCGTAGCTCGGGTTGAGTAACGCTACTAATTATGCGGTCGTTAATATAACAACTTCAAAGCGATAACTTTACACTAAATAATTTAGAGAGGAGCTGCCATGGTTCTTCTCTTTATTTTTACGACGTTAACCGAGGTAAAGATATTGATTGCAGAACGGTGGAAGGGGTACAATCAGTTTCGACCGCACAGTGCAAGGAGGAAGGCAATCATGAATGCTTGGGAAGCGATGGTAAACATGATAAAGGCAGAAGGCATTGAGTATATCTTCGGCATCGGTGACTCCGGCCTGCAACTCTATGCGGAAAAGGTCGACGGCGTTAAGACTATCAACCTGCGCTATGAGGGGTCGGCGCCTTTTATGGCTATGGCGTATGCCAGATTGAGCGGCAAGCCGGGCGTGTGCACCGCCAGCGTCGGGCCAGGGACGGCCAACCTGCTTCCCGGGGTTCTTGAGGCGTATTCTGGCTGCTCACCAGTGGTGATAATCAATGCCGCCAACTCGCAAAAAACATATGGACTGGGGGAATTCCAGGAGACAGACCAGATAGCCATGATGCAGCCGATAACCAAGTGGAGCGCCCGAATACCCTACACTGAGAGGATACCGTGGTTTATGCGCCGGGCTTTTTCCATTGCTATTAACGGGCAGCCGGGACCTGTCTTTCTGGAGATGCCCTACGATGTAAGTGGTAAGACCCGCTGGGACTTAAACGACATCGGGACGCCACAGTATTTGCCCGCAAGGAAAATTCGCTCCAGCGGTGACCCAGAGCTAATCAAAGAGGCGGTAAAGTTACTTTTGAAAGCGAAAAAACCGGTGGCCGTCTCCGGGAACGGAACGGTACAGTCGGGGGCTGCGGAAGAGTTCCGACGGTTCATCGAGCTACTGGGTATCCCATTCCTCACTTCTCCGGGAGGGAGAGGCATTCTCCCCGAGACCCACCCGCTGGCCCTGGGAGTATGCGGCTACTACCGCACCAAAGTCGGCAGGGAAGTCTATTCCGATGCCGACCTGGTCTTAACCATCGGCACCCGGAACGAAAGCTACAGCACGCACCAGTGGCGTGACTTCCCCGAAGGGGCGAAGTTCATCCAGGTGGACATCAGCCCGTTTGAGATAGGCCGGAACTGGCTACCGGATGTCGGCATTGTCGGCGATGCCAAACTTGTCCTGAAACAGCTCATTGAGGCGGTCAGGAGTGACGTGAAAGCGGCCAGGGGTTACCTGGAGATGCCCAGAGTGAAGGAGATACTCAAGGCCAAGGAGGCGTTTGAGAAAGAGGTGGCAGCGGAGTGCCTGGTAGAGGAAATCCCGATACCGGCCAAGCGGGCCATCTATGAGACGAGCCAAGTATTCGGGGAGAATACCGTACTGGTGAGCGAGAACGGTTCGCAGGACACCTGGTCATACTGCTGGCCGTATTACAAGGTGCAGGAAGGCGCCGAGTGTGTGCCTGTTGCCGAGCAGACCTGCATGGGCATGGGGGTAGTCGGTGCCATCGCTGCCAGACTGACCAGACCGGAGAAAAACGTGGTCTGCGTCACCGGCGACGGCGCCTTCCAGATGTACATGAAAGAACTGCCGACCGCCGCCCAGTACCGGGCAGGCTGCACGTGGCTGGTATTGAACAACTCAGCGTTCGGCTGGGTAAAGCACCACCAGATGACATGGGCCGGCTGGGATACCGTCAGCTTCCAGGTTCAGCCCGACTTCGTTAAATGGGCCGAGGCATGCCAGTGCTACGGGAAGCGAGTGGAGAAAGCGTCCGAGCTTAAACCAGCCCTGGAAGAGGCACTGAGGGCTAACCGGGCAGGGAAACCCGCGGTCGTTGACGTGGCCGTTGGGCTTGAGATGACGCACTTCAAACGGGCGGAATAAGACCTGACCTGTACCTGAGTGACGATTATTCAGGGAAGAGGCCCTAAGTTGATTGAACTATGCTGTCCAGCCTTTCCTTCAG
Source organism: Dehalococcoidales bacterium (assembly GCA_034409565.1). Classification (GTDB taxonomy): domain Bacteria; phylum Chloroflexota; class Dehalococcoidia; order Dehalococcoidales; family RBG-16-60-22; genus E44-bin89. The sequence continues at coordinate 11,084 of DAOUMS010000010.1, forward strand.
GCGCTGTACCGACAAACGGGCGCTGGACGTGATGGGTACTTTACGGCTGGTCTCAGGGACCTGTTTCAAGACCCTTTCCATGGAGGGCTGGGGTATCACGATTACCGCGACTTCATCCATCATCTGGTTCAGGTGCTCGATAACGATGCGGTCGTGAGTGGGCCAATCACCGCGCCACATGGCGTCAAAAGCCCCCGGACACAGTGATGTCTTTACTTCAGCTTTCTTTCCATTGAGGGTTGCTTGTTCCTGCATTAGCTGCAAAGCGGATGCCAGCATGCCGGGATGAGTCCCCAAGATACCAATGCGGTCACTCATGCCCATCACCTCATCAACCATGATTTCAAGCACCGACATGACGGGAACATTGACCGCCTCGCCAACCTCGTCGACCAGACGGCCAAAAGCGGTGCAGGTGAGCAGCACAATTTCTGCCCCCGACTCTTCCGCGAAAGAGGCCAGCGTTTTTAACCGCCGCAGGACACGCCCGCGTGATTGTTCGTCCGCCATGAATGGCAGCCCCTCGTCAACAAGGTGGACAACTTCCACACCGGGCATGATTTCAGAAATCAAATCGTTAAACAACCGAACGTTAAAACTACCGGCATGAACCATGCCTACTTTGCGTCCCATCAGATACCTCCAATCCGAACTCTAACAATTTAACCATTAATCTGATTCTTATTTCAAATTGATAGAGCAAGTGATGCCGCCATACCTCCTTATCGGTATGGTTTGAGCCTCTTGACATTCAAGGTAATAGTCTTATAAATTACGGTAAGACTAGAAAGATGAATGCTGGAATAATTCTGGTTGCATCAGGATTACTCCTTATTTTGTTGTCCGTGATTTTATTCTTATTGGCTTACATTATAAAAGGGAAAACCGCCCTGGCACGCTTCTGGTTTCTGGCCTTCTTCATCGGTGCCATCCTGGTTATGGCGGGTTTGCAACTTGGCATTGATTGAATAGATATAAAAACACCCTGATGCAAAGATACAGAAGGTTCATCCCTGAGCGTGTAAGTGAGTAACTCCTAATAATTTCATATAGGCGATTTAGCTCCAGGTGGTACTATAAAGTACCACTTTATCTTTTATGGTGGCGGAAAGTTCGTTAGCAAAAATTTTAACAAGATTTAATATGAAGCCGGGTTGGGTTTTATGAGGTAAGCCAATTGCAACGATTTCTTACAATAACTATTGACACTGTTGCTACAGAGGCGTATATTAATGCTACCAAAATAATATGATTGACTCATGTTTTAAAGGAGGAAGTCGATTATGAGGAGAAGAAGAAAGGAAGATGAAGGACAAGGCGAGGGTGCGGGGGCAGAGCAGCCAGAGATGGAGCAGGCTGAAGTTGAGGGGACTGAAACACAGCAAGAGGAGGTACAAGAGAGCAGCCTGGCCAAATTAGATGTCGTTACGAGCGAGAAAAAAGTAACCATGACGGCACCAGTAAAGGAGTATGAGGATTTTAAGAATAGCTTCAAGAGTATGATGGCTTCCTTCGCTAATTTTATGGAAGCTACCGGGCTGGAAATAGGCAAGGATGAAACCATCACCACAATTAATATGCTGAGAGTTGAACTTGACCAAATGAGAAAGGATTTGCAGTCGGAGCAAGACAAGATACGCGATGGATTAGTTCCTCGGAGTGAATTCGATGAGCTCAAGGCTGCTGCCGCGGCAGAAGAAGCCAAGAGGCGGGAGGAATTTGTTCCTCGCAGTGATTTTGAAGAATTAAAAGCAGCTACTGAAGAAAGGGCTGCGAAGGCGAGCGAAGATTACGTCACTCGTGGGGAGTTTGAAAGGTTCAGGGCAGCGGTAAGAGAAGTAATTTAAACACCGACAAAACACGTTGTGTATGAGTAAGATTGAACAGTATCTGGCTTTTGATAGAACCTGATTGAGGCATTAAATCCTTATCATTGAAGTTAATTATAGTGATTCGATATTCAACTTAAAGGGGGCACTTAATAATGCAGTTCCCTATTTGGATATGGGTTGTATCAGTAGTGGGCGTGATTGCAGCGGGAATAGGGCTTGGATACTTATTGATCTATCTATTTTGGAGAATAGAGAAATATTTTTTCCCTGAGGTATCCATTCCCAAGAAAGTTGAGCCCGTGATTAAGGTAGAGGAGCCGGTACCAGTTGAAGAGGAAGTAGTTACGATTATAAAAGATGCGATACCGTCCGGACGCAATAGACTGGTGAAATTCAGTTATATATTGAATTCCCAATTTAACCATCCTTTTGAGAAAGCTGATACCATAATTTGCTGGGACCTCGCCTTGAAAAATGGGGATGAAGTCCAAGACGCCGGGGGCACAAAGATGAAACTGCAGGTGGCTAGACTGAAAGGCGAACCGTCACGGTTACGGTACACTCTGGCGGATAAATCCGGACAGCATACCGTCTCGGTTATTCCTGCCAAAGAATACATAGAGCGAGAGACCAAGTTCAGTTTCGATAAAGCTATGAAAATCTGGTAATCCTAGTGCCAGAGTGCTTTTCTCAGCCGACGGAGTCAGGCAAGCGACTTCATACCTTCGGGCCTATGGGAAAAGGGGCCTTTTTTTCTGGATAAGCCGAAGCGCCTTATCCCGTAATTTCTCTAAATAAAACCTCAGCTGTTGGCGCTCTTCATTTGACAAAGCAGAGAATATCTTATCGATGGACGCCCGCTTCTCTGACTGATTACAGGCTTCACGCCCCTTCTCAGTTAATTCGACCCTTACCATGTTCTTTCGGCTCAAGTCTTTAACTCTTCTCAGTAGCCCTTGCTTTTCCATTCTGCCCAGGATTTCAGAAATTGAGTGGGACTCTCGAAAGAGCCAACGTGATATTTCAGCCGGCGTGGCTTTGTCGCCAATTGCCCGGACGTAAAACAGGACCGCACTTTGCCGTGGGGAGATATGATACCGGGTCAATTCCTTCCGCCTTGCCTTCACCAATGCATCTCTAGCCTGAGCCAACAATACCGCCAGTTCATAATTTCCGTCTACAGACAACCTTTTCATTAGCCTCCTAACTATAGAACTGACAGCCCGTAACCATTAGTAATCCTGAATCTACAAACTATCCCGGCTGCCAGAAATCCGATTGAAAACGCTACTCTACATTGTATTACAAATCAAACGATAAATCTAAATCCCATCACGGAAACTCGGCCAGCGCCGGTAGACCTCGTTAGAGATTTCCCAAAAGGGGTTGACAGGCGTGTTAAAATAGAATGTAAGTGTCTGGTACGAGTATCTGGTATGATTATCGGGTACGATTATCTATCATTGATGCTTTTGGCTTCTTTGCGCCCCTCTGATATGAGTATAGGTGAATACTGCCAGCAGGAACTATACCGACTAGCCGCGTCTTGCCGGAAGGCCAGTTTAACCCTGTTCAAATCTAGAGTGTCTGCACCAGTTTAATAAAAGGGGGTGATGGCTTTTAACACCAAATATTTACATGCGGGTAGATTCCAAAATCTTAGGAGGAGAAAATGAAGAAAAGAAGGATATTTACGCTGGTGATGGTGGTAGCACTGTTGAGCGGCTTAGCCGCCGCTGGTTGTGCCGCCCCAGCCCCGGCGCCTGCCCCAGCACCCGCTCCAGCACCAGCGCCAGCGCCAGCGCCTGCTCCTGCTCCAGCTCCAGCGCCTGCGCCAGCACCGGCACCAGCACCTGCTCCAACTCCAGCAGCGCCTGCGGAAGTAATTAAATGGAAAGTGGTGTCAATGCAACCCAAGGCAGACCCCCGTTACCATGTGGTGGAAGAACTGGCGAAAAGAGTTGAGGCTGCGAGTGGCGGGCGCATGCAATGGGAGCTCTTTGCCGGTGATGAAATTGTGCCCGGCGCGGAAGTAATTCAAGGGGTACGTGACGGCATAATTGACGCCGGTGCCTCTGCCACTTCGTTTGTGATGGACCTGTTCCCCCAAGCCGGCCTCTTCTTCCAGGTGGCTGGCGGGATGACGCCTATACCACAGGCACTGTGGTATATGGAGGGTGGAGGCATCGAGCTTTGCCGGGAGATGTTTGAGCCCATAGACTCGTACCCACTCGCCTCCTATTGCCTCAGCAGCCCGGAGGTATGGGCCCACTCCACCAAGCCCCTGAACACTCCGGCTGACTTTGATGGGTTGAAGATGCGCGCCCTCGGTGACCCGGCCAATATCATCGGCAATATGGGCGCCGCGGTAGTCACCATGTTTGGTGGGGAAATCTATGAGGCTACGCAGCGAGGGGTCATCGACGCCTTTGAGATGGGAACCTTTGGCGCCAACTGGGGCATGGGCTTCCAGGAAGTAGCCCACTATGTCTATCAGTCGGCAAGCCGCGGCCCCACTGACCTGCAGCTGTTCCATATCAACAAACAGAGTTGGAACGCGCTCCCTCCTGACCTGCAAACTATGTTAGAGTCGGCAGTATGGCTGGAGGCTTTGAAATTCTATGGCCGGGAAATACAGGAGGAAGGGGGTTACATACAGAAGTTCAAGGATTATGGCTGCGAAGTCCAGCCCCTGCCCAAGGCAGTAGAAGATGAGTTCGCGAGACTAGCAAAAGAGTACTACGACGAGAAGTCAGCCGCTGACCCCTTCTTTGCCAAGGTAGTAGAGTCCCAGCGTACGTTTCAAGCCATAACTAACTCCCTGAACATACACTAAGTCCCAGGCCTCTCAATACACCAGCTTAAGTAAAGGTCAGGCTCCCCCGCTCCGAGAATATTACTCGGAGCGGGGGAATAATAAGCATATATATAAAAGATTATGAGAACCATAGTCCAAGTTATTGATAACATCAGTGAATACACGGGGATGACAGTACGTTGGGTCTGCCTGGCCCTGGTGCTGGTGCTCTGCTTTGAGGTCACGGCAAGGTATTTCTTTAATGCTCCCACGGCATGGGCAAGCGATACTTCAAGCATGATGGGGGGTGCCATTGCCGCTCTGGGCTGGGCCTATACCCACCGGCACGGCGGGCATGTGAGGGTGGACGTTTTTTACAGCCACCTGTCACCCAGAGGGCAGGCGATTCTCGATGTTACCCTTTCCTTAGTCTTTTTCTTCCCACTGCTCATTGCCCTTGCCTATGTTTCCTGGAATAAGATGTGGTTCTCCTGGGAGATGGGTGAAGTACTGAATAGAAGTAACTGGTACCCGATAACCGGCCCCATCAGAACCGCAGTGGTCCTGGGACTGTCCCTGTTTGCCCTTCAGGGTGTGGCACAATTCATTCGCGACCTATATCGGCTGACAAGGAACAAACAACTATGATTGAACTGAGTCCAGAGATTGCCACCGTATTAATGCTGGGCGGGATTCTGGTGGGGATTTTGAGTGGTTATCCCTTAGCCATCCCGATTGGTGCTCTTGGCCTGATACTTGGCTATGCCATGATGGGAGAGTCGGTACTTAATCTTATGTATACGCGCTTGTTTGCGCTGATAACCAGCTATGTCCTCTTAGCCGCCCCCCTGTTTATCTATATGGGGGTCATGCTGGAACGCTCGGCAGTCGCCGAAAAGATGTTTGACGCCTTATACCTGTGGCTCGGTGGGCTCAGGGGTGGGCTGGCGGTGACGACCGTGTTGCTTGGCACTATCCTTGCCGCCTGTGTCGGCATAATTGGCGCCTCGGTTACCATGCTTGCTCTCCTCGCCCTTCCCGCCATGATAAGTCGTGGTTATTCCAAAAGCCTAGCCGCAGGCGCGGTTTGCGCCGGCGGCACCCTGGGTATCCTTATTCCTCCCAGTATCATGCTGGTTATTTATGGGCCAATGGCTTTTATATCGGTGGGAAAGCTGTTTATGGCCGCATTCATACCCGGGTTTGTCCTTTCCGGTCTGTATTGCAGCTACATTGTCCTGCGCTGTTTACTTCAACCCAGTCTTGCACCGGCAGTGCCGGCTGAAGAAAGAAGAGTCCCCTTACTCAAGAAAACCACCATGCTTATCAGCTCAATGCTTCCGCCTGCGTTACTTATCCTGGCGGTACTAGGCACTATTTTTCTGGGGATAGCCCCCCCCACTGAAGCCGCCGCCGTAGGTGCCCTTGTCGCTACAGTTCTAGCCATTGCTTACCGCCGGTTTAACTGGTCGGTCCTCACGGACACGCTGAGCCGAACCCTGAAGGTCTCCGCCATGATATTGCTCATCGGCGGCACGGCTTTCGCCTTCGTCGGTGTCTTTCTCGCCGCCGGTTGCGGAAAGGTAATAGAAGGACTCATCCTAGCTGCTCCCGGGGGCAAATGGGGTGCCTTTGCCCTGGTAATGTTTGCCCTCTTCCTGCTCGGGTTTTTCATTGATTGGTTAGGCATTCTCTTCATCATGGTGCCCATAATATCGCCTCTCGTGCCCACTCTGGGGTTTGACGAACTCTGGTTTGCCATGATGATATGTGTTAATCTTCAGATGTCCTTTATGACACCTCCCATGGCCCATGCTATATTCTATCTCCGCGGTTCGGTTGACCCGTCTCTGGGAGTGACCATGGGGGATATAATCAGGGGGGTAATCCCGTTTGTTTTCCTAATCATGATTGGGATGGGGCTATGCGTGGCCTTTCCCGAGCTAATCCTCTGGTTGCCCGCTCAGATGATAAAATAATATAATGTGGCAATGCTCGCCGGTGGGTAACTTCAGCCAAAGAGTAGAGGCTTTCTTCAGCAAAAGCGAACGGAGGGAGTAATATGACCCAGGTAAGGGGAAAAAGAATTGGCTTCATTGGACTGGGCTCAATGGGTAAACCCATGGCGACCAATATACTGAAGGCAGGTTACCCTCTCACGGTGTATGACATTAAAAAGGAACCCCTGGCCGAGATGAAAAAACTGGGGGCGAATATCGCCCAAAACGCCGGGGAGGTCGGTAAGGCAAGCGACACCGTGGTGGTAATGGTCCTCGACTATCCACAGATTAAAGAAGCTGTTTTTCCCCCGGAGGGAGTGCTAGGCGGCATGCAAAAGGGGTCCACCCTTATCATCACGAGTACCATTTCACCTGTTGAAGTAGTCAAGGTGGAAGAAGTAGCCCGGCAGAGTGGCGTAGCTGTTATTGATTCAGCCGTGAGCGGAGGTCAAGAACGGGCTATAGAGGGCACCCTCGCCCTGATGGTGGGAACCGAGGAAAAGGTATTTAAAGAAAATGAGCCTCTCTTGAAAGCCATAGGAAAACACATCTTTTATTGCGGTGGTGTGGGCAAGGGGCAGACGGCCAAAATGATTAACCAGGTTTTGGTAGGTGCTTACCAGGTGGCGGCAGCCGAAGCCCTGGTAATGGCGAAAAAACTGGGTATGGACCTGAAAGTCCTGCATGAGACTATAAGCAACAGCCTCGGTGATAGCGCTATTTGGCGGATGTTCGGCTCCAGAATGGTGACCAGGGACTTTGCACCAAAAGGGGCAATCAACACCATGAGCAAGGATATGCGCTGCATAATGCAGACGGCCATAGAGATAGGCGCGCCAGTTTTGCTTTCCAGTATACCCTACCAGATTTTCGAGTTAGCCGAAGCCAAGGGACTGGGGAGAAAAGACTGTGCCGCCATCATAACCATATTTGAGGAATTTGCCGGCATCAAGATAAACGATAAGCCATAGAACAATGTCATTTGTCCTTACGTACTGGTCAGGCTAGGCCAAAAAACCGCCATCGACCACAATGGTTTGCCCGGTGATATATTTGGCTGCTTCCGAAGCTAAGAAAAGTGCCGCTCCGGCAATATCACGTGGCTCCGCTAAATAACCCAGTGGAATCTCCGCCTCAATCTGCTGACGGACATGGGGGTCGCTCCACAGGTGCTCATTGAGTTTGGTCTTGACCCAGCCGGGAGCAAGGGCATTGACCCGTATGTTAAACCTGGCAAGTTCCAGAGCCATCACTCTGGTCAGCATAATGACACCGGCTTTAGAGGTGCAGTAAGCAGCCCTATCCCGGCCACCGCCTATGCCTCTCATTGACGCCAGATTGATGATGTTGCCGTGTTTCTGTGCCGCCATTTTCCTGCCGACGGTCTGCGAGCACAGATATAAACCTTTGAGGTTGGTATCCATCACCCGGTCCCAGTCTTCCTCGCTGTGTTCAAAAAAGGGCACTGCAAGCAGCACCCCGGCACTGTTGACCAGAATATCAATGACGCCAAACTCGTCTACTGTCCTCTGCACGAGCTTGTCCACGTCAGTCTTCTTCCTGATGTCCCCGGTCACAACCAGCGGGCGGCGGCCAAGCCGCCGAATCTCCCCGGCCACCTCCTCGGAGCTGCTGTCCAAGCCGCGACCGCAAACCACCACATCCGCACCGGCTTCCGCAAAAAGCAAAGCAATTTCTCGCCCGATGCCTTTGGAACTCCCGGTAATGATAGCTACTTTCCCTTTCAGGCTCAAATCAGGTAAGCTCATTTCTCTTCTCCTCCTGGTCCAAGACTAATATTCGTCTGATATAATCCATGTCCATCTCCCCTCCGGCAAACTGGTCAAAGGCCGTTTTCGGGGTGTCAATGAGCATTGCTTTGATAAACTCGGCTCCTTCTTGAGCCGCCTGGAGGGCATCCTTAACGCAACACTCCCACTCCAGCACTGCCCAGGAGCGGTAACCGACCTCAGTCAGTTTACTGAAAATCTGCCTGAAATCTATCTGCCCGTCACCCAGACTGCGAAAGCGGCCCGGCCGGTCCCGCCAGCTCTGGTAACCACCGTAGACGCCGCTTTTTGAAGTGGGACGAAGCTCGGCGTCTTTAACGTGAAATGCCCTGATGTAATCCGCGTAAGAGGTTATATACCCCACATAGTCAATGCACTGGAGGAGCAGGTGGGAGGGGTCGTAGAGTATCTTGACGCTGGGGTGATTCTGGGTGGCGGACAGAAAACGCTCAAAGGTGACCCCATCATGCAGGTCCTCCGCAGGATAAATCTCGTAGGCCAGGTCAATACCATGCTCCGCCGCCATATTGAGAACGGGCTGCCAGCGTCTGGCCAGCTCAGCAAAGGCCGTATCTACCAGTCCCTGCGGTCTGGGTGGCCAGGGATAAACGTAGTGCCAGAGCAGCGCCCCGCTCAATGTTGGCATCACGCTGAGGCCCAGGTTCCGGGAAGCTGCCAGGCACTTTTTCATCTGCGCCACCGCCCATTCCGCGCGTGCCCTGGGGTTCCCCCGGACCGAGCTAACCGCAAAAACATCAAACAAGGTATCATGTGCCGGATGGACGGCGACAAGTTGACCATACAGATGAGATACCAGCTCCGTTATCTCCAGTCCCTGGCACTTCCCCTTGAGTTCATCACAGTACGCTTTTGACGTCGCTGCCTTATCAATATCTATTACCCGTTTATCCCAGGCTGGAATCTGAACGCCGAGGTACCCCAGAGACTTGGCCCAGGCAGTTATATTTTCCAGAGTATCAAATGGTGGTTCGCTGCCCAGAAACTGGGGCAGAAAAATTGCCGGTCCTTTTATTTGCGCCATAGGCCCCTCCTTTTACCACATAGCTTAATGTAATCTGTCACTAGATTATAAAGATAAAATCGTCCCGTTAACAACGTCATTAATAAACACTAGCACATGCCTCAGCTGATGTAAATTGACCACAGCACAGAATACAGAGAACATTACTGCCCGCAAAAGAACCGCACCCGGTTATTGATATGGCTTGACAAGGGTAAACCGATTGGCTATATTATCTGTTGCCATAATAGGCATTAAAGGCCAACAGCGCATACTCATCTTCAGGTTCATGAACGTATAACCGGCCGGTAAAGTTACATAAAGAAAAAGGAGGTTTACTTTATGGAGCCGAAAGAAGTGACACAGGGAGTGGTCAAGTATTTCAAATCAGACCAGTGGCAAGAACTGATGCACATGATTACCCAGACGGAAGAGGAAATCTACCACATCCACA
>DAOUMS010000011.1:0-22659 GCA_034409565.1 Dehalococcoidales bacterium
AAGGAGGTTTACTTTATGGAGCCGAAAGAAGTGACACAGGGAGTGGTCAAGTATTTCAAATCAGACCAGTGGCAAGAACTGATGCACATGATTACCCAGACGGAAGAGGAAATCTACCACATCCACATGTTCTGGGAAAACCAGGTGGAGGCCCAATCTCTTAGAAAGCTGATGACCCGATATTTTGAGCGTAAGGGTCTCGCCCTGGACCGGAAAATTGACCTGATAAGCCCTTCCGAAGGGGTTGCCGGGCTGCACAGTGTCCACCCTCATGACCCGGAGAGAAGCCTGTACATCCCCGCCATTGATATGTACTGGCGGTATAACCCGAATGTCATCATGGAGCCGGCCGAACACGCCAGAGGCGAGTCAGGTAAGAACCTGATTGGCTGGGGTAAAAAGTACATGGACAACTACTACAAAAAATTCGACTTTAAATGCGTTGGCCCTAAAGAAGAATCGGAAATCCAGCGCTACTTTGAGTCGGCACACTGGAAAAAGACCATGAGGATGATTGAATCAGGTGTCTATGCCCACCTCCATGCCAACCTGGAAATCAACTTTGACCCCTGGATTCTGAAAACTCTCACCATAGACGCCCTGAAGGACGCCGGCTGGAAAATGGACCATGTCATCCCCTGCGTTTACAAGGGAGTCAAGGGTGAGTATACCGGGAAACTGGTATTCCTCACCGGGTATCCCGAAGAAGTGTGGGACTTTGGCTGGTACTACAATCCGGACGTCGTTATCCGACCGGCCACCTTCGAATTCGCCGGCTACCTCCCGGAGGATGGGGATATCAGCTATGATGGCTGGACCAAGAAAATGATATTTGACCTGCTGGCCAGGGACAAGTATGCGAGCCTGACAGATGCACAAATAGAGGAGATATTAGCCCAGGTCAGCTAAAAAACAATTGATAGCTACTGGAAACCGCCGTTAGCCCGGGTAGCGGCCTGCGGTAACTGCCCCGGTGGGCCGCGTGGATTATTATGGCGTGGCCTCACCGAGCCCTTCGTGATAGCACTGCCGGGCAGGTGATATTACAGCATCTTTATGGCTTCATTCTCCGCACCATTACTTGAATACTGACTTCGGCAAGCTATATAATTGCGGTAGCTTTTCCCGGCTTTCAGGATGAATTTACCAATAACTCAGGGCGTTACCACACCGAACGAAAGCTCCTCATCGGACTCGGCGAGTTTTCTGCTGGGCAAAATAGGCCTGGCAGTCCTAGGCGTAGTCCTGGTAATTGCCGCCTGGAACGGCCAGGTTTTCATCGTCATTTTGCTCGGCCTAGCCATATCGGCGGCGGTGCTCGGCAAGCTATGGAGTCGCTTTTCACTGCGCGCCGTGGGCTGTGGACGCACCGTCAGCGAAGACCATGTCTTTGCCGGCGAAACCGTAGAATTAAAAGTGCGCCTAGTCAACCGCAAGATTCTGCCGCTGCCCTGGGTGCAGCTAAGTCACATGGTTCCGGGCCAGCTGGAAATTCAGGATGCCATCCCGGAATCAGGCTGGAGTAACGACCGGCGCATTCTGGGCTACAATAGTTCCCTTTTCTGGTACTCGGCAGTCAGCTGGCGTCATACCCTGCTCTGCCGCCGGAGAGGCTATTATCCCCTGGGAAATTTAACCGTGACTTCCGGCGATATTTTCGGCCTCTATCCGCGCTCCAGTATCTACGCTTCGGATGATACCATCATTGTCTACCCCCGGATTTTTCCCATCGAGCAGTTTGGTCTGCCCTCGATAAATCCTCTGGGCGAGACGCAGGCAAAGAGGCGCATTTTTGAGGACCAGACCCGCACCATTGGCGTGCGTGAGTACACGCCCCACGATAGCCCGCGCTACATCCACTGGAAGGCGAGCGCCCGCCACCAGAACCTGCAGGTCAAAGTATTTGAGCCCACGACAACCTTAAAGATTGCCCTGTTCCTGGCCGTGGAAAGCTTCCAGAGCGGTGAGGAAAACGATTTTGAGCTTGGCGTTAGCGCCGCCGCTTCTCTGGCCAACTATGTTATCCAGAAACGGAGCCAGGTCGGGCTGTTCGCCAACACCCGTTCCCCCGTTCTCAACGAGCCGATTCAAATGGCACCTGCCGGAGGTAATGCCCAGATGGTCGGTATTCTTGAAGCGCTGGCAAGAGTAACTCCCCAGCCGAAAGGCACTTTTGCGGAATTCTTCCAGGATGTTTATGGCGCCTTACCCTGGGGCACTACCTGTGTTTTTATCATAGACGAGCCATTGCCCGCCTTTCCGGCTCTGCTATCCGGCCTGAAAGAAGGCGGGTTTAAATCGGTCGTCCTGCAAACCGGCGAGCCGAGGCAGAATGATTCCGGGCTGGCCACCGCCTGGCACGCCCTGAAACCACCGAAAGGTTTTACCGATTACATGCTGGGGAATACGGTATGAAATCAACCGGGCAAAAAGTGGTCCTCACCATTACTGTTATGGCACTGGAAGGTTGCTGGCTCTACACGTTGGTATATATATTGAATGCCCTGATGGCCAAAGGGCGACTGAATGTTCCCGGTCTTTTACCACTGTACCTGCTGGCTTTTGGCACCAGCCGGCTGTGGCACTGGCTGGGCTGGCCCAGGGTAATCCGTGTTGCCCTCAATATAATAGGCGGTGCCATCTTCACGCTATTGATGGTCAAAGTCCAGCTATTTGGTCTTCTCCCTCTGGCTGATACAATGTGGCTGAAAGTTCTGGGAGAGGCGTTCCTGAACATCTTTTATGGTCTTGCCCCGGAGCTGGTGTTGCTGGTCGCCGGCGGTGTACTCTGGTGGTTCGGGCAGAGAATGGGCTCTCTGCCGATGGCGTTTGCCACCGCGGTACGGGAATTTCAGTTCGGGTTAATTATTTTGCTCATCCTGCTTTTCATCGCCTACGGGATGGAGGTACAGCCCGATCACACTATTCTGGTGGTCACCATCTTTTTTGCCGCTGCCCTGCTCTCACTATCGATAGCCAATGCCCAGGAGAACAAGCAGGCCACTGAATTCTATCATGGTAACTGGCTGGGGATACTGCTCATGAGCATCAGCGCCATTATACTGCTGGGACTTGCCATTGGCTCGATAATCACACCGGATTTACTCCATCTGGTGGTCGCCGGCCTGACCTGGCTGTGGGGGCTTATGGTCAAAGGAATTACATTTATCATGAGCCTCTTTCCCCAGCCGGAACTCACTCCGGGAGAGGCGCTGCCGGATGCTGTGCTCGCGCCGGTGCAGGAGCCGGATTATTCCAAGTTCTTTGTCCTCTCTGAAGTTGTCCGTAAAGGTCTCCGCTTTGCCTGGAGCATCCTCATGATTGGTTTTTTGCTCGCCTTTTTCTGGCGCATTTCGGAGCAGATATTTACCTGGTTGCGCGCCAGGTTCGGCACACCGGGAAACACCGAGTATGAATCGCTGTCCGGCGCCTTCTGGACGGATATTCAGTCGCTTTTCCAGCGTATTTTCCACTGGATATTGAAGGTACTGAAATGGCCAACTCTGCTCAGGAAACAGAAAAAAGTGGAACCGAAGGAGATAACCTCGATACGGCAGCTTTACCAGCAGCTCCTGCGCTGGGCAGCGAAAGGTGGCCTGCCCAGGCCCGCTTTTCAGACCGCCTACGAGTACCTTGACGTTTTGCAGGCGAAAATGCCCGCGTATCAACATATACTCCAGTATGTTACGCAAAAATATGTCAGCGCACGATATGGACATGCCACGCCGTCTGTTGCCGAGCTGGAGCAACTGAAGCAGAACTGGCATCAATTACGGCACCATCATTTGAAATAATCGAGGAGGTTTCAGGACATGGCAAGAAAAGTAACGCCGGTGGACATCACCAGGGTAAAAGAGATGGCCGACAGGCTGGTGGCGAATATAAACCGGGTCATTGTGGGCAAGAGCGAAGTCATCAAGCTGGTACTGGTGGCCCTGTTCTGCGAAGGGCACGTCTTCATTGAGGATGTGCCTGGCATCGGCAAAACCATGCTGGCCAAGGCGACGTCCAAATCGCTGGACTGCAGTTTCAAGCGGATTCAATTCACGCCTGACCTGTTGCCATCGGACGTCACCGGCATTTACTATTTTAACCAGAAGAGTACCGAGTTTGAATTCCGTCCCGGGCCGATTTTTGCCAATGTAGTGCTGGCTGACGAAATCAACCGGGCGACCCCACGCACCCAATCATGTCTGCTGGAGGGTATGCAGGAGCGCCAGGTCACCGTAGATGTGGAGACCATGCTTCTGCCCCACCCCTTTATGGTTATCGCCACTCAGAACCCGGTGGAACTGGAAGGAACCTTTCCCCTACCCGAGGCCCAGCTCGACCGCTTTTTACTGCGGGTACGGCTCGGGTATCCTAACGCCGATGAGGAAAATGCCATATTAACCCGTTTTCAGGAGGAAAATCCGCTCGATAGCCTGAAGCCCGTGATTAAAGCGGCAGAGCTTATCGAGTTTCAGAAGATATGCCGGCGCGTTTACGTCGAGGAATCAGTACGCCATTATATTATTGCCCTGACACAGGCCACACGGGACCATAAGGGCATCAAACTGGGTGCCAGTCCCCGCGCTTCATTGAACCTTTACCTTGCCTCGCAGGCACTGGCAGCAATCGACGGTCGCAATTACGTTATTCCTGACGACGTGAAGCATCTGGCGGTCCCGGTGCTTGCCCACCGCACCATCGTCAAGGCGGAAACAGGCATACGGGGGCACTCTGCGGAAACCATAATCAAAGAAATACTGGATAAGATACCAGTCCCGCTGGAAGAAACAACCTGATTAGCAAAAACTGGTTTCCTTATTTAGCCGCGGCCCTTGCTTTCTCCTTGTCCCGCTGGGCACACTGCTCGCCCCATTCCAGAAAAGACCTGGCGCGGCGGTCTACGGGAACGTCAACCATTTTACCGTCAAGAGGTACTGAGGCAAGCCCCCGGCGTACGCCATCGGCAAATACCTCTCTCACTTTCTGGTAATAAGCAATTTCCTCATCACTGGGTCGGAACCCTTCATTACATACCTTAACCCACGAGATATGCGGACAGATGGCGCCTTTAAACCCCGTGTCGCGTGCTCTGCGAACAGCCGGCTTCAATACTGATTCCTCAGCTTCCTCCAGAGTAATACTCAGGGGGTAACTTATGCCCTGAGCCTGAATGCCAGCAGCACGGGCATGGACAATGATTTGCCCCTTGATGAAGCGCAATGGGTCCTTGTCAAGATGGGCCTCAATATCCAGTTGCAGGTCCTGATAAAGACTCGTTTCGCCCACAGACAAAGCGACCATTCGCGGACTGCTCTGGGCTATCTCCAAAGCATTCCAGACCCCCGCCGCAGTGCCAATTTCGGCATCAATTTTCAGTGACCCCTCGCGGATGCCCCGCCGGTGTTCCAGGTCTGCCAGGAGCTTGCTTACTTCCTGGACTTCCCCGGCATGTTCTACTCTGGGAAGGAAGATACCGTTCAGGCCGGGCCAGACAGCAACTTCCAGGTCCATAGCCACAGTGTCAGGCTGTACTCGAATAAAGACCTCGGCAGTATTCCTGCCAGCCGCAGCGGCGAGGACGGAGAGCATCTCTGCTTGAGGCAGTGAACTTCTTTTCTGCTGTGGCACTGTTTCCAAGTCTAAAATCAGAACATCACTATTGGCTCTCAGGACTGGCTCCGGTATTGACATCTTGCTTATATCGACTAATAACAGCGAGCGTCTAATTAACTTTGGCACATGACTCTCCTTGAATCTGATTATGTTTTCTTACCAGCTATTCAGATTTTACTTCTTCTATCTCTGATTGAGCTTTGGCGGCGGCTCTCATTTTATACCGGTCTTTGGCCGCGCACGCCTCAGCCCACTGCAGCCGCTCTCGTGCCTGGCGGTATTCATAAATGTCCACCACCTTACCGTCAACTTCCGTCACGCTTTCCCCCTCCTGCGCCAGCTTTTCAAAGGTATCAATAACCTTTTTCGCCCATCTGACCTCCCCGGGCTTCGGGGTCAGGCCGGTAACCAGCGGCTCAACAAGCGCCGGATGCAGTATTACTGCCTCGTGAACCCCCCAGGCATGCAGTGCTCTGGCTAAAACTGCCCCCTCGTCGGCTTGATTCACGCGCCCGCTGGCTCCGGGAATATAAGGTGCTCCGGCGGTCTCAACCCCGGCCGCCATCTGGGCCAGGGAGGGATGTTCCCTCAGATAAACATACTGGTCAAAGCCGGCAAACATCTCAATTTCCAGGTCCAGTGCCGTGTCATACCCCCCTCCCGCATCCGACATCACTTTAACCCTGGGACTGCTGGCGGCAATTTGATAGCTATTGACCACACCCACCGCCGACTCCAGTAACGTATAAATCTCGATAGTGCCGACAGGGATACCCCGTTCTTTTTCCAGTTCAGTAAGCAGATTATCCACAAATATCACTTCATCAGCCGATTCAGCTTTGGGAAAGATGACTCTGGAGATGCCGGGCCAGATAGCCGCCCGGAGGTCAGCTTCAATAAACTCCTTATTTATGCGGACAAAAACGGAGGCGCCTCCTTTAGCCACTTTAGCAATTGTTTCTCGAACCAGGCCCCGGGCCTTCGGCTTCTCCGCCATGGGTATCGAGTCCTCAAGGTCCAGAATGATGGCATCAGCACCCCGGGTCCAGGCCTTTTCCACAAAACGAGGATTGTTTATCGGCACAAAGAGGACGCACCGGTTCACCCTGAAATTCATTGCTTCCCCTCCACTCTAATCGAAATTTTTTTATCTTCTTCTCGCCGGGCACAGCACTGTGCCCAGAGCACAATATCCTGACACCGTCCAGCTTTGTAAGCGTCATAGTAGCGGCCGCTCACTTCCACCCGGTGCTGACCGGTTTGCTTTCCCCGCTGAAAAGCGGCCCATATTTTCTCCACTTTTTTAACTTCAGCCTGTGGAGGCGTAAAACCGTTATTTGTGGGGATTACCTGTTCCAGTCTGGCACAGAGGCTTCCCGTAAAACCTTGAAGCCATGCCCGCCTGCACGCCTCGAAAGTATCTTTGGGTGAGGCGACACCACCGCGCGACCCCTTTCTCCAGTGTGCGCCAATAGCCTGTATGTTATGAGCTCTGGCGGCGGTGACAACGGTGGACATAAGGTACGGGTAAAGATGAAATTCACCATCGGGGTCAGGCCCCAGGCCCATAATAAGGTCGGCGCGCCCGATGCTAAGACCGGTAACGCGACGGCTGGAACCGGCCAGTGCCCAGGCGTTCCAGAACCCTTGCGGTGATTCCAAAATCAAAGCGATTTCTATGCTGTCTGGAATTACGCCTTTTTTACGTTCAACATCGCTGATGAGCCTGTCTAGCTCAGCCACTTCCTCGGCGGACTCAGGGCCGGGTATGACTATCCCCTTTAACCCCGGGCAAACGGCGGCTTCTATATCACACCATCTGGTTTCCCGGTCAACCCGGACGAAGACCTCGCTTATCCTGGGAGCTGGATTCGAAATGGTACCGTATAGTGCCGAGCGTGCTGCCTCTTTATATTTCGGGGGCACGGTGTATTCCAGGTCCAGCACCAGCACGTCCGGCAGTGATTCCTGTGCCTGCTCTACCGCCCTGGCGTCATGGGCTGGAACAATAAGCCACGAACGTCTTACTATTGAATTATCTGTCACATCAATACCACATCTTTCCTGCGCTTTACCTTTTCAGCCTCTTATTATCAGGGCGTCAATAGCGCGTACACCCTGCCCCTTCGGCAGGACAAGTAGCGGGTTGACATCAATTTCCTCAACCTGGTCTTTCGTCGCCATGGCCAACTGAGACACACCCAGAAGAGCTTTTTCCAGAGCCTCAATATCAGCTGGTGGGCTGCCGCGAAAGCCTTCCAGAAGTTTGAATCCCTTTATCTCCCGTATCATTTCTCGAACGTCGGCCTGGCTGACAGGGCAGACCCGCAAGCTGAAGTCCTTCATTACCTCGGTGAAAATTCCTCCCAGGCCAAACAGCAGCACCGGCCCCATATTGGGTTCGCGTTTTATGCCGATGATGACCTCCACCCCACCCTTGGTCATTTCCTGCACCAGGAAGCCTTTGATGGCGGCTGGTTTTTTCATTGCCTGCAGCTTCTTCTTCATGTCCAGAAAGGCGCTTTCCACCTCAGCCCCTGAATTGAGGCCCACTTTTACCAGCCCCAGCTCTGTCTTGTGAGGTAAATCTGGCGAGTCTACCTTTAACACCACCGGATAGCCTATTTCGCCGGCGATGCGCAAGGCTTCTTCCAGCGTCTGTGCCAGGCTTCCTTTTGCCGTGCTGATGCCAAAGTGCGACAATAATTCCAGGCCTTCCTGCAGTCCAAAGGGTCCTTTCTTGCCGGCAATTTCGACCCCGGCCGGGACACGGGCGGCCTTTTTGCTGACCGCGCGTTGCGACAGGTGCTGTTCTCTGGTCCTGTGGAAGCCCAGGGAGGCTTTCAGCGCTTTGGCCAGGTTTTCGGCGCGGGAAAACACGGGTACCCGGTCGCTTTTCTGTATCAGGGGCAGCCCGGTGGTATCCTGTTCGCTGCCAGTCCACAACATCGCCAGAGGTTTGTCGCTCTCCTCAGAAGCTTTGATAATCCTCTGGGCCTGACTTTCATCGCCGGAGGTACCCAGAACCACGCCGCCGTATCCAGCATCGTCAAGCATCAGCCTCAGGATATCGGAAAATTCTTCTTCAAAGGCGTGCCAGGTGATATCGGCCGGGTTAGCCGAGGAGCCGAACCCCTTCAGAATGTCGTCAAGTCCCTTTCTGGTAGCCGCTGATGGCTGTGGCATGCTCGCCACCGGCTCGCACTTGTCGGCCAGCAGAGAGGCCACCCCCCCTGAATGAGCCACCACGCCTAACGTTTCCTGGCGCAAGGGAGGGGTTTTCGCCAGAAGGGAAGCCGTATCCAGCAGTTCATCCCAGTCCTCAACCCTTATCACACCCATTTGTTTGAATAAAGCATCATATGCCTGGTCGGAACCGGTCATGGAAGCGGTGTGGGAGCGGGCTGCCCGCTGGCCGGCGGCAGAGCGGCCAATCTTTACCGCCACTATAGGCTTACTCAAAGCCAGGGCCTCCTCCGCCACGTCACGGAACTTATCCCCATCTTTGATAGACTCGAAATAAGCGACTATAGCTTTAACTTCCGGCTGCCGGATACAGTAGCGAATGAAGTCACTAGTATCCAGGTCGGCCTCATTTCCGGTGGATAGTATGTAAGATAAGCCCAGGCGGCGGTCATGCGCTCTGACCAGAAAGGGGCCGAAGGCGGAGGCACCGCTCTGCGATACCAGCGCCAGCTTGCCAATGCTGGCCGCCTGTATTTCAGATAGCCTTGCCGAGCAGGGCCAGATATTGTCCTTTACATTAGCGATGCCCAGGCAGTTAGGGCCACACAGCCGCATGCTGGTGCGCGCAGCAAAATCTGACATAGCTTTCTGGGCCGCTTTGCGCTCATCGGTGCCCAGCTCGGCAAAGCCCCCGGCGATAATGACCCCGGTCTTGACACACTTCCGGTCGCACTCCTCCAGTATATCCATGGTCTTTTCGGCCGGAATGACAATGCCTGCCAGGTCCGGGGCTTCAGGGAGAGAGCTGATGTCGGGGTAGCAACGCACCCCCATTATCTCTTCGTATTTGGGATTTATCGGGTACAGCCGGCCGCTATATTTAGTCTCAATCAGGTTATTAAGAAAACGTCCTCCATACTGGAGCCTTGGTGAAGCTCCGACGATGGCGATGGAACGAGGATGGAGCATGGTCTCTATTGATGCCATCACTGCATCTTTGCTCTTCATAGCCATTTCTCTTCTAACTTCGCCTCCTAATCTAATTAACTTTGTGACCGAAACGTCATCTAATCATCTGCCCAGAGAGCAATATACATAATTAAATTACTCCTGACCCCCGACGCCTCGCAATTCTGAGACTCGAATCCTCCTCAGTTTACAAGATTGACCTAACTGCCGCAACAATATTCTCCTCCTGCGGAAGGACAGCCTTCTCAAGATAGTCTTGATAGGGGCCAGCCTTAAACCCCCAAAGAGCAACGCGCTGCAGAAATTCGTCAGGGCAGGTTAACCTTTCCGTTAGCGCAAGATAAAGGAAGCGCTCTAAATCCTGTAGACAAGGCCAGGCCCAAAATGGGAAAATAGCTGGAAAGGTTACGTGAGGTAATTAAATTCTGTTGACATCAGGAGAAAGAAACAATGAGCAGCCGTAGTTCCCGGTTTTATGAACCAGAAATAGAGACCATGAGCCGCGATGAGCTTGAGAACCTTCAACTGAAACGGCTTAAGTGGCAACTAAAAAGATGTTATGAAAATTCAGGATTCTACAGAGAGAAGTTTGATAAAGCTGGCGTAAAACCAGAGGATGTCAAATCTATTTCAGATATAACCAGACTGCCAGTAGTTACCAAGCAGGAGCTCAGAGAGGAACAGGTAGAGTACCCGCCGTACGGCCGGTACACAATTTCTCCCCCCGAGGATTGGCGGGAAATCCATCCGAGTACGGGGACTACCGGGGCACCGGTCTACAATCTGTGGTCGGAAAAGGACGTTGAGACCATAACGCACTGGACAGCAAGAACCCTCTGGAATTTTGGCGTTCGTCCTGGCGACATCATACAAAATGCCTTCAGTTACGGGCTTTGGGTGGCCGGGCTATCCAGTCACTATGGCGCCCGTAAACTGGGCTGTTTAGTCGTGCCGATTGGGGCTACCCCGGCTGACCGGCAAATAGACTACCTTATAAACACACACGCCACCGTTCTCCTCGCTACACCTTCCTTCGCTATTTATATGGGGGAAAGGCTGAGGGAAAGGGAGGTCCCGGCCGAAGACATCGCTTTGCGTATAGGCTGCTTTGGTGGTGAGGCGGGAACTGCCGTAGCCTCTACCAGGGAGAGGATTGAAAAAGGCCTGGGAATTGAAGCTTTTGACTACTACGGTCTGGCTGAAATTGGACCGACCTGCGCCTCTGAATGCCCGCAAAAAAGTGGGCTCCACTGGGTGGAAGACCACCTACTGGTCGAGCTGGTTAATCCGCAGACAATGGCATGGTGTCAGCCGACTGAAGCGGGGGTATTGGTAATGACCCACCTGACAAAAGAAGCCACTCCCATGATTAGATATTGGACAAATGACATTGCCCGGATTGATAAGGAGAAATGTCCTTGCGGTCGGACCCATGCCAGGTCGCCCGGGGGAATACTGGGCAGGGCCGATGAAATGATTGTTTATCGTGGTGCCAAATTCTACCCGGCTCAGGTGGAAAAGGTGCTACGGGGATTCAGGGAACTGTCTGATGAGTATAGAATAAGACTGACGACTGATGAAAAGCGAGGCACTGACATCTGCACCGTAGTTGCGGAATGCTTAGCTGGAGATATAGACAGAGAACAGCTCCAGGTAAGGGTGAGGGCGGCTCTGCGAGAAGAGCTTCAGGTCTCACCTGGTATTGAGTTTCTTCAATTTGGTGCCCTCGAGAGGACAACCTTTAAAGCGAAAAGGTTGGAGGACCAAAGAAAGAAAACGTAAATAGCCGGCGGCACAGTCAAAAAGCCTTTTTATTCCACTGCAAGAAACCTGTGGACTCCGGAAAGACAACAGTCACTTAGATTGCTACACCGGGTAACCTGAGCCTGAGAGTAATTAATCTTCTGGACTGATTAAGTAAACTATCACTCAGCCCCTGTGGCACAGCAATGACCACTGCCCGGGCGCGGTCAGGCGCACTTGCCTAGATAGTAAATCATGGGTTATTATTTAGATTGATACAGGCAAAAACAAGGGCAGGAAAGGGGATTGCAAATGAAACAAGAAAAGGTTTTTAGAATTCTGGCGTTAGCCATCATACTATTCTTTCTGGTGATGGCGTTGCCTATCTCACCGGCGCTGGCGGCTTCCGAGGATATCAATCTGGATCCTGATGAGGGTGAAATTGGCGACGAGATTAATATCGACGGTGATGGTTTTGACGAGAGCACTACGACTCAAGACTATTTTGTTCATATTTACTTCTCCGATGAGGAAGCCGAAGAAGGCGATGCCATTGACGATGAGGTGGAAAACTATGAGAAGGTGAAGTCATTACTATGGATTGATGAGGATGGTGAATTCAGCACCAGCTTTGACGTGCCTGACGAGCTCACCGACGGTGAAGATGACGTGGACGTAGGGGGCGGCACATACTATGTCTACGTTACCTATTATGATGATGAGGAGATATTCGCCGTTGACGAATTTACCGTTATCGGTGCTGGTGAGATTGAAGTGGACCCTGAGGAAGGTCCAGTGGGCACTGAGGTCGAGATTGCCGGGTCTGGCTTCGCCGATAATAAGGACTTAACCATCGAGTATGATGGCGACGAGGTAGATATTGAAGATGGCGATGATGAGACAGATAGCGACGGCGAGTTTGTCTCCCTCATCCTCATCCCGGAAAGCACCGCCGGCGACCATACCATAATGGTCGATGTGGACGGGGCTGAGGCGGAAATTGACTTTACCGTTGAGCCGGAGATTATCATCAGCCCGACCTCCGGGGAAACGGGTACCGAAGTGACGATAAGCGGGACTGGCTATGGGAAACGGCAGGACGTAGTTGTCTACTTCGACAGTGACAGCGTGGCTGCGGAAACCACCGATTCAGATGGGAGCTTTGTGGCCACCTTCATCCTCCCTGATTTGGCGGCAGACATTTACGACATCGAGGCTGAGGACGACGATAACAACTCGGATTCGACCAAATTCACCATGGTCGCGGCCGCAGCGGGAACGGAGGAGCCAGAGCCAACACCGGAATCCGCCGAGTCACCGACGCCAACAACGGCGATAAATATCAGCACCACCACCGCTAAGGTCGGCTCGGACGTGGTGGTCACCGGCGCTGGTTTTAAGGCCGGAGAAGTGGTCGCTATCGAGCTCGATGGCGAAATAGTGGCCTCGGTTATGGCGGAACTGGGCGGCATCTTCGTCACCACCTTTAGAGTGCCGGTACAGACAGCCGGAGACCACGCCATGACCATCACCGATGGCATCAACACCAATGAACTTACCTTCACCATCGAAGTAGAGCCGCCGTCAGTGCCAACGCCGCTTCTCCCGGAGATGGGGGTCACGGTGAAGACACCCGTGTTCTTTGACTGGGAGTCAGTAGGCTCAGCTGACCATCCTGTCACGTACACTCTACAGATTGCTACCGATAGCGAGTTCCCGGAAAAAGACATCATAACGGAAAAGGGCGAGCTATCCGGTTCTGATTACACCCTGACCGGGGAAGAGGCCGTCAGGCTAAATATATACGATACTCCATTATACTGGAGAGTAAGAGCGGTGGGTGAGACTGGAACCGAGGGAGAATGGACGGGTGCCGGCGAGTTTCAGGTCAGCAAGCCGTTCTCAGTACCAAGCTGGGCGCTCATTACGATGGCTGGAATCGGTGGGCTGCTCCTCTTTTTAATTGGTTATTTTGTGGGTAAACGAGGTTCTTACTCTGCCTAGTCTCCCTGCTTACCCCTTCTTTAAGTTCCCCCTCCCCTGATTTGTCGAGAGGGGGAACCTGCTTTGTGGGGCCTTATTTCAGATGACTTGTTGTTCTCTCAAGTCGGCAATCTCTGCCTTGGAATATCCCGCTTCTCTCAGAATCTCGTCAGTATGTTGCCCCAGCTCCGGGGCTACCCCAATCTTCGGCCGTCTTTTGCTAAGCTGAATCGGATTGTTCAAGACTCGGATAGGGCCTTCCGTGGGATGTTTTACCTCGACAACATACTCATTCTCCAGCACCTGGGGGTCAGCCGCAATTTCAGCATGATTATAAGCTGGCGCACAAACGATGTCCGCTTCTATCAGCTTCTTCAGCCACTCATCTCGAGGTCCGGTAGCAAAGGCAGCGTCAAGAGCAGACAGCACTTTCTCGTGATTTTGGTCTATCTTCTCCCATGTTTCAAACCTGCCGGGGTCCTTGTCCAGTCCTGCCAGCTCAAAGGCCTTCTCTCTCCTTTCAATATCGGTAGTGGTAAAGATGAAAGACTTACCGTCCCCGGCCTTGAAGCCAGCAGCAAAGAATGCAGGGGTAATGCGAGCCCTCATTTTTTGTGGCATTTGTCCAGTTAGCAAGTAAGACTGGAAGGCATGGCCCTGCAAAGCCAAAGCGCTCGCTATCAGAGACATATCAACCTCCTGGCCCTCTCCAGTGCGTTCACGGTCAATCAAGGCTAACAGGGCCCCACAGGCAAGCAAGATACCAGCCGTCTGGTCGCAAAATCCGGCGTTTATCAGGGGGGGAGGCGAGTCAGGCGATCCAGTAATAATACTCATTATCCCGCCCATGGCCTGCCCCACAGTGTCGTATCCCGGTCGCTCTCTCAAGGGGCCTTTGCGGCCAAAGCCTGAACCGCTGAGGCAGATAATTCTGGGATTTATTTGAGATAAGGTTTCATAGCCAAGACCCAGGCGTTCGATAACACCAGGGCGGAAATTCTGGGCAAATATGTCGGCTGATTTCACCAACCTGTAGATAATCTCTTTGCCCTTCTCCTTCTTAACATCCACAACCATGCTTCTCTTATTGCGGTCATTGGCTTCAAAGTAACCGGAACGCAGCCCTTTCGGGCCCCGCGGGCCGAGGGTCCTTCCTGGGTCGCCCGTACCACGAGGTTCCACCTTGATGACATCCGCCCCCCAGTCAGCCAGCATCAAGGTGCTGACAGGCCCCTGCTGGTACTGGGTAAAATCTACAACCTTTATTCCTTCCAACGGGTAACTCATTGCTTACCCTCCTTGTCTACCAGAATTGATACCTTACTCGACCGGCGAGCTGGGTATCTTGCTGTCAATATTTCTGACTATCAGACGGCCAAGTAAAAAACCATTAGCAACTTTTATCACCCGGATGCTATTGGGCTTTAATACCAGCGTCCCTTCACACGTGATGTCATCCTTTTCAGGAGCTCTGGGGGCATAATCCTATCGTCCGGGATGACATTGATCACCGAAGTCTTCCCCGAATTAAAGGCCCTCTCCAGCGCCGGGCGGATCTGCTCCGGTTCGGTAACCAGTTCGGTGTGGCAACCCATTTGCTCAAATATTATGTCATACCTGATGTCTTTTAACATAGCCCAGGAGGGCATGGCTGGCAGGTTCTCTTTCTGAATCGTAGGGCTTATCCACCCGCTGTTATTGAGAAGGAGGTAAACTGCCGGTATGTTGTACCTGGCGGCAGTCTCGATATCAAATCCGCCAATGCCAACACCACCGTCACCCAAAAGCCCCAGAACCTGCTTTCCAGGCCTGCCCAGTTGCGCGCCAATCCCCATCCCTATGGAGTGCCCAACACCGCCATCCGTGCCCCCATCCAATATCAGTCCGGGAAACTTGGCCTTGATTTTGTCTGTGGTCAACCCTGACATTGAGAACGAATCCAGGATGATGACGGCACTATCATCCAGAAAATTAACTACCTCGTGGGCGAGAAAATGGGGATTGATTGGCCTGGCATTACGCACTGTCTCTATCTGCTCTTCCGGGTTTTTCTGCCTCTCCTCCAGGTAGACCTTCTCAGCTTTCCTTACTTCGGCAACCCACTCGGTTCTATCTGGCGCCTCCTTTATTAAATCCTTGGCACAATCAATCATCTGCCTTAGAACCAGCTTGGGGTTGGCTAATAGCCTGATATCAGTGGGGAGTCTGGCATCCAGTTCGTCTATTGCTTCTGATACCAGGATATACTTAGCCTCGTGACTATAAGTGGGTGGCTGAGCATAGTGCTCCAGAGCGCTCATTCGGAGACCAAACACGGCAATCACGTCGGCGCGTTTCATAATAGGTCTTCTATACGCCCCGGTGAAAGCGAGGGGATGGTTCTCAGGGACTGCCCCCCGTCCCATCCTCCTGGTATGAACTGGGATATTTAATAGCTCCACAAATTCCTTCAGTTCCTCTGATGCCTCCGACCAGTAGATACCGTCACCGCCTATTACTACGGGCCTTTCTGCCTGCATCAGCATACGCACTGCTTTTTCTACGACAACGGGGTCACCTTCAGCCTTACCCAGCTCGGCACAGCGCTCCTTGGGTATATAACCGAACTGCTCCTCCTCGTTTCCTGTTGCATAGAGGGTATCTATGGGGATTTCAACCACCACTGGCCCCGACGGGTAAACGGCGGCATCCCGGAAGGCCTTTTGTGTATAATAGGTAATACTACGTATATCAGTTACCCGCTTGGTCCACTTGGTAAAAGACTTGCATACCTCCTCAGCATAGCCCTGCTGCCAAGGCCCCCACCCATCATCACGGTATGAGTCATGCTGCCCCACAAAAGCGACGACCGGACTACGGGTACAACAATTATGAGCCAAACCAGGAACCATGTTGTGCATCCCGGGCCCGGCAGTGCCAATGCATACCCCGAGGCGACGGGTAACTCTGGACCATCCATCGCAAATATAAGGCCCTGTCTGTTCGTGTCGCAAGTGAAGGAATTTTATTCCCTGTTCCTGAATTGCCCACATTATTGGCCATACATGACCGCCATGGACGCCAGCGACAAATTCCACACCCTCCTCTTTCAAGACTCTACCAATAAGTTGACCCCCCGTAAGTTCTGCCATTTCTAAACTCCTTTCAATATTATTACCGTTCTCGTAAGGTCCATGTTAGATGGTTCAATATATTGAACCATTTGAACTCGTCCGATGAGAACAAAAAGTTTTTCTAATTCGGCGTTGAGAGTAGCAGCCATACTTAATAGTTTCACGCAAGGTGAAACCGAATTAACCGCAGCCGAAATATCCCGTAAAGTCGGATTACCCAAAAGCACTGTTCACTATATTTTAGCCTCCCTGGTTAAAAGCGGACTGCTGGTGAAAAACGAGAGCACCGGGAAATATGCGGTTAGTCCTAAATTATTCGAAATCGGGTGCGTTTATATTAGAAACATCGGCATTACAAGCATTGCCGAGCCAGTAGTAAAAGCGCTAAATGACTTAACCGATGAAGGAGTTACTGTTGGAATTCTTAACGGTAGTAATATGATCAGAGTACTAAGGGAGGAATCCAAACAGGCTCTTAGATATGTAGCACCCATAGGAGAATCCGTGCCTGCTTACGCTTCGGCTATGGGAAAAGCTTTGCTCAGCGAATTGTCTGATGTAGAAATAGATAATATGTACCCTGACGAAAAATTAATAAAAGTAACGGGAAAAACCATCAGCACAAAAACAGAATTGAAGCTGGAACTGGAAAATATCAGAAGTACCGGTACAGCTTTTAACAGAGGTGGGTCACAGATAGGAGTCGAGGGTATTGCCCGCGTCATACGAGATTCCAGTGGTAGGTCCGTTGCCGCTTTAGCTATTGGCTTACCTGTAGTTAGGATTGATGAAGCTAAACGGCAAAGGTTAGTTGAATTAGTCAAGAAAGGAGCGGCCCTGATTAGTTACCAGCTTGGTTTCAATGACGAGGCTAATCCTGTTCGTGATATCCAGGAGATATACCAGTGGTGGAAGCAAGCCTAAGGCAGTACAGCCTTTCGCTTAAATAAGTCGGGTCTAATGGCGATAATGAGCCTTAAAGGAGAAAATAACGGAATAATCTTAAACCTTCTAGACTGACGCGCCTATTTATTTTTTAAATATCTAAATCATTCCAAAAGGAGGTTCAATCATGACGCGAAAAGAAATTACAGACAGTGTGGTGGGTTATTTTAAATCAGACCAGTGGCACAGGTTCATGAAGATGCTCACCCAGACAGACGACCCGATGTATCATATGCACATCTATGTGGAAAACAGCGTCCACCCCGAGTCACTCCGCAAACTGTTCACGGCCTACCATAAGCTGAAGGGTGTTCCACTGGACCGCGGCATCCAGTTCTCCGGTCTGCCGGGAATCGGCATGTTTATCAATGTTCAGCCCGTGGATGCCAAAACCCACCGTTTTCTGGCTAATTATGAGCTATTCTGGTTCTATAACCCGGATGTGCTCATAGCACCGGCAGTAGTCCGGCCTGATGCCGACCTGGATAAAACTCCACTGTACAAAGACGTTCAGGAAGATAACCTCTGGGGCTGGGGTAAAAAGTATATGGACAAATACTACGAACAGTTTAATTTCAAATGCGTGGGGCCTCATGAAGAGGAGGAAATACGCCGATACTTCCAGTCCGACCATTTTAAGAAATGGCTCAGATTGATTGAGGATTCTCCCGCTGACCACGTCCATTGCAACGTAGAGATCAACTTTGACCCCGGGGTTCTGAAGATGTACGCCGAGGAAGCTTTCCGGGAGATAGGCATCAAGATTGACTGGGTCGTACCTAACGTATTTCGCGTGCCTTCCGGCTATCGGGGTAAGTTGATTTTCTTGCTTGCCTACCCGGAGTGTCAGCATGATATCGCCTGGGACTATAACCCGGATGTAGTCATCAGGCCAGCGACGAAGCCGTTTGTTGGGCAGAGGATGCCTGCTGATGGAGACATTACTTTTGACTTCAACCTTCACAGCGATTATGAAGCGTCACTGGCGGAAGGTAAATACGTGACGCTAACTGATGAAGAGATAGACGAGGTATTGTCCCGGGTATAGCCCACACCCAAAACCAATTTTTAACGCCAAAGTCAAAAGTTGGTCAGCTTGTGCGGGCAGATAAATAGGAAATCTGACAAGGTTTGACGCTGGATATCACGTCAAACCTTGGGAACTTATTTGGATGCGAAACCATAAAATATGAAGGGGGGTGATAGTTTTTAAAAAATTCTCAACAAAGCGAGGATGACAAATTTTAATAGGAGAGGAGTAGAATTAGAAACTAATGAGGAGAAAAATATTAGGGCTGGTAATGGTAGTGGCCCTGGTTGGTGGCCTAGTGGCTGCTGGCTGTGCCGCACCCGCTCCTGCACCCGCACCCGCTCCTGCACCCGCACCTGCACCCGCTCCTGCACCCGCACCCGCTCCAGCACCCGCTCCAGCTCAACCAGTTAAAGCCATAGAGTGGATTATGCAGACCCACTATAAAACCGGAGAGCCTCTTTATGGGATTGTAGAGGATGCAGTCGGTAGGGTCAATCAGATGGCTGAGGGACGTTTGGAAATCAAATTAAATGCGGCTGGATCTATAGTACCTGCCGGAGAAGAGTTTCAATCAGTTGAGAGAGGTTCAATAGATGCGGGAGAATGTTCCTTTTCTTACGTCGCCGGGCTGACAGAGGCGTTTTCACCCTTTGACGGAGTAGCCGGTGGCATGACTCCGGTACAGTTTTGGCTCTGGCTTCCCTGGGAAGGTCAAGAGGTTGTGGAGTACTTGTGTGCCAAGTTCTTGCCTGGCTTACAATATGTGACTACGGTGCCATCGCTTGGGGAAGCGTTTGCGAGCTCAACAGAGCCGATTACGACTATGGATGATTTCAGGAAATTGAAGTTCCGCGGCACTGGTGATGGCACTGATATCCTGGCTCAAATGGGCGTGCCTACAGTCTTTATGCCCAGCTCCGAAATCTATGAGTCTATGCAGCGAGGAGTCATTGACGCCTTTGAATCCAACACCTTCTATGTAAACTGGTCTAGAGGTCTGAACGAGGTAGCTGACTACCACTACATATCGCCAGCTCGGTCACCCTGGGGTGAAAACTCATTCACGGTAAACAAGGCAAAGTGGGCGGAACTCAGCCCTGACCTGCAGCATACCGTGTATAGCGGGTTCCGAGATGCTTGGCAAACCCAGGTATCAATGATGATGTCAGTTGAAGGAGAGTATATCCAGAAGTTCATAGACTACGGTTGTACTGTGGAAACACTTCCTGCCGCAGTAGAGGCGGAGTTCATGGCTGAGGCTGTGAAGTATTATGCGGAAAAGAGAGCTGCCGATCCAGATGTGGACAAAGTACTCGCGTCCATGTCAGCCTGGCAAGAAATATGCGAGCAGCAACGCGTAAGATAACGGGGCTGTGGCGGCAAGAGGATAAATAGCCATGTTTTACCCCCCCGCCGCTCGCTAATCGACAAGCGGCGGGGGGAACGGTCTGTTTATGTGTTGCGCGCCAGTAAACAAGAAAGGGTATCGAGGAACTTAATATGAGGCAGGCTATCCGATGCATTGACAAATTGAATGATAAAGTCGGGATGACAGCGCGCTGGCTAGCAGTAGCCATGATTCTCTCCACAAGCTATGAGGTGATTGCGAGGTATTTCTTTAATGCCCCCACCGTGTGGGCCCATCAGACGGTGATGATACTGGGAGGTGTTTTTTTAGCGCTTTCCTGGGGTTGGATACACATGCATCATGGACATGTGAATATTGATATCCTGCTTAAGCTTCTCTCACCCAGAGGACAAGCCATTATGAATGTAGTATGCGGTCTGTTGTTTCTTTTCCCACTACTGGGTTTGCTGATATATATTTCAGGCCAATGGACGGTGGAATCTTGGGTGATGCACGAAAAATGGAGAGTGAGCATCTGGCGGCCGGTTATGGGGCCAAGTAGAACGGCTCTAACCCTGGGTTTGGTGCTCTTCCTCTTACAGGGGGTGGCTGAATTTGTTCGCGACCTTTACTTTGCCATCCGAGGAGGAAAGCTATGATTGAATTAAGTCCTGAAGTTGTCACTATAGTAATGCTGATAGGACTTATATTTGCGATTCTAACCGGTTATCCTCTGGCTCTGGCAGTGGGGTCTGTAGGCCTCGTTATGGGTCTGTTGACGCGCGGGCTAATTTCTGTTGACCTGACCTATAGCCAGGTATTTTCCAAGACGCATAGCTATACCTTTTTAGCGGTTCCGATGTTCATCTACATGGGGTGTATCCTCGAAACCTCGGGCCTTGCCGAGAAGATGTTCGACGCCTTATACCTCTTTCTGGGTAAATTAAGAGGTGGACTGGCCATCTGTACTGTAGCCGTAGGCAGCGTGGTAGCTACTTCCGTCGGTGTTCAAGCTGCCTCTACCAGCATGCTATCTATAGTTGCGCTTCCGGCCATGGTAAAGCGGGGCTACAGCAAGTCTCTGGCATCAGGCACAGTTTGTGCCAGCGGCGTGTTGGGAATTCTTATTCCACCCAGTATCATGCTGGTGGTTTTGGGACCTCTGGCTGGTCTCTCGGTAGGCAAGCTCTTTGCCGCCGCATTTCCCGTGGGTTTTCTTCTTGCGGCAATGTATATGGTCTATATCGCTATGCGCTGTACAATACAAAAAAGCGCTGGCCCTCCTGTAACGGGAGAGCAGGCTGGCACACCAGCAAGTGCCAGACTGCTGCTTCTGCTGCGCTCATTAGTGCCCCCAGCAATTGTTGTTCTGGCCGTCCTTGGTAGCATCCTTGCCGGGTTGGCTTCACCTACCGAGGCCGCTGCCTTTGGCGCACTGGCGTCCACAATTATGATAATCTGCTACCGCAGGTTTTCCTTTGCTACTCTTAAGCAGGCACTTAATGACACCATGAGAGTTAGTGGCATGGCCCTTCTCATCGCCATTCTGTCGGTCGCTTACACTTCTGTGTTTCTCATTCTTGGGGGAGGTGACGTTGTGGCCAATGCTATTATGGCGGTTCCCGGTGGCCGATGGGGTGGCTTTGCCCTTATTATGTTTATAGTCTTCATTCTGGGAATGTTCATGGACTGGATAGGAATAGTGTTTATCATCGTTCCTATAATATTGCCTACCATTGCCGTTCTAAAGTTCGACCTGCTATGGATGATCATGATGATAGTAGTCAATCTTCAGAGCGGTTTTTTGAGTCCGCCTTTCGCGACATCAATATTTGTACTTCGTGGCTCAGCAGACCCTAGTCTGGGTATCCAGTACGGAGATATAATACGGGGGGTATATCCATTTATTGCCATTGTGTTTGTCGTCATAGGTCTTTGTGTTGCCTTCCCCGATATAGTACTATGGTTGCCGCGGGCGACACTTGGCTAGATTATAGATAATAGGAGCTTATTGTGCTCCTGTTAGTTCAGATGAAAGGAAAAGGAGGAGAATAAAGCATGACTGGAACCAAAAATCCGATTTGTGGGCATATCGGTAAGGTGTTACCCATACAATTGCCATCCGGTGAAGACCTTATCACTAGTCTGAAAAAAGCCTGTGCCAAACAGGGTATCCGCTACGCAGCGATTCTGTCCACTGTGGGTAGTCTACGTCAGCTGACCATTGAGGGTGTGGCGGTGAGCAAGACTTCAAAAACCGGTACCGAATTTGCGCCACCACGGGTTATCCCCGGTCCGATGCAAGTAATGAGTTTAGAAGGAATGATTTATGACTCAGCGGAAGGTAAAATGGACCACCACGTTCACGGGCTTTTTGCTGATACCGGGGGTAACATTTGCGGCGGCCACTTGATTGAAGGCGGCTGTCCTATTCAGACCAGACTGGTAATCGTGGTCGGTGAGATTGCCGGTGTCAGCATGACAGAGAGACTTGATGAAGATAGCGGGCATCTGGTAATAAACGTTGCCCCGATGAAGTGAGCAGGAAGAAGCTGCCGGGAAGTAAAATACTATAGGGTTAACACCTGCTCTCGGCTATATAAATATCAAGGAGGTTTACTTTATGGAGCCGAAAGAAGTGACACAGGGAGTGGTCAAGTATTTCAAATCAGACCAGTGGCAAGAACTGATGCACATGATTACCCAGACGGAAGAGGAAATCTACCACATCCACA
>DAOUMS010000012.1:0-63315 GCA_034409565.1 Dehalococcoidales bacterium
CACCCAGGCCCAGGAAAACACCGACGAACATGAAAGCACATACCGCCACGAAGATTACTTTACTGGTAACTCTCAGTGTCTGGAACGCCGTCTCCCTGAGAGCTCTGAAAGTAAGCCTGCGGTAGGCAAGAGCCAGCAGCATGGCGGCAAAGGCACCCACCGAGGCGGCCTCCGTGGGTGGGGCTACACCGAAGAAGATACTGCCCAGTACGGCCATGACGAGTATCACCGGCGGCACCAGAGAGGTAAACAGCATGGTCGTTTTCTTGAGAAAGGGTACCGCTCTTTCTTCAACGGGCACTGCCGGTGCCTTATGTGGCCGGAACAGGCAATAAAGGGCGATGTAGGTGCAGTATAAACCGGAGAGAACCAGCCCGGGGATGAAGGCGGCCATGAACAGCTTGCCCACCGAGATTTCCGCCATTGGCCCGTAGAGAACCAGCATGATGCTGGGAGGGATAAGAATACCCAGGGTGCCGCCGGCGCACACCGAGCCGCTGGCCAGGGCTTTATCATAGCCTCTTTTTACCATGGCGGGAAGGGCGATAAGGCCCAGCATGGTAACCGAGGCACCGATTATGCCCACACAGGCAGCCAGGATGGTGCCGATTAACACCGTGGTTATGGCTAGACCGCCCCTGAAACCACCAAGCCACAGATACATTGCGTCATACAACCGTTCGGCGATGCCAGAACGCTCCAGCATGATGCCCATGAAAATAAACAGGGGCGCCGCCAGAATGACATAGCTTCTTATCAGACCCCACATGCGCGAGTAGAACAGGTCGGTTACCTGCGGTCCGCCCCAGGTGAAGTAACCTACGACCAGAGCGAGGCCAGCAATAACCGGGGCCAGCGGGAACCCGGTTATCACCCCGAGCAGTACACCCAACAGCATTATGATAGCAATCGTCTCTTGACTGATATCAATCATAGGCTTTATTCCTGAACAATTGGTAGAAATCGCGAATCAGGTTAGCTACGGTCTGGAAGGCCAGCAGAAACAGCCCGACCACCACCACCGTCCGGAAGGGTCCGGCCGGCGGGTACCAGAAAGTCTCCGCCAGCTTTTCATCAATGCGCCAGGCGCGCATCATGTAATAAATTGAGGTATCTATGAGTACATATAGCAGCGGAAGAAGGAATAACAGAGTACCGATAACGTCGATTATGAGCTGGGCCCTGGGCGGAAGATGCACGTAAATGACGTCGACCCGGATATGCTCGCGCATCCGGTGGACAAAAGCCCAGCCCATAACATAGATGGTGGCGCCAAGCATGGTGCCGGTCTCGTATGCCCATACCGTGGCGCCACCAAATACGTATCTCTCGACAACGTCAAAGACGAGCACTAAAACCAGGGCAACGGCAAGCCAGCTTACCGCCTTTGCCGTCCAGTCGCTGATTAAATCGATAGCATGAAGTACAGCTTTCACGGCTCATGTACCAAGCCTAACATAAAGCCTCACCGGTGGGAGCCTCCGCCCCGAGAGATTATTCTCGGAGCGGAGGCAGGAATAAAACTATCGGTAGTACGGGAACTGAAGGGTGTTTGTCTCCCCCAGGGCCTTCTTGTACGCATTTGCTGAATTCCAGACCCTGGCAAAGAAGGCGTCCCCCTCTGCCTTCTTGTTATAGAAATCTTCGGCAGCGGCTTCTATCTCCTTCTGGACATCCTCGGACAGGTAGACAATTTCCATACCGGCCGCTTTGTGCTGTTCTACCCCCCACATATCCTCGTGCGATTCAACGGTATGGTTTCTGATGCACTCAGCCAGTATCGCCTCTTCCAGCATCACTTTAAGGTCATCGGGGAGCTTATTCCAGGCATCCTTATTGACCAGACCGGGCATGAGTACTCCCGGGGCGTGGATGCCGGGGAACATGGCATATTTGGCGATTTCATTGAAGCCAAAGGGGACATTTACTGACGGCGAGCTGAATTCAAAAGCGTCAATCACTCCCCTTTGCATGGCCTCATAAACTTCGCCACCGGGCAGGAAAATAACGGAAGCACCGAATTTTTCGGTGAGGATTTCACCCCAGTCGCCGGCGGTGCGGAACTTCAGCCCCTTGAAGTCAGCCATTGTTTCCAGCGGTGTGTTGCTGTAGCCAAACATTTCGGCACGGCCTATGGTCAATACAGAGAGGCCCATTACATTGTAATCGGTGAACATCTCCTGAATAAGGTCCTGGCCATCGCCTTGAAGGTACCAGGTGAGATAGACCATGGGAGTCGGCCCAGCACAGATGATGTTATAGAGGCCACCGCAGGAGAACTTGTCCATGTTATAGTGCATGCCGGTTTGCGCCATCTCAACGATGCCCCGGTCCACGGCGTCAAATTCCTTGGTTGCCGGTGCTACCGAACCGCTCGGGAAAAATTCAATGAGAAAGCGCCCACTGCTCATGGCCTCAACGTTCTTGGTGACGCGAATTGCTGATTCACCCCAGGGATTTGTCTCCGGCAAATATGATGCTAGCCGCCATTTGATTACTTCTGCTGGCTGGGCTGGTGCTGGTGCGGGTGTGGGTGTCGGTGCTGGTGATGGTGCTGGTGCTGGTGTGGGTGCTGGAGTTGGTGCTGGTGCTGGTGCCGGGGCTGGCTCAGGTGCCGCACATCCGGCAGCCAACAAGACGAGCAGTAAAATGCAGGCACTGGTAAATGAGATTACTTTCCTTCGCATTTGTTCCTCCTTTGATGGAATGCGACTACAATTTACAGTTTGCCTATCAAAAGCAACCACCTCCTTATTTCACTATATTTTATTTTCTTATTTTCTTATCATGAAGTTCCTATTTCAATCGCACCGATATTTTAACACACCTTGTCAAGCAATATAGCGGTTGTCGGGATGAATTTTTAGGAGATTTTTTGTAGCTAATGATATACCGATGATAAAGGTATGGCCGTTTTTAAGCGGCGTCTTAATGCCAAGAGGGGAACGAGCTAGATTTTGAGTGGCAAATTTTTCAGCGCTTTCGTTTTCGAGAGGTCGAGGTGTGGGACTCCTTGATTCTGGTGAAAGAATCAGCGATTTCCGGGTCGAACTGGGTGCCTTTGTTACGTCCTATTTCCTCGCGGGCCGCGTCAGCACTCATTGACTTCCGGTAGGGGCGTTCTGAGGTCATCGCTTCATAGGCGTCCGATACTGCCAGAATTCGGGCGGCCAGCGGTATCTCATCTTTGCGCAATCCGTCCGGGTACCCCATGCCGTTGTAATGCTCGTGATGGCTCCGCACTGCCTCAAGAATCTCCATACTGTTGACTATCGGGCTCAGGATGTGCTCCCCAATTTCCGGATGGAGTTTCACCAGCTCGAATTCTTCCTCAGTCAAATGCATGGGCTTGTTCAGCACTGATTCCTGGACACCAATCTTGCCGATGTCATGGAGCAGCCCCGCTAACCTGAGTTTTTTAATCTGCCCCTGGGGTAGGCACAACTCTCGGGCGATGGCGGCTGACAGGTCAGACACCCTCTGGGAGTGTCCGCTGGTGTAGGCGTCTTTGGCTTCAAGGGCGTAGACGAGGGCGGTAATGGCATTGAGAAATGAGGCCCGGATTTTGTTCGCCTGCTCAGCGACCTTCTCCTCCAGGTGCTGCTGGTATTCCTTGTTCTCCAGGTCCAGTCTTCTTTTCTCCAGTGCCCGTGACACACTGAGGGTTATTGTCTCCAGTTCAAAGGGCTTGGTTACATAGTCGTAGGCACCCTGCTTCAGGCACTGAATGGCGGTCTGCATATCAGCGGTCGCCGTTATCATGATGACTGAGATATCGGGATAACCAGATTTTATTTCGGGTAGCAGCTCAATCCCCGGTTTCCCCGGCATCTTTATGTCCAGCATGACCAGGCCGATGCGGTTGCGGCGCAGCTCGCCCAGTGCCTTCCTGCTATCGGACGCTTCATGGCACCGGTACCCCTCGCTTGATAGCTTGTTATTGAGGAGACGTCTTACTGGCTCCTCATCGTCAACGATCAGTATGTCTTCCAATTTCTTAGCCATGCTATCACCGCAGCGCTTCTTGTATGGTCTTGATAAGTTCATCAACCGAGAAAGGTTTGAGCAGTAGTGGGCAGCCGCTTTTTTGCAGGAATTTTTTAATATTTCCTTCTATAGCCAGTCCGGTACAGAAGACAACCTTTTTGGCCAGCCGTGGGTACGTCTCCAGCAGCCATTGGTACAGCTGGCTCCCGCTCATCTCCGGTATCAGGATGTCTATCAGAAAGAGGTCGTAGCGGTTTCCGCTTATCATTCTCTGGGCAGTACGGCAATCAACGGTAATATCCACATGAAAGCCCTCAGCTTCAAGGACGGCGCGGCAGATATTGGCGATTATGACCTCATCTTCCACGACCAGTATTTTCTTTTGGCTACCGGCAGCATCAACCATGATATAATCCCTGCCTGTGTCACTTATTTGATGGGCAGTTCTATAATGAACGTTGCTCCTTTGTCGGGCGTGCTTTCCGCGTAAATCCGGCCGCCATGTTCGGTGACTATACCGTGGCAGATGCTCAGACCCAGGCCGGTGCCTTTGCCCACTTCTTTGGTGGTGAAGAACGGGTCAAACAGGTGTCTCAGGTGTTCCTTTTTAATGCCCGGGCCATCATCGGCAAAAGAAGCCCGGATGATGTCTCCATCGCGTTCCGTGGTGATGGTGAGCGTACCTCTCTCGTGTGCCTGTACCATAAAATATTCGGCGTTGATGATGATGTTAACGAAGACCTGCTGCAGCCGGAAAATGTCGGCGGTGAGCGCGGGCAGGGTGGGGACGAAGTTGGTAACCACTTCAATATTGTGTACCTTTTGTTCGTAAGCGCGCAGGTCCAGGACCGACTGTATCGCCTGGTTGATGTCTATCGGTTTCTTGGTTGTCTCATGCCGGCGGGCAAAGGTGAGCAGGTTTCTCACTACCTGTGCGGTTCGCTGTGCCTCCCGGTTGATAACCTTCAGGTCTCCCTTGATATCTTCTGGAACGTCTTTATCCAGCAGGAGCTCAGAGAAGCCGAGAATCCCGGTAAGGGGGTTGTTGAGCTCATGGGCAACGCCTGAAGCCAGCTCACCAATGGAAGCCAGTCGGTCGGTAACCATGAGCTGCTGCTCCATATTTTTGCGCTCGGTCACGTCCCGGATATAGCCCACGTTGGCCGGTTTCCCTTTATAACTGGAGTAGGCAAACGTACCCTCAACAGGCACCTCTCTCCCGTCCTTGCGGATAATTGTCATCTCGTACAGCCCGGGGAGGACCTCAGCCTGTAGCCTTCGCTTATGCCTTTCCATGGCCTTTTCACGGTCGTCAGGGTGGATGAGGTCGAATATGGACATGTGGTGCAGTTCCTGTTTGGAGTAGCCAGTGATACGGGACCACTCGTTGCTGACGTAAACGTGCATGCCGACTCCCCGTTCATCATCCTGTAGCATTACCACCGCCTCCCCGATTCTCGCCTCCAGTTCCAGAAGCGCCCGGTAACGTTCCTCTGACTCTCGCAACGCTTCTTCTGCCTTTTTCCGCTCGGTGATATCCCGGATTACCGACAGGATGATTGTCCGGTCGCCCATGTTCACGGTGCGGGAAGTGGTTTCCACGGGGAAGATGCGCCCGTCCTTCCGCACATGTTCTGCTTCAAGGATGATGGCCCCCTCTTTTTGCACTCGCTTGAGCCTGCCGTTAATGGTAGCGGCCATTTTCGGCGATACCAGCTGCTTCAGGTTCATGTTGAGCATTTCCTCTTTGGAGTAGCCCCGGGTGCGGCAGGTTGCCTCGTTCATATAGATGAGATTGCCATCCAGGTCGGTGGCAATTATGGAATCAGTGGCTTCATTAAGGAGGTTTGCCCTCATATGCAGGGCCTCCTCGGCGCGCCTGTGCTCGGTAATATCCACCCAGCTGGCCAGAAAGTACCTGAACTCACCAGCAACGGTTACTGGCGTCGCGGTTATCTCCACCCAGAATGGCTCGTCGTTTTTCTTTTTAAACAACTCTTCGATGGCCTGCACACCGTGATGGAGCGCTCTTTCAAAATCCCCCTCAATTTTTCCCCGTGTCTCCTCCGGCCACCACGGGTAGGGTGCTTTCTGTCCGATGAGTTCAATCAGGGAGTAGCCGGTAAGTGCTTCCAGTGCCGGATTGACGTAGCGGATGGAGGTGTCCGGGTTGGTGACCAGCATGGGGTTGGGTGAGTGGTTGAGAATGGTGGAACTGTACTCCTCGCTCTGTCTCAGCGCCTCTTCAATCTGCTGGCGATTGATTTCGGCGGCTTCCAGTTCCGCGACGCGCTGGCGCAGTTTTTCCCGCTCGTCTATGAGTAGCCTGTTGGCTTTGCTCTCCTGCATCTCCTAGCCCCTGCCTTGGCGGTTTTGGCCTGGAAACGCCAGGCAAAGAGCAGGGCCAAATGACAGCAATAATTGTCGCCAAAACATGCTAAATGTCATATTCATAGCTAATAAAAACTTGTTCAAAACGTTATCTTTACTCACAGTACACTATTATTACAGGCGTGTCAAGCTGAACGAAGGTAAAAGTGTCAAATGGCACAATATATGCCCTACTTGCCTGGTTGGGGCCTTGGCGTGCCTTGGTGGCGGCAAGAATGAAGACTGCCGTGGTCACGGCCGGGGTGGATAAATTCCTTGACGGTGATGCGGAGTATTCACTGCCGCGCGTCAGTCTCACTCCTAAGTCGGGGAAGCAGAGTGGCTCACTTCCTGTGCTTCCATCAGTGAGATAAACACGTCCTCCATGGAGAAGGGGATGTCCTTGATGCGATGAACGGTAACCCCGCCAGACTCCAGAAGCTGTTTGATTTGGGGGGAAGCGGTGCGGGCCTCGTCGACAACGACGTGTGTGGTGCTGCCGAAGAGGCTTACCTGATGATAGCGGGTGTCTGCGGAAAGTAGTGCCAGCGACCGGGCATAGTCTGAGCTGGTGACCTCGAGAAGCTCGCCCTTTACCTGCTCCCTTTTGAGCTGGTGGGGACTGCCGAGGGCGATGAGTCGGCCCTGATACATCAGGCCGAGCCGGTGGCAGTGCTCGGCTTCATCCATGTAGTGGGTGGTGATGAATATGGTTGTGCCCCGGGACGACATCTCCTGAATCAGTTCCCAGAAGGCACGCCGGGACAGCGGGTCAACCCCGGCCGTCGGTTCATCCAGGAAAACCACCTCGGGGCTGTGGATAATGGTACAGCCGAGGGCCAATCTCTGTTTCCAGCCGCCGGCAAGGTCGCTAGCCCTGGTCTTTTCCTTGCCGCTCAGGCCGGCCATTTTCAACACCCATTGTTTCCTTTCTCTGAGCGATGCCGCCGGCAGTGAGTAGAGGTTGCCGTAAAAATTGATGTTCTCCTCCATGGTGAGGTCATTAAAGAGCGAGAACTTCTGCGACATATAACCGATTCTTGCCTGTATGATGTCCGCCATCTTCGACATATCGTCACCCAGCACGGAGGCGTTGCCCTCCGTCGGCTTCAGGAGGCCGGTAATCATGCGGATGGTGGTGGTCTTGCCGGAGCCGTTGGGTCCGAGCAGGCCGAAAATTTCGCTGCGCCCGATGCTGAAGCTCACATGGTCAACGGCGGTGAAATCACCGAATTTTTTGCTGAGGTCGGTTACCTGAATGGTGGTTTCAGGCTGGCGGTCTTTTCTGGCGGTGGTGTCCACCGGTTTTCCGGCGGTACTCAGTCTTTCCGGTCTTTCTTCCCGCCCGGTAAGCTGGCTGACAAAGACGTCTTCCAGCCCCGCGGAAATAGGCTCCAGGTCAATAACCGATATTGCGTTTTCTGCCAGCAAACGATTGATTTCCGGGCGGCGTTCCTCGGCCCGGTCAACCATGACATGGACGGTATCGCCAAATACCTGTGCCGTTTGCACGAAGTTTGCCCGTGGCAGAACGGTGGCGGCCTCGCTGACCTGCCGTGTTCTGATTTCCAGCAGCTCGCCGGGGAGCCGGGCTTTAAGTTTCTGCGGTGTGTCGCAGGCGATTATTTGTCCCTGGTGCATGAAGGCGACGCGGTGGAAACGTTCCGCTTCATCCAGGTAGGGTGTGGATACCAGCACGGTAATGTCTCTGGCCAGGAAGCCGGCGATGATGCTCCAGAAGTCGCGCCGCGAGACCGGGTCGACGCCGGTGGTAGGCTCGTCAAGGAAGACCACCTCCGGCTCGTGGACCAGGCTGCAGGCCAGCGCCAGCTTCTTCTGCATGCCGCCGGATAGATGCTCGGCACGCCTTTTGCGGAATGGCTCCAGACGGCAGAAGTGGAGCAGTTCTTTCATCCGTGCTTCGCTCACCTCGGGAGGTATATCGCGCAGCCTGGCAAAAAAGGACAGGTTCTCCGCCACCGTCAGGGTGGGGTAGAGGTTAAAACGTTCCGAGACATAGCCAATTTTCTCTTTGATGCTGGCAGCCTGCCGCACCGTGTCCAGACCGAGGATGCGGGCTTCACCGGCAGAGGGCAGCACCAGGGTGCACAGCATGCGGATGGTGGTGGTTTTGCCGGCGCCATCGGCGCCCACCAGGCCGAACATCTCCCCGCGCTCAATCCTCAGGGCAAGACCGCTCACGGCGGGAACGCCATCGTATTCCTTTTGCAGCCCGCTGGCCTCAATCGCCGGGGTAGGCATGGTTATTTCCCTTCAACTCCGGTCATTATTCGCGCATCCGCGGGCATACCCGGCTTCAGTTTCTGCTCCGGGTTGGCCAGGCTGATTTTAACGGCGAAGACCGTCTTTTCCCGTTCCTCTTTCAACTGGATATTTTTGGGGGTGAACAGTGCATTTGGCGATATGTAGACAATGGTGCCGGTAAAATACTCATCGGGATATGAGTCCACGGATACCTGGACTTCCTGCCCCAGCTTCACCAGACCGAGGCTGCGTTCCGGAACATAGGCGGTCAGCGTTACCTCGTCCAGCCTGGTAACGGTCAGGAGCGGGGTGCCCGGCTGGGCGATTTCACCCACTTCCGCATGACGGGAAGCGACCACACCGGATACCGGCGAGGCCACGGTGAGCTTTTCGAGTTGCACCTTGATGACCTCGAGGGAGGCCTCAGCCTGCTCGACCTGCTGCTCCGCTGCCTTCACCGCCGCGATGGCTGTCTGGTAGGCGGTATGGGCGTTATCCACGGCGGCGTTGATTTCCTGAGGGTTTTCCCTGATGGCCAGCAGGTTCTGCAGCGCTGCCTCTGCCGTAGCCACGCGGAGTTCCGCAGCCGGTACCCGCCATAACTTTTCCAGTTCTTTCTGGTAAGCCAGAGACAGTTCCGCCGCGTCCAGCTCGCCTTCCGCGGGATAAATTTCCTTCCTCATCGTGTATATGCCAAGCAGGTCAAGGCTTTTCAAATCCTCCAGGTTTTCCAGAACCTTTTCTGCGGTATCGCGCCGAATCTCAGCCAACGGCACATTAAGGTCGCTTTCAATCTCCTTTTCCCGCCGCAGGTTCAATGCCGCCATTTCCAGTTCTCCCTGGGCGGCGATGATTCTGGCCTCCAGTTCCAGCGGGTTGCGCTGCACATCAAGCGCGTTTTCCCAGGCCTTTTTGGCGCCGTCCCGCGATATTATGGCCTGTTCCAGATGGGCCTGGGCCAGGTTAACGTTCGCTGCCGCCTGCCTCTTTTGGGCGGTGAGCAGCGAGTCGTCCAGACGGATAAGGGTGACACCGGCCGCGACATGGTCGCCCTCCTCGGCAGCGATTTCGGCAATGCGACCGCCGCTCTCGGCAGCAATGGCCACGTCTGTAGCCTCAATAAACCCGGAAGTGGCGATTTCTCCGGCCCGGTCCGCCGGAGAGCAGCCGGACGACCACCAGAGAGCCACGGCAAACACCGCCAGCAGAAAAAGGACAGCCACCAGCTTTGTCTTTTTCCGTTTCATTTTGCCCTCCGCTTACCAAAGTTAAGGTAATAAAATTAAATATTTATTACAATATTATTTTACGGCAAATTAAACGGCTAAAACAGGTCGTGGCCGAGGAAAAATATCAGGCCGGGAATTAACCGTTCTTTATGGCCCCCTCTGCCTGCAAACGGGAGATAGCCTCATCGGAGTAGCTGAGAAGGTTTTTCAGGATTTCCCCGGTGTGTTCCCCCAGCCGGGGGGCCGGGGTGTAAACCTCTCCCGGTGTTTCGGAAAGACGCAGTGGTGAACTGGCAATCTTTATCCGGCCCATTTGCGGCTGGTCAACTTCCACCAGCATGTTGCGGTGCTGGAGGCAGGGGTCCTCACAGACCTGCTTGATGTTGTTTATCGGGGAGTGCGGGATGGACTCTTTTTCCAGAATTTTACTCCAGGCACGGGTGGTCCTTTTCACCATCTCCTTTGCCACGATTTCAATCAGCGTTTTTCGGTTCCGGGAGCGGAGCGGGGTGGTCTTGAACTCGGGCTGCAGGCATAAATCTTCCCGGCCAATCGCGGTGCAGAACCGCTTCCAGATGCTATCGTTGCCGATGGCGATGACCATCCAGCCATCTCTGGTGGGTATGCTTTGAAATGGGGCGATGCTCGGGTGGGCAGAACCGAGCGGCCTGGGGATGCGGTGGCCGACGGTGTACTGGACAACGGCGTTTTCCAGAACAGAGAACAGGCCATCCACCATTGAGCCATCATAATACTGGCCCCGGCCGGTTTTTTGGCGGTGCATCAGGGCGGCCAGGATGCCGATGGCGGCCTGGTGGCCGGCAAAGATATCACCAATGGACGAGCCAGCCCGGCACGGCGCACCATCTTCAGGGCCGGTGATGCTCATGAAACCGCTGTACGCCTGGGCGATGATGTCATAGGCCGGGCGGGAGCCGTATTCCGGCGGTGTATCGTGGCCGAAGCCGGAAATGGAGGCATAGATGACGGCCGGGTTTATTTTCTGTATCTCCTCCCAGCCGAACCCCATTTCCGCCATGGTGGTGGGGCGGTAGTTTTCAATGATAACGTCAGACATCTTAATCAGCTCACGGAGAATCTGCCTACCTTTTTCCTGCTTGAGGTTCAATACCAGGCTTTTTTTATTCCGGTTGAGGCTGGCGAAATAGGCGCTGCGGTTCTTGCCCGGCTCACCGGCGAAAGGGCCAAATTCCCGGGCATCATCACCGTGCGGTGGCTCAATGTGGAGCACCTCGGCACCAAGGTCGGCCAGTATCATGGTGGCCGTCGGTCCGGCCAAAACGTGCGTCAGGTCAATAACGCGTATGCCTTC
The DNA here is from genome assembly GCA_034409565.1 of Dehalococcoidales bacterium. Taxonomy (GTDB): domain Bacteria; phylum Chloroflexota; class Dehalococcoidia; order Dehalococcoidales; family RBG-16-60-22; genus E44-bin89. Next base: position 11,185 of record DAOUMS010000012.1, read on the forward strand.
CAGGGCTCTCGCCATTTCATATTCTCCTTTGCGCCATGTTCCAGAGGTACATTAGCCGCTTCAGAAGCTCAGGTCCCTCAGGTATATCTGGGTGGGGTCGGTATGGCGCAGGGTTTCCACCTTGGTCATGGTGCCGGAAGCGATGTCCAGCACCACCTGAAGCAGCTTTCCGCCGGCCTTTTCAATGGTGTCTTCGCCTTCAATCACGGTGCCGGAGTAAAAGTCAATGCTGGTTGGCGCCATGGCCAGCGTCTTGGGATTGGCCGTTGTCCACAGGAGCGGCGCGATGACGGCGGTGGAAGTGTAAAGCAGGTCGTTGCCCACCAGCCCCCCGCCCCCAAGCTGAAAGATAACCAGCTGCGCTCCCGAGGCAGCGTAGCCGGCAAAGATGGAACCCATGCTCATCCAGTTGTCCACGAAGTACAGCCCCTTGCCTTCGGGCCTTTCCCCGTACTTGAGCACGCCCTGTATCGGTGCTGAGCCTGACTTGTGGATGGCACCCAGCGACTTCTCTTCCAGCGAGGAAATGCCGCCGGCGATATTGGAAGGCACCGGGTTAACGGTGCGAATATCCTCGCCGGTTGCTTTGGCGATGGTCTCAATTTCGGCGGCAGCCTCAAGTATCTTTCTGGACACTTCGTCATTAATGCCACGCCTGGCCAGAACATGTTCGGCGCCGATAATCTCCGTGGTCTCGCCGAAGAAGGCGGTGCCGCTAGCCGCGATGATGCGGTCGAAGAGGTTGCCGATGACCGGGTTGCCGGCAATACCGGAGGTAGTATCCGAGTGGCCGCATTTCACGCCTATGGATAAATGGCTCAAGTCGAAGGGCTGCCGTCTGAGGCGTGAGGCTTCAAGGACCATCTCTCTCGCGAGCTGGACCCCTTTCTCTAGAGCTCTGAGTGTGCTCCCTTCTTTGGCCACATCCAGTATTTCCACCCGCTTCTTGGACTTGGCAATTTCTTCGGCAAGGCGAGCGGGCTTCAGTTCCGGGTACCCCGCACCCGCACTCTGGCTATGGATAATAACCGAAGCTACATTCGGGTTGCGGCCCATGCCGATAAGGGTTCGCGCAATGGTCTCGCGGTCGCGGCTGGTGCGCCCGCTTCCCGAATCGGCGGTCAGGATGGTTTTGGTGCCAGCAACGAAATCACAAATTTTGGCGGCCAGGAGTCCCCACGGGATTACCAGTACATAGTTGCGGATTCCGGCCGAGCCGTCCGGTCTTGCGTATCCCGTAAAATTCATCTGGTGTCTCCTTTCCTTAAATCGCCTCTGCCACGCCCGCCTTCCAGGTTGTGGACGTGGACCATTTCCCCCTGCTCGATGTCACGAGAGGCGATGCCGATAGTCTCACCGTACTTGATAATATTGGCGCCTTTACTGATATCAGATACGGCGATTTTGAAACCGAAAGCTATGCTTTCCTTGGCCTTTACGGTGTGGGTCTCCCCACCGAGACGAACCATCACCCCGGTACCGGGCGCCACGTCCTCAAGCAGTGTGGCCACATTATCCTTTTCCGAGAGCATCAAGGCACCTCTGGCTGTCATTCAACTCCTCCTTTTCCAACTTCAGAATCTGATTCACGGGCCGTTTTCACGCGGGAAACGCCGGCGATGAGCAGTGAGGCGACCACGGCCACGCCAGCATAGGCGAGCCAGACACCGTGGTAGCTGCCCCAGGTATCGTATACCCATCCGGCCAGCGGTGGTCCGGCAATCATCCCTACGGCGTTGATACCGACAATAAAGCCGAAAGTGGTGCCAAAGTTCGACCGGCCGAAATACTCTGAAACTATGGAAGGTCTGACGCCGGTGGAGCCGCCGTAACCGACGCTAAAAAGAAAAAGGAAGGGAATAAGCATCCAGAAGCCGACGGCTGAAGCATACCCAAAACAGAGCAGTCCAGCGGTTACCATGACGAACGCCGCGGCAACTATGCGGCGGCGGTCAAACTTGTCCCCCAGCCAGCCAAAACCAAGTCGGCCGGCAACGCTCATCATCGGTATGGCCATGGCTACCAGGCTGGCCCGAGACCTCGTCATACCGATGCTGCTGAGATAGGGCATGACATGGGTTATCACCGTGCCGACAAGCAGGGAATGAATCATGTAAGTGGTGGCTATGCGCCAGAAAGTTGCGGTCTTGAGCGCCTGTGTGGCCCTGATGTGGAGTTCCGCGGTCTGCGGTTCGGTTTCTGTTATCCCCGGTGTCGCCGGCATATTTTCCCGGCCGTCAGCAAAGTAGCCGTACTGCTCGGGGCGGTGGCGGAAAATGAGGGAGAGGGGAGTAACTATGACCAGCATGCCGGCGGCCAGGATGGCCATGGTCATCCGCCAATCAAATGCCTCAATAAGCTTGACAATTAAGGGTACAATAAGGCCGCTGAAACCAAAACCGGACATGGCGATGCCACTGGCAACGCCAACCTTCGAGCGAAACCAGTTGGCCACAGCGGTCATCAGTACGGTAACGGTAGTGGCGCTCATGCCTAAGGAGATGAGCGCGAAGCCGCCGTAAAACGTGGCCAGTGAGGTGGTCCGGCTGAGGAGAAAAAGTCCTGCGCTCGTCAGGATAGCGCCACCGAAGATGAGTCGTCGCGGCCCCCAGCGGTCGGTCAGTATCCCAGTAATCGGGGCAAACAGGCCAAGTTCAAGGCCGCGCAGGGAAGCCGCCAGCGAGATTTGCGCATAGCTCCAGCCCATGTCATTGGCGATTGGTTCAAAGACGGCCGTAAAACCGTAAAAGACGACGCCCCCGGAGTACAATGAAATGAGCAAGCAAGCTCCGACTATCCACCATCCGTAAAATAGCCCGGTGGGTTTCCCTTTAGAATGCATGGCTGGATAATTTTCGCAACATTATTTTCATGTTTAATAACGCAAAGTAGAAAAAGATTTCAAGATAGTTATACCATAATCTGACCCAAGACGGCGAGCCAGGCTGTGTAAGCATTTCGGGGTAGCTGAAATTAAGCATAATGGCGGAAGGCAACCCGGTAAATACAGTAATAAGCTGTTTATGGATATTAAAGGCGCTAAAGTGGGGTAACTTATCGAGTGTATCGTCGAAGGCAGGTATTGTTTTGTTAAGGTATAACTGCTACATTTATGGCAGTAGCCATTTTAGCCGCTTGAAGAAAAGCAGTATAGCTGAAAAAATAAAAATTGCATAGGTGCACATGGTTGCTTCTCTGGGTTTCTGGGTAATTGACAACCTCTTCCCTGGCTTTACGGCCCAGGCCATCCCTGTGTCCTGGCAGGAAATTCTCCGTCCTCTGGGTCTGGCGGTCTATATTCTCACCATACTGGGGCTGGCGCTGAATTACTTTGTCACCCGCAAAATCAAACCGGGGGAACGGGGAATTCAGGCGGCAGACCAGGAAGTGGTGCGATACTGCAAGCCGACGCGGATACTGCATTGGTGCCATGCGACTTCATTTGTCGTTTTATTTGTGAGCGGCATGGTTTTCTTTTTCTCTGCTTCGACCACGGCAAGTGGTAACTGGCTGCACATTGTACACCGGGCGGCCGGCATTATCTTCATCAGCCTGCCGCTGCTCTATTTGCTGATAAAGTGGCAGGCGGCGTGGTGGGGCATAAAGCTCGCTTTTCAGTGGGGTGTGGCTGACCTGGAATGGGCCAAGGCGGCACCACAGTATTATTACCTCTTTGAAGAACAGGCAATGCCGCCTCAGGGCTATTTGAACACGGGCCAGAAAGCTTGGTGGCTCATGGTCATTGTCCTCGGACCGGTCCTGGCGGTTACCGGCGTGCTGCTGTGGGTGTTTCAGGCAGACGCGGCGAGGCAATATTATCAGTTAATGCTTTTTTACCATGATGTCTCGTTCATCATCATCGGCAACATGTTCCTCGTTCATATTTACCTGACACTTATTCATCCCCACGCCCACCCGTGGCAAAGTGGGCCGTGGCACGCCATGACACGGGGAAAAGTTACTTTGGAATACGCCCGGCGGCACCATGGTAAGTGGTTGGAGGGGTTGCGGAAGGCAGAAAAGCCGCAGCAACAATGATTGCCAGCCAATCAAGGTGATTTATCGCTGTCTTAAGCTTAGCCTATTTCTTATGCTTGTCGTCCCTGCGGTCCGGTCGGGACGATGGCGGGTGGAAAATCTGGGGGTGAAGTAGCAGGTACAGCAGTGAGCCGAAGCAGGGAATAAAGAGTATCGTTATTGCCCATGGCGGCTTTCGCTTTCCGAATACCCGGTCTCTATTGGCTAAATCCTGCAACATGACCGCGGCCAGAACCCAGTGCACGATGCCAAAGAGAACGAGCCGTATAATCCATTCGGAGTCCATATCTTTGTTTCAGGTGGCCCTGCTTTATCAGTACCGTTATTATATACGGTACCGTTGTATGAGGCAAAGGCCGTGAAACGGGGAAGGAAAGCTGGTGCGGGTTTACTCTTTTGCTTTCTCGCGCGTGGCAACATTCCTGAAGATGGAAATCTGGCAAGTGGTGCCATCGGAGTCAATATAAGGCGCGGCCGTGATTTCATACCGTGTGCCATCGGGAAAGCCACATTCCCAGCTGCCAATCTGGCCACTTTCGATGACCTCCGGTATTTTGCATCCCCGGCCGCACGGGGCATCGAGGTGATAAAAATGCTGGTAGCAGGGCAGCCCGATGCCGTCGCCGGAGTTCTTAATCAGGTATGAGTTCATAAATCTTATCTTGTAGTCAGGGCCGGTGATGAGGACGCCATCAGCCATGCCGTCAACGATTTTCAGCAGCCGGTCTCTTTCGGTGGATAGCATTGCTTCCAGTTGCCGGCACCGCTCCGTTCTATTGCGGGAGATGCCAACCAGTATGCCAATGGCACCGGCAAAAATGGTGAAAAATACCATTCTGAGCAGAGGGTCTGGAAACGGAGAGATGAAGAAAGCGCGGGGCATAAAGATGATGAACGATACCAGTGTTATGATGAGTGCGCCCTTGACCCGGGCAGTATGCGCGGCATAGATAATCGGTACCAGAAACAGAACACGATGAATGTCATGGATACCGTAGAAAAAATCCTGACGCAGCGCATTCCAGGTCACCCAGTCCACCAGTTCGCCAAAATAGTAAAACGCGGTGCAGAACAGTATCATTCCGGGCAGAATAAATAGCTTCAAACCCGGCTGACTATTCGTTTCTTTCGCCTTTTCTCTGGGGATATTGCTTCCTGGTTCTGTCATATCCATTAATCTCAGGTGGGGAAGCGGTGGCAAACTACCCTCCATCGGTGTAGTTTTTGGTTCTTCCTGCCACGGCAGGGGGAGTTATGCATCAGCTATCTGGCGCCCCGTTTAGTAGCTCAAGGGCTATGGCTGCCTCGAACTTGTGTGCGGCTTGCTCCCGGCGTCTTCTCCGGATGGCATGACGGATTCCACCTAGGTTCACAAACCAGACAAATAAAACGACCAGGATAAGAAACGGTACGGCCAGAATAATGGCCAGCATAATCTGCCATTCCATAATCTGCTCTCCATTTTACATCCAGGCCTGATTCACCAATGAGATTTTTGAGGCGTTATTAACGATTTGGTGGTTCTGTGCCACTGCTTTCTCACGCCTCCGGTCGCGAACGAGGCGGTAAAGGCTTTTGCTCGTTCCTGCCCGGATGAGCGCCGGCCCCGGAATCACGAAAGGCACGACGAGCACCAGCAGTATGATGAATCCAGCCTCCATTTTTATTTCCCCCTTTTAATGGATGAAATCTGTTTTTTACCGGTAGTACTCTATAACGCATTTCGTGGCCCTATCTCCTCAGTTATTTTATATTTAACTTTCCCCGCGCTCAGAAGGCCAAGGCATCACGTACAGCGGAATCAGAGTGAATCTTGGGATCATTGATAATTAGCTTCCTTCTATTTCAACCCTCTTTCTGAGGGCAGCTCTCTTGTGCCAGGCTTTTTTCAGAGCGGTGTAAATACCACCGATGTTCGTATACCAGACGAAAGCTGCCGGGAAGAGGATGATTGGTATGGCAATTACCAGTGCCAAAATGAATTCCCATTGCATCTTCCTATTACCTCCACTGTAACCTTATCACTGCACCGTCAAATATAACTTCCGCTACGATGCCTAATTCTAATTTCCAAAAAGGCGTATTTCTCAATGCCTGGGATTACGTATTTAAGCTACTGTTGGCCGGTCGGTGATAGGCAATTAGGCTTACTTCCGGCAGTGCTTTTTGCATGGCTGTTTGGAAGTATTGAGCGCTGAAAAGAAAAAGGGTATGATAGGGGTGAGTGAAGTTCAGGGGGAGCCGATAGTTGAATATCATCAAGCTCTTGATTGCGGACGACCATGCCGTGGTGCGTGAGGGGACCCGCCAGATTCTGGAGCGGGAAGCGGACATCAGTGTCGTTGCCGAAGCTGCTGATGGTGAAGAGGCCGTCAGGATGGCCGACAAGTCCAACCCCGACGTCATCATCATGGACATCGCCATGCCCAAGATGGACGGTATAGAGGCGACCAAGCAGATAAAGTCGCTGCATCCCAATATCGCTATCCTCATTCTTACTGCCTATGATGATGACCAGTTCGTCTTCAATTTAATTGAGGCTGGAGCGGCGGGATACCTGCTGAAGAGCGTGCGCGGTCATGAGCTGGTTGAGGCAGTACGCGCGGTGAACGCCGGGGAGTCCGTGCTGCACCCGGCAATCGCCCGGAAAGTGCTCAACCGCTTCGCTCCGGTGGCCGGTAAAGAGCCAAAGCAGAAGGTCCTGGAAGTGCTCAGTGACCGGGAAGTGGAGGTGCTGCAGCTGGCGGCAAGAGGCTTGAGCAATCAGGATATTGCCAATGAGCTCTGTTTGAGTTTGCGCACCGTTCAGGCTCATCTAGGTCATATTTTCAACAAGCTGCAGGTCAGCTCACGGACAGAGGCGGTGGTGCGCGCTCTTAAGGAGGGCTGGATTACCCTGAGTGACGTCACCTGAAGAGTGCCACTGGGTGAAGACCTGAGGGAGTTAATGTGGCGGGATATTCATATTCAAGGTGGCTGCTGAAATATATCCGTAGCCCCGGCTTCTGGGTGATTGTTATCCTGCTGGTACTGATTACGCTCCCTCACTATCACGAATTACTGAAGCATCCTAACTTCGTAACCGTACTTATATCCAAGCTTGACCTGGACCGTCATGCCTTCGAGCGGGTTCTCTATCTGGCACCGATTGTCTGGGCGGGTTTTATTTTTGGCTGGCGGGGGGCGATTGTCACCTCGTTCTTGGCCTTTGGCCTGATGCTCCCCCGGGTCATCTGGCTATCAGAACATCCCAAAGATGCGTTGTTTGAGACCATCGCTGTCTTTATCGTGAGTAACGTACTGGCGCTCAGCTTCGCCTCGCTGCGCCGGGAAAGGGAATACCGCACGCAGCTCGAGGTAGCCAGGCATGACCTCGAGGCCAATATTGAAATAATCAGGGAAAATGAGAGACAACTCACGGCGCTGAACCAGATTGCCGGTACCGTATCCCAGTCTCTGGATTTGAATCAGGTACTGGATAACGCCATTGATAGTGTGGTGGACGTCATGCAGGTTGATATCGCCTGGATATATCTCCTCAACGAGGCGGCTGCTGAGCTGACAATGACCGTTTACCGGGGTGTTCCGGAAGAAGTGGTAAGGGGGGTGGATAGACTGAAAGTTGGCGAAGGCTTGAATGGCCAGGTGGCGCAAACCGGAGAGCCAATGTTTGTGGAAGATGTCTCTAAAGACCCGAGGCTTACTAGGGAGGTAGTCAGCAAGCATAACATACACTCGCTGCTCACTGTCCCGTTGCGCTACCGGGCCAAGGTTAATGGCACGCTCTGTGTGGCCATGTACCGACACCGGATGTTTGATAAGGGGGAGATAGAGCTGTTAACCGCCATTGGCAACCAGATTGGTGTGGCGGTGGAAAATGCCCGACTTTATCAGCAGCAGCAGGGAGTTGCCGAGCAGTTGCGCGGCATGCAGGAAAACCTGCGTTTTTACCTGCAACAGGTGACCAAGGCACAGGAGGAGGAAAGAAAGCGCATTTCCCGTGAACTGCACGACGATACACTACAGAGCCTGGTGGTCCTGTCCCGTCAGCTTGATGCACTGGCATCTGGCAAAGAGATTTCGGCAGAAAACCGCCATAACCTGGAAGAACTGTGGAAGAAGGCGAGCGACATTATCAAGGAAGTGCGGCGGTTGAGCCAGGACCTGCGACCGGCAGCGCTGGACCGGCTGGGGCTGTTGCCGGCGCTGGAACGGCTGGCAACCGACGCTGCCGATTACTCAGGTATAGAGACCGCGGTCAGGGTCAAAGGTGAAGAGCGGCGGCTCAACGAAGAGGTGGAGCTCGTCTTATTCCGTATCGCACAGGAGGCGATACGGAACGTGTGGCGGCACGCCCAGGCGACCAGGGCCGAGATTACCGTTGCCTTTGAAAAGAACCAGGTGAAGGTGACCGTCAGTGATAACGGGGCGGGCTTTGAAATTCCCGATAAACTCGGGGAACTGGCGCGTGATGGCAAGCTTGGCCTGACTGGTATGCAGGAACGGGCTCAGCTCATCGGGGGTGAACTCATCGTTAAATCAGCGCCGGGCAAGGGTTCCACCGTAACCGTGGCGGTGCCGGTCTAGACTGTCTTTGCACCTGATGGCGCCACACGGCTTTCCTGCCGTACGTTTTTCACTGTCCAGTCAACGATTTTGGTAATCGGGGTGCCCGGTAAAAATACCTGCTTGATGCCGGCTTTCTTTAATTTAGGAATGTCTTCGTCGGGAATGATACCGCCGCCAATGACGGTGATGTCGCCGGCACCGCTGGCCTTTAACTGTCTGACCACTTCCGAGAACAGGTGCAGGTGTGCCCCGGAAAGGCAGCTCAAGCCAACCAGGTCAACATCTTCCTGAATGGCCGCGCTCACAATCTGTTCTGGAGTCTGGTGCACTCCGGTATAGATGACTTCAAAACCGGCGTCACGGAAACCACGGGCAATTATCCTGGCCCCGCGGTCATGACCGTCAAGACCGGGCTTGGCCACCAGCACCCTCAGTTTCTTTTCCGGCTCCATTGTTTTCTAAAATCAGAAGAACCCAGGGTCCCGGTACTCACCAAAGACCTCACGGTAGACGTCGCAGATTTCCTGCTCGGTGGCCAGAGCGCGGACCGCCTCGATAACACAGGGCATGACATTTTCCTCGCTCCGGCAGGCAGCACCGAGGTCTTTGAGGGTCCGGGCGACCCTACGGCTGTCCCGGCTTCTCTTCACTTCCTTCAGTCTTTTAACCTGCTCTGCCTCCACCCTTTCGTCAATCTTCAGTATCTCAATGGGGGCCTCTTCTTCGGCCAGGTACTTGTTCACCCCCACCACCACCTTTTCCAGAGCGTCAACCTGTTGTTTAAAGCGGTAGGCGGCATTGGCAATCTCGCGCTGCGGGAATCCCCGGTCAATGGCCGCCAGCATGCCACCCATGTCATCTATCTGGTTGAGGTATTTCCAGGCTTCCTCTTCAATGCGGCTGGTCAGCGCCTCAATATAGTATGAGCCGGCCAGGGGGTCGATGGAGTTGACCACGCCGGTCTCTTCCGCCAGTATCTGCTGGGTGCGCAGGGCGATGGTGGCGGCGAATTCCGTAGGCAGGGCAAACTCCTCGTCGAAAGAGTTGGTGTGCAGGGACTGGGTGCCGCCCAGGACCGCCGCGAGGGCTTCGGTGGCGGTACGGATGATGTTATTGTAGGGCTGCTGGTGGGTTAGCGAGCAGCCGGCCGTCTGGATGTGAAATCTAAGCCACCAGGAGCGGGGGTTTTTCGCCTGGAAGCGTTCTTTCATGATTCTGGCCCACATCCGCCGCGCCGCCCGGAACTTGGCGATTTCCTCAAAGAAGTCCATATGGGAGTCAAAGAAGAAGGACAGCCGCGGGGCGAAGGCGTCGACGTCAAGCTTCTTGCGCTCGATGACATCCTGGACGTAGGCGATGCCATCGGCCAGGGTGAAGGCCAGCTCCTGAACGGCAGTGGCACCGGCCTCGCGGATATGGTAGCCGCTGATGCTGATGGTGTTCCAGCGCGGGACGTGATGAGTGCCGAACTCGATGGTGTCGCTGATGAGCCTGATTGACGGTTCCGGGGGGCACATGAAAGTCTTCTGGGCGATGAACTCCTTGAGCATATCATTCTGGATGGTTCCCCCCACCCTGTCCCAGCTCACTCCCTGCCTCTCGGCGGCCACTAGGTACATCGCCCAGAGCACGCTGGCGGGGGGGTTGATGGTCATGGAGGTGGTCACCCTGTCCAGAGGAATATTTCTGGTCAGGATTTCAAAGTCGGCCAGAGTATCTATGGCGACGCCGCACTTGCCGACCTCGGCCCTGGACTTTGCCGAATCGGAATCGTAGCCCATGAGGGTGGGGAAATCAAAGGCGGTGCTCAGGCCGGTCTCACCCTCCTTCAAAAGCTGGTGCCAGCGCTGGTTGGTATCCTCGGCGGTGCCGAGGCCGGAGAACATGCGGAGTGTCCAGACCTTGCCGCGGTAGCCGGAGGCCTGACAGCCGCGGGTAAATGGAAAAAAGCCGGGGTAGCCAATGTCACGGTCGAAATCCAGGTCGCGAATATCTTCCGGAGTGTATATCGGGTTTACCAAGAGGTCGGAAATGGTGGACAGTCGTTTCTTTGCCGCCAGGTCAGGAGATGCTCTGGTAACCTCGGCTTCCCATTTTTTCAGCCCCTGTCGAGCATCAGTCAGGGTCTTCTCATCGAACATGGTCAGCCACCACCCTTCGGGCCAGATGTGCGGCCCGCATATTCCGTCCGGGCCCAGGCAACTCCTTTCTCAATCGCCTGCCGGTTCTCGGCCAGACGCACCTTATTTCTGGCCAGCATATCCGCCATTATCCGGTCGACGCTGTCTAAAGAGACGACCGCACGGCGGGCAAGCATGACGCCGAGGGTGACCAGGTTGCCGACATCGCTGTTTCCCACCTCCGTCGCCAGGTCGTTAGCCGGCACGTAAACCACATCAATATCGTTTCGCCGTACCTGTTCCGGAATCAGTGTCTGGTTAACCATGAGGAGTCCACCCGGTCTGGTGGTCTTTTCGAATCTGGCCAGGGAAGCCGAGTTCATGGCCACGGCAATGGTGGGCCGGGCAATGAACAGAGCGCCGATGCGTTCATCGGAGATGGTGACGTTGCACCAGACGGTGCCGCCCCTCTTTTCCGCGCCGTAAGCGGGCATGTACACCACCTCGCGCTTTTCTCTGAAAGCGGCCTCGGTGAGCAGCCGCCCGATGAACAGCACCCCCTGTCCGCCAAAACCCCCGATGGCAATTTCCTCATGCATGGCTTATCCTTTTTTCAAAGCCGCAACGGCTTCAATCACTTTATATTCTCCCAGCGGGTATTGGGGCAGCATGTTTTTCTCCAGCCATTCCATGGCCTTTACTGGCTCCACCCGCCAGTTCGTCGGGCAGGGAGACAGCACCTCGACCAGCGACATGCCCAGATTGGCCAGCTGAGTACGGAAGGCGAGCTTTATCGCCTGCTTGGCTTTCCTGACCATGGCCGGACTGTGCACGGCCACCCGGGCGATATAGGCGGTGCCTTCCAGGGGCGACAGCATCTCGCAGACGCGGACGGGATAGCCGGCCAGAGATGATTCTCGTCCTCCCGTGGTTGAGGTCGAGTACATGCCGAGGAGGGTGGTGGGGGCCATCTGACCGCCGGTCATGCCGTAGATGGCGTTATTGACGAAGATGGTGGTGAGGTTTTCGCCGCGGGTGCAGGCATGCACTATCTCGGCGGTGCCGATGGCCGCTAGGTCGCCGTCACCCTGGTAGGTGAAGGGGACGAGGTGGGGGTGGCACCTTTTGATGGCGGTGGCTACGGCTGGGGCACGCCCGTGGGCCGACTCCAGACCGTCGGACTTGAAATAGTGATAGGAATTGACCGAGCAGCCAATGGAAGCCACGCATATGGCTCTCTCTTTGAGCTTCAGCTCGTCAATTACCTCGGCGACCAGTCGGAAGACAATGCCGTGGCCGCAGCCGGGGCAGAAATGAAAGGGGTGCTCCTCCAGTGCTTCTGGCTTCTGGTACAATACTGTTTCCAATTCGTTATGTTCTAACTTGGCCATTTTAACCTTAATCGGCTACTTCATTATTTTTTCTACGGCTTCCAGTACCTCATCGGCCGAGATGGGTACGCCGGCGAACTGATTGACCAGTGCCACCGGCACCTCCGAGCCTACCGAGAGCCTGACGTCTTCAATAAGCTGCCCCAGGCTCAACTCGGTCACCAGGAAGCGTTTCACTTTCCGTGATAAATCGGACAGAGGTCCGGCCGGGAAGGGAAAAAGGGTGATGGGGCGGAAGATACCGACTTTGAGTCCTGCCTTGCGGGCCATTTTCATGGCGGTCATGGCGGCACGGAAGGCGCTGCCGTAGGCGACGATGACCAGGGATGCGTCATCGAGGTTGATACCTTCGTAGCGTACCTCATTTTGCCTTATTTTCTCGAACTTCTGGCGCAGTAACTCAACGCGCGGGCGGTAATCAACCGGGTCCATGGCAAAGGAATTGATGATGTTCTTGGGTCGCCCCACCGCTCCCGTGATGGCCCACGGTTTCTCGGGGAACTTGGTGACCGGCGGGCGCATGGTTACGGGCTCGATGGCCTGGCCGAGGAAGCCATCGGGCAGCAGCACCACCGGATTGCGGTATTTATCGGCTAGGTCGAAGGCGAGCATGGTAAAATCCATCATCTCCTGCACGGATGACGGGGCCAGAATAATAAGGTGGTAGTCTCCGTGCCCGCCACCTTTGGTGGCCTGAAAATAGTCGCCCTGGGCGCCGCCAATGTCGCCCAGACCCGGCCCGCCGCGCATCACATTAGCCACCACCGCCGGAATTTCGGCGCCGGCCATGTAAGACATGCCTTCCTGCTGCAGGCTGAAGCCGGGGCTGGAGGTGGAGGTCATGGCGCGGCAACCGGACGCAGCGGCGCCGTAGACCATGTTGATGGCGGACAGCTCGCTCTCCGTCTGGACGAAAACTCGCCCTTCCTCCGGCATACGTCTGGACATGTGCTCGAGGAGCTCGTTCTGGGGCGTAATCGGGTAGCCGAAGTAGGCGTGGCAGCCAGCTAAAATGGCGCCTTCGGCGATGGCGATATTCCCTGCCATTAAAGTCTTTTCAGGCACTGAAAACACCTAAAGCGAAAGCAGTCACCGGGAAAATTTTATTTCAAACCTTATTGACACGATGTACGGTAATGGCGATGTCCGGGCACATCAGGGCGCAGATGCCGCAGCCGGTGCATTCTTGCGCTTTCTTTTCCTTAACCTCGGCCGGCGTATAACCCATGCGGTTGATGTGGGAGGCGGGCTGGAGGACTTCCTTGGGGCAGAAGGCGACACAGAGGTGGCAGCCTTTACACCTTTCGCTGTCAATGACAACATAGTTTGATTTTCGCTTCGTTGTCGTGACCATGTTATCCCTTTCCCCGGCCGGTATCAGGGCAAAAGATTACCCAGTACCAATTATCGTCTCTTTGCGTATCAGGGTCAAGGGCTGAAATGTGGCGTAAAAGGGCGAAAGAGACGCCATATTTGGCTGAATAAAACGTCAATAGGTGTGAGGCATATTTAAATACGGCAAAACGGGAAATAAAGTCGTTTAAAAACGGCGAGCAAATAATTTTTTATCTTTTTGCCAGCTCAGGAGGCATGACTTCCCGGGGACAGGCACGTTGACAGGAATGGGGTCTCGTGCCATACTATTTGCTACCGTGGACGAGTTAGACCGGAGTATTATCGCTGAGCTGGCCAGAGATTCGCGGCAGAGCAGCGCCGAGCTGTCCCGCAAGCTGAACGTGAGCGAAACGACCGTCAGGCGGCGGATTCAGCACCTGGAGAAAGAGGGCATCATCACCTTCACCGCCATCCTCGACCCGTCCAAGCTGGGCTACAGCATAATCGCCATCATTGCCCTTGAGGTGGAACTGGGGCAAATCGACAAGATTTCCGAGTCGCTGGCGGGCTGCCCGAACGTCCGCTACGTATCACTCTGCACCGGCAACCATGATATCTTCATCGGCACTTGGTTCCACTCGTCCAACGAGCTGACCCAGTTCGTCAAGGACTACCTGGCCGGTGTGCCCGGCATCAGAAAGAGCGAGACCTTTGTCATCCTGGACGTGAAAAAAGATGAGGTGGGCTGGCTGAGGAGCCTGGAGAAGACGGGCGGCTCGGGGTAAGCGATTACTATCTCGGCCACGAGTGCCTGGCGATTTCCTTCTCGTTGAGCTCAATGCCAATGCCCGGCTTTTTCGGCAGGTACATGTAGCCATCCCTGATGTCCGGCAGCTCGGTGGTGATGTCATCGCGCCAGGGCACGCTGTCAACGTCCGTCTCCATAATCTTGAAGTTGGGTATGGAGGCGCAGAAATGGGCGTTAATGAAGGTGGAGAGGTGGCTGTAGTAGTTGTGGGGTGCCGTTATCGTCTCGTACATATCGGCCAGGGCGGCAATGCGGCGCGATTCAATGTAGCCGTTCCAGGGCAGGTCAATCATGCAGATTTCCATGGCGTGCTTTTCCAGATAGGGAGCAAAACCCTTCATATTATACAGGCTTTCCCCGGAGCAGATGGGCACCGTGGTTGATTCCTTGATTTGCAAAAGCGCCGCCGGGTCGAAAATGTCCATTTCCAGCCACATCAGGTTATACGGCTCCACCATTTTGGCCACCTGAATGAAGCCGTCCGTCTTGAAGTTGAAGTTCAGGTCGAGACATATGTCTATATCATCCCCCACCGCCCTGCGGAAGGTGCTCATCAGCCGGTCAATGGTTTTCAGTATGCCGGGGTCGATATTCTGCTCCATAGACCACAGCATGCGGGGCGGCTCTCCGGGGGTGAGGATATTTGTCTTGAGTGCGGTATAGCCGCTGGCCGCCACCTCTTCGCCCAGGCGGGCGATATCGTCATATGTTTTCAGGGCTGGCTTGTCAGGGTACAGTTCGGGATTGCGGGTACGATAGGTGCCGCAGTGAGACCAGTAAACCCTCAGCTTATCGTAAAACGGGCCACCGAAAAGTTCATAGAGTGGGACGTTAAGCGCCTTGGCCTTTATGTCCCAGAGGGCGATTTCAATGCCGGCGATGGCTTTCTGCGCGATGCCACCGGTATCCTGCTGGAAGCGATGGCACATCTCGCGGTAGAGCCTCTCCACCGCCCGCGGGTCCTTGCCGATGAGGCGTGGCTCCAGGTCTTTGACGCAGCCGCCGACACCAAACGCGGAGCTGTTGTCGGTACATTCACCATAGCCGGTGAGGCCTTCGTCAGTCTCCACTTTGACGAAAGTAAAGGCCCGCCACACCGCGTCACAGAAAATCGGTGTTACTCTGGTAATTTTCATTCTTTAATCCTCCAGAATAGCGATATTATACGCTGGCACTAGCGCTTTCTCAGCTTACCGACCAGCCGGAATGACGGCTCAAAGGAGTTGAACAGGTCAAGGTACTGCTCCAGGTACCGGGTCAACAGAAATTGCTTTCTGACCGTTTCTCTGGCCTGCTTCCCCATGTGGTCGCGTAATTTCTGGTCTTTAAGCAGACGGACGATTCTATCCGCGGCTTCTTCGATGGTGTTGACCAGGAAACCGTTTGTGCCATCATCAATCTGGTAGCGAATGCCACCCACGTTTCCGCCAATCACCGGTGTCTCCTTCCACATCGCCTCGGATACAGTCAGCCCGAAACCTTCGCGAATTGACTTCTGCAGGACCACGGCCGCCCGGCGCTGCAGGGCATTGACCAGCGAGCCATCCTGTCGGCTGAGAATGATAATGCGTTCCTCTCGCTGCTCATGCAGGGAATTGTACACCGCTTCGCCCTCAGGGTCGTCGGTGGCTACGTTACCCAGCAGGACCAGTGTGGCGGGCACTTCCTTTCTGGCCAGTAGAAATGCCTTGATAACGCCTTCCGGGTCCTTCCAGCGGTCAAAGCGTGATATCTGCACTATCAACGGCAGGTCGGTGGGGATGCCGTAGTGGCGCAACCGCTCATCGATGTCTGCCTGCTTCATGGCACGATTGACGATGGAAAATGGGTCGATGGCGGGCATGAAGAAAAGCTGCGGAGTTTCCAGCTTCTGGGCATAGTCTTGGCAGCTGAGAATGACCGCATCGTATTTTTCCACGAACGGTGAGAGGTAACGCCACAGCTCTTCATTGGGGTGGGAAAGGTCAATGTGGCAGCGCCATATCCAGGGGCCCCTTCGCCGGTAGTGATTGATGATGGGGAGGGGCTGGGGGTCATGGACGATGACCACATCATGGTCCAGATGGTTGCGAACTGAGTTCTCGTAAATAATGGCTTCATATAACTCTGTTTTGCGGTCGGTGAGATTAATTTCCCCGCCCTGCAGGGCGTTGTGCATCTTCTTGGTGATGCTGAAGAAGTCCGGTGAGCCCACGATAACCCGCCAGCCCGTCTTGATGCCGACGCTGTCCATTAACAAAGTCAGCGATGATAGCAACTGGGAGACGCCGCCACCGTAATAGGTTGAGTTCACATGGGCGATGTGCAGATCCTGAAGAGGCTTGGCTTTTTCACGGAGGCGTTCGATAGTCTCCTTTCCCACCAGCGGCTCATAATCTTTGAGACCGGTAATATGGTGTTCTGGCTTGGCAACGTGCAGTTCTGTCATGTCCGCATATACCCTCCATATGGGCTGTTACGCCGCCGCTTTACCAATTTGCTGGCATTTATCTTCCAGGGCACCGAGCAACTGGTCAAAAGAGTCGCTGAATGCCTTTACACCGTCCACCTGTAATTGCTCGGTAATCGCGTCCAGGTCGATGCCGACTTTTTTCAGGTCGCGTAAGACCCGCTCCGCCTCCGCCACGCCTTCATTCAGCGTGTCTTTGATTTTACCATGGTCAAGGAATTTGTCTAGAGTATCCGTGGGCAGGGTGTTTACCGTATCCGGCCCCATCAGTTCCTCGACGTATTTCACGTCGGAGTAGTCCGGGTTTTTGGTGCTGGTGCTGCCCCAGAGCACTCTTTGCCTGCGCGCGCCGCGCTTCTGTAGCCTGACGAACTCATCACTGGAGAATACTTCTTTAGAGCGGTGGTAGACAAGTTTGGAGCTGGCCACCGCCGCTTTGCCGCGCAGTGACAATGCCTCTTCAGCGCCGAGCTTTTCCAGTTCGCGGTCCGTATAGGTATCAATGCGGCTGACGAAGAAAGAGGCCACCGAGGTTATCCTGCGGGGCTCGGCGCACCGGGCGAGACCCTGAAGGTACGCCCGGGAGACCGCTTCATAGTGGGCCATGGAGAACATGAGGGTGATATTGATATTAATGCCTTCGGCAAAAAGCTGTTCAATGGCCGGGATACCGGGCGGAGTGGCTGGCACCTTTATCATCAGGTTGGGCCGGTCCACCAGCCGCCACAGTCGGCGTACCTCGGCGATAGTCCCTTCCGTGTCATAGGCCAGTGCCGGCGTTGGCTCCAGGCTGACCAGTCCGTTCACGCCATCGCTGGCATCATAAACGGGACGGAAAACGTCAGCGGCCATCTGGATATCCTCTACGGTAAGGCGGTCGTAGATGTCCATGACGCTGGCGTCAGGTTTTGCTTTCAGGATGGACTTTATCTCTTCATCATAGTCCTGCCCCTGGGTAATCGCTTTGTGAAAGATGGTGGGATTGCTGGTCATACCACTCACGCCTTCAGACACCAGTTGCTTTAACCGGCCACTGGTAATCAGCCCCCGCTGAATGAAATCGAGCCATACCGACTGGCCCAGTTTCTGGGCTTCTTTCAGCTTTTGCATTGCTTTCCTCCTTGGTCAGAATACTATCGCCTACTAATTATAATCTGCATGGCTATCTATGGCACCCTCTTTATTATGCCGTGCTTTATAAAGACGAGGCAAACGAGCAGGTAGCAGATAGCGCCAACCAGTAATGCTTGGGCAAAGCCAAAGCTGATGGCGATAACAATGGTTAATGCCGAACCCAGCACTGACCCCACGCCATTCAGCCCCCACATCCAGGGAATATATCTATCCATCTCCACTTCTTTCAGGGCTCTGATACCGAGTGGAAACGGGAAACCCATCAGGAATCCCAGGGGTACCAGCATGAGCACCATGACCAGCAAGCGCAGCGCCAGGTTGAGCCCCAGCAGCTGGTGGAAAATAAGGGGAATGAGAAAGATGTAAATGATTATCAATAGGCCAATGGCGATGACCGCCGTCGTTATCCCTTTCAGTATATCTTGATGGGTCAGGCGGCCGCTGTACAGGCTGCCCAGACCGGCACCGGTCAGCAGCGAAAACAGGAGGACGGCCATGGACAGTACTGGCTGGCCGAGGTAGAGGATAAATCTCTGAATCAGGGAAATTTCAATGAGCATGAAGCCAATGCCGACCAGCACAAACAGGGCCACGGACTGGAGCAGCTTATTTTTCGGGCTCTGGTGCCCCTTTGGCCGGCCGCGCACATGGGAGGAGCGGATAGACCAGTAAACTGGTGGCACGACCAGCACCAGCAGCAGCAGAACCAGTGAAAACCAGAAAACTAGTGACACCGGCTGCGGCAGCCCGACGTCGATTTTGTAGAAGAACGGACTGTTATCGCTAACCGTGGTAAAGTCCATGCCCATCTCTCTAGCCATTTTTTCAATCTGGGGGAAACCCAGCGCCCCGCTGGCGAGGTCCTGGAGTGTCGGGTTGACCGTTCCCTCAGCCTCGAGGAAGGGGAAGTAAGACAGGGTTGGCTCATAGCCCAACTGGAGCAATTTTTCATGCCGGGCAAGCGACTCCTTCGGCGTGAAGGGCGTTTTTTTCAGGACAAAGAACGGGTAAACGTGTTCGCCCGAGCTCAGGCCAAGCATATAAATCTGCTTCAGGGCATCGGTATTACTTACTCCCCTCTGCTCCAGCGATGCCAGCGAGATGGCCAGCAAGCGCCAGGCGGTAAAATCATCGTGGGTAACCACCATGAGCCGCCCTTCCCCGGTCAGGTGGTCGAGGTAATCCCCAATGGACTCCGTGGTGAACAGGAAATTTTCGGTCAGGGAGTAGCCCTCAAGACTGCGGCTGGTCTGGGTAACCGGCAGGCTGAGCATTATGATGTCGTACTTCTCCCTCTGCCGTTTGAGAAAATTCCGGCCTTCATCAGCAACAACCTTCACCCCGGAAAAATCGGTGAAAATGCCGCCATTATAGCGGGAGTATGCCCGCACCATATCTACGAGGTCGGGGTTTACCTCAACGGCGGTGATATCGCCAACGCTGCCCATCAAAGCCAGCAGCACATCCCGGCCGCCACCGGGGCCGATAATGAGGGCATTGTCCTTTTCCTTTTCGGCCAGAAAGTGGAACGGGAAATAGCCGGAAAACGCGGTCTTCAGGTTTTGTACGGCCGTGTCCGGGTTTTCCAGGTCACCGCTGAACCGGTACATCGGCGCTGTGGCGGTACCGTCGAGATAGATATCCATCTGCTCTGGATACTCGGTGTATTCCACCAGGTCGGTCCGGCCGAAGGCGCTCCACCGTGTTTCTATTATCCGCGCCGGGGAGGTTTTTTCATACAGGGCGCGGTGAATGTCCTTGCCGGGGTTTTCCGCGATGAGGGGAATATCGCTCAGGTAGGCACCAAACAGGTTGGAAACCAGCAGGCTGAAGGCGATGACAAAGCTGGCTGCCGGCAGCGCTGTCCGCCAGGTGAGCCACTTGAATATTCGGCTGGCGAAGAGGAGTGCCGCCACGGCCGCGGTGGCGCCGAGGAAAAAGCTGGTATTGATGGCGCCAAAGGCGTCGAGAAAGAGAATAATGCCCAGCGAGCCAAGTGCTGCGCCAACCAGGTCGGCGCCATAAACGCGGGCGCTGAGCTCGGGGAAGGTGCGGAATACCTCGGCCAGCAGAATGCCGGTAAAGAAAAAGGGGAAGAAGAGCAGGACGCAGTAAAAGAGGATATTGTTCAGCGCGCTGTCCAGGTAGCCAATCTGAACCATCAGTATTACCGAAATCGGTATCGACAGTGAGATGAAGCTGGCCAGCAATGCCAGCGGGCTAAACCGGTTATTCGGTCCGGGTGTTTTTGGTCTGAATAAATAGACAAATACGCCGCCGAGTCCCAGCCCAAGCAAGGCCAGGGAAACGATGGCGAAGACGTAATGGTAAAGAATCAGCGTGGAGAGCAAACGGGACAGAGTTATCTCAAAAGCCAGCATGCTGAAAGAGGTGAGGAAAATGCCGACCAGTAAAATCCATAACGTGCCTCTGGTCAGGTCTTTGTCTTCGGTGGTGGCTGGTGGCATGTTACTGCGACTTTTCATTGTTGCGACTTTAAACGATTATAACATACTGCGTATTGCCTGGGCGTGGTTTCAGCAATCACGGATGGCAAGTACCGCCGGGCAAAAAGCTGACATGGTGGCAGACTTGACTTATAATAGACTTTAGCCTGTAACCTTTGCTAAAAGCGTGAAGGAGGGAATGATGCCGGAAACGAGATTCAAAGTGATGCGGGTGGAGGACAAATTTGTGGTACCGGCGGCACTGGAAACTCTGGAACTGGAAGCCGGGGAGCTGACCAAAGTCAATGCCGACGTGGTGGACGTAGACTGCAAGACGGAAGACGAACTGATAAAAGCGGCCCAAGATGCCGATGCCCTGCTCGTGATTTTTGCCCGGATGACACGTCGAGTGCTATCGTCCCTGCCGAAGTTGCAGGTGATTGTCCGCTACGGCATTGGCTACGACACGATTGATGTGGCGGCAGCCACCGACAATAACGTTCTGGTGGTCAATATTCCTGATTTCTGCCTCCAGGAGGTCTCCGACCAAGCTGTCGCTTTACTGCTTGCCTGTGCCCGTCATCTGGTCTGGCAGACGGAAGAGCTGAAGCAGGGACGCTGGCTTGAGGCTCAGGGGGAGTTGCCCAAAGTGCCATCTTTATTTGAGCAGACGCTGGGGCTGGTCGGCTGTGGGAACATCGGGCGCCTGACCGCCCGGAAAGCGCAGTGCTTTGGCTTGAAAACAATCGGCTACGACCCCTATCTGGATAAAGGGGTCGCTGAGAAGCACGGTATAACGCTGGTAAACCTTCCCGAACTGCTGCGAGAGTCGGACTACGTCTCCCTGCACACGCCTCTATTCCAGGAGACGCGCCACCTGATAGGGGAAAAGGAATTGAGGCAGATGAAGCCAACCGCTTACCTCATCAATACGGCGCGGGGAGGGGTGGTTGATACGGTGGCACTGATTCAGGCCCTGCGGGAAAAATGGATTGCCGGTGCCGGGCTGGATGTCTTCGAAACGGAACCGATTGAACCGGACAACCCGTTGCTCAAGATGGACAACGTGGTGCTCACTCCTCACTGTGCCTCGCATTCAAGTACGTCAATGAAGCGGCTCAAATTGAGCGTGGCAAGTGAAACCGCCAGGGTGCTTTCCGGAAAATGGCCGCGTCACTGGGTAAACAAGGACGTAAAGCCCAAGGTCGAACTGGTAAAGGAAGGCTAAGAACCGACGGTTTACCCTTTTTGCTAAAGCGAAACGTGTTTTAATCCAGGGGCGGACGGAGGTTTACCTTCAGGGCAGACTCGCACCATCTGGCCACTGCCAGGAGGCGGTCTTCGGCTCTGGGAGGTCCAGCCAGCTGGATGGCAAGCGGGAGCCCATTCCGGCTCAGCCCCGACGGCAAGCCGATGGATGGCACCCCCATGATGGTCCAGGGCGCCTGCATCACCGGGTTTCCCGTTGAAGAGAGGCCGTGGGGCGCCGCACCGGGTATTCCTGGTGTGAGCAGGGCATCTGCTGCATAGAGCAACGGCTCCATCTCGGAACTCTGCTGAAGACGCACCTTGAGTGCCTTCTCGTAAGCTGCGGTATCTATCGCCAGACCGTCCTCGACCATTTTCCGTATGCCGGTACGATATTTGTCCCTGTGCCGGGCAAAGGTCTCCCGGTGGCTTTCGGCCGCCTCAAAAGCCATGATAATGCGGGCATTGTCAATGATGGTGGCGAAGCTGGGGGCTGGGGTTACTTCTTCGATGATGGCGCCAGCCTGCCGCAGACGGGCAACGCTCTCATCCGTGTTCTGGCGCATTTCCCCGTCGGCGTGGTCATAAAAGAAGGTGCGTACCAGTCCCAGACGCGGCGGCGATGACTTTTCCGGAGCTGCTAGGCAGTCGGGGACAGGCTCATTGAGGGAAAGCCTATCTTTGGAATCGTGGCCGGCGATGGCCTGGAAAACGAGGGCCGCATCCGTCACCGTGCGTGCCAGTACGCCAACGTGGTCAAGGGTCGGGCTCAGTGGCACGACACCGTAGGTACTGATTCTGCCGTGCTGGGGTTTGAAGCCGACGATGCCGTTATAGGCGGCGGGCCGCAGTACCGAGCCCAGCGTTTGACTACCCAGGGCCGCCAGACACATGCCGGCGGCAACACCGGCTCCCGACCCACTGCTTGAGCCGCCGGGAGTGTGCTCCGTGTTCCAGGGGTTGCGGGTGGGGGCGGGGTCCATGTGAGCGAACTCGGTGGTGTGCGTCTTTCCCAGGATGATTGCTCCCGCCTCTTTGAGACGGGCAACCGGGGTTGCATCATAATCGGGAATAAAGCCAGCCCAGGCTCTGGCACCGGCCTCTGTTGGTAAACCTGCGGTGTAAAATATATCCTTGATGCCAACTGGAATGCCGTGGAGGGCACTGCGCCTTTGACCCTGTGCCAGTTCTTGCTCCAGCTGCCGCACTGCGTTGGGGGCGCCCTCCCGGTCAACCAGGGCCCACGCTTTTATTTGACCATCAAAGGCGTCAATTCTTTCCAGGCAGGATTTAAGCAACTGCGACGGCGTCAGCTTGCCGGAAACAATGGCGGAAGCTGCCTCGGTGATGCTCAGGGAGTACGTTTGCTTTATCGGTGACATCTCTGACCACTTTCATGCGAGTAATCAAATCAATATTACCACACGCTGGCACTGGTAATAAAATCTTAACGCCTTCACTAGTGCCAGCGTTTGCGCAGGGCCCTCTGGACGATGTCTTCTACAGTCTCCTCTATTTTCTCCTCTATATCTGTATTCTCTTCGGTGGTTGCTCTTTTCTCCTGCTCAAGACGGAACATCTCTTCTTCATAAAAGCGCTGGTACAGCACTTTACCGCGCTGCCAACCCACCAGCCAGACCATGGACAGGCCAAAGGCAGCCAGGGGTGCCACCACCTCAACGCCGATATCCTGGAATAGCAGGATAATGACGATAATCAGGACTAAAAAGAGGAATACAGCGACGTCAAGGTCCCAGCGGGCTGCCCTGGCCTTGATTTTTGCCCGCTGGGCGGCAGCCTGTTCAAGTTCGGTTTCCACCTGTTTTGTAGCTGGTTTTTCTTCCATATTTACTCCTTGGTTCCTGAGGTATATTCCCCCATCTTTGGGTTGGATGAATGGCGGCGAACCACCGCCTGGAGCCGGGCAGCAAGTTCGGCTCCACCAACACTGTAGGGCAGGTAACCATCAACATTCAAAGATGTCAGCTTTTCCCAGTTTATCTTTCGCCGGCTGACGTATAGCACCAGCGGTATATGGCCCAGATTGCCGATGGTGTGGCAGACTATATGCGCATTTTCCAGGGCGCTGTCCACCATGAAAACGTCACATTTTTCTCTATTCAGCAGGCTGATTACCTCAGCTATGTCGGACACACGGGTTATATGAACCCCTATTCCATTGAGTGTTGCCTTTAATTTCTGCTCTGCTTTACTGCTGCCAAAGAGAAATACTTTTAAGCTCATACCTAAACACAGTCTATTAAAAGGAAGTTACAGGCAAGTTTAAATGATTAAGATGAGGTTAGAATAAAGTTAAAAAACAATTACAAAATGTTAAGAAGGAGGGGGTGTTAGCACAGGCGGTATTGATAAAATTGGTAGTGGCGACAAGGTTGACCAAAGGTAAAGGTCAGTCGGGCTTGGTCATCTGGTAACCCACTCCCGTTTTGGTGAGGATTATCTTGGGGTGGCCGGGGTCTGTTTCCAGTTTTTCCCTCAGGCGGCGGATGTAGACTTTGAGGCTGTTGGCGGCGTCTGGATAGTCATCTTCCCAGACTGATTCAGCGAGGCTGGAGTGAGTGACCACGCGACCCGCATTTTTCATGAGGTGGCTGATGATAGCGCCTTCTGTGGGCGTGAGGTTCACCTCTTTTTCATTGAGAAACAGCTGTCTGGTGGCTGGTTCAAGGCGGAGGTTCCCGCATACCAGCGGTGTCTCGACGTTGATGGGACCCTGCCGTCTGGTCAGCGCTTTTATCCTTGATAGCAGCTCAAGCTGCCGGAATGGTTTGACCACGTAGTCATCGGCGCCCCATTCCAGCCCCTTGACGATGTCAGTCTCATCGGCACGCACGGTCAGAATGAGTACAGGCACACTGGAAAAGAGACGGACTTGCTTCAGCACATCAAAACCGCTGATATCGTCGAGCCCGAGGTCAAGGATAACCACGTCCGGTTTCTCGGTCTCCACCAGTTCAATTCCTTCCTCTCCCAGGTTGGTGGATATCAGTCTGGCTTCAGGCCAGCGTATCTGGAAAGCGAGGGAAATCGCTTCAACTATACCACGGTCATTCTCAATGATGAGCACTTTCATGACGTTCACCTTTTTGCCGAGCCATCTTTTTGTTCGTTGACGTTAAGTGGAATGGAAAAGCTGAAAGTACTGCCCTTGCCCTTCTCACTCTGCACCCATATCTGGCCGCCGTGCAACTCCACCAGCTTCTTGGAGAGGCTTAATCCCAGTCCCAGTCCACTGAGGCGAGTCCTTTCTCCCTCCACCTGTTGATAGGGTTCAAAGAGCTTTCCCTGCTCTTCTTGGCTTATGCCGCGGCCGGTGTCCTGCACTTCAACAACCAGGTGGTCTTCACTTTTTCTGGCCCGCACCGTGATGCTGCCTCCAGCGGGGGTGAATTTAAAGGCGTTATTGAGCAGGTTGAGCACTACCTGTCGCAGGCGGTCTTCATCGGCCCGGATGATAGGCAGTGAGGGGGGAAGCTCAGCGTGCAACGAGTGGCCGTTCTTCCGGGCCAGCGGCCTTACGCTGTCCACAATGCTGCGGAGCAATTGCCCGGAATCAACTGGTTCTGGATTGAGATGGAGCATCCCCACTTCGCCACGGGCCAGGTCAAGCAATTCATCAATCCGCTGGTTAAGATTGTAAGCACCCTGGCTGATATTCTGGGCCAGCTCCCACAACGGCCCGCCCTTTTTTATTTCTTCAAGCATTAGCTCGCTGGAGGCGAGCACCGGCGTAATCGGTGTTTTGAGCTCATGCACGAGGGCGCGGGTGAACTCCACTCTTTTGTTGATTTCCGCTTCCAGGTCCTGCCGCAGCGTCTTCTCTTCTTTGTATAGCTCCTGCAGTTTTGCCTCTGCCTTCTTGCGTTCGGTGATGTCGCGGGCGCCGCCAAGTATACCGATAACATTATTGGCCGCATCCCTGAGTGCAGTCATCGTCGCCTCAACCCAGACGGTGGAACCATCTTTGCGTATGACCTCAAGCTCCAGCGTCCGGGAGCGGGTGAGGTCTTTTGTCGCTTCGCTTTCTCTGGTCGCCTCTTCCGCAAAAACGTCCATGGCATGGTTAAAGGAAGCGGGAGTCAGAACCTGGTCCAGTGACTGGGCAACGGCTTCGGCAACGCTGTGGCCAGAGAGGCGCGTTACCGATGGGCTGACGTAGGTGAACTTGAGATTCACGTCCGTGACATAAATGACGTCAGTGGCGTGTTCTGCCAGCAGGCGATAGTGCTCTTCACTATCGCGCAGTTCCGTTTCTGATTGTTCTAGGGCGGCCAGCATGCCGTTGATGGTGGCACCGAGCCTGGACAGCTCATCCGAGCCGGCCACAGACACCCGGGCGGAGAGTTTGCCGCCCGTACCAATATCGCTGACGCTCCGGCTGAGGTAGAAAAGACGTGAAAGGACCTGTTTCTCCAGCAGCAGGATGGTTACCAGGCCAAAGGCCAGACTGACGGCGACAATGGTCAGTATGAGATAGGAGATGGCGGACTGGCCCTGGTGATAGATATCTCTGGGCGCGTCCACTCTGAGGATTAAAGCCGGCTGCCCGCCGATGTCTTTGATAAGTGTGTAGCCAGCAATGGATTTTTCGCTAAGAGGTTGAACGAAAACTGGCGACTTAGTCGAGAGGGAGGAGCGAGCGGCTAAAAAGTCTGAAGGAACCTGGGGGTCTTTAAATGCTTGAATAGATATTGAGAGTAGAGTCATTTCCGCCAGTTCATTGACCTTGGCCGCATCCAGGTAACGGCCCATTATCAGTGTGCCACGGATGGGGCCTGTGTCTTCACTGGTCAGAATGGGCTGAGAGCTGATTATCATGGGGCCTTCGGGAAGAACAATAGTGCCAGCGTAATCGCTTTCTGTGTCCCGGTGGGTAACCAGGAAATCATGATCCGCCAGATACTTTGGGATACTCGGTGGGAGAGGTACCTGTTCTTCATTCTCCAGGTCAAATGCTTTGGCAAATACAATATCCTTTGCAGAGTCGATATACAGCATCAGATGCAGCCCCAGCTCGGTGAAGGTACTATCGGTGAGGTTCGACCTGATGTAGTCTTCATTCTGGTCAGCGATGAAGGCATAAGTGTCATCCCAGGCCGACCAGTCCGCGGTCGTGGCCTCTAGGTTGGCTAATTCATATGAGTAAGACGCCAGTACCCGCTCAATATCCCGATGGGTGCTCTGCTCTTCCAGCTCAGCATAGCTCCCCAGCAGGATGTTGCGCGAGATGAAAAACAGCAGTATGATTACGCCGTAAAAGGTGCCGGCAATGATAAGCAGCGTCTTTCTGCGCAGTGTCATATTTTATGCCTCTGACAAGCATTCTATCACTCGTTGTTATGTCTAGCAAGACCGGGACTCAAGGGCGAGCACTCTGGCTGGTGTTGCCATTGTGGGGGACTGCGCTGGTAGTTTTCGCCGGAATGAGTAAAATTTGACCGATAGTCTGCGGACAGGTAAACTATCTCATAAATAATTAGGTGGACATAATAAGATATGATCTGGCTACGCAGGACCGTCGCCATACCCCTGGCCATTGTCTTTGTCATTCTGTCGCTGCTGGTGCTGGTCGCCTTCCGCGTCAACGCCACCGCTGGCAATCCGGATTTCTACGCGGAACAGCTAAAACAGGTGGACGTGTACCATTTCATTTACGACGATGTGCTGCCAGCGGCACTGGAAGAAGTCGGGGCAGGTGACGATACCGGGGGGGCCGGCGTTATCCTCTCGCCGCTCCAGCCCCATCTGGCTGATGTGGTCAGACAAACACTGCCCCCGGAATGGCTTCAGGCACAGGTGGAGCAGGCTATCGACGAGGTGGTGCCCTATGTCTGGGGGGAAAAGGATGCCTTTGGCATTACCATTCCGTTAAAAGACAGGGTGGAGGTTGGAGGCGAAGCCATAAAGAATGTTTTGCATCGCGAAGATGTCTTTCCGGTGCTTTATGAGCAGCTTATCCAGTTAATTATCGAAGAGATAGCCTCGGCTGAAGATGGCATGCCGCCCATACTGCCTGCATCCGAAGAGGAACTGGGCGTAATATTGCGTAAGGTGGTGCCCCAGGATTGGCTGCTGGCGCAGATAGACAGTGCCGTTGCTGAGGCGGTACCCTACCTCACCAAAGAACAGGCGCATTTAATGGTAGAGATAGATATAGCCAGGCCGCTCGATGAGCTGGAGGAAGTGCTGACCGATATTCTGTCCAGGCCGGAAACCTACGATAGTCTGTTTGACGAAATGCTGGCGCCGACACTAAAGCAGAACCTGGAAGAAAGAAGCCCACTCCCCATTGATGTGGAACTGACCGGGGATGAAATCATGGCGACCATGAAAGCAGTCATGCCGCTGGAGTGGTATCAGGCACTGGTGAGAGACCTGGTCGGTCAGATATTCGCCTACCTGCGCGGGGAACAGGAGACGCTGGAATTGACCATATCTCTGGCCGACCGCAAGCCAGAGATAGCGGCGACACTCAGCCAGCTGGCCGATGAGAAAATAGAGAGCGCCTTTGATTCCCTGCCGGTCTGCTCGGGGGCACAGCTGCGGGAGCTGCTGTCAGACCCCTCTCTGGAAAACATACTATGCCGTCCGGTGGATATCTCCTATCAGGAATTCAAGGAACTGGTGGGCATGGACGTGGCAAGTCTGGTGCAGCCTCTGGTTGAAATAGGCATACCCGATGAATGGGTTCTGTCGGAAGCGGAGCTGAGCCAGCTATTTGGTGGTGAGGAGGATGAGAATATCTTGCTTCAGGCTCGAGAACTGGTACAGGAAGGCCTGGTCTTTACCGAGGAGGATTTGAGTGGATTTACGGGTGATGATGCCGTGGCTCTGGAAGACATCCGGCAGCAGATAGCCGATGGGCTGGTTTTTAACGAGCAGGATTTGAACGAGATGATAGGTGGTGGGGATACGGGTATCGGTGGGCAAATGGCTACCTTTGAGCAGGTACGTTCCAGTCTTGGCATGGCGAAGCAATGGATTGGCTTTATCTGGATAGCACCATTTTTACTGCTGCTGGCGGTGGGTGCGCTGGGTGGCCGACAGTGGAGCAGCAGGCTTATCTGGGCGGCGGCACTGCTGGCCTTCATGTCGCTCATTGCCTATATCATCTTTGGCCCGGTTTATTCCGCCACCGCCCAGCCGGTGATAGACCAGACACTGACAACGGGGTTCGGGCAGACTGACGGTGTGGCGTCACTGGTGGCGCAGAAGGGCGTTGACCTGGCGCAGAATGCCATTGATACCTTTATCAGCGGGCTCAGGAATCAGGCTATCGCCATAATAATCGCCTCGGTGGTGCTGGTCGGGGTGGGAGTGGTGCTGCACAACTGGGAAAAAATTCGGCGCTCGGGTGAACCTCCGCAAGACGGAGAGTAAGCTCTTAGGGGCATGTTATTGCCGCTATGCCAGCTTTGGTCAAACCACTGGCGACCCAGCCCATGATTGACTACCTCAGGGGGAAAGAAACCAGGTAGATAAGCATCATCCCTGGGCGATTATTCTCTACGTCACTCTTACCACTGGCCACTTATGCGCTTAGATGTAAGGCTGTTCGACTTTGCGCCGCACGCCGCAGCTTGGCCCGTATGCGCGCTATCAGTTCCAACGGATAGAATGGCTTCCTGATGTAATCATCGGCACCAATCTCAACAGAATCGCGTAAAGCGGTCACCTCACTATGGCCGGTCAGCATAATCACTGGCACATCGGAGTTCCGGCGTATCAGGTTAAGTACCTGGAAGCCATCGAGGCCGGGCATCATAATATCGAGGATAATCAGGTCCGGTTGGCGCTCACGCCACAGGGAAAATGCAGCATCGCCACTGGTGGCACCCACAAAATCATACCCCTCTGCTTCAAGAACATTCTTGAGCAGGCGAAGTATCTCCTCTTCGTCATCGATGGCCATTATGCAAGTACGCTTTTTCATCAGTTCCTCTCTTTTTTCCCTTCAAGGCGTTAATTTGGTGATATCTTGTAGCCGGCTACCCTTGACAATGAAAGCGAAGCGCGCAAATTTGCTTTCCATTCTGGTAAATAGGAACCGCCGCCATCCACGTTAACACGTTTAATCGCTAGGGGGGCGGTTACGGCTAGGATATTACGTTTGTTGACGCCAGGTGGATTGACCGTGGCCACTCTGCCGTGTGACCTGCGGAACTGCTTCATCATTTCATTGTGCGCCGAAAATGAAGTCTTATGGTGTGGCCATACGGCAATAATTTTCATTCGCTTGTTTGGCATCGTGGGCACACCCCTGGCGGTTGTTCTGTGCTTTCAGGATAGAGCCAAGATGCGAAACAAAACCTAAATATCTAACTTGAAATTCTAAAAATTTCCTTAACATTTTGGGAAATAGAAAGGCACCCGGAACGGGTGCCTCTGTAGGTCTGGTTAAAAAGGTATCGCCTGTTTCTCAGGCAGAATCCGTGAACTGGTAGCCAACGCCGGAAACAGTGAGGATGCATCTGGGATGGTTCGGGTTTGACTCCAGCTTGGCACGCAGCCGGCGGACAAAGACATGCAGGTATTCCCTTTCATCCCGATATTCCGGGCCCCATACCTTGTTAAGGAGTTGAGTATGGGTGAGCACCTTGCCCGAATTCAAGGCCAGTTCCTGAAGGAGGGCGTATTCAGTGGGCGTCAGTTTTACCTCCATGCCGGCACGAGTTACCCGCCTTTTGGCGAAGTTGATGACCAGATCACCGCTGGTGATGGCAGCTTTCGTCACTGATGTGCCAGCCGTTCTGGTGCGCCGGAGAACGGCGCTGACCCGCGCCATCAGTTCGTTAGCCCCGAAAGGCTTGACAATATAGTCGTCAGCACCCAGGTCAAGGCACTTTACCTTGTCCTTTTCATCACCGCGTGCGCTGAGCATAATAATCGGGGTTTGTGACCATTCCCGCAGCCGGCGGCATACCTCGAAGCCGTCCATTTTGGGCATCATGACGTCCAGTATGATGAGGTCGGGCAGTTCTCTCTCTATGCTGTGGAGCGCTTCTTCGCCATTGGTGGCACTGGTGACCACATAGCCTCTGTCTTCTAGATTGGAACGGACAAATTTAAGGATGCTCAGCTCATCATCGACTATCAGAAGGTGTCCTTTCATCAGCGAAGAGTCCTTTTGTCGGTAAGCTCAATCAATAATTAAACTACGCCTTTTTTAGAATTCTGAGCAGAGCGTCCCGGAATTCTGCCACCGAGGCAATTGGCTTCTGCAATTCCGAAGGCAGACCGGAGAGCAGTGACTTGCCGCCGGCCCCCTGCTTGGCTGCCAGCTGCAGCAGCAGCCGGTGCTCTCTGGCCAGGCTATTAACCAGTTCAGTGAAGTTAGTCTGCATCAGTCTGGTTTGTTCGGCAATATTCTGCTGGAGCTGGAGGTATTGCTTCTTTTCCTGGAGCTGTGCCTGCCATTTGACAATGGCCCCGCGAATTTTTAGCAGCACTTCATTCTGGTCAAATGGCTTGCTGATATAGTCATAAGCACCCAGCTTCATGGCCTCAACGGCAGTCCGGACATCGCTAACTGCGGTTACCATGATGACGCAGATATCTGGCCAATCAGTGGTTATTTTGGCGAGCACATCAACGCCGGACAACCCGGGCATTTTGATATCTAGCAGCACCACATCAATATCAGCATCAGCTATGACAGTCAGGGCTTCCTTGCCGTCGGCGGCGGTGGCAACATCGTAACCGGCAGCCTGCAATATGCGCTCGAACAGTATCCGTACTGTTTCCTCGTCATCAACAACGAGGACCTTTATTTTCTCATCTGCCATTTTATTACCCTGGCGGCCTCCTCTTATAATAGCCTGTATTTCATCAGGGGTAAAGAGCTTGGGAAAAATTGGCCTGCCGGCTTTTCCGCCAGGTGGGCTGGCAGCGTGACGGACGAGCTTCATGTAACATCAAGGCCGATAATTATTATCCGTTCAAGAACGGACGTGATGTCGCTCGACAAACCGGGCCATGCGTCTCAGTGCCTCCTCAATATCGGATAAAGAGGTTGCGTAGCAACAGCGCACGTGGCCTTCTCCCAGCCTCCCGAACAGGGTGCCGGGCATAACAATGACCTTTTCTTCCTTAAGGAGATTTTCGGTGAATTCGTCTGAGGTCATGCCGGTAACCTTGACCGACGGAAAGGCATAGAAGGCGCCTTTTGGTTCGTGGCACTTGAGGCCTATGTCGTTAAGGCCGTGGATGATTACCTCACGTCGGCGGGCATACTCAGCCAGCATCCGCTGTACATCGTCCTCGCCGCTTTCCAGGGCTTCCAGAGCCGCCATCTGCGCCATGCTGGATGGGCTGAGCATGGTGTGCTGGTGCACCTTGCTGATGGCAGCCATGATTTCCGCCGGTCCGGCGGCGTAGCCCAGACGCCAGCCGGTCATGGCGTACGCTTTGGAGAAACCGTCGAGGAGAATAGTGCGCTCCTTCATCCCCGGCAGAGTTGGGAAACAGGTATGTTCCACGCCGTAGGTCAGGCGACTGTATATCTCGTCGGAGATGACCAGAAGGTCATGCTTTGCCACCACCCGGGCGATTCCGGCATATTCCTCACGGGTGAGCTCGGTACCTGTGGGGTTGGCCGGATAACCGAAGAGTATTGCCTTTGTCCTGGGCGTAATTCTGGTCTCAATCTGTTCCGGTTCCATCTTGAAGTCGTTATCCGGTCGGGTAGGCACGGTGACCGGCACACCGTGTGCCAGGACGATGCAGGAAGGGTAGCAAACATAGTGGGGGTCGGGCATGATAACCTCATCACCGGGGTCTATAATCGTCCGGAAAGCCAGGTCCATCGCCTGGCTCGAACCAACGGTAATAACGATTTCCGTCTCCGGGTCATATCTTATGCCGTAGTGTTTTTCCAGATGCCGGGCAACGGCCTCCCGCAGTTCGGGAAACCCTGTCGTCGGTGTATAGCTGGTGATGCCTTTCTTCATGGCTTCAATGCTGGCCTCACAGATGTGCCAGGGCGTGGGAAAATCAGGCTCGCCGATGCTTAGGGAAATGCCGCCTTCCAGAGAGTGAAACAGGCTTAAAAATTTGGCAAAGCCGACGTCGGACACTTTAGCCACGCGTGCTGCAGTCCTTTTTTTCTTTCCGGTTACCTGTTTTTCAGCCATATTTCTTTGTTCCTCCCCGCTTTAGTTATATGGCGCACTGTATCAGGGGTTGAATTAAGCATATTGACTGATGTCTGCCTCATATCTGTGCCGTTAAGATTATAATGATGGGCATGTGAAATGACAAATTATGGGATTACAGGTTGAGAGCGAAATGTGAAAAAAGGTATGATAAATAGTGGCAATAGAGAGAAAAAACTCCAGAATTTCGGCAACAGGTGTCGTTTTTCATCGCCTGCTACATTTGGGGGTAATCAGCCGCTATGAGCATGGAAAAAATTCGGGCCTTCTTTGAACCGGGCAGCATCGCCCTGGTTGGCGCCACTGACCGCGAGGGGACGGTGGGGCGGACCGTGCTGGACAACCTGATGCTCGCCAGGGATAAACGCCGGGTCTATCTGGTCAATCCCAACCGTGAAAAAATACTCGATTTGAAATGTTATCCCAGCCTGAGCGCCCTGCCGGAAAAGCCGGAGCTGGTGGTTATCGTTACCCAGGCGAAAATTGTCCCCGGTATAATTGAGGAATGCGGTAAAGCCGGGGTCAAGGCGGCCGTCATCATTTCGGCGGGTTTCAAGGAGATAGGGGCAGAAGGCAAGGAACGTGAGGAAAAGGTCAGCCAGCTGAGCCGAAAATACGGCATTAGAGTAATCGGCCCCAACTGCCTGGGGGTAATCAAGCCCAGCGCCCTTTTGAATGCCACTTTTGCCACCAAGATGTCCAAGCCGGGACACGTTGCCTTCCTCTCGCAGAGCGGTGCTCTGGGCACGGCGGTGCTTGACTGGGCAGTGAGCCGGGAAATCGGTTTCAGCGCCTTCGTTTCCCTCGGCTCCATGCTCGACGTGGACTTTGGCGACTTAATCGACTATTTTGGTGAGGATCCGGAGACCAGAAGCATCATCATTTATCTGGAGTCATTTGGCGATTCCCTGAAACATGCCCGCAAATTTATGAGCGCGGCGAGAGGTTTCGCCCGCACCAAGCCGATTATTGTCATGAAGCCGGGGAAGTTCCAGGAGAGCGCCCGGGCGGCGAAGTCGCACACCGGTGCCATGGTGGGGGAAGACTCATATTACGAGGCTGCTTTTGACAGGGCAGGCGTGGTGCGGGTGGAGGAAATTGAAGACCTGTTTAACTGCGCCTCCATCCTGAATACGGCGGTGCTGCCCAAGGAGCCCAATCTGGCTATCATCACCAATGCCGGTGGCCCGGCGATACTGGCGACGGACGCCCTTATGAGCCGTGGTGGCAAGCTGGCAGAACTAAGCGAAGAGACGGTTAAAGCGCTTGATGGATTTTTACCGCCATACTGGAGCAAGGGCAACCCAATTGATATCCTTGGTGATGCGGACGCGGAGCGGTTTACACAGACCATTGAAGCCGTCCTGAAAGACCCCGGCGTGAACGGCGCCGTGGTTATCTACACCCCGCAGGGAACCGCTACGCCGGTTGAAGCAGCCAAGGCAATCGTCAAATATGCCAAAAAGGCGAACAAACCGATTGTTACCGCCATGATGGGCACGGAAGAGGTCGCCGAGGGGCGGCAGCTTTTCTACGAGAATAACGTGCCCACCTACGAATTTCCCGAGGAAGCGATAAAAACATACCTGTATATGTATCATTATGCCCGCAATCTGGGCTCATTGTATGAGACGCCCGAGGACCTGCCCATGAACATGGGCGCGCCCAAGAACTACCTTAAAATCCTCACCCGGAACGCCCTCAGGGCCAAAAAGACATTGCTCAGCGAGGAGGACGCCAAGAAGCTCCTCATAACCTATGGCATCATGGCCACCACGCCTCACCTTGCCCCGAACGCTGATGAGGCGGCCATTACGGCCTCAAATGTTGGCTATCCGGTGGTGATGAAAATTGCCTCGCCGGACATCACCCATAAGTCAGACGTTGGTGGGGTCAGGCTGAATCTGTTATCGGCTGACGCCGTGAAAAAGGCCTTCGCCGAGATGGTGGCCAAGGTACGTAAGGAAATGCCTGAGTCCAAAATCGAAGGCGTTACCATGCAGAAGATGGTTGCCGACTATGACTACGAGTTGATTATCGGAAGCAAGAAGGACCCCATACTGGGGCCGGTCATCATGTTTGGACTCGGGGGTACGGAGGCGGAGTTTTTTAAGGATATTGCCGTGGGCATCCCTCCCCTAAACCAGATACTGGCACGGAGGGTCCTGGAACGGACCAGGACTTACCAGATGCTGGCTAAGGGGTTCCGGTCAAGGCCGCCGGTCAACCTGCGCCTGCTGGATGAGGCTCTGGTCAGGATTTCCAACCTAATCGTCGATTTTCCGGAGATAAAGGAACTTGATATTAACCCCCTGGTGATTAACGGTGACTGCGCCATGGCCCTGGATGCCCGGATAATTCTTGATGACACGGTATCCCCGAAGGAGTCAGAGGAGTACGCCCATTTAATTATTTCACCATATCCCACACGGTATATTCAGCCCTGGCGCTGCTATGATGGCCGGCAGGTGGTACTGCGACCGATACGTCCTGAGGACGAACCGCTGGAACGCGAGCTTATTGCCGGGCTTTCCAAGGAGTCCTCGCGGTTCCGCTTCTTCTATATTATCAAAGAGATAACCCATGAGATGCTCAGTCGTTTCTGCAACGTTGACTATGACCGAGAGATGGCCGTCATCGCTGAATATGATGGCGAAGGGCGGCGGAGGAACGTGGGTGTGGGGCGGCTTATCCTGGAGCCGGGGGGGGAGGCAGGCGAATTCGCCATTGTGGTTGCTGACGATTTTCAGGGCAATGGTCTCGGCCTGAAACTCCTCGATAGTCTGATTGGCATCGCCCAGGACAAGGGGTTGAAGAGCATCTACGGGATTGTGCTCAATGACAACACGAAGATGCTGAGGCTGGCCAAAAAACTTGGTTTCAGCGCCAAGCGTCTGTCTGCTGAGGAAAGCCAGGTAACTCTGGCGCTCTAAAAGGGAACCGCCTCGATAAAGATCGAGGCGGTTGTTGGTTTGGGATTTCGGTTACGGCTAGAAGCCGGTTATCATTTGTCCCGGTAACCAGAGGATTATCTGTGGGAAGACGATGAGCAGGCCAAGGCCAAGCAAGATGATGAAAACATATGGGATTACCCCGCGGATAATGTGACCTGTCTCAACGCCCAGCGCCGGGTCAGCGGCCCCACGGAGATAGAAAATAGCGTAGGCAAAGGGTGGGGTCAGGAACGAGGTCTGGAGGTTCACGCATATCATCATGGCAAACCAGAGGGGGTCAAAACCGAGTGCTGCGCCGACCGGTGTTATTATGGGGACGACAATAAACAGTATTCCCAGCCAGTCAATGAAATAGCCCAGCAGGAAAACGATAAACATGATAATGGCAAAGATACCCCATTTGCCGCCGGGAGCACCCAGAATGGTCTGCTCCACGATATCCCCACCACCGGCACGGATGAAAATGCCGACGAAAGCGAAAGCGGTGGCACCGATGAGGAGTACCATGCCAGTGACTTTTACCGTCTCTAGGGCCGTGTCCTTGAGGATTTTAAGACTGAACCTGCGGTAAGCGATCGCTAAGAGTGTTGCCGCAAGAGCACCGACGGCGGCGGCTTCTGTAGGTGCGGCTACCCCGAAGAAAATACTCCCTAGCACCGCCAGAATAAGCACCGCTGGCGGCAACATCGAGGTAGCGAGGTCAGTCGTTTTCTTTAACCAGGGAACTGCCCTTTCCTCTACGGGCACGGCTGGCGCCATACCCGGCATGATAAAGCTGTGAATGGCAATGTAGGTACAGTACATGGCGGAAAGCATAAACCCGGGGCAAAAGGCGCCAAAAAACAGTTTACCAACCGAGAGTGATGCCATTGGGCCATAGACCACCAGCATAATGCTGGGTGGAATAAGAATGCCCAAGGTACCGCCGGCGCAGACGGCGCCACTGGCAAAAGATTTACCGTAACCTCGCGTGACCATGGCGGGAAGGGCGATAATGGCCAGCGCGGTGACCGAGGCGCCAATAATGCCCACACAGGCGGCAAGGATGGTGCCGAGTAACACGGTGGTTATGGCCAGCCCGCCCCGGAAGCCGCTGAGCCATAGATATAGGGCAGAGAACATCCTCTCGGTTATGCCCGAGTAGCCCAGCATGATGCCCATGAAAATAAAACCCGGCACCGCCAGCAGGATATAGTTATTTATCAATCGGAAAAGGCGCTGGTAGATGAGCTCCAGTGAGATGTCCACTCCGAAGAGGAGAAATCCCATGACGATGCCGATGCCACCGACCACGATAGCTAGGGGGTAGCCAAGCAGAACCCCGACCAGGATTCCCCCCATCATGATTACGGTTACCAGTTCCGGACTTATATCAATCATAGGCTTTATTCCTCACTAGTAAATAAACATCGCGATAGAACTGGGCAAGACTCTGGAGGGCAAACAGGCATAGTCCGATGAATACGGCGGTTCTTACTGGGCCAGTTATCGGGTACCAGTAAGTCTGGAGCGACCTCTCGGTGGTTGACCAGGCATACCATGTCCATTCCCAGGCAGCATAGCACATCAAACCGATAAGTGGCAGGAGAAATAATAGAGCACATAACACGTCAATGATTGCCTTCCCTCTGGTTGGAAACCGCGCATAGAAAACATCCACTCTAATGTGCCGACGATGGAGGTGGACAAATCCCCAGGAAAGGGAATACACGGCCGCCCCGCTCATGGTGGCGATTACCGGCCCCTGTATGGTGGGCTTGTTTAAGACATACCTCATGAACACCTCGGCGCAAATGACCAGCAACAGAAAGACAATAATCCATCTCACCGAACTTCCCATCCAAATATTAGTGGCGTCAATCGCTTTAATTATTTTTCTCATGTTTTATTAAGCTTTCGTTGTATTTATCTCACCCCGCTCCGTGGCTTGCCACGGAGCGGGGCAAACTAAAATTTAGCTATAAGGGGGCTTCCGAAGCGCTAGTCACTGGGTTTGGCCCAGTCAGGGAGTCCGTATAAGGCGTCCCAGTTCTTGGCAAAAGCGCGCTGGGATTCCAGTACTTCCTTGGCTTCGGGAAACTCGGCAGCCAGCTCATCCATGTACGCGTTAGCTTCTTTAACGAAAGCCTGTTCTATTTCCGCTGGCAGTGGACCTACGATGTTGCCGTAGTCGCGGAATTTCTGGAGTGCGTCGGCGTCACCGGACGTGAGCATGGTATGGTACCGGATTGCCTCTGACCGGCCGCAGTCCTCGATGATTATTTTGAGGTCATCGGGCAGTGCCTCGAACTTGCTCCGCTTGACCAGCAACTGGTATACCTCGGTAGGCGCCCGGATGGGGGAGAGGTAGACATACTTGCCCACTTCATTCAGGCCCATCTCCCAGTCAAACCGCGGGGAGCTGCACTCAAAGGCATCGATGACGCCGCGTTTCATGGACTCGAAGATTTCACCCAAAGGCATGAACACCGAACCGACACCCAGTCGCGACAGAACGGCTCCGCCATCGCCGGAACACCGCATCTTCAGCCCATCCAGGTCCGCAACGGTCTTCAGTTCCTTGTCCAGGTGGGCGAATATCTCGGGCGGACCGTGAAAGCCGGCGCCCTTGATATCGAGCATGTCATACCCGAGGTCAACGTACCACTTGTTAATCAGGTCAGAGCCAACGGTATCGAGCCAGATCAGGTGGGGCAGAGGGGGTATACCGCCCACCCTCTGTGAAATCATGGTGCCAAAGTGAACCTCGGCGTGCATGTAAGAGCCACCGCCACCACCGAAGTCCAGAACGCCGGTGTGGACCGCCTTCCACTCCTCGGTTGCCGGGCAGATAGCCCCGGCGGGCTCGGCTTTCCACACTAAGCGGCCACCGCTGGCTTCAGTAATTCGTGCACTCACTCTCTCCAGGCCAACGGTCACTGGCATTCCGGCGGGCAGGGATGACTGTCCAACCCAGGTAATTACTTCCGCAGGTGCGGCTGGAGCCGGGGTTGGCGCTGGAGCAGGAGTCGGAGCTGGTGCTGGAGCAGGTGCTGGTGCTGGAGCAGGGGAGGGAGCCTCTGCGGCACAACCAATAGCAACAATGCTGCTGATGAGTGCCAGCACCATAAAAACGGCAATGATTCTTCCTTTCTTCATTTACTCCTCCTAAGTCAGTTGTCTAACCCAGCAATTCCTCGTTTCATTTTTGAAAACTATCACCCCCCTTTATTTATTTTTTAGCCTATACCCCGAATTTTGA
Source organism: Dehalococcoidales bacterium (assembly GCA_034409565.1). GTDB lineage: Bacteria > Chloroflexota > Dehalococcoidia > Dehalococcoidales > RBG-16-60-22 > E44-bin89. The sequence continues at coordinate 50,093 of DAOUMS010000012.1, forward strand.
TTTTGTCAAAGTAAATAGCTCACCAGCTTAAATTCTTCGACGTAGGGTAAAAAAGGGACATTGCTGCTGGACTTGCTGTTTTGGGGGAAAAATTACCCAATAATGTGCGGTATTACACCTTGGGGAAGGACTCGCTGTTAGTTACTTTGAACTTTTTCCGGGCCGGACACAGTTGCTTGTTTTCTTGACGCAGTTGAACCGCCCGCCAGTTCTATTGAGTCCGCGTAATATCAGGCGACTATTTTGGGCAATATTTAAAAATCCCCTTGTGCATTAACTCCTTTCGCCCTAAGGCTTTAAATTACTTTATAAATTATATGCAGACGAAAGGTATATATTGCCCGATATCATATTGTGGATTTCTGAAACTATTATAGCACGTCCTGTCAAGTATATTTAGGGTTGTCACTATGAAATTTGTCTGCTGAAGATAGAATCAGGTACTATTGTGACTGTAATTGACAACAGCCGCTGGCCAAAAAAGCAATCAAGTTCGGCTTACGTGGCATTTCACATTTTAAGTTACTGGCTTGAGGTGGCCATAATACTGGTGGTATTAACTGAAATCTAGTAATATAGGTGGTAGGTCAGATGATAAAAACCCATGTCTATGGAGGGAAAATTGATAGTTACTGATAAACTCATTGTTTGTGTGGCTACTTGCGGCAGTTTTCTGGGCAAGGACGCAAATCCTAATATCCCAACCAATCCAGAAGAAATTGCGGAAGAAGCTTACCGTTCCTGGAATGAGGGCGCTTCTATGGCCCATATCCACGCCCGAGATAAGGAAGGTCTGGCCACTACCAATCCTGAGGTTTTTAGAGAGATAGCCCGTTTAATAAGGGAAAAGGGGTGTGACATAGTTCTGGAGTTCAGCACTTCCCCGGGACGTGAAGAGGGGGCTAACGTTGAGGACGGCTTTAAAGTCCTTGAGTCCGGCCCGGAACTGGTATCTTTCAACGTTGGGATTGGCGTTTTTATGCGCGCCGGCAAAGAGCAAATCAGACCCTGGACGCGTTCTTTTGGCGAAAGAATGCTCAGGGCGTTGCTGGAGAAGGGAATAAAACCAGAGTTTGAGCTACATAGCGGGCTGGGTGGTCTGGCCGTAGAAGTTAAATATTATATTGAAAATTTCCCCCTCCCCAAGCCTTACTGGATTGACTTTCCCCTGGGAATGCAAAGGACGGCACAGAATGCGACTCCCTATACGCCAAGGACTATGATGCACCTTGTTGACCAGCTGCCTGCCGATTCGATGTTCATGACTCTTGCCGTTGGTGCTGACGAGACCCCGGCGGTGGTTCAGTCAATTCTTCTGGGCGGTCACGCACGGGTCGGCTTTGAGGATAATATATATTACAGTAGGGGTGTTCTGGCCAAGAGCAACGCCGAGTTCGTCACCAGGATAGTGCGCATAGGTACTGACCTCGGTCGAAAAATAGCGACACCGCAAGAAACGCGGGAACTGTTAGGCATACCGCAGCTAAAAAGTAACTAGCCTAGACGGAGTGGTTCCAGCGTAGCCAGAGCGCCATGGCTCCAGCGGGTTCCCTTTCATCCCGCTGGTTACTCAACGGATGATTCCCGACTGTACAGGCGTTCTTTCCAGCGGACACCGACCCCGACCGCGCGCCGAAAAACGGCGCAGAAAGCGGCGAAGAAAAGGAATGAGAGCCCGAAGGGGTGCAGGAAGACCGAAATAAACGGTTCTTTGAAACGACTGTCCACCCGCCAGCGCATAAACAGTATTAAGCCCACCTGTGAGATAACGACGATGCGCAGGGTAGCCGAGCCCATGACCACAAAGAGCTCCCTCCAGAGATGGTAGAACGGTGCCAGGTAGAAAAAGTAGGCCGCAGCCATCATGAGCGTCAGGGCTATCGGGGAGAGCGAGGCCACCGAGTAGATCCATTTGATAAACCCCTCCAGCATGGCACCCACATTGTGGTACATGTTGCAGGAGACTGCGGGCGACAGGTCAACGGCTACCTGGCGTCCACCGCGGCGGCTTATCTCAACCCCCAGCCAGACGTCTTCCAGAATGCGTGACTTCACCACTTCATGGCCACCAATACGCCAGTATTCTTCTCTGGGGAAGAGCAAAAACTGACCGATGGCCAGCGAGGGTCTCGGCTCTTTGGCGCGCTGTAACCACCAGAGTGGAAACCAGGTAAGGATGATAAAGTACAGCACCGGGATGGCAATTTTCTGGGGCAGGGAGTGAGCCAGCTGACGTGGAAAACCGGAGAGAAGCGAGGAATTCAGGCGGAGTGCCTGGGCCAGAGCACTGCGCAGCATGTGGGGAGCGTGTATCGTATCAGCGTCAACAAAGAGAAGCCAGGAGCCGCCGGCCTGCCTGGCCAGCTGATAACAGGCGAAGGACTTGCCCGTCCAGCCGTTGGGTAGCGGCTCACCCTGGAGCGGGCGTACACGGCTATCTCTGGCGGCGATGTTTTCTACTATTGTCCCGGTACTGTCTGACGAATTATCGTCCAGCACTACTATCTCGTAGTTGGGGTAGTCCTGTTGCTGCAGCGACTCAAGACAGGCGGCGATATTTGCCTCCTCATCCCGGGCGGGGACAAGAACGGAAATGAAGGGGGCCGGTTCGGGAACTTTTTCATCGCGGCGCAGCGTCCTGATTTTTCTCAGATTAAGCGTCAGGTTAATCATGAAGATAAAAAGCCCGACGACGATTATTCCCTGATACAGCATTCCCTTAGCTCCCTTTTCAATTCATCCACTTCTTGACTGGTACCACCGCACGGGTTTCAGTCTGAACCGGGGGATGGTTTTCAGGCCTTCATATTGTTTGATGGTAAAGATTATCAGGACGCCAAGCGTGAACAGTATTTCCCATGAGCTGCCCCGGGTAATTATCAGGTAGGCCAGTGCACCAGCCGGGGCCGCCATGGCCGTCCAGGCGTCCTGCTCAATACATAAAAAGGCGATAACGATGCAGGCAATGAAAATGAGAAACAGGTGGTACTGGGGAAGCGCCAGGAGAACCCCAGCGGTAACCGCGAGCGCCTTGCCGCCTTTGAAACGGAGCAGTGGCGAGAAGGCGTGGCCGAGTATGGCGCTCAACCCGATGACAATAATAAGCAGTTCTGGCAGCCCGAAGCGATAGTGGGCGATAAAGACAAAAGGGAACCCCTTGGCGATATCGAGGGCGACGGCAATCACGCCGCTCTTTACGTTGCCAGCCCGAAATACGTTGACCGCCCCGGGATTTCCATCGCCGTATTCACGGATATCTTTGTTTAACCGCCACCGTCCAATCCAGAGGGAAAAAGGACATCCCCCCAGTAAATAGGCCACAGTGGCCAGCAGCATGGTGATTATTACGTCCGTCACGATGTTTTAGGTAGTATAAGGCAAAATGGTAAGCAAGTAAAGACCTTCAGGTCAGCCCCATTGCCGAGGGGGCATCGTGCGGTTGACGGGCTGGTAAGCAGGTGCTATTCTGGGGCTTAAGACCGGTGGTGGGGTATTCAAAATGAGAAAGACAGGCATCGTCCTTATCGGCATGGCTGGTGTCGGCAAGTCCACCATCGGGATGGCGCTGGCGCAGGCCTTCGGCTTTGGCTTCCTGGATGTGGACGACTATATTTTTCAGAAAGACGGAAAGCGGATACAGGAGGTAATCGATGCTGGGGGTGAGGAAGCCTTCCTGCGACTGGAAAAGCGCCGTATGTATGAGGTACAATTGCCGCGAATGGTGGTGGCACCGGGCGGTAGCATCATCTACCATCCTGACCTCATGAGCTATCTGAAAGAGAACGCGGTTCTAGTCTATCTGGACGATTCCTTTGCCAATATAGAGGCCAAGCTGACGGGCGGTCTTGACCGTGGCATTGTGGGGCTGAGGCACAAGACATTGCGGCAGATTTACGAGGAGAGGAGGCCCCTATACTTCAAGTACGCCGATGTTATCATCGACTGCCGGGGAAAAGAGCAAGACGAAATAGTTGACGAGGTACTGGAGAGCAATCGCCAATACATTAAAGACGGATAGTCTTATTTCCGCAGTGATTGTACCGCAGCGTTAATCCCGGCACCGGTCTCTGTCTTGTAGCCTTCTTCCGCCAGCAGTTTTTCCAGCGCCGAGAGGACGAGCAATATGTTCTGCACGGTGGAGGAATACCCCATAAGCCCGATACGCCATACCTTTCCTTTCAGTGCCCCCAGCCCACCACCGACCTCAATGCTGTAGTCGCTGATGAGCCGCTGCCGTATTCGGGCATCGTCAATGCCTTCCGGAATGCGTACCGTGGTTAGGGTATTGAGGCGGTAACCGGGCTGGGCGTGCAAAGTCAACCCCATTGCCTCAAGGCCGGCCCGAAGCGCGGCGCCGTTTTTAGCATGGCGCTGAATGCGCGCTTCCAGGCCTTCCTCGGCGATAAGCGCCAGCGCCTCGTGCAGCGCGTAGAACATGCAGGCAGGGGCGGTGTGATGGTAGGCCCGCCCGCCGCCTTCATTTATCCAGTATTTGGAAAGCAAGGAGAGGTCCAGGTAGTAGCTGGAGACAGCACGGGAGCGTTTCTGGAGGGTGTCCATGGCCTTCTGGTTGACGGTGAAAGGAGAGAGGCCGGGCGGACAGCCAAGGCATTTCTGAGAGCAGCTATAGCAGATGTCAACGCCCCAGTCGTCTATGGCCACTTCATGCCCACCCAGGGACGTAACCGCATCCACCAGGAATAGCGCCTCATGCTGTTTGGCTAACTGAGCCGCTTCGGTAAGCGGTTGCAGGATTCCGGTGGAGGTCTCGGCGTGGACCAGTGCCAGCAGCTTCACCTTTTTCCGGGATTTAAAGGCGGCTTCGATTGCCTCGGGCTCAATAATGTGGCCCCATTCGGCATCCAGCTGGATGACTTCCGCACCACAGCGCGAGGCAATGTTTATCATTCTATCGGCAAAGTACCCGTTAGCCGCGATGATGGCAACGTCACCCGGTTCCAGAAAATTGCATAAACCGGCCTCCATCCCTGCCGAACCGGTGGCCGAGATGGGAAAGGTAAGCTTGTTTTGGGTCTGGAAAAGGTAACGCAGGAGTTTCATATTATCTTCCATGATGGTGTAAAAATACGGGTCCATGTGCCCGAGCACGGGCGAGAGCATAGCCTGCTGGACGCGGGGGTGAATATTACTTGGGCCGGGTCCGAGAAGAATACGTTGCGGGGGTTTGAGTTCCTGATATGGAATACTGGACATTGCCATCACCTCTTCAAATTTTCTGGGCTAATAACTTTATGATTTTAGCAGACTATCGAGCATTTTAGCAATGAGGGGTCTGGCCTTGTCCTCGGGCAGGCAGTAGTGCATGGTGGTGAACCTCTGTCGGAAGCGGGCTACCTGCCTGGAAACATCTTTTTCTTCCAGAATGACCGCGGCCATGTAGTCCGCCAGCTCGGCGAAGTCGGTTTCCTTCATGCCGAAGCGGGTCATCTCCTGGACACCGGTCCTCAGGCCGCTGCTGGCGGTAAAGCCCTCGTCATCGGGCAGCGCCTGAAAGTTGACGATAATGTTGTTTTTCTCAAGGCGTTCCGCCATGGCCACGCCACGGGCGTAGCCCACCCGCAGGACAACCTGATGTGTCTCCGTGTAATTGATGGCAGGGTCTCCCTCCACCTGGAGTCCCCGTTTTTTCAGCGCCAGCGCGAAGGCTTTGGCATTGGCTATTACCTGGCGCTGGTAGTCGCGCCCATAAGCGTTCATTTCGTAAGCAGCCATAAGCAGGCCGAGCAGGGTACCGAGGTGATGGTTGCTGACGCTTCCCGGAAAGGCCCGCCGCGAAATGCTTGCCCAGAGTTCAGCGTAGTCCGAATTCTGGCTCATATTGCTGGCAATGATACCGCGCTGCGTGCCAAAGAACGTCTTGTGTGTGGAGGCGGTGACGATATCGGCACCTTCGTTGAGCGGCTCCTGAAAGTAGGAGCCGAACAGGCCGAAGACATGGGCGGCGTCATACATGATGATTGGCCTGGGCTTCATGTCAGCGATAATCCGGGCGACCTCTTGCACTGGCTCGCGGTGCAAAATCATGCTCTTGCCAAAGATAAACAGTTCTGGCCGGTATCTGGTGATAAGCTCGGCAGTTCGGGCGAGGTCTATCTGATACGGGTTTTCGGGAAGAACGGGGAAATTGACCACTGCCCAGCGGTCGGTAACTGGGTCTATGGCAACAAAGTCTCTCAGCGTGCCCATGGTCTGGGCACTCAGGTGGCCACCCCGCCCGATGTGGTGGTTCATGACGTATTTCATTCTCTTGGGCTCGGTATGTCTGTCGACCCGGTTCAGGTAGTCAATAATGCCGCTGTACGTGGTGGCATTGGCCATCTGCCCGCTGAGCAGCCTCGCCTCCACCTCGGAACAGCCAAGGAATTTTTTCAGTTGCTCCTGTACTTCCTTCTCCACCTCGGCAATGAATTTGGTGCCCTGGTAGTAAAAGGCTTCCATGTTGCCCAGCGCTTCCACTCTGCGGTGTTCGGCGTACCTGCCCGATGGGTCGGCGATGGTGAGCAATTTTACCAGTGGTGATGCCGTCTGCTCTGATGGTATCAGGTTGATAGCCTGCTGCTGTCGCCACACCGTGTTGTCGTGGGCCTTTTGCACCAGATTTATGGCCAGCTCTACCATTGATTTCTTGCCCTTTGCTGAAGCATTGTTTTTGGTGTTGCCGGCAAGCAATGGCCGGGCGTAGGGTGGTGCCTCACCGCCGATGTGCCGGCGGACGATGACCGCTTTGACCGGCTTGTCCCGGATAATGACCTCTGTTTTCTGGCCTTCGGATACGCCAGCGTCGAGATAGGCCAAGCCGAGCATCCGCCTTCCCGATTCAGCGCCGGGCCTGGCCATGGTGTCGGAACCATCAAATTTCCAGTAGGGTATGACCGTGCCGCTGGTAATGTTGCCCGCGTTCCTGCCGTTGACTAGTACTTGGTTGCCGGCCCTAGCTATGCCGTCGCCCAGCAGGGACATCAGGTAGACCGACTTGGGAACGAGCAGGTTTGCTCTGGACGCATCCAGTCTGCCTTCGCGCCGGAGTTTTACTTCCTGAAACTGCTGGTGCAGCACCTCACGCCCGATGAATTCACCTTTCACGGGGCTAAAACTGACGGCAAACCGGGCGGCAGTGAGGGCAAAGATGGGAATCTCTTTGCCGTCAGCATCCGTGCCCAGTTCGTGGCCGTAGAGGGGGAAACCAGCCTCCAGCCGCAGTGTATCCCTGGCACCCAGCCCAACCGGTACAATACCATGCTCCCTGCCGGCATCGAGCAACTGGCGCCAGAGGGAGACCGCTATATCAGCGGGGGGAAACAGTTCAAAGCCAAGCGGCTCGCCGGTGTATCCGGTTCTGGCGATGGTGATATAATTGCCCATAAATTCACTGCCGGTCAGGTGGTTCCAGATTGGCTCGGGAATTCGCGTTTTACCGCCGAAGACGGCTTCCAGCACCGTCTTTGTTTCCGGGCCCTGAAGTGCCAGCATGGCTAAACTGCCGGTGACGTCCTCCAGAGTTAATCCGGGGAACCCGGGTGCGTATTGCTGCAGCCATTGCCAGTCTGCCTCGGTGTTGGCCGCGTTAACGACCAGCAGATAATCTTTCTCGCTGACGCGGTAGAGGTAGCCGTCATCTATGGCACCTCCGGTTTCGTTGGGCAGCATGGTATATTGTGCGGTTCCCGGCTGTAAAGCTGCGGCGTTGCTGGTCAGGACATACTGCAGGAATGAAAGCGCCTCCCGGCCGCTGATGCGGAAGCGGCCCATGTGTGAGATGTCAAAGAGACCGCCGTATTTCCTGGTGGCCAGATGTTCGGACAGGATGCCCTGGGGGTAGTTAAGGGGCATTTCCCAGCCGCCGAACGCCACTATTTTGGCATCTAGTTTCCGGTGCTCATCATAAATCGGGGTACGTTTCGTGCTTTTCATAGATAATATATCCTGTCCTTACTAGTTACAGATTAATATTTTGAAGCGTTTATTTCATACATTTTACCGGTTACAGTGAAGACCACGCGCTCGCAGATATTGGTCACCCGGTCAGCGCAGCGCTCTAGGTTGTGGGCTACCCAGAGAAGGCGCGTTGCCCGGGTAATCGTTTTCGGGTCTTCCACCATGTAGCTGACCAGTTCCCGATAGACCTGATTATATAGCTCGTCAACCACATCGTCTTCCGCAGCAATCGCCTTGGCAGTATTTTCATCGCAGTTCATAAAAGCGTCCAGACAGCGGCGCAGCATGTCCACGGTCTTCTCCGCCATACGCGGTATGTCAATCAATGGTTTCAGGGGAGGCTCATCACCAATCATGACCACGATTTTGGCAATCCCCTCCGCATGGTCGCCGATACGTTCCAGTTCCGTGATGATATTCATCACGCTGATGAGGGTCCGCAGGTCTCCCGCCATGGGCTGCTGCGTGGCGATAAGCTGGATGCAGGTCTCCTCGATTTCAAATCGCTTTTCGTTTATCTTCCGGTCATCAGCGATTATCTGGTTGGCCAGCTTCAGGTCGCGCTTTTTCAGGGCTGCCACGGAAAGATTTATCGCCTTTTCCGCCATGCTGCCCATGGTCAGCAGTTCGTCCTGAATATCACGCAGACGCTTTCTAAAAGTAGTCCTTATCTCCATCATCGGGGCCCTCCTTACTGCCTCCTAGCCGAATCGACCGGTAATATAATCCTCCGTACGCTTGTCTTTCGGGTTGGTGAAGAGTTGGGATGTGGGGCCGTATTCAACGAGTATGCCGGCCCTGTCCTTCTCCATCATAAGGAAAGCGGCCATATCTGACACCCGCGCCGCCTGCTGCATGTTATGGGTCACGATGACAATGGTGTAGTCATCGGACAGGCTCCGCATCAGGTCTTCGATTTTCAGGGTGGCGATGGGGTCGAGGGCGCTGCACGGCTCATCCATAAGGATGACCTCAGGCTCGACAGCCAGCACCCGGGCAATGCAGAGACGTTGCTGCTGACCTCCGGAGAGGGCCAGTGCCGATTGTCCCAGTTTGTCTTTCACCTCATCCCACAGCGCTGCCTGATGGAGGCTGCGTGCCACAATTCCTTCCAGTTCGCTGTGTTTTGTCCGGCCGTGCCGCCTGGGGCCAAAGGCAACGTTATCGAAGACGGACATGGGGAACGGGTTGGGTTTCTGGAAGACCATGCCCACCCGTTTTCTGAGCTCCACCACGTCAATGTCTCTTTCATAAATGTTTATATCGTCAATCGCCACCGCACCATCAACACGTGCCCCGATGATGAGGTCGTTCATGCGATTGAAAAGGCGCAGGAAAGAGGACTTACCGCAGCCGGATGGGCCTATTATCGCCGTGATTGACTGCTTTGGAATATCCAGTGAGATATTTCTCAACGCCTGAAAAGTGCCGTAAAACAGGCTTACCCTCTCTGTTTTCAGCTTTGTCTCGTTATTATGAACCGCTCGATTATTCATCAACGCGTGATTGGCATTCATGAGCCAAACCTCCGCTGCCGGACTCGTACTCTGATGAAAACCGCCAGGGAATTAAAAAACAATACCACAACCAGCAGAACCAGTGCAATCCCCCAGATGGTGGTTTTGGGCATGCCCGGGACATGGGCGGCGGTGGTGTAGAGGTGGTAGGGAAGCGCCATGAACTGGTCGAAGGGGGAACCGGGCAGTCCGGGGAGAATAAATGCCGCCCCCACCACCAGTATCGGTGCCGTCTCCCCGGCAGCGCGGCTCATCGCCAGGATGGCGCCGGTAATGATGCCGGGCAGGGCCTGAGGCAGCACGACGTGCCGTATCGTCTGCCATTTGGTAGTCCCGATGGCCAGGCTTCCCTCGCGGTATTCCCGGGGCACGGCGATGATGGCCTCTCTTGAGGTGGTGATGGTCAGGGCCAGTGCCTGACAGGCCAGCGTCAGGCTGGCGGAAAGAAGCGACATGCCAAAATGCATGGCCATAACGAACAGTCCAAGGCCAAAAAGACCGTAGACGATGCTGGGCACTCCCGCCAAGTTGAGAATGGCCATGTTGATGAGGCGGGTCAGCCAGTTATCGCGGGCATACTCGGTGAGGTAAATACCGGCCAGGACGCCCACCGGCAGCGAGAAAATGATGGTGCCGAGCATGAGGTAAAAGGTACCCACGATGGCCGGTAAAATGCCCCCCGCCTTACCTGCCTGTGAAGGCGCCTGGGCCAGAAATTCCCAGCTGATGGCACCGATACCATTGGCGACGATGTAAATGATGAGGAAAAGCACCGGAATGGCCACGATGGCCGTGGCCAGCACCAGCAGGCTGAAGGCGGTACGCTGGGTGAGTCCTTTTCTGGTAATGACCTGAACTGACATATATTGATTACCTCGCAAACTTCCGTTTCTGACGCTCCAGCACCCGGTCGGCAATCAGGTTCACGGACAGCGTCATGAGGAAGAGAATCAGACCGATGGCAAATAATGCCTGGTATTGCAGTCCACCGCGCACAGCGTTGCCGATTCCGGAGGCAATGGCCGCCGTCATCGGCATCATGGGCTCGGTTGGCGATAGCGGTACCGCCAGCGCGCCGCCGGCGACCATCAGCACGGTCATGGTCTCGCCGATGGCACGGCCCACACCGAGCATGATGGCGGCCGAGATGCCGGAAAGTGCTCCCGGAATGCAGACATGCCAGATTGTTTCCCATTTTGTGGCCCCGAGCGCGTAGGAAGCCTCTCTGAACTCCTTCGGTACCGCCCGCAGCGCATCCTCGGAGACACTGACAATGATGGGCAGGCTCATCATCGCCAGCATGATGGCGGCGGTAAGGCCACACAAGCCGGTATTCAGGTGGAAAAGGCTCTGCACCAGAGGCGATAAAAGCAGGAGGCCGATAAGCCCCATGACCACGGAGGGAACTCCGGCCAGCAGCTCGATGATGGGCTTGACTGTCTCCCTGACGCTGGAAGGGGCAACTTCGGCAAGGTAGGCGGCACAGCCAACGCCGATGGGCACTGCCACAGCCGTGGCTATCAGCGTGACCCAGAGCGTGGCCGTGAAGAAAGATAACATGCCGAAGGTTGGTGGCTCCGAGACCGGGTACCATTTGGTGCCGAAGAAAAATTGCCACGGGGCAGTGTAGGTAAATACGGGCAGGCCCTCGCGCATTAAAAGAAAGAGAACACCCAGAAGAATAATAACAGCCAAGAGGCCATTGAGAAAAATGAAGCTTTCTATGGTTTTTTCACCGAAACGCCACCGTCGTTTGAGGCTCATGGTGAGCCCGGCACTGGCGGTGGCTGATGAAACTCCCCTAGGCTGCATGGAGGCAACCTTTCCTTTCCCTCTTCTTCCCAGTTTGGGCTCCAAGCTATTCCATTATATACTATTGCAGTGGCACATAGCCAATGTCCAGTACCCTTGCCTGGCCTTCAGTGGAGAGACAATAGTCAATGAAATCCTTGATAACCCCGGTGGGTTCGCCGTTGGTGTAGTAGAGGAGGGGACGGGCAATGGGGTAGGTGCCGTCAAGCGCCGTCTCCACGCTGGGCAGGACGGCCGCGTCAGCCGCCGTCTTCTTTATGGCCAGAGGTTTTACCTGGTCATTTACGTAGCCCAGACCGGGGTAGAAGATGGCGTTGGGGTTCTTGGCTACCTCGGTTACGCCTCCTTCCGTCGAGGGCAGGAGGAGTACGTCCTGACCGTACTCAAGCGCTGTGTTCTCGGTTTCCAGTCCCGCCATCTGGACAACGTGCTCCTTGAAGAAGACGTGGGTCCCGGAGTTGGTATCGCGGGAGAGGGCGACAATCGCGGCGTCGTTGCCGCCGACTTCCTTCCAGTTGGTTATCTTGTTGGTGTAGATACCCGAGAGCTGGGCAATCGTCAGTGCCGATACGGGGTTGGCCGGGTTTACCACCACGGAAAGGGCATCGGTAGCCACCTGTATTTCATAGGGTTCTATGCCGTTAGCCCTGGCTTCGTCAATCTCTTTTTGTTTTATTTTGCGCGAGGCCTGGCAAATATCGGTGGTGCCGTTAATCAGGGCGGCGATGCCCACCCCGGAGCCGGGCCCGCTTACGGCGATGCCGACTTTAGGGTTCTCTTTCATGAAATCTTCCGCCCAGACAGTAGACAGCGGCGTTACCGTGTTAGAGCCGATAATGTTGATGGAACCGGACAGCCCGGTACTAGCGGTGGTTGTGGGTACGGTCGCGGTACCGCTATTACAGCCGCTGGCAAATATGGCAGCGGTAATCAACGCTACCAGGGGTAGTACCATCCATTTTATTGATTTTCTGATGTGCAATTTTTCCTCCTGAATTTTTTTATGCATGAACAGCGGTCTTATCGCTGATAAATTGCGCTATTACGTTGTGTTTTTTGAAAATATATAAGCCCCAAACAACCTCATCATTCATTCTAAATTCATTCTATCGTATGAACTTTAAAGGCGGTTTAAGGCTTTGTTAAAGTTTTGTTAAATTTTTAAGGCGTTCGGCGGGGCAGACTGAAACTCAATATCGAGCCTTCGCCTTCCTGGCTTTCTGCCCGGATACTCCCTCCGTGAGCTTCGACAACATGCTTGGCGATAGCCAGTCCCAGGCCGGTGCCGCCGCCGGAACGAGCCCTATCGGATTTATAGAAACGTTCAAAAATATGCGGCAAATCGTTTCTGGATATACCCACGCCGGTATCGGTTACATCCACGGTTACATATCTGTCATCGTAACGGGATGAGATGGTAATGATGCCCTGAGACGGCGTGAATTTTATGGCGTTGTGAGCCAGATTGATAATCACCTGTTTTACCCTCTCGGCATCAGCCTGGACAACCGGCAGGTCGGGAGCCAGTTCCTTTCCTATAGAGAGTTCCTGTCTCTCCGCCTGGGGACCAAGTTGATTGATGACCTCACCGATAATAGCGTTGAGGTTGACAGGTTCCAGTTTCAGTTCGGCTTTACCCGTTTCAATACGCGAAAGTTCGGTCAATTCCGCTACAAGCTGTGTCAGGCGGTCGATTTCTCCATCTATCCTGGTTAGAAAATCCATGGCGGCTTCTTTATCATCGACGGCTCCGTTGCGCATCGTTTCGACCATCGCCTTGATTCCCGCCAGGGGTGTCCTGAATTCGTGGGAGATATTACCGATGAGTTCACGCCTGGTTGTCTGGAGATTTCTGACATCGGTCAGGTCCTTAAAAAGAATCAGGACACCCCCCGGTTTCCGGTCACCAATAGAAATGGCAATCGCCCTGATATACCT
>DAOUMS010000013.1:0-47085 GCA_034409565.1 Dehalococcoidales bacterium
CTCGACCACGCCCTGATTAACCTCCACCGCAGCGGCATCATCAGCGGTGATAGCCTCTTCGCCTGCTGCAACGACCGCGAAGAAGTGGCCAAGCTCATGGGTAAAGCCACAGTGGAATAAGCAAAGCAAAAAGTCTCAAGATGATATTAAAGCAACACTGACCAAAGGCCACTATATCGCTGGTGGCCTCCTCCTCACCTTGTCCCCTCCTAACTCTCCCGGGAGGGGACATTTTTAAAATCTTGACGAGCGGAGGAAAAAAGCTCAAAATACGGCGAAATGGACATCATACTGGTTATCGTCCTGGCTGTGTTCGGCGCTGCCTTTGGCAGCTTCCTGAACGTGTGCATCGACCGCCTGCCGGTGGGTAAGTCGATACTTACCCCGCCTTCACACTGTGACTCCTGCCAGCACCGGCTGTCACCCGTCGACCTGGTGCCCCTGCTCAGCTACTTATGGCTGCGCCGTCGCTGCCGCTACTGCGGGGCGCCCATCCCCCAGCGACCTTTCTGGGTGGAGCTGGGCACGGGTTTACTCTTTGCCCTGAGCTACTGGCATTTCGGATTGAGCGTTACCTTCGTTGTCATCGTCTTCTACGGCAGCCTGTTTCTGGTCATCGGCGTCATTGACCTGGAACACCACCTCGTTCTGAACAAAATCTCCTATCCGGCGATGGCGCTGGCGCTGGTCATTGCCATATTCCAACCTCCGCCGGAGCTGATGACGCTGCATCTGGCCTGGCACTGGTCGGGAATTGTCAGTGCTTTGATGGGGGGTGCGATGGGGTTTCTATTTCTTTTACTCGCCTACGTTATAACCCTCGCCATCTACCGAACCGAGGCAATGGGGTTTGGTGATGTCAAGCTGGCGGGGCTGATTGGACTGGCCACCGGCCCGAGACTGGTGCTTCTGGCACTGACCCTGGGCGCAATACTCGGCGGGCTGGTGGGCATAATTCTTCTGCTGCTGAAGCTGAAAAAGCGGAAAGAGGCTCTCCCTTTCGGTTCCTTTCTGGCAATTTCCGCCATGCTCACCCTGCTCTGGGGTAACGATATCCTCAACTGGTATCTCGGCTTGCTCCGCTTTTAATACCTGCCCTCATAGCCACGGCCACCTTCGTTTTCTTCTCCATACTATTGACAAATGGCGAATTCATTAGTACAATAGTCCTACCCGATAAAGTAATGGAGGCTAGCGGTGAGGGTAAATCGGCGGCGTTCTGACATTGAAATTATTGCCGATATGCTCAAGGTAGGCGAGAATGGCGCGGGCAAGACCGAAATCATGTACAGCGCCAATATGAGCTATCGCCAGATACAGAAGTATCTCGGTTACCTGGTGGCTAACGGCTATATTGACAAGATGAAGATGGGCAATCCCTCCGTGACCTACCAGGTAACGGACAGTGGCCTGAAACTGCTGCAACTGATAAGCAATCTTCGGGAAATGCTCGGGCTGGATGAGGATTTCAGTGTCTGACCTTCGACAGGCACTCTGAACAGCGACCTGGGGACAGCTGGCGCTTCAGGTCTTTTTTAAATATAGAAAATATAAGGAGGTGAGCGTGGCAGATAAAAGAATGTTAATCGTTGATGCTGACATCGCCAGAAAGATTGATGAGAACCGCGGCGACATGACCTACTCGGAATTCCTGGACTTCCTGCTCAATAGCCAGCTGAAAGAGCCAGCCGGCAACAATAACTATGTTGATAAAGATGAATTCAACCATTTTACCACGGGCATGAAGGAACTGCTGCGCAACTTCCTGGAGTTTTTCCTCAGCTACGGGCTTGAACTGGGCAAACAGCCCCAGGACAAAACCTTTCAGGAGCTGAGCCAGAAGCTGCAATCATTAGGCAGTAAGAAATAAAAACCCCTAACCACCCCTCCCCACAACCTGACTTATCATCCCCCACACAGTTCATTTCACAGCTAAAATAGAACTATGTTCTAGAACACAGTCACTTCCCAACCTAGCTTTGACGTGCCATAGTCAACTGAGAGCCAAGCTGGCTTGGGAGGTAACTTGTGCTGAAAGCGGTCGAGCTTTTACAGCAGGGCAGGAATGAAGAGCTCTGGCAGATGTGCTGTGGCTATCTCAGGCTTCCCCTGGAGCAGTTTATGGCCATACAGAAGAGGCTGCTCCTGGAACAGATAAAACTGCTCAACGGGTGCACACTGGGCAGAAAAATCATGCGCAAAACCAGACCGGAGACGGTAGAGGAATTCCGCGAGCTGGTGCCCCTGACCACCTACGCCGACTACTGCCCCGAACTCAGTGATAAAAGAGAAGCCCCGTTACCGGCCGACCCGGCCTTCTGGGTGCATACTTCGGGACGCTCCGGCGATTATCCGTGCAAGTGGGTCCCGATGACGCGGTCGTTTGCCGAGGAGCTGAGCACCATCATGTACGGCGTGGGCATGCTCTCCAGTTGCCGGGAATGGGGAGACACCTCCCGGATAAACAGCCACCCCAATATCGTCTACACCGTAGCGCCCCGACCCTACATTTCCGGAGCTATGGCGGATATACTCGGCATGCAGTCGCCGATTCACTACCTGCCGCCGCTGGAAAAAGCCGAGGAGCTTGCCTTTGAAGACAGGATAAAGCTCGGCTTCAGCCAGGCCCTGTCCGAGGGCATTGACTTCTTTTTTGGAATTTCCATGGTGCTGGTGGTGGTGGGCAACAAGTTCAGTCAGTCAACCGATAAAGTTGATATCCGCCCCCTGCTCGCCCACCCCAGGGCATTGCTGCGCCTGGCGAAAGGCATGACCAGGAGCAGGCTGGCGCGGCGGCCAATGCTGCCCAGGGACATCTGGTCGGTGAAAGGCATCCTGAGCAGCGGCCTTGACAGTGCCGTCTACCGCGATAAGATAAAGGCGCTCTGGGGGAAATACCCACTGGACCTCTACACCGGCACCGAAGGCGGCATCATCGCCACCCAGACCTGGGACTATGAGGGCATGACCTTCGTTCCCAGTCTCAACTTCCTCGAGTTCATCCCGGAAAAGGAACATTTCAAATCGCGCTTTGACCCCGAATATCAGCCAAAGACGGTTCTGCTTGACGAAGTGGAGCCCGGCGAGAACTACGAAATGGTAATCACCAACTTCCACGGTGGGGCACTGGCCAGGTACCGCCCGGGGGATATGATTCGCATCACCGCGCGGCGCAATGAGAAGCTGGGCATTGACATTCCGCAGATGGCGTTCGAGCGGCGCGCCGATGATCTGCTTGATTTCGTCTTTGTCCGGCTGACGGAAAAGACCATCTGGCAGGCGATTGAGAATACGGGCATCGCCTATGAAGACTGGGTCGCCTTTAAGAAAGAGGGACAGCCAGTGCTCAGTCTTTACCTTGAACTGAAAAACGGCTATCAGAACCGCGGAACAGAAATTGCAGCCGCCATACGGGAACAGATTCTCGCCTCGGACAGCCAGTATAAAGACACCGCCATGCTGTACCGGCATGACTTCGCGGACATGATTGACTTCAAGGTCGAGGTGAATGTGCTTCCGCCCGGGGCTTTCGCCCATTTTACCGAGCAACGTCGGGCGGAAGGGGCCGACCTGGCACACCTGAAGCCACCGCACATAAACCCATCCCAGCGCGTGCTCGCCCTCCTGACGGAGAAACCAGCAGAGGTGGTCAGGGTCAGCGCCGAAGCCACGAGTGGGGCAGCCGCCGTCCGCTAGTACTTTAGTCCACCTCACTTTGGTCAACCGACCTTAGTTTTGCTTGACAGCCTTCCTAATTGAGGTAATAATTACCTCGTAATGAATGTCTATGCTTTAATCCCTTTAGCGGCGACAATTGCCTATATTCCGCTACTTATTACCACCATTGGCAGCCGTCCCTGGCAGAAACGACACAAATTATTCATTTTATTTCTGCTCTCGGCAATGGTATGGAGCATCACAGATATCTTTTTACGCAGCAACTTATTCCCCCAATATAACAGCTTCCTGCTGCAAGCCATTGTCATCACATACACCTGGATGGCGGTGCAATTTTACTGCTTTGCTTCTTCATTCTTTCCCCAGGGTACAGGGCGATGGCTGCCCCTGGTCTACGCAACTATGGCATTGGTCATCGTTCTGGTGTTAGTGGGGTATGTCGCCGAGGGGGTTACGATTATCAACGGTGACAAGCTCCATCTTGATTACGGGAGAGGCACCGTCTTTTTAGCGATACCCATGCTGGCACTGGCCGCCAGAATGACCTATGTTTTCGGCAGAATGCTGAGGATTCTGGACAACCCGGTGCTCCGCAACCAAATCTTCTCCCTGCTGCTCGGTCTAATCATTATACTTATCTCTATTTCGGTCGCTTTCCTCCCCTGGGGAAGGGAGTTTGCCGTATCTCATTTTGGCAGCATTATCGTGGCCGTCATCTTCAGCTACGCTGTTATCAGGCATCAATTGATTGACATCAGAATCGTATTGCGGCGTGGCCTGGGATGGTTAAGTCTGGGAATCATCGGCGTTGTCTGCTACGCGCTTTTGTTCGTCATCCTTAATGGCGTGCTGGGCCTGGAGTTTGACCTAGGTACCATTATACTGGCTACAGCACTGGCTATTATCGTCGCCATATTTATATACCGGCTGCGCAACCTGCTTTTTGTCACCCTGGGAAAGGCCCTGCAGGGCCAGAGCTACGATTACCGCAAGAGGTTATCTGAGTTTGCCGGTAAAATACACAATGTCTTCAGCCTCAAAGAACAGGGCGGTGAAGTCCTTTCGCTGGTCACCAAAGCGGTTGGCTGCCCGCGGGCCCGCCTCCTCTTCCTGGAAGTCGGCGGGGAGGATTTTACCACCCAGTTTGTTGAGTCAAAGGGAAAAGACAATTCTCTTTACCAGTTCCGTTTAAGCGGGAAGAGTCCGATAGTCGAATATCTGCAGCGGGAACGCAAGCTGCTGACCAGAGAGAGCCTGGCCATTCTGCCCGAGTTCCGCGGTCTGTGGGAAGAGGAAAAGGGGGAAATCAGTTCGCATGAAATAGAGCTCTTCATGCCGCTGATAAGCCGCGAACGGCTTATCGGCATCCTGGTGCTGGATAAAAAAGAATCCGGCCGCTACTCTCTGGAAGACCTACGGCTGCTTGAGGAGGTTACCAAGCAGGTTGCGGTCAGCATGGAAAAGGAATACCTCCGCGAGCGGCTCAGGGAACGAGAAGAGGAACTATCGGTGATAAACCGCTGCAGCGCCATCATCACCTCAAGTCTCGATATTCAAGAAAACTATGACCGCTTTATTAACGAACTGAAAAAAGTGGTTGATATTAACTGGTCATCTATTGTTCTCATCGAGGATAGCCACCTGAACTTTCTGGCCCTTTACTCCGAGATAGGCTCGGCCTGGAAAATAGGTGAGCAAATTCCCCTCCGGGGCACGGGAACGGAATGGGTAGCCCTCAATAAAAAACCCTTGCTGGAACCTGACCTTGCCGAGAGCGGGCAATTTATCACCGCCAAATACCATTACCGCCAGGGAGTGCGCACCATTACCTACTTGCCACTCACTGCCAAAGGGGTAGTCATCGGCAGTTTCGTCGTCGCCAGCTGCAACCCGAATGCCTACTCGCAGAGGCATGTGACGCTTCTCGAGCAACTCGCCACCCAGATTGGCATGTCCATTGAAAATTCGCGCCTGTATGCTGCCGCCGAAGAGAAAGCCCGGATTGATGAACTAACCGAGTTGCTTAACCGCCGCTCTCTGGATGAACTGATGACGGCGGAGATTAACCGACACTCACGCTACGGTGGTGTCTTCTCGCTGATTATCCTTGACCTTGATGGCTTTAAAGCCTTTAATGATAACTACGGGCACCTGGCCGGCGATAAACTGCTAAAGGAAATTGGCGGCGTCCTGAAGGCTACCGTGCGGAGCACTGACCAGGCCTTTCGTTACGGTGGTGATGAATTTGCCGTTCTTTTACCCAATACCTCCATTGATGCCGCCACCCAGGTGGCGAACCGTATCCGCCGCAAAGTTGCTGCCAGGGCAAAGGCGGGACACATTGCCGTATCCGCCAGCCTTGGCCTGGCAAACTGGCCGGCAGACGGCGTGGCCGCCATTGAAATAGTGGCGGCGGCTGATACCGCGCTTTACCGCGCCAAGCGTGAAGGCGGTAACCGCAGCTACTGTGCATCGGGAACTTTGCTGGAACCGGATGATACTCAGCTCGACATCTCAGAAAGGCAGGACGGTGACACGCTGAGCGCTATATTCGCCCTGGCGGAGACTGTTGATGCCAAAGAACATTACACCGACAGCCACTGGAAAAAAGTGAAGGAGTATGCCATCCTTCTGGCCACAACTGCCGAGCTGGACCCGGATGAAATTAACAACCTCGAAACCAGCGCCTTGCTGCATGACATTGGTAAAATCAGCATCAGTGAAAAGGTATTGAACAAACGGGCCCCGCTGACCACCAGCGAGTGGGAGGTAATTAGAACACACCCTCAGGTAGGAGTAAACATCGCCAGCCGTGCCCCGGAACTGGCCCCATGCCTGCCCGGTATCCTGCACCATCACGAGAGATATGACGGAACCGGCTATCCCATCGGCCTGAAAGGTGAAGAGATACCCCTAGAAGCCCGTATCTTGGCGATAGCGGACGCTTTTGCCGCCATGACCACGGTGCGGAGTTACTCCGATGCCCTATCCATTGAGGAGGCACTTGAGGAATTGCAACGAAATGCTGGTACCCAGTTTGACCCGGATCTGGTGCAAATTTTCCATGATGCCATCCAGAGCACCAGGGGAACACCGGTGGGTACGGAAAGCAAAGAAGCGGCCTCACCCGAGGCTGGTTCAGCGGATAATTAATTGCTAAAATAAGGTGGCTAACAATGAACAAAATACAGGTTATCATCATCAGTCAGCAGGTGCTTTTCCGCCAGGGAATAGAACACTCCCTTTCCAGAGTGCGTGACATCAACATTTCCGCCACAGCCGAGGTTTCAGATGAAGTGCTCTCCATAATTGACAACCTACCGCCCGATGTCGCTCTGCTGGATATCGATACCCCTACGGATACCGGCATGAAGCTGGCGCGCAGAATAAAACAGCGCCTGCCAACCATCGGCGTGGCGGTGCTTACGTCCAGCCCGGATGACGCCCAGCTCTTCCAGGCGCTAAAAGCTCAGGCGGTTGCCTATCTAAGCAAAGAGGTCACCGCCAGTGAGCTGGTCAATACCATAAGGCGCGTTTCCCGCGGTGAGCACCCTATCAACGAAAGCCTGACCACCCGCCCCAAGCTGGCCGAGCAGGTACTGCACCAGTTCCAGGAACTGTCGCTGCGCAGCGAAGCGGAACCGTTCATTGCCCCGCTTACGCCAAGAGAGATGGAAATTCTGCAATACATAGCTCAGGGCTATCTGAACAAGCAGATTGCCGCCGAACTGGATATCAGCGAACAGACAATCAAAAATCATGTTACCTCCATTTTACGCAAGCTGAACGCAAACGCCCGTACGGAGGCGGTCGTCGTTGCCATCAAACAGGGGTTGATTTCCCTCGGCTGATGCGTACCCTGACCTGCTTCGGGCGGCAACACTTGTCATCTCTTTATAATGTAATTATTTATGTCTAGTCTTGACATTGAACACACTGCGAATTACCATTTAAACAAAGTAATAGAGGAATGAGACTCTAAGATGCAGTACCGGTACGAAAAAGAGGCCTATCAGTTTCTCGCCGTTTACCGCTTCCTGGCGTACGCGCTGGCGGTGCTCTTCTCCCAAGTAGCGCCCCTGATGAGTACCATGCCCCCCGTTCAGCTTTATATCATCCTGGGCACGCTGGGTATATATAGCATTCTCCGGGTTTTCTCCCCGCTCCGCTGGCAGGCGAGAGGCACCATGACCTATTTAATCCTGAGTGGTGATTTCATCCTCTGCATCCTGCTCGTGATATACACCAACGGCCTTAACAGCATCTTCCTGCTCTACTCTCTCACGCCCATCATGACCGCCGCCCTGCTCTTTGAAGAGAAGGTGGCTCTGGCTCTTGCCGCCACCGCCTCCCTGTCCCTTTCGCTCACGCACCTGTTCCTGAGCCAGTTCACGGCACGATTTACCTGGATTATGCAGGGCTATAACCTGACCCTGCTCATCGTCTACACTCTCTTCTCCTTTGTCGTCGCCACCGTGCCCTACCGCATCAACCTGAACATACGGCGCCGCATTGAAAGGGAAGCCATCATCGAAGAACGCCGCCGTATTGCCCGTGAGATTCATGACGGTGTCGCCCAGTCATTGAGCTACCTCAATTTGAAGACCAAGTCAGTAAGTGACCTGCTCACGTCAAAGGATACCGTACAGGCGCTCACCGAGCTTAATGAAATCCGGGAAGTGGTGCAGGATACCTATGAGGACATCCGGGAATCAATCGACCAGCTGAGCACTGAAATAAAGAGCGTTTCCGTCCTCGCCGCCATGAGCAACTACGTCCGGGAGTTCAGCAGCAACAACGGCATCCCGGTAAATTTCGAGGTCTCCAAGCCCTTTGCCCGGCTTTCTCCGGTGGCGGAACTGCAGCTGCTGCGCATCGCCCAGGAAGCATTGACCAACGTCCGGCGTCACGCCACGGCCAGCGGTGTTGAAGTAACGCTGAGAAACACTGCCGACTCGGTGGAAATGATAGTTAAAGATGATGGCCAGGGTTTTAAACTGGAAGAACTGGAGGAATATGCGCCCGGCTATCACGGTTTGACCATCATCAAGGAGCGGGCCGAGGGACTTGGCGGCAACGTGCTCATCACCACTGCCCCCGGCCAGGGTACAGAAGTAAAGGTTCATCTTCCGGTGGAGAAAGTGAGGATGTGAAATGGAACCGGTTAGAGTCCTGGTTGTGGATGACCACGCCCTCTTTCGCCGCGGCATTGTGACCGTACTAACAAATCAGGAGGGCATAAATGTGGTGGGGGAAGCGGTCAACGGTCTGGAAGCAATAGAAAAGGCGACAGAGCTGGCGCCTGATGTTATCGTGATGGACCTGAACATGCCCCAATGCAACGGGCTGGAAGCTACACAGGCGCTCCAGGCCAAGATGCCCCAGGTGAATATCCTGGTCTTAACCGTTTCCGACAATGAAGCCGACCTTTTCGCGGCCATAAAGTTCGGGGCCACCGGCTACATCCTGAAGAATACAGAACCGGAGGAACTTGTCCAGGCTATTCACCACATTACTCAGGGTGGCGTTATTATCTCCCCCTCCATGGCCATAAAACTGCTTACCGAATTCAGGAATTCTGGCGCAGATGCCAGGGCTAAAAAGACCGCCGATGAGGAGGCCGATTTAAGTCCCCGTGAGGACGAGGTGCTGCGCTTGGTGGCCCAGGGCGCCACCAATAAGGAAATTGCCGACTCCCTTTTCATCTCGGAGAACACCGTCAAGACACACCTGCGCAACATAATGGACAAGCTCCACCTGGCAAACCGCAGTCAGGCAGCCGCCTACGCCGTGAAACGAGGCCTCGTCCCCTATAGCCAGAAGTGAGCCGGTACTAGGCAATAAGTCTTATGTCCACTCACCCGAAAGGATTAGCCTCGAACGACGGGAAAATCATTACTTCGCAGGATTGTATGCGCTTCCAAGATATTCTATGATTAGATTGCATTTTGGTAGTCTTGCTTTAAAATGTCTACGAATAACTGAAGAAGGAGGTGAAAAAATGAGATTACCGAAGAGAGGCGAGAAGGGGTTCACGCTGATTGAGCTGCTCATCGTGGTGGCTATCCTCGGTGTGCTGGCGGCAGTGGTCATCCCCAATGTGGGGCGGTTCATCGGCCGTGGTGAAGATGAGGCAGCGGATACCGAGTTCACTAATATCCAGTCCGCGGTGGTGGCCATGATGACCGACAATGAGCTGGAGCAGCTGCCCAATCCGGTGGACGGGACGGCCTACGCCGCTACCGGCAACATGAGCCTGTTCCCTGACCGCTCGATCTGCGCGACCGACAAGATTTCCGGACCCACGCAGGCAGGTGGAAGGGCTAACTACACCAATGGTAGTGACAAAGATTACTACATTCTCTACCAGCATGACATCTATGCCGACGCCGCTTCTAACGAAACGGTGAACTACGTCGCCACGGAAATGACCAAGGGTACCTATACTGTCGACCAGTATGGCACGGTTTCCCAGGCAACCACCGGCTACTAATCTAACCGTCTAAGCTGGAGGATTAAACAAGGAAAACCTGAAAGCAGGTGAGGAGGAGGTGAAAAAATGAGATTACCGAAGAGAGGCGAGAAGGGGTTCACGCTGATTGAGCTGCTCATCGTGGTGGCTATCCTCGGCGTGCTGGCGGCAGTGGTCATCCCCAATGTGGGGCGGTTCATCGGCCGTGGTGAAGACGAGGCAGCGGATACCGAGTTCAGCAATGTCCAGTCCGCAGTAGTGGCCATGATGGTGGATAACCAGCTCGTGGACCTGCCTAACCCGGTGGACGGGACAACCTACGCCGCTACCAGCAACATGAGCCTGTTCCCTGACCGCTCGGTCTGCGGAACCGACAAGCTAACCGGACCCACACAAGCGGGCGGGACGGCATCCTACACCAACGGTAGTGATAAAGACTACTACATCCTCTACCAGCACGACATCTATGCCGATGCCGCCTCTAACGAAACAGTGAACTACGTTGCTACGGAAACGACCAAGGGTACCTACACCGTTGACACCTCAGGTACGGTCACCCAGGCAAGCACCGGGTACTAATAATTGCTGACATGTGATGGCGGTGGATGCGGGGCGGTGGCAAATGAGTCAGGAGAGGTAGTTGAGGGGGTGAGGTCAGAAGGAGAAGCCCTAGTAAGGGGCTTCTCCTTTTTTCAGGCATATCAAAAAGCTGGGGATAGTTAATATATAATCTCAGCCTTACGCTATCAATCCCCTCTACTCGCCGCTTTTGGTTTGAAGCTTGATGGCACCACTGGAGGTATACGGGTAGCCTTCTGGAGGAGGAATAGGCGTGGTAAAACGGCCGCTCTCCTCGAGCGCCGTCAGGTAGGCCCGGAAGGACATGTAATCCTCAGCCGCACAGGAAATACCTATTTCGCTCCGCCCATGTGTAATGGAGGACACCGTAACGCCCAGCTTCTCCGCTTCTTCCACAATTACCCTGATATCCTCATTGA
This sequence comes from Dehalococcoidales bacterium, assembly GCA_034409565.1. Taxonomy (GTDB): domain Bacteria; phylum Chloroflexota; class Dehalococcoidia; order Dehalococcoidales; family RBG-16-60-22; genus E44-bin89. The sequence goes on from DAOUMS010000013.1 coordinate 11,149, forward strand.
TACTTCCCTTCCGGGTAACAATGGAACTATACTCACTGATGGCCCGCTGTAACGGCTCCCGTTTTTCTATCTCCGTCTTTTTCAATAGTAGCTGGTTATCGAGCATTTCGGCTTTCCGCTCTAAAACAATCGTCTTACCCCTGGCCTCAGCCGTGACATCGGATAACGGGAAGATAAGGGCAATAGCGGCGATGAGAATGATGACGGAATATATTTGCTTGGCGGTGGGGCGCCAAGGCTGGTAGGCCCGGGGAAGAAGATTCACCGCGAGCGGATATAACCCGCCCTTACCTGCATTATTGCGCAAGGCCATCTCCTGGCGCATGGCAAGGCCGAAATTCACTGCGTACTGGGATACCGGAAGCAAAACAGGGCACTCCAGCGGCGGTGTCAGTGGTTCAATATTATATCCCAGCCTAGCCCGCAGTTTTTCCATCAGTTCCGGTTCAGCAGACATTTGCCCGGTGATGTAAAGCGGGCTGGCCATATCGAACGGCTCACTAACATGGTGACCGTTGTAAAAATCAACCGTCATCTCAAGGTTTGTCGCCAGATATTCTGCCGCATCTTCAGTGTTCCCGCTATCCTGCCGCCAGGCCAGTGAATGCATTATCTCCGGAACACCTTTGACCACCATAATAACGTCAAAATTGGCGGGCTCAATATTAAGAATCAGGGCCTGCTCTTTATTTACGGCTCTTGCCAGCGCCATCGCTCTTAGCTCGATAATCTCGGGGTTAACACCCACCATTTTCAGGGCCCTTATTTGACCATCGATGACGTCTCTGGGCACACCAACGGTAAATACCTGCTGCTCTCCTTCACTGGGACTCACCGTCTGCCAGAAAAAATAGAGGTTCTCCGTGGGCACAGGCATTACATGTTGGGCAATATCGTTGACTGACTCCTCGAGTGTGGGGCCCGGTGGTAAGCTGGACATGGGTATGAAACGGCTTACCGTGTACATGCCGCTGATGCTGGCGATTACCTTTTTCGCTCTGATGCCGCTAGAGTGCATTAATTGCCTGAGCTGGGCACTCAGGGTGGCCTCGTTAGCATGAGTGGCAGGCTTCATCTCTTCCGCTTCAAACGAGGCATCGGCCCATCTTCTCACAGTCCCACCCCGCGTCTCCATAAGCCTGATGCCAGTCTGGCTGATATCAATGGTAACCACGCTGCCCGATACCAGCCGCGCCAGCATTCTCCCCAATGCGGACGAGAGCTTACTGAACGCGGTGCCCAGGTCAAGCGACATTACGTTTTGAGATTTAACTTTTTCTTTTTCCTGTTCCGCCAAAATTAACCGCCTCTCAATGCATCGTTGCCAGTCTATCTACCCTTTGGGAAGTTTGGTATACAGTTCAACCGATAACCTGGCCACAGCATCATAGACAACCTCTTCACTGCCAATGTACTCGGTTGCCGTTCCCACCCCAGGTTCATCAAATTGCCGCACCGTACCATCCGCCTCACAGGTGTAATAATATTCCGTCATGGGCTCCTCAACGTAATTAACTGTCTGAAATTCAGATGTATTATCAGATATGATTTTATCGTGCTCATAGAGAATATAGCCAGCTGAAGGTGTCCCCGTCCCGGTATACCCTTTCCCCTGGGCGGTGGTGAGCATATCAGGAAAGAAGGTCAAATCATTTACCGCAACTCCGCCCTCAAAATTTATCGGGTTGGGAATTTCCTCAAGGTTATTGTCTGTCATCATGTCAGCCACCGCCTGTATTACCGCGCGAAATTCGGCTCTCCGCACCACCTCTGTTTCTTCAAGGCTCGCTGGCACCCAGTTAAGTTCCACACTTTTGAGAATCATTGTTTCCAGCGTAATGCCGGCGTCAAGGTCGGATATAAAGTTCATCATGGTCTCAAAGTCAGCCTGCGCCTTGATGTTACTTATAGCTAATATAGAATACGTGCCGGCGGCCATTTTCTTGGTCGTGGGGCGACCGGGTGGACTGATGTATAACTTGCCGCTCGCCGGATTGACATCAATGCCGTTTTCTCTGGCGATATCAACGATTATCTGCAGTGCTTCAGAAGTTTCCACCGGCGCCAGATCTTCGTTCACCGCGTCATATTCGGCCTGCAACTGCTCCATGCTCGGTAAAGGCTTGTTTACCACCGCCATAGTCTTTTTATTCTGGTCTTCAAGGTCCTTCTGCCTTGGTCCCTGCTGCATGTAAACAATACCGAGCCCGATATAGATAATGACGCAGACACCAAGCACGACCATAAAACCGATGCGACGTATTCTGGCCAGTAATTCCTGCATTTACTCTGCTCCCAGTTCTGCCACGCCCCCATTAAATGTCAGGCAAGAAAGTCCGGACGAAATACAATGCCTGATTCTTTTTTACTTCCACCTTTCGCGCAACGCCCGCTGTACCGTTTCCTCAATCGTTTCTTCTATGGTTTTGCCTGCTTTCTTCTCTCCCTTTTCTTTACCTTCGGCCTCTTTTATTTCCTGCCCCAACCGGTCAAGTTCCTCCTCATAAAAGCTGCGATATAGCTGCTGGCCACGTCTCCAGCCAACTATCCAGACCATTATCAAGCCAAAGATGGCCACCGGTGATACAATCCCAATGCCAATATCCTGAAATAGCAGGATAATAACAATAATCAGCACCACAAAGAGAAATACCGCCACGTCAAGGTCCCATCTGGCAATTCTGGCTCTCTCCTTTGCCCTCCGAATAGCTTCCTGCTTTATATCTTCTCTTACCGGCCCAAGCGTTGCCTCCTGGCTCAATGTGCTCCTCCTTACACCCGGTTAATGTGAAACAACGGCTTTTTTAAGCTACACTTAGCCTGTAATACTGTCACCAGTGTAATGGGTGAATTGCCTTCTGTCAATTAGCCGAAGGCGCCGGTGAGTGTGTACATCGGCATAATAACGGAGAGGGCGATGAAGCCTACCAGCAGGGCGATGCCGATGGTACTGATGGGGCCAACCATGCCCACCATAGCAGTCGTCTTTTCTTCCGCCGACGTTTCGAAGAAATCAGCCACCACCCCCATGGTGAAATCGAGGGTGTTACTTTCTTCTCCCACGGCAACCATCTGCACCAGCAGCGGCGGAAACAGGCTGATGCGGGTCATCGGTGCGGATAACCCCTCGCCGAGAAGCAATCGCTCGTTGACCTTATTTAAAGCGTCACGGAAGACCATATTGGTGGTCGCCTGTGGCAGCAACTCCATCGTCTCCTGCAGTTTGAGCCCGGCACTGACCATCACGGAGAGCGTTCTGGCAAAGCGCCCCAGTTCTGACATAAGCGCCGGCGGGCCGATAATCGGCAGGCTGATACGCAGACGGTCGAATATCCGTTTCCCGGACGGCCTTTTCAACATCCAGAGTATCACGGCAAAGAAGACCGAGGCAGCGATGATAAGATAAAGAGGATAATTTTGCACGAAATTAGTCAGCGCGATGAGCATTCTGGTGGGCAAAGGCAGCTCTACATTCATCGCGGTAAACATGCCGAGCATCTTGGGCATCACCACGGTAATCATCATGATAACCACGATGACACCAACGCCCATGACCATGGCCGGATAGGTCAGCGCCTTTTTCACCCTCTGGGTCATGCCCACCTGCCGCTCCATGTAATCAGCCATCTGGTGGAGTACCGTGTCCAGATTACCCGTCTCCTCGCCAACGGCAATGGTGCGGCAGTAAATCTCGCTGAAAGCTTTGGGTTGCTTTTTTACCGCCTGCGAGAACGAACCACCGGAACGAATATCATTCACCACGCTGGATAAAATGCTTCTAAAAGCTCGGCTGCTGGCCACCTGCTCCTGCAGGATTTCCAGTGATGGCAGCAATGAAATACCTGAGCGCAGCAATGTGGCCATCTGACGTGAGAAAACAATAACATCACGGGACTTTACCTGGAAGATGCTGGGCAGTGCCTCTTCCAGGCTGAACATAGATGGGGCGACCTCAACATGCTCCGGAATGTACCCTTTGGCGATGATAAGCCGTTCGGCGGCAATCTCGCTGGGCGCCTTGATATTGCCCTTCACCATGTTACCCTGCCTGGTAGAAGCTATGTAGCGGAAGGTAACATCTTTCTGTTTTCTGGGCGCCTCAATCGTCCCCGCCATCGTTCCCCCTTAACCAATTGAGAACACGTTACGCAGGACTTCATAGGGAGTGGTAATTCCCGCTTTAACTTTCACCATGCCGTCATGCCACAGAGAGACCATGCCTTCTTTCTGCGCCTCATGGCGTATTTCATCGGAGTCGCTGCCCTTGACAATAATCCTGCGGATGGCCTCGCTGACCACCAACACTTCAAAGATGCCGGTTCGCCCCAGATAGCCTGTGCCGGCACAAAAATTACACCCGGCACCGATAATAAATTCGGAGCGTTTCTCTCCCATTTCTTCTTCATATGCTTCCCGCTCGTCCGGGGCCACTTCAGTGGGGCGTGAACAGTACGGACAGACGCGCCGCACCATTCTCTGGGCAATGACACCAATCAACGCCGAGGAAATGAGGAACGGCTCAATACCGAGGTCAATCATGCGGATAATGGTACTCACGGTATCATTGGCGTGGACTGACGATAAAACCAGGTGCCCGGTAAGGGCTGCCTGGGTGGATATCTGCGCCGTCTCCGCATCACGAATCTCGCCAACCAGTATCACATCGGGGTCAAGCCGCATCGTGGCCCTCAACCCCGTGGCAAAAGTAACGCCGGCCGTGGGATTGACCTGCATCTGATTTATATTGGAAAAATGATACTCCACCGGGTCTTCAATGGTGATAATCTTGCGCCCAACGGAGTCAAGCGTGTTTACCGAGGCATACTGAGTGGTTGTCTTGCCGGAACCGGTGGGACCGCTTATCAGTATCATGCCAAAAGGGGTCTTCAGCATCATCATGTATTTTTCCAGCATTTGCGGCATGAAACCGATTTCCGGCAGTGGCATGAAGGCAAATGCTTTGTCCAGTATTCTCATCACCGCCATTTCACCGTATATTGTGTTGGAAGTGGCCACACGGATATCCACCTCACGGTCACCCATGTCAAAGGTAATCTGGCCGTCCTGCGGGCGACGGCGCTCGGCGATGTTCAACCCGGCCATGATTTTCAGGCGGGAAAGCAGCGGCGCATGCACGCTTAAAGGCAGGGCCATTACTTCATTCAGAATGCCGTCAATCCGATAGCGAACACGCAGCTTGTCTTCCTGCGGTTCGACATGCACATCAGAAGCGCGGTCCCGTACCGCCTGTTTTATCAGCAGGTCAATGGCACGCACCACCGGTGCCTGCGCGATTGCTTCCGGTGAAACACGGGCCTCTCTCAGTCCGGCACTGCCACGATACCGCGTGGGAATCTGGCTCAGCTGTTCTTCAAGCTCACCACCGATGCGGTAGTTGAGGTCGATCATTTCCTGAATATCCTGAGCCGTGCTGATAACCGTCTCAATTCTCTTCATGGTTATTGCGGTCAGGTCTTCAATCGCCTCAATGTCCTTGGGGTCTTCCATGGCGAGCACGATGGTCCCGTTTTTCTCATCCACCGGCATCACGCCATATTTTCTGGCTACAGATTCAGGAATCAGCTTCACGGCATCAGCTTTAACGCCTTCTCTTCTCAAGTTGATGAACGGTATACCTAACTGCAAGCTGGTAAAAAAGGCCAGTTGCTGCTGGGTGACCAACCGCTGCTGAAGCAGGATGTGTTCCACTCTGTCGCCCGTCTTCTGCTGTAAGTCCTGGGCGCGCTGCAACTGCTCGTCGTTGATAATTCCAGCTTCTGCCAGAATAAGGAGGATGTCTTTCTTTGCGCTTTTGGCTGGTGCTTCCATTTCTTTTCCCCCAGGCTTGTCCAGAATTGAAACCTGGATTTCCCTCAACACAGTGTCTGCCGTCCCGGCGATGGGATGATGGCTAATCTCTCCGTGAAATAATGATTTTCCGCACTCCCCCTCTATCCTTCGCGTGACCGCTCTTTTGCGGTTCATCGGGCAAAATGTCCGCCCCGGGCAGCCTGGCGACGAGTTCCGAAACCAGGGGTCTTGGCTTATCCAGCACTATGGTTATGGTGCTTCCCTTGTTCCAGGAACCAGTAGTACGGACAAATTTTACTTCGGGCGTGGTCTGCAGGTAGCTATACAGGCCGGATACAATTGTCGGTTCAACCGGCACCTCAATGGTCAACTCAACCTCACCGTGGTAAGACGACTCGCTTTCCTCTTGGCTCAGAATCCGCCTCGGTTCCCTCTTCTCCACCTTCTGTTCTTGCTTACCGGCCTTTTGGGGCACTTCTTTCTCGGCCACTGGCTCTGTAACCGTGGCTTCCTCACCCTCTGGTGCCGTTTCTTCCATCACCGGCGCCACAGCTTCCTCCTGAAGCGGGGTCAGTTCCTCATCTTTCACGGCAACCGCCTCTTCCTCAGCCCGGGCTGGCGCCTCTTCTGGCTCCTCAGTAACCTCCTCGGCCACCGCAATGACATCTTCGGTGGTCTCCTCTTGAACCGGCACCTTTACCCCTCTTACCTTTTCCGCCTCCTTTTTGGCCTCAGTAATAATCTTCGCCGCTTCCTGCCTGGCTTCGGCCACCACCTGCGTTTTCACACTGTCAACAATCTGCTCGGCGCTGTTAATCGCCGCCTGGAGAATGGAGCGTACTGAAGCTGCTGACGAAGCACCGGGTCGCTCCGCAATGCCGCTCACCAGTTCCACCAGCCGTTCCCCATTTCCTTTGGCCGCAATAACTTCAGCCCCTCGGCGTTCTGCCGGCGACTTGTTTTCAGGCTCCTTCGCCTCGCGCTTCCGTCCGCGCAATTTAAACATGCCGTGCCATCCCCCGCTGTTTCCAGGCCGTTTTCAATTCGATTTACATAAACAATATTAGTTTGCTGAATGTCAAATGTCAAGTGATGACGAGTGTGGGCCAGCGGTTTGCAATTGCCCGTGTTACCTTACCCGGAATTATGACACCACCTGTCCACACCCCATATTTCATGTTAACTGACCGAGGTTAAATCAGCATTAAAATCCCGTTACAGTAGCGTTAAAATATGCCATCGGATTGCATATTAATACATCCCCAAAAGCGGTCCTGGTGAAGCCAGACACCGATTATCATTTGAAAAGATGGTGCTTTTGCGTTATAAATAGAAGAGTAATTTTGCCGGTGTGGTGGCAGGAAGGATTTATATTTGACCAAGAAGAAACGGGAGAAACCGCAGCGTATACTAACGCCGCACCAGATTTCACGCTGGGAGCAACAGAAAAGGCGGCAGCGCGTAATCATGATGGCGGGCATCTTCGTCATCTGCGTCGCGCTTGCCTTTATTGGCGTTGGCTGGTATCAAGGCCAGTACAAACCGTTACGCGAGACGGTCATCATGGTTAATGATACAGAGTTCACCATGGATTACTATGTGGAGATGCTGAAACTGGAGGGCGCCGGCCAGCAAGCGTCATACCTGTCCTACATTGCCGATAGTGTGGTGCAGGATATACAGCGCAATGAACTCATCAGACAGGGTGCCCTGGAACTGGGCATCAGTGTTACCGATGAAGAAGTTAAAAAGGAGCTTCAAGAAAATGACCTGCCCAATAAAGAGCTCTATCGCGACCTGGTCGGGCAGCAGTTGCTGATCGAGCGTTTGCTGTCCACGCATTTCGACCCCCAGGTGCCACTTTACGCGGACCAGAGGCAGGTCATGGCCATGATGCTTGAGAGTGAGTCGCAAGCCCTGGAAATAAGGGGCCAGATAGAGAGCGATGAGGACTTTATCGAGCTGGCGGAAGAAATGAGCCTGGAGCCATTTTCCAGAAACAGGGGGGGTGAATTTGGCTGGGTCCCCAAGGTTATTCTGCAGGATATGCTGAAGACCTCAATTGTCGACGATATTTTCAGCCATGAGGTGGGGGTGTTGAGCCAGCCAATATATGACGAGGAAGTAGAGAAAGGGGCCGGCTACTGGCTGGTGGAGGTCCTGGAGAGAGACGAAGAGGAAGAGGAGGCCCACATTCAGATAATGCTGCTGGGCAGCGAGGCGGAGGCGCTGAATGTTAGAAGCGAGCTGGAAGCTGGCGCGGAGTGGGGTGAACTGGCGGTGGAGCATTCCCAGTTGAAAGGCGTCAAGGAAAATAAGGGAGAATGGATGGTATCACCGGGCGAGATGGAACCGGTGGTTGATGGGTACGCCTTTAACCTGAGCATCGACCCGGGCGTGATAAGCGAGCCGCTCCGTGATGAAACGATGACGACCAAGGGCGGTTACTGGCTGATAAAGGTGCTGGCTGAAGATACCAACCGGCGCATCAATACTGAATACCGAGACTACCTGAAAGCCAAAGCCATGGATGAGTGGGTAAATTCACTGATAGACAACAAGAGCAATATAATCGTAAACTACCTTGATGCGGAGAAAAAAGCCTGGGCGGTTGAACAGGCAGCGAGAGGCTAGGCCCGGCAAAGAGGTTTGAGGAGGCATGAAAAACAAAAGCATTGGCATCGGCATGTTGGGGCTTGGCGTAATCAGTGGACAGGTAGCCAAGGTTCTGACCGAGAAAGCAGACATGCTCGCCGAGCAGGCAGGCTGTTCCCTGGTCCTGCGCAAGATAAAGGTGCTGCCCGTTGACCTGGAAAGGCCGCTGGCCAAGGGGATGCCCGCCGACCTTTTAACCACAGATGATGAGGCGTTTTTCAATGAACCAGGCATTGATATTATGATTGAGGCCATCGGTGGCGAGAGCCCGGCCCGGGAGTACCTGAAGCGGGCCATCACCAGCGGCCGCTACGTGGTAACTTCAAACAAGGAAGTCATCGCCAAGCACGGCGCCGAACTGCAGGCCCTGGCCCAGCAGCACAGGGTTGGACTGCGTTACGAGGCCAGCGTCGGCGGCGGTATCCCGTTGATTGCGCCGTTCAAGTACGAACTGGTGGCCAACGATATCACTGGTATCTACGCCATCATCAACGGGACGACTAATTACATCCTCACCCGCATGGCACGCGAGGGCATCGACTTCCCCATAGCGCTGAAGAGCGCCCAGGAGCTGGGCTATGCCGAGGCCAATCCGGTCAACGATATCGAGGGCATTGACGCCAACTACAAGCTGGCCATCATGGCCTCGCTGGCCTTTCAGACCGTGGTCAAGCCGGAAGACGTCTACCGGGAAGGCATTTCCCGCATCGGCAGTCGGGACTTCCGCTACGCGCGGGAACTGGGTTTTGCCATCAAGCTCCTCGCCATCGCCAAACGCGTTGATAACGCTATTGAAGTCCGGGTACACCCGGTTTTCATCCCGGAGGACTCCCTCCTGGCCAAGGTGGACGGCGTTTACAATGGCATACTGGTGGAAGGCGACCTCATCGGCAAGGTCATGTTCTACGGGCAGGGTGCCGGTCCGCTGGCCACCAGCAGTGCCGTGGTCGCTGATGTTGTCGCCTCTGCGCAGGATATAACTTTTGGCGTGGGCAACCGGCTGAAATGGAAACCGGAGTCAGGAAAGAAAATCAAGCCCATGGATGATATTGAAACCCAGTACTATCTCCGACTGAACTGCGCCGACCGCCCCGGCGTGCTGGCCCAGATTTCCAAGATACTCGGTGACCTCAAGATAAGCATAGCCTCAGCAATTCAAAAGGAAGCCGACGTTACCGCCCAGACCGCTGAAGTCGTCCTGACCACCCACCCGTCAGCAGAAAAAGCGATGCAGCAGGCCTTACGCCAGATTGAACAGCTCGAGGTGGTGAAAGAAATAGGCAACTTCATCCGCGTGGAGCACATATAAACATTATTCAAATCAGGTGTTCAGCCCATGATGAAAACAGGTGTCCTCCACAGATATAAAGACCTCCTCCCCATTACCCCCCGGACCCCGCTCTTTTCCCTGGGGGAGGGAGACACGCCGCTGGTTAAATGCGACCGCCTGGCGGGGGAAATCGGCTGCGGGGAGCTTTACTTCAAGCTGGAAGGGTGCAACCCCACGGGCTCCTTCAAGGACCGGGGCATGGTGGTGGCCGTGGCCAAGGCGCTGGAAGAGAAGAGCCGGGCCATCATGTGCGCTTCCACCGGCAACACCAGCGCTTCCGCCGCCGCCTACGCCGCCGGCTGCAGCCTGACAGCGATTATTGTCGTGCCTGAGGGCAAGATAGCGCTGGGCAAGCTGGCGCAGGCAATCGTCTACGGCGCCAAAATCCTGACCATCGACGGCAACTTTGACCAGGCGCTGAAAATAGTCCGCGCCCTTACCGAGAAGCACCCGGTCACCCTGGTGAACTCAGTGAACCCGCACCGCATCGAGGGGCAGAAGACGGCCGCCTTTGAAATCATTGATGTACTGGGCGATGCCCCGGACTACCTGTTCATCCCGGTGGGCAATGCCGGCAATATCACTGCCTACTGGAAAGGCTTTAAAGAATATTATGAACTGGGAAAGGCGAGTAAAAAGCCAGTGATGATGGGCTTTCAGGCGGAAGGTGCTGCTCCCATCGTCCACGGCCACCCGATTGAAAAACCGGAGACGGTGGCCACGGCGATACGCATCGGCAACCCGGCCAGCTGGCAGAAAGCGGTGGCGGCACGCGATGAGTCCGGCGGCCTTATTGACCTGGTCAGCGACGCGGAAATCATGGCCGCGCAAAAGCTCCTCGCCACCAGGGCCGGCGTCTTTGGCGAGCCGGCATCGGCGGCCTCTGTGGCCGGGCTGGTCAAGCTTTCCCGGCAGGGATGGGACTTCTCCGGGAAAAAGATTGCCTGCGTGATAACGGGCACCGGCCTGAAGGATACCGATACGGCCCTGAAAGACGCCCCACCCTTCGTCCAGCTACCGCCTGATATCAGGGAGGTGGAGAAGGCGCTGGGCTGGGCTAACCACCGGGTTTCAGGAGGCGATGATGTTTGACGAAACCAGAATCAGAAAGGCGATAAACGATATTATTGAAGCCATCGGGGAGGACCCGAAACGGGAGGGCCTGGCGGGTACGCCGGAACGCGTGACCGAGATGTATGCCGAGCTATTCGGCGGGTTAAAGCTGGACCCGAGGGAGGAGTTGAAAGTCGGCTTTGAACTCGGTCACCGCGAGATGGTGGTGCTGCGAGATATCCCTTTTTACTCCATGTGTGAGCACCATCTGCTGCCCTTCTACGGCGTCGCCCACATCGGCTATATCCCCAATGAAGAGGGACGAATCGTTGGCATCAGCAAGCTGGCCCGCGTGGTGGAGGTAATCTCCAAGCGACCCCAGCTTCAGGAGCGGATGACCACCGAGATTGCCGATACCATCATGGACGCCCTCAAGCCGGATGGGGTGGCGGTGGTCATTCAGGCCGAGCACCTGTGCATGATAATGCGCGGCATCAAGAAACCGGGCAGCAACGTGATTACTTCGGCCATCAGGGGCATATTCAGTCGCAAAGCAGCCAGCCGGGCGGAGTTCTTCTCCATAATCCAGGGGAAGTAGGGGGCTTTTTCTTTAGATATCCAGATTGGCGTTCTTGGCGTGTGTCTGGATAAAAGTCTTACGCGGCGGGACTTCACTACCCATCAGCACGTGGAAAATGCGGTCTGCCTTGGCGGCATCCTCCACACTCACCGAAAGCAACGTGCGGGAATCCGGGTTCATGGTGGTCTCCCATAGCTGCTCTGGGGTCATCTCGCCGAGGCCCTTGTAACGCTGCACGTCAACCTTTCTGGCGCCTTTCAGCTCTTTCATCAGGTCTTCTTTCTGCTGCTCCGAATAGACCCAGTGCTGGTTGCTGGCCGCCTTCAAGCGGTAGAGGGGTGGCTGGGCAATGTAAAGGTAGCCGTTGTTGAGGAGGCCGGGCATGTGGCGGAAGAAGAAGGTGAGCAGCAGGGTGCGTATGTGCGAGCCATCAACATCAGCATCGGTCATCAGGATGACGCGGTGGTAGCGGAGCCGTGAGGCGTCAAAATCATCATCAATGCCCGCACCCAGGGCGGTGATGAGAATGCGGATTTCCTCATTGGCCAGCATTTTGTCCGGCGGGGCCTTCTCCACATTCAAAATCTTGCCGCGCAGCGGCAGTATCGCCTGGAAACGGCGGTTCCGGCCCTGCTTGGCTGAGCCTCCGGCGGAGTCCCCCTCCACCAGATACAGCTCGCAGTAGGTGGGGTCTTTCTCCGAGCAGTCGGCCAGCTTGCCGGGAAGCGTGCCGGCGTCAAGGCTGCTCTTTCTGATGATTAAATCGCGGGCCTTGCGGGCGGCTTCCCGTGCCTTGGAAGCAGTCACACATTTTTCAATAATTCTTCTGGCCTCGTCAGGGTGTTCTTCAAGATAACCAGAAAGCCCTTCCCCGACCACGCTCTCCACCTGGCTTTTAACTTCAATGTTGCCCAGCTTGCCCTTGGTCTGGCCTTCAAACTGCGGCTCGTGAATTTTGACGCTGATGATAGCAGTCAGCCCCTCCCGGACATCCTCCCCGGTCAGGTTCGGCTCATCGTCCTTGAGTAGCTTGTTCTTGTGGGCGTAGTCGTTCAGCACCCGGGTCAGCGCCGAGCGGAAGCCGGTGAGGTGGGTGCCACCGTCCACGGTATTGACGCAGTTGGCAAAGCTGAAGACCGACTCGGCGAAGCCGTCATTGTACTGGAGAGCCGCCTCGGCAATGGTGCTGTTCACCTCTTTGGCAATATATATCGGGCGGGGGTGGCGGACGGTCCGGCCCCGGTTCAGGTGGCTGACAAAACTGGTGATGCCGCCCTCGAAGTAATAGGTCTGCTCGCGTTCTCCCTCTTCCTCTTTAAGGCTGATTTCCAGGCCCTTGTTCAGGAAAGCCATCTCCCGAATGCGCTCGCTGAGGATGCCAAAATCGTATTTAGCGGTGCCGAATATCTCCTCATCAGCGTAAAAGGTGCTGGTAGTGCCAGTGTCATCGGCCTTGCCAATTTCAGTCAGCGGGCCCTGCGGTATGCCTTGGCGGTACTCCTGCTGGTACACCTTGCCGTCACGCCGCACATTGCAGCAGACGTAGGAAGAGAGAGCATTGACCACCGACGCCCCCACCCCATGCAGACCTCCGGAGACCTGGTAAATGCGCCCGCCGAACTTGGCGCCGGCGTGCAGCACGGTCATCACCGTCTCCAGAGCCGAGACTTTTGTCGAGGGATGGATATCTACCGGTATGCCACGGCCGTTGTCCTCTACGGTGACGCCGCCGTCTTTCCTGAGAGTGACCACGATTTTATCGCAGCAGCCGGCCATGGCCTCATCGATGCTGTTATAGGTGATTTCATAGACGAGGTGGTGCAGGCCGCGCTGGTCAGTGCTGCCAATGTACATACCGGGGCGGCGGCGTACCGCCTCCCGTCCCCCCAGAACCTGAATATCCTGGGCGGTGTACTCGTTATTCTGGTTGTTTGCTGTCTCAGCTACGGCTGCTTTCTTTCTGGCCATTATCAGTTCTTCCTGAAGTCACAAAAAAGAAAAAAGCAAGCTCTCAGAGAATCAGGGGCCTGCCTTTTACACGTATAATCTCAATGCTTTTAGGCACGTTTAAGTATAGCACAAATCAGCTTCAAAGTAAAGGTGGGGGAGGGATTAAAGGAGGTTTTATTAATAGTAAATGAATTATTGATTTAAAGAATTATGTCAAACAGAGCTTGACAAATGATAAAACAAGTGTTAGATTATTAATGAGCAAGTAAGCGCAGAGCTTATCGAAGGTCATCTTAATTGGTGGCAGTAACCTTTGAGTTATGGGCTCCTTCGATTCTGGGACTTGCTCAAATTATTTTTAACCACTCATACTCAGCTTTCAAGTGTTCCAATTCTCGCGGTTGAATGTGTAAAAACTTTAGTCCATAACTAAAAAGATTACCTTCGCGACGATAGAAACGATCTTTAAGACTTAGGATGTAGCTCGGTTCAATCAAGCCATAACCACTGTATTCAAGGCCGTCTTTTAGCGCACCACATACGCTGTCTGAAGCTTGCAATAAGCGGCTAATCCTCTTTGGAAGAATCCTAAATTTCCTGTATTCTAAGTTAGTCCAAGATATTTTTACCTGTGTTTGGGGCACCCAACCTCTTAAAAGTCGAATATATTCTATCATTTTCTCGTAACTAGTATTAGATCTATATTCAAATATTGGAATAGCTCTCCCATTAGTTTTATCACGGGCATACCATGATAACCTTTCCAATAATAGCCGTACTGAATAAGAATATAGCACACCTTTTTCTCTCAAACCTTTCGACTGGGTAATGAAAGGATGAGTTTTATCTGTAGCTACGCACGCAAACTCCCATCGTTCCGTTAATAATTCCCGACAAATATAGCGTTTCTGGTCATGTTTTTTTATCCTACTCCAATGCAGAACCCAGTCGTTCGTTTTTCCAAAGGTCTGTTTTACACGTTCAACCATAGTACTAGTCTGCGGGTCTATATCCTTAGGAACAATAAGTGCGCCTAAAATGAACCACCTCGAACCACCACTCTCTATTCCCTCGTCACCCGATTCGTCTATATAACAATTAAAATCCATTTTTGCTATTATATCACACGTGTATTACCAGCATTGTAAATAAGAAACAAAAATAGACTGAGAAAATCCTTTGCAATATTCTGTACCTATGTGTTATACTTTCTTAAACTAATTAAGAGCAGGACAAAACCCTTTAAACCAGTCCCGTGAGGCTGGCAAGGAAAAGACAGAGACATACCGCACCACTGACCTCTTGCCAGCCCCGGCAGGAGGTTATTTTTATGGCCAAGAAGACCGTCATGACCCGGGATGACATCCGGCGCACCCTGGCGCGCATCGCACATGAAATCATCGAGCAGAACAAGTCCATGGACCACCTGATACTGGTGGGGATGCGGACGCGGGGGTTCCCTCTGGCCAGGCGGCTCGCGGCCAATATCCAGAAGTTTGAAAACATGACCGTACCCGTCGGTGCCCTCGACTTCAGCCTCTACCGCGATGATATTTCCCACCTAGAAAAGCAGCCCGTCGTCCAGCGCACCGACATCCCGACGAGCATCGACGGCAAATCAATCGTGCTCGTTGATGACGTGCTTTACACCGGTCGCAGCACGCGGGCAGCCATGGATGCACTCATCGACCTCGGCCGCCCCAGGCAGATTCAACTGGCGGTGCTCATTGACCGTGGCCACCGCGAGATGCCCATCCGCCCCGACTACGTCGGCAAGAACATACCGAGCGCCCGCCACGAAGAAATACAGGTCCACCTCATGGAGACTGACGGCATGGACGAAGTGGCTATTGTCCGCCACGAGTCGGACACCAGCAATAACCAGTTGCAGCCAGTGAAAACCGGAAGGGGGAGTGGCCATGACATTAACAAATAGAAGCTTGGTTACCATTGATGACCTTTCTTACGGAGAAATTGAAGCGCTCTTCAATCTAGCGGACGAGATGTACGAGGCTATGGACAAGCAACACGAGCTGTGCCGGGGCAAGATTATGGCCAGCCTGTTCTTTGAGCCCAGCACCCGGACGCGGCTCTCCTTCGAGACGGCGATGCACCGCCTCGGAGGGAGCGTCATCACCGCCGCTGATGTCGGGGCAACTTCACTGGCCAAAGGCGAAAGCATCGCCGATATGGCCAGAGTGGTCGGCAGCTACGTTGACATGATTGTCATCCGCCACCCCTGGGAAGGAGCAGCCAAGGTGGTTGCCGACTATGCCGGCGTCCCGGTCATCAATGCTGGCGATGGCGGTCACCAGCACCCCACCCAGACGCTGCTCGACCTTTACACCATCAAAAAGGAGAAGAAGACCTTGAGGGGTCTTAAAATAGGGCTGTGGGGCGACCTCAAGTACGGCCGGACGACACACTCCCTCATCTTCGCTCTGGCCAAGTTCGGGGCCAATATCCTCTTTTATCCCACGCCGGGGCTGGAGGTGCCGGAGCACGTCCTGGAAAAACTGACTACGGAGTATGGCGGCGAACTGGAAAAGTACGCATCCCGGAACAAGTCAACCAAAGAAAAGCTGTTTCCCCTTGATGCCATTTATCTGACGCCCAGCAGCCCGCACCAGCTGGCCATGATGCCCGATGTGAATATTCAGGTGGAATTAAAGAAGGGCATCGATGCCCTCTACGTTACCCGACCCCAGAAGGAACGCTTTTCCGCCGCCGAAAAAGGCAAGGAATTAAGGGGAAAATACCCCGTCGTGGATAAGAAGCTGCTCAAGAGCAAGGAGTTCAAAAGGACGCTGGTAATGCACCCGCTGCCCCGCGTCGATGAACTGGCGCGGGAACTTGATGCCGACCCGAGGAGCCTGTACTTCAAACAGGCAGCGCGCGGGGTGCCGGTGCGGATGGCGCTCATCGCCCTGCTGCTGGGGGCGAAAGACGTGACTATTCCACCGGAAAAAGCGCCGCCGATAGCCTACCCCGTCTACCGGCGTGATTACGGCCCCAGGTGTCCCAACCCGCGCTGCGTCTCAGTGCAGGAGACGGAAGTAAGATACCTCAGGCCCGAATACAAAATCGTCAACCGCAGACCGCTCACCCTGCGCTGCGTCTACTGCGAACACGGTTTTGAGCCGGAATTCGTCGCCAGCGCCGACTGGCATGAGGGGAAAACGGCGACCAAGAAATACCACAGCGCCTCAAGCCACTGGGCCAGGAAAATCAGGCCCGAAAACCTGATTGTCTTCCGCTCGAACCAGGACGCCGAAAACATTGGCTTCAAGCCGAGCCGGTACGTCAGGGTGCGACGCCGGAGAAAGGGTACGCAGAAATGAAATCATTGCTGATTAAAGATGGGCGGATTATTGACCCGGGCCAGGGCATAGACGAGCGGGGCAGCCTGCTGGTCAGCGAGGTCAAAATCGCCTGGCAGGGAGCAATCCCTCCCCAGGCCGATTATGACATTCTATATGCCGAAGGCATGGTGGTCTGCCCGGGCTTCCTTGACCTGCACTGCCACCTCAGGCAGCCCGGCTTTGAGGAGAAGGAGACCATTGCCACCGGCACCCGGGCGGCGGCCAGGGGAGGCTTCACCACCGTGTGCTGCATGCCCAACACCAGCCCGGCGCTGGACAATAAAGAAACCATAGAGTATGTCAAAACCGAAGCCGAGAAATCGAGCCCCATCCGCGTGCTGCCCATCGGCTGCATCACCAGGGGCAGGAAAGGCGAAGCACTCGCTAACATGGTGGTGATGGCGGGGGCGGGGGTCATTGGCTTCAGCGACGACGGCAGCCCGGTGCAAGACCCGGAAATAATGCGCCAAGCACTGGCGAAAAGCAAAGAACTCGGCCTGCCGGTCATTAACCACTGCGAGGAACTGTCGCTCGTCGAGGGCGGACAGATGAACGAGGGAGAGCTTGCCCAGCGACTCGGCCTGCGCGGCATCCCACCGGCCTCCGAGGAAATCATGGTGTCGCGGGATATCATGCTCGCCAGAATGACCGGTGGGCACGTGCACATCGCCCACGTCAGCACGGCGGGGGCGGTGGCCCTCATCCGGGACGGCAAAAAGCAGGGGGTAAGGGTTACCGCCGAGGTCACCCCCCACCACCTCACCCTCACCGAGGAAGAGTGCAACGGCTACAACACCAACGCCAAGGTCAGCCCGCCCCTGCGCACCAGACGGGACAACCAGTCGCTGCTCAGGGGACTGAAAGACGGCACAGTAGATATCATCGCCACCGACCACGCCCCGCACACGCGGTCGGACAAGGAGTGCGACTTCAGCAAGGCCGCCAGCGGCATCGCCAACTTCGAGACCGCGCTGGGCAGCCTGCTATGGCCGGTGCACAGCGGTCAACTGGAACTGGCCACCCTCGTCGCCAGGCTAACCAGTGAGCCGGCAAAACTTTTGAAGCAGGAGCTGCTCGGCACGCTGAAAATCGGCGCGGCGGCGGACATCACCGTCTTTGACCCGTATAAAGAGTGGACGGTTGACCCGGCGTCGTTCATCTCCAAGGGGAAGAACACGCCACTCGTCGGCCGCGTGCTCAAAGGTAAAACGATGGCCACCATCTACGGCGGCAAACTGGTATACAAAGACGACTCCGTTGTACTTGTAGGGGAGGTGAGGTAGATAAATAAGAAAACTTTGCTGGTGCTGGCCGACGGCTCGGTGTACGAGGGACTATCCTTTGGCGCCGAAGTTGACGCCTACGGCGAGGTGGTCTTCAACACCAGCATGATTGGCTACCAAGAGATGCTGACCGACCCCTCCTACGCCGGGCAGATACTGGTGCCCACGTACCCGTTAATCGGCAACTACGGCACCAGCGGGCAGGACGTTGAATCGAACCGGGTACAGGTCAGGGGCTTTGTGGTCAGGGAGAAGTGCTCACAGCCGAACCACTACCTGAACCAGCAGACCATCCACGATTACCTGCTGGAAAACCATATCCCCGCCCTCCACGGCGTTGACACACGGTCGCTCACCCGCAAGCTGCGTTCGCACGGGGTGATGATGGGCTACCTCACCGGTGAGAAGTCGCCGGAGGAAGCACTGGCAGCACTGAAAAGGCTGCCCGACTACGGCAGCGTTGATTTCGTGCGGAAAGTATCCGCCCCCCGCCCTTACACCTGGGAGCCAGAACCTGATGATGACAATATGCCCCATGTCGTCGTGCTGGACTGCGGACTGAAGTTCAACATTTTAAGGCTTTTAAAGCAGCAGGGCTGCCGCATCACCGCCGTGCCCTGCACTACCCCGGCCGATGACATTTTAAGCTTGAACCCCGACGGCATTTTGTTGTCCCCCGGCCCCGGCGACCCCGAATTGCTGGACTACATCGTTGACACGGTAAAGGGATTAATCGGCCGGAAGCCGATGATGGGCATCTGCCTGGGCAACCAGCTCATTGCCCGCGCCTTCGGCGGGAAGACTTTTAAACTGAAGTTCGGCCACCGCGGCGGCAACCACCCGGTCCGGGACTTGAAAACGGGGAGGATACACATCACCGCCCAGAACCACGGCTACGCCGTTGACCCGGACACTTTGAAGGACGGCCTTGAGGTGACGCAGATAAACCTGAACGACGGCACGGTGGAGGGACTAAGGCACAAAGAACTGCCCATCTTCTGCATCCAGTACCACAGCGAGGCCTCCCCCGGCCCCCTGGATAATACCTACCTCTTTGAGGAGTTTATGAAGATGGTGAGGGGAGAAAAATAAAAGCGGGAAAAAGAGGGGCGGAATAAATATGGGGTGTTTAAGAGGGGCGAAGCCCCTCTCCCAAAATCCCTCCCCCTCTCCTTTGTTTGAAGGAGAGGGGGACAAAGGGGGTGAGGTAGAGATGGCAGATGATAATCAACTAACTAGAGAGGAACAAGCCTGGCTGGTGGAATATGAGTGTTGCCAAGAGTACGTTGACTCTGCTGCAAGCCGAGACTGGCAGATTGCTAGCATAGTCTGGGCTGCAGCTTTAGCTGGCTTATTTATCCTCGCATTCGCTGACAATAACTGCGGTGGTGCTATTATCACAACCTTCCTTGCTTTAATAACAATAGTTATACTGTGTCTCTTCTGGAAGATGGTAGACCGAATGGTATTCTTCCAAAAGGCCTGCATGGAAAGGATGCGCGAAATAGAACATCAATTAGGAATGAAACGAGGAATATATTTTTACCTTCTCGATAATTGGCCTAAAAGGGGCAAGATTAATTACAGAGAAAATCTGTCAGATGATGAATTAAAGAAGTTGCAAGATAAATATTTGCAAAACAGGAGCACTGCCCCTCGACCACATACTTCTACCGCTACCCACGTCATAAATGTGCTGATTATGACCGCTTGGCTTGGAGTAACTCTTTGGAAATGGGGAACCTTTTTAGGTTGGTTTAGTTAACGTGGAGTCTAAAATGACAAAACCCTCTAAAGTCCTCATAATAGGCTCGGGGCCCATCATTATCGGGCAGGCGGCGGAGTTTGACTACGCCGGCACGCAGGCCTGCAAAGCCATGCGCGAGGAGGGCGTCATCTCCGTGCTGGTCAACTCCAACCCGGCCACCATCATGACTGACGAGGACATCGCCGACGTCGTTTACATCGAGCCGCTCACCGTGGAGGTCGTTTCCCGCATCATCGAGCGCGAGCGGCCCGACGGCCTGTTGCCAACGCTCGGCGGGCAGACCGGCCTGAATTTAGCCGTCGCCCTGGCCGACGCCGGCGTGCTGGACAAGTACAACGTCAAAAGCCTCGGCACACCCATCCAGACCATCCGCAACGCCGAGGACCGGGAGCTTTTCAAGCAGCTACTGCTCAGCATCGGCCAGCCGGTGCCGCCGAGCCGGACGGTGAACACTCTGGACGAAGCACGAAAGGCGGCGGGGGAAATCGGCCTGCCCGTGGTCGTCCGCCCCGCCTACACGCTGGGTGGGACGGGGGGCGGCTTCGCCCACACCTGGGAAGAACTTGAGCAGATAGCCACCGGCGGGCTGGCCGCCAGCCCCATCCACCAAGTGCTCATCGAGCAGTCGGTAGTCGGCTGGAAGGAAATCGAGTACGAGGTGATGCGCGATGCCGCCAACACCTGCATCACCGTCTGCAACATGGAGAACCTCGACCCCATGGGCGTGCACACCGGCGACAGCATCGTGGGCGCCCCCAGCCAGACGCTGACCAACAAAGAGTACCAGATGCTGCGCACCGCCAGCCTTCAAATTATCCGGGCGCTGGGGGTGGAGGGGGGCTGCAACGTCCAGTTCGCCCTCGACCCCGCAAGCCAGCAGTACTACGTCATCGAGGTCAACCCCCGCGTCAGCCGCTCTTCGGCACTGGCCAGCAAGGCCACCGGCTACCCCATCGCCCGCGTCGCCGCCAAGATTGCCGTGGGCAGGCGGCTCGACGAGATACCCAATGCCGTCACCGGCAAGACCATGGCCTCCTTCGAGCCGGCGCTCGACTACGTGGTGGTCAAGATACCGCGCTGGCCTTTTGACAAGTTCGCCACCGGCGACCGGGTCATCGGCACGCAGATGAAGGCCACCGGCGAGGTCATGGCCATCGACCGCACCTTCGAGGCGGCCTTGCAGAAAGCGGTGCGCTCGCTGGAGTTCGGCAAGCGCTCGCTGCTCTGGGAAGACCCGAACTGGGCGAAGCAGGACGGCACCGAGCATTACCCCCTCTGGCCCAACGACCTGCGGCTCTGGGCACTCATGGCGGCGCTGCGGCGGGGGACACCGCCCGCGGATTTGTCCGCACGGACGAAGATTGACCTCTGGTTCCTGGACAAGCTCCAGAACATTATCGATATGGAGAAGGAATTGCTCTCCCAGCCTTTAACGCCGGAGTTGCTGCGGCGGGCAAAAAGGCTCGGCTTCTCCGACGAGCAGCTCGGCACATTAGCCGACCGCCTCCCCGAGCAGGTCAGGCAGCTGCGCCACGACTGGAACATTCGCCCAGTCTATAAAATGGTGGACACCTGCGCCGCCGAGTTCGATGCCGCCACCCCCTACTTCTACAGCAGCTACGAGCCGGAGAACGAGGCCATCGCAGCTCATAAGAACAAGGCAGTGGTCATCGGCAGCGGTCCCATACGCATCGGGCAGGGCATTGAGTTCGACTACTGCAGCGTGCACGCCGCCCGGGCACTACAGGAGGCCGGCTACCAGAGCATCATGGTCAACTCCAACCCGGAGACGGTCTCCACCGACTTTGACACCAGCGACCGACTCTACTTCGAGGCCCTTGACGAGGAGAGCGTGCGCGATATTTTGGAGAACGAGGGGGGTGGTAACAGCCTGCCCCCATCAATAGTGCAGTTCGGCGGGCAGACCGCCGTCAACCTGGCCAGTCCCCTGGCCAGCGCCGGTTTACCTCTCCTCGGCTCCAGCGCCGAGGCCATTGACCTGGCCGAAGACCGCCGCCGCTTTGAGAACTTTTTGAGCGACCTGGGCATTCCCCAACCGCCCGGCGCCGGGGTGACCTCGGTGGAAGAGGCGATGAACACCGCCCGGGTCATCGGCTACCCGGTGCTCGTCCGCCCCAGCTATGTGCTCGGCGGGCGGGCCATGGAGATTGTCCATAACGGCGCCGAGCTCTCCCGCTACATGGGCTATGCCATGGAACTCGATACCGGCCACCCCGTCCTCATCGACAAGTACCTGCAGGGCAAGGAGGCGGAGGTTGATGCCATCGGCGACGGGGAAACAATTCTTATCCCCGGCATCATGGAGCACATCGAGCGCGCCGGCGTGCACAGTGGCGACTCCATGGCGGTCTACCCGGGACTTAACCTGACCCGACAGGAAGTAAATACCATCATTGACTATACCGTCCGCATCGGGCTGGCTTTAAAAATCAAAGGGCTGATGAACGTCCAGTTCGTCACCGTGCCCCGTCGGGAAGGCCTGGGGGCATCGGTCTACGTGCTGGAGGTCAACCCGCGCGCCAGCCGCACTGTCCCCTTCCTCTCCAAGGTGACCGGCGTCCCCATGGTGAAGGTGGCCACCAAGGTCATGCTCGGTACTAGCCTCAAAGAGCAGGGATACAAGACTGGCCTCTGGCCAGAGCAGCCGCTGGCGGGAATAAAAGCACCCGTCTTCTCCATGTCCAAGCTGCTCGGCGTTGATACCTACCTCGGCCCGGAGATGAAGTCCACCGGCGAGGTGATGGGCATTGACGCCAACTTCAACGCCGCCCTGGCCAAGGCGCTGCTCGCCGTGGGCATGATGCTACCTCAAAAAGGCGCCATACTGCTCAGCATCGCCGACCGCGACAAGCCGGAGGCGCTGCCCGCCATCAGGAAGCTGGCCGAGCTCGGCTACATGCTCTACGCCACCGAGGGCACCGCCGCCATGCTCGAGGCCGCCGGTCTACCCGTCACCAGGATTACCAAAAAGCTGAGCGAGGGGCACCCCAACGTGGTGGACGTTATCCGGAACGGCACAGTGAACGGCGTGGTCAATACCATCACCGGCGGAGACGCCTCGCTCCGCGACGGCTTTTACATCCGGCGGGCTGCCGCCGAGAAGCAGGTGCCTTGCTTTACCTCGCTGGATACCGTACGGGCGGCGGTGGAGGCGCTTTCCAGTCCCAGCCAGACATACCTGGTTCAGCCCCTCCCCGAATACCGCAGAAAGGAAACCAGATGAAATTAATCAACGCCGAGGTCATCGAAAACCGCCAGGTCCTGCCCGGCCACAGTCATGTTCACACACGGGGGATACTGTCCAGCTGGCTCATTTGGTTGCAGTGCCCTGACATCGCCCGGGAGGTAAAGCCGGGACAGTTCGTCATGGCGCACTGTGGCCCGGAGACCACCCTGCCCCGCCCCTTCAGCATCCACCAGGCAGATGGCGACCGCATATCCCTTTTCTACGCCCTGCGGGAAGGCGGGCGGGGTACTGCCTGGCTCGCCGGTCAGGAAGCCGAGGCATCAGTGTCAATATTTGGGCCGCTGGGCAATGGCTTTATCATTGATTCCAGAACCAGAAATCTTTTGCTGGTGGCTGGCGGCACCGGCATCGCACCATTATATTTCCTCGCCCGCCATGCCATCGAAAACAACCATAAAGTCACGCTGCTCTACGGCACGGTGGACAGGAATCGCTACCCCGTTACCCCGGAAATAGAAACCGTGGCGGTTACCGAGGACGGCTCGGTGGGGGAAAAGGGACTGGTAACCAACCTCCTGCCCCGCTTCGTGGCACAGGCCGACCAGGTCTTCGCCTGCGGGCCGATGCCCATGTACCGCGATATGTTCAAGAGACAGAGTGAACTGAACCTCGAAGGCAGGCCGGTGCAGATTTCCCTTGAGGTGCGGATGGGCTGCGGAGTGGGCGTCTGCTACGGCTGCACCGTGAAAACAAAGAGCGGCCTGAAGCAGGTCTGCAAAGACGGCCCGATATTTGAACTGGATGAAATTCTGTGGGATGAGCTGAACCTCTGCCCCAGCTAAACCGACCATCAAGACGGGTACCAGAGTGAGAATTATTTTCCTTTTTCGTGTTATGATACATCATATACAGTAACAATTGGCCAGAACGCGGTCTCTTACCACAGAAAGGAACCCACCATCAGCAGTAGATTCAGTTGGCGCTCTCTTTTAAGTGGACTGATGCCCCTGTTCGCGCTGGCACACCTTTCCCACCACCTGGTGACCGCGCTGCCCGTACCACTCCTGCCCTACATCCGCGACGAATTCGCCCTGGATTACACCCACGCCGGATTCATCATATCGGCTTTTGGTGTTATCTATGGCGTCTGTCAACTGCCAGCAGGATGGCTCGCCGACCGCTTTGGGTCACGCATTCTACTCACCATTGGCGTCGTCGGCGTGGGCATAACCGGTCTATTAGCTGGCATGTCGCCAAATTATATCGTTTTAATCGCTGGACTGGTACTTATGGGCATGACGGGGGGCGGTTATCATCCCGCCGCCACAAGCATGATATCGACCGTGATAGAGGCAAAAGTCCGCGGCCGGGCCCTGGGCTTTCACCTTGTCGGCGGCAGTTTCAGCTACTTTCTGGCGCCGCTCGTCGCCGCCGGCCTCGCGGTTGTCTGGGGCTGGCGTGGCCCTTTTATCGCCATGGCCATTCCCAGCATCGGCATCGGTATTGTACTCCATGTCATGCTCGGCAGACGCGTGCCAGCTCAGAAAACGGTGGCCCGGGAGGCCAGCACCCTCACAGAGGCGCCACCTGCCCCCGGCCTCATGCGCCGCCTGATAACCCTGATTGCGCTGAACGCCATAACCATGGCGGTGGCCATGGCCATCACGTCCTTCCTCCCGCTTTTCCTGGTAGACACCTATGGCACCAGTAAGGAAACCGCGGCGGCGGCTATGTCCCTCGTGTTTGCCATGGCTTTCTGGGCGGGGCCGCTCGCCGGTTATCTCTCGGACCGGCTTGGTCATCTGGCGATAATTATCGCCACGTGCGCTGCCGCCAGCATCGTCATTTACCTTCTCAACGTGATCCCTTACGGATTCGGCACTGTGGTCGTGCTGGTCTTAATCGGTACGGTCACCGCCTTCAGCACTATCGTGGCGCAAGCGTACATCGTAGACCAGGCTCCAGCTAAAAATCGCTCTACCATGCTCGGCTTTTACTTCTTCGGCAGCCTGGAAGGTACCGGGGTACTGACACCATTACTGGGCTACCTGGTTGACCAGTTCGGTTTCAATACCAGCTTCACCATAAGCAGCGTGGCCATAATGGCCACACTTGTCGTCTGCGCTTCAATCCTTTGGCTGAGCCGGAGGTAACAGTGCCGGGATTATAAGCGCCGTCCTCACTTTCTTATGGCTCCTTATTTTCCTATAATTTACTCAGGAGGTGCATCATGGTCATCACCAAGAATATCAGCCTGCAGACAAAAGGTGAATGCGACATCATAGACATCACGGCACAGGTACAGCAGCGGCTGTCCGAAACAGGAGTGAAAGACGGGGTGGTTACGGTATTTATCACCGGCTCCACAGCCGGGGTGACCACCATTGAGAATGAGCCCGGTCTTATCGCCGATTTTAAGGCCATGTGGGAACGGGTTGTCCCGAAAAATATGGAATACCGGCATGACCGCGCCTGGGGAGAGGGAAACGGTTATTCCCACGTCCGCGCCTCGCTGCTGGGAGCGTCGCTGGTTGTCCCCTTCAATAATAAAAAATTTGACCTGGGAACGTGGCAACAGCTCGTGGTGGTGGACTTTGATAATCGGCCGAGGTCAAGGCAGGTCTTGCTACAGATTATGGGAGAGCCATAAGCGGCCTATTTGCTCTTCTTTTTCTTCTCTGCCTTCGGTTTCTTCTCCGTCGCCTCTTTCTTCTCTTCCGCCTCCTCCGCCCCCGCCACTTCTTCCGCAACGACTTCCGCCGCTGAAGCCTGCGCCTGAGCCTGATTCAGTTTCTTCATCAACCGTGACTTGCGGCGAGCGGCATTGTTGGGATGGATGACCCCCCTCTCCGCCGCCCTGTCCAGAGCGTTTATCGACTCCGCCACCGCCGCCTGGGCTGACTCCATCTCGCCGGCAAAAACAAGCTTCTCCGCCCTGGTAATGAAGGTCTTGGCCCGACTGCGAACGGCGCGGTTTCTCATCTGTCGCCTCTCCTCGTTCCGCACTTGCTTACTTTGTGGCAATATCAACCCCCTCAAATAAGACTACCCGAAATTACATATTATGCTTAATTAAAGGCGCAAGTCAAGTTTTATCGCCCGTGCCCGCCGACGCCTCATCCCCGATGCGGACGATACGCATCACGCCCTTGACCGATTCAATTTTTTTCAGGAGCCGGCTTAACTGGGCCAGTCCCTGCGTCTCCATGGTAAAGCTCATGGTTACGGTACCCTCATCGCGATTATGCAAAGCCAGCGAGGTGATATTTACCTTCTCTTCGGCCACCACGATGGTGATATCTCGCATCAGCCCCACCCGGTCCCAGGCCTCAATCTGAATGTTGACCGGATACAGTGAATCTGCCTGCCCCCACTCCACCGGCACCAGCCTGTCCTGCTCGTCCTCATGCAGGACATTATGACAATCAGAGCGGTGAATGGTGACGCCGCGGCTGCGCGTGATGTAGCCAATGATTTTATCACCCGGTACCGGTTGGCAGCACTGGGCCAGATGAGTGACCAGATTGCCCACACCCAGCACGTGTACCGTTGAGGGTACCGGCTTGCGCGGCGCCACTTCCGGGATGACTTTGGGTGCCTCCTGCTGCGCCGCCAGCTTTATGGCAATCTGATGCGTGGAAATCCCCCCGTAGCCAATCGCCGCCAGGAAATCTTCCACA
This sequence comes from Dehalococcoidales bacterium, assembly GCA_034409565.1. Taxonomy (GTDB): domain Bacteria; phylum Chloroflexota; class Dehalococcoidia; order Dehalococcoidales; family RBG-16-60-22; genus E44-bin89. The sequence goes on from DAOUMS010000013.1 coordinate 37,829, forward strand.
TTGCTGTAGTTGCATAATGCGGCAAGTTCCTCACGCTCAATAATGACTCCCAGATGCCTCAATTCCTTTTCCAGAAGCTGGCGGCCGCGCTCGATGTTCTCCGTCCTCTCCTGTCTCTTGAACCACTGCCGTACCTTTTCCCGGGCGTGGGAGGTCCGGACAAAACCGAGATGAGGGTTCAGCCAGTCGAGGCTGGGCCCCTTCTCTCCCTTGGTGGACATAATCTCCACCACGTCACCGTTTTTCAACTCGTAGTCAAGCGACACCAGCCGCCCGTTCACCTTAGCACCGATGCAGCGGTGCCCTAGTTCGGTGTGCACCCGGTAAGCAAAATCAAGCGGTGTGGAGCCTCTGGGCAGATCCTTGATATCCCCCTTTGGTGTGTAGACGAAGACCTGGTCAATGAAGATATCCGTTTTGACCGATTCCAGGAACTCCTCTGACCCGCTCAGTTCACGGTGCCATTCGATTAGCTGACGCAGCCAGCCGATTTTTTCCTCGAAGTGCAGGTCGGCCTTCCCCCCCTGTTTGTAACGCCAGTGCGCGGCCACGCCGTACTCGTCATTGTAGTTCATCTCACGGGTTCTTATCTGCACTTCCAGGGGCGTGGTGCCGAAACACATGACCGCCGTGTGCAGCGACTGGTACCCGTTTGGCTTCGGATTGGCGATATAATCATCAAACTCCTCGGGTATCGGGTGCCACAGACTGTGGATGATGCCCACCACGCTGTAGCAGTCGGGTATCGTGCCGACCATTACCCGTAGCGCCAGCAGGTCGTAGATATCATTGAAGTCGCGACCCCGCTGCATTTTCTGATGAATACTGTAGATATGCTTGGGACGGCCGGACAGGTCGGCTCTCAGGCCGGCTTTGTCCAGCTCCTTCTTCAGAATGTCGATTACCTGCTCAATAAAGTGTTCCCGCTGCGCGCGGCGGGCGGCCAGCAGGGTAGCGATGCGGTGAAATTTTTCCGGTTCCAGATACTGAAAGGCCAGGTCTTCCAGCTGCCATTTAAGCTCCCATATTCCCAGGCGGTGGGCGAGCGGAGTATAGATTTCCAGGGTCTCCTGCGAAATGCTGCGTTGCTTTTCCAGAGGCAGCGCGTCCAGCGTACGCATATTGTGTAACCTGTCCGCCAACTTGATAAAGACCACCCTGAGGTCCTCCGCCATGGCGACCAACATCTTCCGCAGGTTTTCTGCCTGAGCTTCACGCGGCGCCGTCCCCGTGGTCTGCCACGAGACCTGCCCGAGTTTGGTCACCCCATCAACCAGCTTGCCTATCTCCGGCCCGAATTTCTCCTGTATCTTCTCCACGGGGATGCCGCAGTTCTCCGGCACATCATGCAACAGCGCCGCGGCCAGAGACGCAGCATCAAACTGGAACTCGGTAAGTATCATTGCCGTCTGCACCGGGTGCTCCACATAAGGGTCACCCGATAACCGCACCTGTCCCTGATGCGCCTCGGTGGCAAACCGATACGCCTCATCGACGACGGCAATCTTCTCTGCCGGAAGATATGTCTCCGCCTTCTTCTTCAGCTGACTGAAACTGGTCACCCCAACAACAGCCAAGGTGGTGGAATGCCTCCTGTCCTGACGGTAGTACGGGTTCTATCCTAAGTATAGCCCAAGGCAGCTTTATCTGTAAATCATTATAATATTGACCGCAATCAATTATTGACAGGGTGTAAAATTATGCTATACTTTAGTACATTTTGACGAGGAGGTAACCCAAAGATGAGCAAATTTCTTCGTGTCAACATGTCTAACCTGACTGCTAAACTCGAGGACGTGCCCAGCAAATATCGATTGATGGGTGGGCGCTGGTTGACCTCCGCCATTACCTGTGATGAAGTGCCAGCCACCTGCCATCCCCTGGGGCCAAATAATAAGGTTACTTTTGCCCCGGGCATTGTCACCGCCAGCGGTGCCCCAACCGCTGGACGCCTTTCGGTTGGTGCCAAATCTCCCCTGACGGGAACCATCAAGGAAACAAACTCCGGTGGTATTGCTGCCGACAAGCTTGCCCGCATCGGTATAAAGGCCATTATCGTCGAGGGGCAGCCCAAGGAAAAGGGAAAGTTCTGGGTGCTCAAGGTCGATAAGAAAGGCGCCGAACTTATGCCGACGGCTGCGGAGTGGCTCGGCAAGGGCCTTTATGAAGTCTACCCCAAGATGCTCAAGAAGTTTGGCAACAAGGTGGGCATCATCAGCATTGGCGCCGCCGGGGAAATGCTGATGTCAATGGCCGGGGTGTGTGTCAATGACCCCGAGAACCGTCCCAGCCGCTATGCCGGCCGCGGTGGCATCGGGGCGGTGATGGGCAGTAAAGGGCTCAAGGCCATTGTCGTTGATGATGCCGATGGTGCTAATGTGTCGCTGGCCAATAAGGAGGCGTTCAATTCCGGACGCAAGAAGCTGACCGATGCCCTGCGCCAGCATGACATCACCAAGCCCGGTGGCACGCTGAACACCTATGGCACTGCGGCACTGGTCAACGTCATCAATGAAGCCGGTGCCTTCCCCACCCGCAACTTCAGCAGCGGCCGCTTTGAAGGTGCCGCCAAGATTTCCGGTGAGATGATCAAGGAGACCTGCGAGAAGCGCGGCGGCGTCGGCATGGTCGGTCACCGGTGCAGTCCGGGCTGCATCATCCAGTGCTCCAACGTTTACCCGAAGCCGGATGGTACTGAACTCGTCTCCTGCCAAGAATACGAATCGGTCTGGTCGCTCGGTGCGAACTGCGGCATTGACGATTTAGATGTCACTGGTGAACTGGTTCGCCTGTGCAATGACTACGGACTGGACACCATTGAGGCTGGTACTACCATCGCCGTGGCCATGGACGCCGGCCTAGCCAAGTTTGGCGATGGCAAGAAGGCCATCGAACTGATGCATGAGATTGGCAAGGGCACCCCGCTGGGCCATATCCTCGGTGGCGGTACTGCGCTCACCGCTGACACCTTCGGCGTTGTCCGCTGCCCGACGGTCAAGAGACAGTCCATGCCCGCCTATGAGCCCAGAGCAATCAAGGGCATTGGTGTGACCTACGCCACCTCAACCATGGGCGCCGACCACACCTCCGGCTACACCATTTCCCCAGAGATACTGGGGGTTAGCGGTAAGTTAGACCCGGCAAGCAAGGGCATGGAGAAAGCGGATTCTTCACGGTCTTTCCAGTATGTTACTGCCTTCCTCGATTCCACCGGCCACTGCCTGTTCATCTCCTTCGCCATACTTGACATACCCTCCGGCCTCGAGGGCATGGTAGAGGAGTGCAACGGCGTGCTCGGCACCAACTGGGCAGTTGACGATGTTGCCCGGATTGGCAGCGATATCGTCAAGATGGAACGCGCCTTCAATGAAGCTGCTGGCTTTACCAATGTTGACGACCGCGTTCCGGAGTTCATGCAGTATGAGAAGCTGCCACCGCATAATGTGGTCTATGACGTGCCCGATAAGGTACTGGACAAAGTCCACCATCCCTGATACATAGGCATTTATACCTGACCGCGAGCCCCCTTCGCCGTCGGTGCGGAGGGGGCTTTCTTCATGCCGTCAAAATACGGTATAATTAAACGTATCATTAAGGAAGAGGAATCAGCCATGAACAAAGTTGAGGTGAGACTTTTCGCGAGCCTGCGCAGGTATCACCCCGATACCGGAGACAGCGATGCCTTTACCTTTGAACTGAACAACAATACTAGTCTCGGTGACCTGGTGGACAAACTCAAAATTCCCCGGCAGGAAATAGGCGTGCTCATGGTAAACGGCAAGTGGCAAAAGGAGAACTACCTCCTCCAGGATGAGGACAGGGTAGGCATCTTTCCGCTCATCGGTGGAGGATAATTGATGATTGAAGTGCACCTTTACGGTAAACTGCGCCGCTTTACCAGTAACCAGGCCCCTTCCCAGGATTCCGTTATCAATGTCCCCGTCAAAACAGGGGACAATATTGAAAGCATTGCGCAGCGCATTGGCATACCGCTTGAGGAGCTGGGCAATAATATCTTTCTGAATGGTGAATATTCGGCGCTGGGAAGAAAGGTGAGTGATGGCGACCGTCTGGGCATCTTCCCAAATGACATGCAACTCCTTTACAAGTGGTATTTCCACAAAGCTTCATAAGAAAGCCGGTAAATGAAACTGTATCGGGTACCGAGGGGAACAACCGACATTCTGCCAGAGGAACAGGCCTACTGGCGCTACATCGAGCAGAAGGCAGCCCGTATCTGCCAGCTCTACGGCTACGAGCGGATTGATTCCCCGGCGTTTGAGGATACCTCTCTCTTCACGCGTAGCGTGGGCACGGGAACCGACATCGTGGAAAAGGAGATGTACTCCTTCACCGATAAAGGTGGCAACCAGATAACGCTGCGCCCGGAGGGCACGGCGCCGGTATGCCGCGCTTATCTGGAGCACGGCTTTCACAGCCGGCCACAGCCGGTCAAGCTCTACTACCTGGCCCCTATTTTCCGATATGAGAGGCCTCAGGCAGGCAGATACCGCCAGCACTACCAGTTCGGCTGCGAGGCCATCGGTGACGACGACCCATCCATTGATGCGGAAAACATTGAGCTCGCCTGGCAGTTTTTACGGTCGCTTGGCCTGAAGCACCTTACCCTGCAGTTGAACAGCATCGGCTGCCGGCAGTGCCGGCCAGGCTACCTCAGCGTCTTACGTGATTACTATGCCAGCCATACGGCGGTGCTGTGCAGCGACTGCCGGAAAAGGCTGAAACGCAACCTGCTCCGACTGCTCGACTGCAAGCAGCCTTCCTGCCAGGATGCGGCTGACCGGGCACCCCGGAGCACTGACCACCTCTGCCCTCAGTGCCAGCAACATTTTGACCGGCTCACGGCCTATCTCGACCGGCTGCAGATTCCGTTCACCCTCAACCACCGCCTGGTTCGCGGACTGGATTACTACACCAGAACCGTCTTTGAAATTCAGCCTGAAAACGGGGGCGCCCAGAGCACCATCTGCGGTGGAGGGAGATACGATGACCTGATTGAGGAACTGGGCGGCCGGCCCACGCCAGCCATCGGCTTTGCCATCGGCATGGAGCGGATAATAGCCAATTTAAAGGCACAGTCCGTGTCCGCTTCACCCCTCCCCCAGCCGCTGGTATTCCTTGCCCACCAGGGTGAGGCCGCCAGGAATGAGACGGTCAGGCTGGCATCTCATCTGAGGCAGAAAGACATCGGTGTCATCATGGCCACGGGCAACCGCAGCCTCAAGGCGCAGCTCAGACAGGCCAATAACCTGGGGGCACATTATACCGTTATAATAGGGGAGGAAGAATTAAAAGCCGGCACTGCCTCGCTGCGGGATATGACCACCGCCGGGCAAAAAACGGTCATGATGACTAAATTACCAGAACTGCTGCGGTAAAAGCAGGCCGGAATGAAGCCTACTCTAATTGATTTATGTAAAATTTTTACCAGAAAGTATTGACAAACATATTTTTTCTGTTTATAGTAGTGATGATATTTGTAACAAAAGGAGGTGATGTAATGGCAGGACCCGCGAGGGAAACGAGGTTTTGAACTCGAAAAACGGACCCCAAGAAAGCTTTGTCTCCATAAAATAAAGGCATTATGGATAAATGTCTTTTTGTGGAGATATAGGTATATCGACACAAGGAGGAAAAATTAAGGTCGATGAAAAAGAAATTAATCAGAATATGGGGTATAGGGCTGACCCTGGTTTTGGCGGCCAGCCTGTTACTCTCAGCGGCACCAGTCTCTGCCGGCACCCTGTCCTGGGGCGACGAAGACCTCCCCGATGAATTCGTAGACACCGCCGGGGATGACGTTGTCGACCTGGCCGTTTCGGGTGACGGGAGCGTCATCTACGCCGCGATTGGCTCAGACACTATCTACCGGTCAACCAACGGCGGCGAGAGCTGGAGCAGCATCACGGTTGTCGATACCGGCACACCCAACGTTTATCTTAACGTTGACTTCATTTCCGTCACCCCGGATGACCCCAACTACCTCGCGGTCGCGGCGGACAATGCCACGGTTTTCATCAGTGATGATGCCGGCGCCAACTGGGATACCCTGGGACAAATTGACAGCGGCTCCACCATTGATGACGTCTGGGACCTCGCCATTTCCGTGGAGAAAGGCGGGAACCACTTCGTGGCTGTTGTCGGTGATGACGGCGGCGCTGATGCCGAGATGTGGTACTACGAAATCGGCGCGGTTGGTGCCCAGTGGGAAGACGCCGAAGCTGACATGGGTGGCACAGACACTGCAGTGGACGATGACGTATGCGCAGCCGTCGCCTTCTCGCCCAACTTCTACTCGGACCAGGCGATGGTAGCGGTAACCTTTGACGCCTCCGCTGACGAGGTCAACTTCTCCATGTACAGCTTCAACACCAACACCTGGAACTCCGGCGCCTTCGTCGATTTCCCGAAAAACCTGCAGCAGTCATCGGAAACACTAACCAGCATCGAAGCGGCTGCCCTTGCCATGGCACCGGATTACCTGGGCAGTGATGACGCCATGCGCATCGCCTTCGTCGGCTTGGCCCTCAATGGTACTTCAGACATGGAATCGGAGGGCATCATGCGCCTCGATGACACCGACGTCGAAGTGCTCAAGGACGAGGAAGCGATTTACAGCATCGCCTTTGACGGGTCGCTGCTCGTTGCCGGTCACTACTCAGAGATTACCATCTACCGCAGCACCGACGCGCTGGACGACTCACCATCCGTCAGCAGCTCCACCGGTTCCAAGGAGCCGGGCGGTGAAAACCTGGTTGTGGTCGGCATTGCCGGGTCCACGGTGGTGGCCGGTACCTCGGGTCCTGAGAGTGCCTTCTCCTACTCCGAGGACAACGGCAAGACCTTCAACGACCTCAGCCTTATCGACACCACGCTCACCACTCTGAGTGACGTCGCCGCCACTCCCGATGGTGAAAAGGTCTACCTGGTAAGCTGTAACTCATCGGGTAATGGTTTGAGCGTGTGGTCCTACGAGGAGAGGTGGGAGAGGATCTACAACAAAGCCGGTGACGACGACTTCATCATCCGCATAGCTCCTGATGACCCCGATGTCATTTACCTGGCCGATGGTGGCGGTACTGACATCTACTTCAGCTCGGACGGTGGTCAGGAGAAGTGGCACACCCGTGTCTACAAGGAATCAACGGGAGTCACCGACATGGCGGTGGAGACCGATGGTGACACCGTCTACGTTCTCACCAGCAGCGGCTACGTCTCCAAGTCAACCAACCGTGGCTTCGTCTGGGATGCCAAGAAGTCGTCCAAGCTCAGTGGCGGCAGCAGCATGATTGCCAGCATTGGCGAGGACCTGCTGGTTGCCGGCAGCTCCGATGGCTACGTGGCTTACTCAACTGACGGCAACGTCAGCTGGAGCAAGCTCGACGACGACATCGGTGGCATGGTCCAGGTAACGGCGACGGGTCTGGCCGATGGTGACATGGTCATCGCCAGCGCCAACGACACTGACTCTTACATCTACCAGTGGGAGCTTGGCGAGGACGATGAGTGGGATGCCATCACCGCTGAAGATGATATCCCGGCAGGCTACAATGTTACCGGTATCGGTCTGTTTGAGGGCGTGCTCTACGCGGTGTCAAGCAACGTTAGCGGCAACGCCAGCTTGCTGATGCGCACGCTGACCCCGACCTCAGACGACCCCACCTGGAGCTCTGTCGCCAGTGCTGGTGAACGCTTCGAAGCTGCGCCCAAATCCCTGGTTCTAAGCGCAGACGGCGATGTCACCAAGCTGTGGTCCGTTGATATCATCGGTCCTTACCTCTTCAGCTACAAGGACAGCCTGGCGGTCAAGTCGGTCACCGTGATTTCACCCGCCGACAACAAACAGGTTCCGTTTAACCGCGTAAGTGGTGAATCGGAACAGATAATCTTCACCTGGGAGAGCCCGTCGGACAAGGTGACCGAGTTCGACTTCGAGATTGCCACTGACAGCGGCTTCGACGAGGACGTGCTGTCCCTGGCAGTGCCGAAGTCATCCGGAAGCTGGGATGAAGGTGATATCATCAGCCAGATTGTTGGCCCCGGCGCTGCTACTTCTTCCGCCGCCATCAACTTCATGGAAGATACCACCTACTACTGGAGAGTCAGGGTTGACGCTGCCGGACCAGTACGCAGCAATTACTCCGAGGTCCGCAGCTTCACCACCGGCTCTCTGCCTGAAGCAGTGGCACCGGTAGTTGTTGAGCAGGCACCAGCCCCGGTAATCGAGGTGCCACCGGCACCGGCCATCACTCTGCAACCACCGGAAATCGTGCTTCCGGCACCGCAACCGGCACCGGAAATCGTCATTCCATCCGCACCGGAGCCGACGCCACCGGTACCAACCTGGGCGATTTACGCCATCATCATCATTGGTGCCGTACTGGTAATCGCGCTCATCGTGCTCATCATGAGGACGAGACGACCGGTATAAGGTACGGTAACACTCCGTAACTCCGAGAGCCCCCCGTAACGGGGGGCTCTCTTTTTGCTCAAAACTATTCAGCTTGTTGCGAAATGCTTTCGGTTCAATTATCCAGATAGTAGAGTTTAGTAAAGTTTATCACACGTTTTCTTAGATCTATTTAAAACTACCACGATTGGTATTTTTTCCAATATTTTCGTAGGGCGTTTGCGATATCCTTGTCATGTCTAAACGCATAGTCAGGAAACTCTTTAGTCAAGAAATCTTGAAGCCACTGCTGATGATCACCAGATCGTCTATCCTTTAGAACCATATGTCTCGCTAATTTTAAATATGAGTCAAATTTATCACCGCATACAGGGCAAAATTGTGATATAAGTACTGCTACTCCTCCACGAGGATTTTTCAGCTTATATTTACGTGGTTTGTTCCAATAATTATTCTTACATCCAGGACACCGCTTTGGTATAGTAGGTTGTCTTGGGTACCAAACATAACCACACCTTGCACACTCCATTGTTTTCAGTTCAAACTCATCCATTTATTAATTATTTTATCATAAGTAATTATTTGTCAATCATTACGGTAAAGCGGGTTCTTGTAACTTCCCGTAGCAAGCATTAGGCACTACTTTCCTCAACTGGCTGTGGCTCTAGGATTTCAACAATAGGCTGTTTCTCAATGCCGACTATATCAGCCCAGCATTTGCCGTCATACTTCAGTCCCGCCTCTTCCGCTGGTCTATTGCCATCTAGGGACATGTGTGGTCTTAAGAAGTTGTAGTAAACCAGCCAACCATCCATAAACGTCTTTA
>DAOUMS010000014.1:0-15641 GCA_034409565.1 Dehalococcoidales bacterium
CCGCGCCCGGCGATTTTGGTCTCCTTGTGCTCGGTTCTGGGGTCGGAGAAGGTGGTGCGCACGGAGCGTGGCCAGGGGGCCGGCTCGAAGACGAAGGCGTCTACGGGGCAACATCCGGACTTGAGGCAGACGGAGCAGTCCACGCACTCGTCCTCCTCGATGGCGGCCACGTCGTCCTTCATGCTGATGGCTGCCTTCGGGCAGTTGGGCAGGCAGGCCTCGCAGGCAATACACAGTTCAGGGTCAATTTTCATGAATCAAACCTCCTTGAGACAGTGAATTATCCCACGATGATACTCGGTAGCCAGAGCACCAGTTCTGGGAACAATGTAATTATAGTCAATCCGATTAGTATTAGTCCAATAAAAGGCCAGACACCTCTGATTATATCCCCTACGACCACTTCTGGTGGTGCCACGCCCTTGAGATAAAAGATGGCATGGGCGTTAGGCGGACTTAAAAATCCGGTCTGGTAACAGACGCAGACGGCGATGGCAAACCAGAGGTCATTAAAGCCAAGTGCCGCCGCCACTGGAGTGAACAGCGGGACGACGATGAATATGGAGCCAATCCACTCGATGAGCATACCCAGAATAAAAACGATGAACATCATCACGGCGAAAGAGCCCCATTTGCCTCCGGGTACCGCCGCCAGAACCTGGGTGGCGAATTTACCACCCCCAAGGTAGGTGAAAACGCTGGTAAAGATACTCGCCCCTATCACCAGCAGCATTATGAAGCCGGTTATCCTCATCGTTTCATACACCGTACTCTTGAGAACTGGCCAGTTGAATCGGCGGTAGATAACAGCCAGCATGGTGGCGATAAAGGCACCGGCACCGGCTGCTTCAGTTGGTGTGGCTATCCCGGCGAAGATGGTGCCCAGCACTCCGAGGATGAGGAGAACCGGGGGGACCATCTGGAATAACATGCGCATAATTTTTTGGCTGGTGGGCACGGCTCGCCTCTCTTCCACGGGCAGGGGAGGACCATCTTGCGGCCTGAACCAGCACCTGATGGCGATATAACTCATATATAAAATGGAAAGGATGAAGCCGGGAACAAAAGCCCCGGCAAATAACTTCCCCACAGAAATCTCGGCCATAGGCCCATAAATGACTATCATGATGCTGGGGGGAATAAGGATGCCCAGGGTACCGCCAGCACAGACGGTACCACAGGCCAAAGACTTGTCGTAACCCCGGTTCAGCATGGGGGGCAGAGCAATAATCCCCATGGTGACCACTGAGGCACCGATAATGCCAGTGCAGGCGGCAAAAATGGTGGCGACAAATATAGTGGCTAGGGCCAGGCCACCTCTGAGTCCCCCCATGATAAGGTGCATGGTGCCAAAGAGTTTTTCAGAAACCCCGGAATGTCCCAGCATCGTGCCCATAAAGACGAACAGGGGGGCTGCCAGGATAACATAATTGGTCATCGTCTTGTAGGTTTGCATAATAGCCATGCCGAAAATCCGGCCTTCTGGCATGAAGAGAAGGCCGAAGACGAAGCCCACTCCAGCCAATATAAAGGCCAGGGGAAAGCCGGAGAATATCCCCACAGCCAGTATTCCAAGCATGAGGATGGTAACCATCATTGGGCTTATCTCTAAGTCTGGCATCACTTCCCCCTGAAGATAGTTCTTACGTCACGAATAAATGTGGCCACCAGCCCGAGTAACAGCAGAGAAATGGCTACCGGGGCCACCGTTTTGAAGGGATAGATAATGTTCCTCCAGGCGCTGTCCGAGCTGCGCTCGTGAATTGCCCACGAGTTCTGGGTCCACTCAATCAATTGCGGCATGACCCAGAGCCACAGCGGAAAAACCAGGAGCAGGTAGAGGACAGCGTCGAGTATCGCCTGGCCACGGGGTGACATACGCTGGTAGAAGAGGTCCACCCTGACATGAGCTTTCTGAATGAGCACCCAGGAAAAGCCCATGACAAAGAGGGTGCCACCCACCATCCGCTCTATCTCAAATGCCCATATCGTTGGCCTATCAAATCCATACCGTGAGGTAACTTCATAAACGACGGCCAGGATGAGAGGTATCACCAGGAAAGCAGCGAGCTTCCCCGCCCATGTACAGATGAAGTCAATTCCACTTAAAAAGCGGTCCAAAGCAGTCATAGCCAACCATCCTGTTTAAGTAGTCACTCACCCCCACCCCCATAAACCGGTGTCTGGTGGGGGTGAGTGTCCGGACAAAATTCAGCTAGAATTTGGGCGACTGGTACTGCTCAAAGAGCTTCCACGTGTCCAGGAAGTCCAGCTGACTCTGGTACACCTTGGCGAAGAACGGGTCTTCGGCGCACGTCTTCTTGTAGAGGTCATCGGCTACCTCAAAGAACTGCCCTTGCAGCTTATCCGGCATCGTAACAATCTCTAGGTCCGGCATGGCCGCAAACTCCACGAAAGCCTTGGCGTCTTCAATCACCAGGTCGGTGTATGCCAGGGGAGCGATGGCGTGGTTGACGGCATCGTATATTATTTTAAGGTCGTCAGGCAGTGCTGCCCACGAATCGGCGTTGACCGCCTCCCACTGTACCGTGGCCGGCTGGTGTATTCCCGGAACATAGACGTACTTACAGATTTCGTAGAAGCCGAGGGCGATATCGGTGGCCGCATTGGAATACTCCCAGGCGTCCAGGATGCCCTTCTCCCCGGCCGCATAAAGTTCGGCACCGGCGATGGTGGTCACCGAAGCGCCAACCCTGGGGTCAGATAGAACATCGGCCCAGAAACCCTTGGTGCGGAATTTTACCCCTTTCCAGTCTTCCAGTGTGTCCATTCTGACATTGGACCAGCAGAGGTCTTCCGGGGTGGTGACATAGGTATAGCCGGTGTAGCCGAAGTTGAAGGGCTCAAGCACCTCGTACATGTACTCTAATCCGCCACCGTGTTCCAGCCAGGCCACCATTTGCAAAGAGGTAAATCCCAGTGGACGCGCGGAGAACAGCGGGGAGGCGGGTATTTTACCAATCCAGGTGTGCATGGTGGAGTTAAGCGCGTCAATGGTGCCCTCATTGGTGGCATCAAAGGCCTCTTTGCCGTGCATAATGGCACCAGTCGGGTGAGACTCAATGATAAAGCGGCCGTTGGTGGCTGCCTCAAGCATTTCGTTGCGCTTGTAAAGCCACTGCATGTTGTGCATGGGGTCGCTCCACTGTGCTACCTGCACCCATTTCACCACTTCGGCGGGTGCTGCCGGGGCTGGAGCTGGTGCGGGCGCTGGAGCTGGAGCTGGTGCTGGTGCCGGAGCCGGAGTTGGTGCCGGTGCCGGAGTTGGTGCTGGAGCTGGTGCTGGAGCAGGAGTGGGCTCTGGGGCAGCACAGGCGGCAATTAATCCGCCCACCAGTGCTATTAGCAAAACTAAAGTAACTATCCGTCCTTTTTTCATTTTTCCTCCTTTAAACGTAATGAACCCAGCCTTTGTCATATTTTCGTTTAAATGTTACCACCCCCTTTATAGTCAGCTAAAGTGAAAAAGCCGTATCCTCACTTAAAAGATACGGCCTCTCGATAGTGATGAAATAGCCGATTACGGGCAAGATTATAAGGGCGCCAGCCATCACTTTCCTGGTGCGGTACCGGTACCCCTAAATATTTTGCCCACATTTTTGTTTGCCTGAGTCTACATTTACTATGGGTGATTTGTTAGGGTGTGTTTAGAATTATAACTTACTTTTTCAATTTGTCAATACTTGGTATCTAAAATCGTTAAAGGGCGGGCAGGAAACAGCCGATTCCGGGCACGTGTTATAATGCTACAGGGTAGCTATCAAGGTGGTATGGTTGGAGAATCAGGTGCTTAAAAAGAGATGGCGGTATCTGCTCATATTAGGGCTGATTATTATTCTGGTGCCGGCGTGCACGACTACCCCAGCCGCCGCACCGGAAACGGTGGTAATCACCGACCGGAACCTGGAGACGGCGCTGCGCGCCGCTCTGGGAAAGCCGCCGGCGGAACCGATATCTGCGGAGGAACTGGCCGGGCTCACCGCGCTAACGGCCAATTACGCTAACATTGCCGACTTATCCGGCATCGTGCATTGTCCCAATCTGAGCCAGCTGGACCTGGCTTACAACCAGCTGGTTGACCTTTCTCCACTGGCCTCGCTGGTTAATTTGACCTCTCTTGACCTGTCCCACAATAAGGTCGCTGATGTCTCACTGCTTGGCTCACTGGTCAACGTGACCACCCTGAACCTGTCATACAATGAGATAAACGATGTATCCCCTCTAGCATCACTCAGCAACCTGACCCGGCTTGATCTGTCTTTTAATCAGATAGGCGACCTCTCAGCGCTGGGGTCGCTGACCGGCCTGACCTTTCTCTCCCTTTCCACAAATGAAATCAGCGAGGTTTCTCCATTATCGTCACTAACCGCTCTCCGGGAACTGGAACTGGATGGCAATAAGATAAGCGATGCCGCACCACTATCATCGCTCACCGCCCTGGAAGCCCTGAGACTTGGCGGCAACCTGATAGGGGATGTTGCCCCGCTGGCCTCACTGGACAATCTGGCCACGCTCTACCTTTCGGCCAACAAGATACGCGAGCTCTCACCGCTGGCCGGGCTATCAAACCTCGTTGAGCTACACCTCGCTGCCAACTTTATCGGTGATATTTCTTCCCTGTCTGCCCTGACCAGTCTCCATCTGCTCGACCTCAACAGTAACGCACTGAGAGACGTCTCTGCTTTGACCTCGCTCACCAACCTGAAAATACTGGACTTATCCACTAACCAGATAGCCGAAACATCCGCCCTGTCATCATTGACTGCCATGGAAGACCTCAGGCTTGGCGGCAATAAAATCAGCGATATCACCCCCTTGGCACCGCTCATCGGTTTGCACCTCCTCTATCTTTCCGCCAATGAGATAAAGGATGTTTCGCCACTGGCCCCGCTGGTTAACCTGGAGCGCTTAAGCTTGGACCGGAATCAAATCAGCGATATTGCGCCGCTGCTGGAAAATAGCGGCTTGGGCAAAGGCGACCAGCTGGACCTGAAAGGAAACGCTCTCGACCTCTCTGAGAGTTCCGATGACATGGCTGGCATTCGTCAACTGGAGGGGAGAGGGGTGATGGTGTACTACTAGATATTATGCTGGCAGAATACGCGGGCGTTACATTCTGGCCTGAAGCTGGTATAATGGAGATAAATCCAATACTAGTACAGGGTGGTTGTCCGTCTTTATGAAGATATTGCTCGTCTATCCACAATATCCCGATACCTTCTGGAGCTTCCGGCACGCTCTTAAATTTATCTCCAAAAAAGCGTCCTTCCCGCCGCTGGGCCTTTTAACGGTGGCGGCCATGCTCCCCGAAGACTGGGAGAAAAAACTGGTCGATATGAATGTGAGCCCGCTCACCGACGAAGACATCCGGTGGGCTGATTTTGCCTTTATCAGTGCTATGGTGGTGCAGCGTGATTCGGCTAAAGAGGTAATCAATCGCTGCCTTATTCTGGGGACCAGGACGGTGGCTGGCGGCCCTCTCTTTACCACCGGCTACCGGGAATTCAGGGAGGTGGACCACCTGGTGCTCGGCGAAGCTGAGGTGACCCTGCCGCAATTCCTCAAAGATGTAGAGAAGGGAAACCCGCAGCGTGTTTACCTGTCAAAAGCCCGACCGGGCATCTGGAAAACGCCCGTGCCGCAATGGTCGCTCATCAACCAGAAGCAGTATTCGTCCATGAGCCTCCAGTATTCCCGAGGCTGCCCGTTCAACTGTGAGTTCTGCGACATCATTATACTGAACGGACATAGGCCAAGGACGAAGAGTCAAGAACAGGTAATTGCGGAGCTGGAGGCGCTGTATAATCACGGCTGGCGTTCCGGAGTGTTTGTCGTCGATGACAATTTCATCGGCAACAAGAGAAAGCTGAAGGAGGAGATACTTCCGGCAGTAATCGAGTGGCAGAAGGCCAAGAAGTATCCCTTTACCCTGTCCACGGAGGCCTCAATCAATCTGGCAGATGATGAAAAACTGATGGGGATGATGGTGGAAGCCGGTTTCAACTGCGTATTCGTCGGTATTGAGACGCCAAATGAGGAAAGCCTCGTGGAGTGCAATAAAGCGCAGAACCGGAATCGCGACCTCGTGGCCTCGGTGAAAAAGATACAGAATTGCGGTCTGGAAGTGCAGGGGGGCTTTATTGTTGGCTTTGACAGCGACCCGCATTCCATTTTCAAAAGCCAGATAAATTTCATTCAGAAGAGCGGCATCGTCACGGCGATGGTGGGCCTGCTCAATGCCCCGCCCGGTACCCGGCTGTACAAACGACTCAAGAAAGAAAACCGTTTACTCCGGGCATTTACCGGTGACAATAACGACCTTGCCCTCAATTTCATCCCCAAAATGAACTCCACCATGCTTATCAATGGCTATAAACACATTCTGGACACAATTTATTCACCGAAGCAGTACTACGAACGGGTCAAGGCATTCCTGAAAGAGTACCGGCCAATTATCAGGAAGAGGAAAAAGCTCCATTTCTATCAGCTGGTGGCGTTTCTGAAATCCACCTGGTTTCTGGGCTTCAAGGAAAAAGGAAGGAAATACTACTGGCGACTTTTCCTGCTGACGTTAATGAAGTACCCGCACAAACTGCCGGTGTCAATCAGCCTGAGCGTCTACGGGTATCATTTCCGCAAAGTGGTGGCGAAGTACATCAGCACACCGATAGAAAACTCGTTTGGCCGTTAGGTTATCAAGAGATAGCCGTGCCATCTGTGTCAGCCCTACCTGAGAAGCAATTGTGGCAGACTGCCCTATCCGGATATTTTATATCATGCTATTTCTGTGGTTTTAAAACTTTCTGTAGTGCTTTTTCCAGTTCACCGACGCGATAGGGCTTGGTGACCACGGTACGGAAGCCGTACTTTTTATAATTGGCCATTATCGGGTCGTTGGCGTAGCCGCTGGAGACGATTGCCTTTACCTTCGGGTCAATTTCTTGCAACTGCTTTATAGCTTCCTTGCCACCCATTGCCCCGCTTACCGTTAAATCCAGAATTACCGCCTGGAAAGGCTTTCCCCTGGTTTTAGCCTTCCGGTATTGTTCGACAGCTTCGGTGCCGTTGCTGGTGACCTTCACGTCATATCCGATGTCCGTGAGTTCATGGTACAGAAAATCCCTGATGATATCTTCATCATCCATGACCAGTATTTTGCCCCGGCCGGTAATTGGGGTATCGGCAGGCATTTCTTCGCTTCCGGTGACTGGTTTACTGGAAGCGGGTAAATAGATGTGGAAGGTTGTTCCGGTGCCAACCTCTGATTCTACCGTAATATAGGCATCGTGGTTCCGAATGATGGAATAGACTGTCGCCAGTCCCAGACCACTACCTTTTTGTTTGGTGGTAAAATAGGGCTCGAATATCCGGTTGAGGTGTTCGGGCAGTATGCCGACACCATGGTCGGAAATATCGATGCCAATGTATTTCCCGGGTGAGAGCCTCAAGCTGCGGGCTTCCTTGGAAGATAGGTTCCGCGCACTGACCTGAATTGTCCCGCCCTGAGGCATGGCATCCTCGGAATTGATTATGAGATTGGTCAGGACCTGATTTATCTGGCCCTCGTCAATGTCAATCGGCCAGAGGTCATCTGGCAGGGAGAACTCAGGTCTGATACTGGAGCCCCTCAGGGCGAATCTCGTGGCATCGACGAGCAACCGGCCTATAGAAACGCTTTTTTTGATTGGTGCCCCACCCCGGGAGAAGGTCAGCAATTGCTGGGTCAGGTCCTTGGCGCGTACCGAGGCCCTTTCCGCCTCGTTGAGCCGAGCTGCCGCTTTGCTGTCCGGTTCAACATACCGCTTCGCCAGGCTCATGTTGCCCAGAATTCCGGTCAGGAGGTTGTTAAAGTCATGGGCAATACCACCGGCCAGCGTGCTCAGCGATTCAAGACGTGAAGCCCTCTGGCGCTCTTCCTCCAGCTTTTTACGCTCCGTGATTTCACGGATATAGCCGACGCCGACTGTTTCACCCTTGTATGTCGTGGAGGCAAAGGTCACTTCCAGGGGGACCTCGGTGCCGTCCTTTCTAATTATGGTTCTTTCTACGAGTTCCGGTACTATTTCGCCCCGCGTTCTTCTCTTGTGTCTCTCCATGGCTGCCTTATGGTACCTGGGATGGTAGAGGTCGAATATGGACATGGTGAGTAGCTCCTCTCTGGAATAGCCGGTAATGCGTGTCCATTCGTTGTTGACGAACATATGCACCGCCATCTTATCTTCTGTATCCTGGAGCATAACGACGGCTTCACCAACCCTGGTGCCAAGCTCGATGAGGGCACGGTACCTCTCTTCCGATTCCCGCAGCGCCTCCTCTGTCTTCTTGCGCTCGGTGATGTCTCTACCCACACCGACAACGGATATCAGGTTATTGCTCTTGTCCAGGACCGCCTTGTCTGACCAGGCAAGCCAGTGCCACCCGTATTTGGTCAGAGCTCTCTGTTCAATATAGCAGGTGTGTGGAGGTTTATACAGGTTTTCCATGGCCCTGGCGGTAACCTCTCGGTCATCTTGATGGACGAGGGGCATATATTTCCTGCCCAGTAGCTCGGCTTCTTCCATGCCAAACATCTCGCAGTAAGATGGGCTGACAAACTGGAACTCTCCCTCGGTGTTTACCTTGACTACCAGGTCTGTCTGATTCTCCACCAGGAGACGGTACTTCTCTTCGCTCTCTTTTAAAGCTTCTTCCGCCTGCTTTTGCTCGGTGATGTCCACCCAGTTGGCGATAAAATATTTATATTCCCCGTTGATGATTACCGGACTGGTGGTTGTCTGCACCCAGAAGCGCTCCCCGTTTTTCCTTTGAAAAAGCTGCTCGCGGCTTTTGAAGCCATGGCAGAAGGCTGATTTGAAGTCACGCCTGAGCTTTTTATACATCTCTTCCGGCCACCAGGGGCGGGGTATTTTCTGGCCGATAATCTCATCGAGAGAGAAGCCAGTCAGTTCTTCCAGAGCGGGGTTTACATACTGGACTGACGTATCGGGGTTGGCCACCAGTACCGGGTTGGGTGAATTACGCAGCACGCTGGAGTTGAACTCCTCGCTTTCCCGCAGTGCCATTTCCGCTTTTTTGCGCTCGGTGATATCGCGCTGGACGGACAGGATGAAGGCTTTTTCACCCAGACTTACCGTGCGTGCCTTGACTTCAACCGGAAACACACTGCCGTCGCGGCACATGTGCTCCGAGTCGAACGTGATGTGGCCCTCATCAATTGTTTTCTTGATTCGTCCGTTGATCAGGTTGGCCTGTTCCGGGGCAACCGTATCTCTCAGGTGTATCTCCAGCATCTCTTCCTTGGTGTAGCCGTGAATGCGGCAGGCGGTGTCATTGGCGTAGATGATATTGCCGTCCAGATCAACAGCAATGATGGAATCGGAGGCATTGTTCAGGAGTTGTGCCCTTAGCTGCAGTGCTTCTGCTGCCTGCTTGCGCTCGCTGATGTCACGGATATAACCGACGTTAACTCGCCTTCCGTGGTAATGGGAAAAGGCGTAGGTCACCTCCACCGGAACCTCGGTGCCGTCCTTCCTGATGATGGTAAGCTCATACAGGCCGGGCAATTCTTCACCCCGCAGCCTCCGTTTGTATCTCTCCACAGCCACCTCGCGGTCCCTGGGGTGGATGAGGTTGGCCATGGATATGTTGAGCAGTTCTTCCCTGGAATAGCCGGTGATATGCGCCCATGCTTCACTGGTAAAGACGTGCATGCCGACTCCCCGCTCGTCATCCTGGAGCATGACCACCGCCTCCCCGATTCTACCCCCCAGTTCCAAAAGAGCGCGATTTCTTTCTTCGCTTTCCTGCAAGGCTTCTTCCGCTTTTTTGCGCTCGGAAATATCCACCACAATTGCGGACGTGTAAAGGGGCTTACCATGGTCATCTCTTATCGACAGAATGGTCATCAGGGTGGGAAAGATGGTGCCATCTTTGCGTTTGTGCCATATCTCTTGGGTGTAGTAACCACCAGTTTCCATCAACCTCTTTTTAATTCTCTCGATAACAGCCAGCTGTTCTTCGGTGTACAGAAGCGCGTAATTCTGGCCGATTACTTCCTCCGGGGTATAGCCATGCATCTTGGCGTAGGACTTATTCAGATAGATAAACTCTCCAGCAATGGTGGCGATGCCAACGCCGTACCCGGCATTATCCGCAATAGTTTTAAATTTGACTACCTCCTCCTCGGCTTGCTTGTGGTCGGTCACATCTCTGGCAGCGACGGTCAAGCCCAATATCTTATTGCCTGTCCTGACGGCCTCAGCCGAACATTCGAGCTTTTTTTCCTCGCCATGTTTGTTCTTAAAAGTGAAACTCATATGGGGCCGTTTGCCAGTAATCGCTGCTTTAAAGGCCAGCAGCATTTCTGGAATAAGTCTGGGGGAGAAGATACCAATTCGGCTGAAGTGTTTTCCGAGCAGCTCTTCTCTTGGACCACCGTAGATTTCATCTGCTTTCTCATTCACGTTCTGAATTATGCCTGATTTGCTCAGAAATATGAGGCAGTCGCCGGCACTTTGAAAAATGGAGCTGAATATCTGTTCTATTTCCTGCAACTTTTTCTCTGCCTTTTTGCCTCCGGTGAGGTCCTGCCGTTCTTTCTTAGCGGCGCTTAATTCAGCAACCTGTTGCCGCAGTTCAGCTACCTCTACTGCCAGCTGTGCTTTTGTCTTCTCGCTGTCCTTCATGCTATGCCTCCTTCAGTCGTCTATCCAGTGCCTGGAGGAGTTCCAGTTTCTCCCTGCCGGGACTCTTTGGTTCGGCGCTGTTTGCAATAGTAATATGCTCCGGATAACCAGAATTAGGCGATGCAGTACAGGGTTGGAAACTGCTGGGTTAGTACTGCATAACCTTATCCGTCAGTTCCTGAATGTCAAAAGGCTTGGTCAGGTAGTCATCGGCACCAATGGCTTTACAGGTATCCGGTTCCATCCGGTCCGTTCTGCCGCTGAGCATAACCACCGGTATCGCTTTAGTACGGCTATCAGTCTTGAGTATGGAGCAGACACTTATTCCGTCCAGCTTCGGTAAGATAATATCCATGAGAATAAGGTCCGGTTTCTGTCTGCGTGCCAAGCCTATCGCCTCTTTACCATCGGTGGCCTGAAGGACAAGATATTCGTCTTCCAGGGCGCAGGCAACCATGTCCCTGACGTAAAACTCATCATCAACAACGAGCACTTTCTTCTTCTTGAACATCGTATTTATTTACACTTAAAATACTGGTGGCGATTTTCAGTTCTATGTCTTGCTGGCCGCTGGTGTTATGTGCAGGAAGCTGTTGACGGCGCCGATGATGTCATGGGCCGTGAATGGTTTTTCCATTACTCCGAATGGCCCCTGTTTTAAAGCCCGCTCCATCATCTCACTTCCGGGGTAACCGGTAATGACGGTGACCGGAATTGTCGGCTTGATGTTTTTTATCTGCTTGAGGAGTTCGGCGCCATCAATATCAGGCATTTTCAAGTCCAGGAATATCAGGTTAAAATCCTGCTGGCCGATGTATTCCATGCCTTCCGCGCTGGTGCGTGCCGTTACCACCTTATGTCCCTCATCTTCCAGGGTCTCTTTGAACAGGGACAGGATTAAGTCATCATCATCAATAACCAGAATGCGAGCTTTCACTACGTTTCTATTCTGGTGCAGCCAGTCATCAATCGCTTTTCTATCGAACCTCCATTTATTACCTATTCTGAGTGCCGGGATGCTTCTCTGTTTGAGCAGTTTGTAGATTGTTTTTTGAGTAAAGCGAAGGTACTGCCCCAGTTCTGCCACCGTCATTAGTTCTGACATTTCACGTTTCCCACCTCACCTCTCGGCTATTTTCCAGGTCGTCTTGGATTGATTTTTGCGGCAATGCTATGGAGCAACTGGTGTTTCCTCCAGTTTATCGATGATAATATCCAGGGCGTTAATTCTCTTAATGTGTTTGCGTCTCTGGCTAACCCAGTCCTCAATATAATTTTCCGGTATGCCTAGATTGCGGGCAATAGCTACCGTCCGCTCAATAACCGTTATCGTCATAAGGTATCCGGTTTGCGCATCCAGCTTCGTTTCCACACCGCAGGCAATATCGTGCAGATAGCGCATCCAGTCTGTTTCCTCTCTGGCGGCATCGTCGCTTTTGCCAGCGGGTAAAGACATACTTATCGAGGCTGATGCCGTATGCAGAGCAGCGGCCACGCTCCGGTTTATCCTTTCCAGTGCAAAAGGCTTGATAATAAAATCCGTGGCGCCTATCTTCATCGCCTCGACCGCAGTTTCAATATCTCCGTAGGAAGTAATAATGATGACCGCTGTTTCCGGATGAGTGGATTTTATTTCTTGGAGTACTTCTATGCCATACAGGTCGGGCAGTCTGAGGTCGAGCAGGGCCACATCGGCCTCATTCACTGCCAGTCTCTGGAGAGCATCCCCCCCGGTGCTGGCGGTGATACAATCATAGCCTTCTTCGGTAAGGTCCTCGTAAAGCATATCGGTCACGCTTGCCTCGTCATCCACCACCAGGACTGTCGTCGGTTTGTGTTGCATTTTACCTCCTTTTTCGAGAACTAAAGTGATACAAATTCTCTTAAATTCTTAAAAAGCACCAGAAATTCTAATGAGCAAGGGGTATTTTTGTCAAGATGAGGTCACGACTGGTATCTGATGAAAACAAAAATGTTTAGAAAATATTAAGGTGGGGTGTAACATGAAGAGTTATCTGGTGAGCAGATGTTTTGTCTTGTCCCCAGAATTATAGACGTCAGGCAGTTGCTTTTATAAAATTGACGGGGGCCTGTGCTTGATATCGTGCTATAATTTAAGAGTGCAGACAGAGGGATGAGCATGGATGAAAAGAGTCTGGAAATACTGGAGTTTCCCCAGATAATAGCCATTCTGGCGGGCTACGCTTCGTTCTCGGCCAGCCGGGAGCTGGTATTGGGGCTGAAGCCGCTGGCTGACTACGACCGTATTGCTCGGCTGCTCCAGCAGTCTGCGGAGGCACGCCAGCTTCTGGCTACAGAGCCGGGTTTTTCCATCGGTGGCGTTTCGGACGTACGCGAAGCTGTCAGGATGGCATCGCTGGAGGGCATCCTCGAGCCAAAAAGCCTGGTCGAAATTCAGCAGACACTCGCCGCCATGCGTCAGACGCGCAGCTACCTGCGCGCTATTTCAGAAGAAATACCTCTCCTCTGGGAAATGGCCAAGGACATCACGGAACTGCGGCCGGTGGAGAAGGAAATCGCGCGCTGTATTTCACCCAATGGCGACGTGCTGGACCGGGCATCGCCGGACCTGGGTGCCATCAGGAGGCAGCTCAGGGAAGAACGCGAGCACCTGTGGAACCGCTTGGAGGCGATTATCAGGTCGCCGCGGGGACAGCGGATAATCCAGGAGCCGATAATCACCGAGCGGGAAGGCCGGTACGTGATTCCGGTCAAAATTGAATGCCGAAGAGACATCAGAGGTATCACGCATGACGTGTCCAATACCGGGGCTACCGTGTTCGTGGAGCCGTGGTCAACCATGGAGCTGGGGAATACCGTCCGCGAGCTGGTGAACGAGGAAAAGCGTGAGGTGGAGAGGATACTGCGGAAGCTGAGTGCGGAGGTGGGCAAATGCGAGGCCGAGATTTCCTTAAGCGTGCAAAGGGTGGCGGAACTGGACCTGGCACTGGCCAAGGCGCGGTTTGCCCGAACAGTGAGAGCCTGTGAGCCAGTCCTCAATGCTAATAACGGCTCGAAGAACGAAAGCATGGAGACGGCCATGGTCAGACTGGTTGAGGCCAGGCACCCGCTGCTCGGGGAGAAGGCGGTGCCTCTCTCCGTGGAAATCGGCCGCGATTTCTCCGTCCTGGTCATCACTGGCCCCAATACCGGCGGTAAAACGGTGGCGCTCAAGACCATCGGACTGTTCAGCCTGATGGCGCAGGCCGGCATACCGGTTCCCGCTTCACCGGAGACGTGCCTGCCCGTCTTTGACGGCGTATTTGCTGATGTTGGCGATGAGCAGAGCATCGAGCAGACCCTTTCCAGCTTCAGCTGGCATATCGGCAATATCGTCCGCATCATACGGAACGCCACGCCGCAAAGCATGGTGCTTCTAGATGAACTGGGTACCAGCACCGACCCGGCCGAGGGCTCGGCCCTGGCGCGTTCCGTACTGCTTCACTTCTTGGGCCAGAAAATCCTGACTGTCGCCACCACCCACTACGGCGACCTGAAGGCTTTTGCCCATACCACACCCGGCGTGCAGAATGCTTCATTCGATTTCGACCCGGTGACGTTTACCCCGACCTATCACCTTACCGTGGGCATACCCGGCGGCAGCAATGCCCTGGCCACGGCCACACGACTTGGCATCCCGCCGGAAATAATAAACGAGGCCAAAAATATGCTTTCCAGAGGCGCTCTGGAGTTGGAGTCGCTGCTGAGCGAGCTGATGGCGGAGAAGCAGAAAATGGAAGAAGTCCGGGCGGTTCTGGAATGGGAGCGAAACGAGGTGGCGGCGCAGAACACCGAGATTAAAAGTCGGCTGGAGCGCTTGAAGGCAGAAGAAAGACAGACGCTGCAGGAGGCCAGGGACAGGGTGGTCCAGGAAGCCGCCGAACTGCACCGGCAGATTCGTCAGGCCGGTTCGGAACTGCGCCGGGAACTGACCCGGGAGAGGCTTGAGCAGGCAAAGAAAGGGCTGGCTGATGTGCAGACGCGACTGGACAGCGAGGCGTGGACGCCAGAGACAGGCGAGCCAGCACCGGAGCAGCGCATTTCGGCCGGTGATAGAGTCTACCTGAGGGAAATCGGGCTGCCGGCCACGGTGCTCTCCGTTTATGAGGATACGCGGGAGGTCGAAGTTCAGGCGGGGCAGCTCAAACTCAGGCTTGGCCTGGAGAGTGTGGAGAAGATGGCGGAGCAAAGACCAGCCGGCACACGTGGTACCACGATGCCGACGGCAACTAGGGTAATATCGACCGAGCTTGACCTGCGCGGTAAACGGGCTGATGAGGTGGAGGTGACGCTTGATACCTACCTCAATGATGCGGCACTGGCCAATCTCAGCGAAGTCAGAATCGTTCACGGCATTGGTACCGGCACGGTGCGCCAGATTGCCCGCGATTTTCTGGCCGCCCACCCGCTGGTCAAGTCGTTCCGCACCGGGAAACAGGATGAAGGCGGCGATGGCGCTACCGTGGTCAGCCTTTAAGTTTGGCGTTGTAGTAGCTATATACTTCGGGGAGGACTGCCGGAATTGGCCTTGCTAGCAAACACATACTATCTGCGCCGGGCCAGGATGCTTGAGTTTCTGGGCGGGTTGGAAAAGACAGGCGATTCCGCTGCCATTACCATATACCTGTCACCCGGACTGGCCGCAGACCAGATTAAAGATGTGCTGCCAGGCGACGCTGATAAAGCCGTTTTGCCGGAAGGGCTGGCGGAAATGCTCGCCCGCTCCAGAACCGGGGCAGCACTGTTCTGGGGCAATGCGCAGAAGTACCTGGTTCTGCCCCCTTTTCCGCTGCGTGAGCAGGCGCTCTTTAACGGTTTTGCCATTGAGCCTCTGATGAACCTGCTCAAGGTTGATTACACGATTGGCCTGGTGCTGGTGCACCTTGGTGCCTACGCGGTGGGCCTGTGCCAGGG
>DAOUMS010000015.1:0-137260 GCA_034409565.1 Dehalococcoidales bacterium
CCCCATTTCCCACCCCCTTGCCTACATATATTTAAAGAGAGGCCATGCAAGCCACACCGTCCCATTTTAATTTCTCAGCGAGCCAAAGACAAATAAAAGAAGGCCATTAAGCTTGATAACTTACTAGTAATGATGATATTGACTACCATTGCTAAAGCATCTACAATTATGTTGGTCAAGATATGAATACTTCAACAAACTAAATTTTATTGTTATGGAATTAGTTCACTTTCATCTTGAGATTGAATTTACAGAAACTGGGCAGATAGATACACCTGCCTATAGAGTATATAAAGCTCTCGCAGGTAAACCAAAACAGACTAGGCTAGAAGAACCTGGGGTGCGAATTAGTGATGGTAAGAAGAGCACTCTTATTAACTGGGAATATGATTCTTGTGAAATTAATGTTGAAAATGAAGTAAATGGCGATAAGTGCATTGAATTCGCAACAAAGTATATAGATAGATATTATTAATTCAGTTGCACCAATCACTGAAATTGGAAATAGAAAATTAGTTACAAATTGGATGCTACCAGCCCCTGAACATGACTTTACCACTCTGGAACACCTCTACAGGGAAAAATCAATAATACAATATAGTTATATGAATAGCATCTACGATTCTAGCGTACTATTTGACAGTAAAATTGGTAATTATATACTTCACCATCAGAGCGGGCCTATGGAGCCTGATCAGTTAAATACCGACTTCTTAGAGTTTGAACGTAAAGGTTTGCCAAAAACGTTCATTTTCCTCTATACTAGCATATTGGATGGAACTAGATTACAATATAATAAAGAGGAAATGACAAGATTTATTAGAGAAGCATTTAACTATTGTCTTACGCACAGTAATAAATTTCGCGAGTCTTGGGAGAGATATCTATGAGTAGTGTACAAGTTGTAACAGCAAGAAGGGATAAAAGCAGATATCAAGAAATAGAAAAACAGGACAGGCAGATTGCAAGTGAGAGTAGATATTATACTTTGAATGAGTTAGATGAAATAAATGATATTATTGCCAGGTATCCTATTACTGTAGAAAGAAATAGATTTCAAATAGATTCAAATCATCTTGAAATTGGTAAGATATATCGCTTTGAATACCTTGAGAGTCAGATGGTACTTTGGAAGAATGTTGACGGTTCGGTAGACTTGTATGAGATAGTAGAATAATGGAAAACCTACCAGATTTCCACCTTCATTTGGAACCGCCCTTTCTAAAGCACATACAGAAATTTGAGACTGACGTGTTTCCTACTTGTAATACGGTAAAAGTAGAATGGCCTCTTGGTAGGAAATTTGTTAATCAAAAACGCCATCTTCTATTAATACATCATTCACCCAGTTGCACATATGATATAACAGATATTCATGATGACGGTAAACAACTTCATTTAGATAAACTGGGCGAATAAATATTCAAGTTCGCATAAAATATACATTTAAGAGTGGCCGGAATTAGAAAGCCGGCCACTTTAATTCTGAAATTATTAGATTCTCTCGTTGGCCCTAACCATGGCCGACCATACTTCACCAGTTGCCCAATCGTAAACATATCTTATAAAATATAAATAAGGAGGTTCTTATGTGGCTTCAGGCCAGGATGTACCTGCTTATCGCCCTTCTTTTCGGCATTCTATATGGCGTTATCACCGGTCTCGGTGTCCTGATGGGTAAGGGAGGCGCCATACCTTATTTAATTATCGGCTTTGTTTTTCTCGGCATCCAGTATCTTATCAGTCCAGCCATTGTTGGCTGGTCAATGAAAATCAAGTGGGTCTCGGAGAAAGAAGCGCCGGAACTGCACCAGATGGTGGCTGAAATCGCCGAGAGGGCGGGACTGCCCAAGCCCAGAGTGGGCATATCCCAGCTCAATATTCCCAACGCCTTCGCCTTTGGCCGTACCCAGCGGGACGGCCGCGTCTGCGTGACCCAGGGTATTTTAAAATTGCTCAGCAAGGACGAGCTAAAGGCCGTCATCGGCCATGAGCTTTCCCACATCAAGCACCGCGACATGGCCATCATCACCCTCATTTCCGTTATCCCGCTCATCATGTACTGGATTGCCTGGACGACCATGTGGCGGGGCGCTTTTGGCGGCAACCGGCAGAGCGGCGGTTACGCCGCTATCGTTGGACTGGGCGCCTTCCTGCTCTACTTCATCACCAACCTGCTGGTGCTTTACGGCTCCAGAATACGCGAGTACTACGCCGACCTGGGCAGCGTCCAACTCGGCAGTATGCCGCACCACCTGGCAACGGCACTGTACAAGCTGGTCTACGGCAATGCCCGCATGCGGAACAGTGAAGAACTGCGGCGAGTAGAGGGGGTCAAAGCCTTCTTCGTCAATGACCCCTCCCGGTCCTACTACGAAATTAAAGAGCTTTCCCAGATTGACCTTGATATGAGCGGCACCATTGACTATGATGAGCTCATGGAGCTGCGTCAGAAAGAGATCAGATTGAGCAAGTCTCAGAAGTTAATGGAAATTTTCACCACCCATCCCAACATGCTGAAAAGGATAAAACACCTTTCCACACTGGCAGTTTAGCATTACAATTGACTAAATTTTTTTCACCAACTCTTGCTACTGAAAATAATAGGTAGTATAATAGGCGGCAAATAAATCTTCTTCAATATATCAAAAATATTTCCCCTAAGATAATCAGGTAGAAGGGTAACTACTCACGAAATTATGAAGATTGCAGTCAGTGGTAAAGGCGGCGTGGGAAAGACGCTGTTGGCATCCCTGCTCGCCCATATTTTTGCCGCGTCCGGCTATTCCGTCCTCGCCATCGATGCCGACCCTGACGCCAATCTCGCCGCCACTCTCGGCTTCACCCACCCGGAAGATATCGTCCCCATCTCGGAAATGAAAGACCTCATCGCCGAGCGGACGGAGACCCAGCCCGGGCGAACGGGTATCTACTTCAAGCTGAACCCGAAGGTTGACGACCTCCCGGAAAAGTACTGGCAGAAGCTTGATGGTATCAGGCTGATGGTCATGGGGCGAATCAAGAAGGGGGGTACCGGCTGCTACTGCCCGGAAAACGCGCTGCTGAAAGCATTGATGAGCCACCTGCTTCTGGTCAGAAATGAGGTCATCATTATGGATATGGAAGCCGGTATTGAGCACCTGGGCAGGGCGACCGCCGGCGCCGTTGATAAACTGATAGTGGTGGTGGAACCGGGGCGGCGGAGCCTGGAGACCGCCCGCTCTATAAATGGGCTGGCCGGGGACATCGGCCTGAAAAATATCGCCGTCGTGGGCAACAAAATAAGAACTCAGGCTGACCGTGATTTCCTTGTTTCCAGTCTACCCGATTTTGAATTCATCGGCTTTATTCCCTACGACCAGGCAATCGTTGATGCTGACCTGGCCAACCGGCCTTTGACTGACGCCAGCACCGCGGTAATGAACGAGGTCAAGAATATCTACCAGAGACTGGTAAAGGTAAAAGAAACTACCCGATTTAAATAAAAGCGGCTATAAAAAATATAACGGCAGGAGGTCCCCGTGGCGTACGACGCAACCAAAATGAAGGACTGGCAAATCGCTGAGGCAGCCGAGGCGAATATGCCAACACCGGAGGAGTGGCGTGAGCGGATGGGGCTGGAGAAAGACGAGATTCTTCCCTACGGCAGAATCTCCAAACTCGATTTTCTGAAGATTATCGACCGCCTTAAAAACAAGCCTGATGGCAAGTACGTTGAGGTAACCGCCATCACCCCAACTCCACTCGGTGAAGGGAAAAGCACCACCACCGTCGGACTGATTGAAGGCATGGGCAAGAGGGGCTGGAACGTTGGCGGCTGCATCCGCCAGCCCTCCGGTGGCCCGACGATGAACATCAAGGGAACCGCCGCCGGCGGTGGCAATGCGCTTCTCATCCCGCTCACCGAGTTCTCCATGGGCCTCACCGGCGATATCAACGACATCACCAACGCCCATAACCTGGCCATGGTCGCTCTGACCGCCCGGATGCAGCATGAACGCAACTATGACGACGAGCAGCTCGCCAGGCTGACCAAAATGCGCCGGCTGGACATTGACCCCACCAAGGTGGAGATGGGCTGGATAATGGACTTCTGTGCCCAGAGCCTGCGCAGCATTATCATCGGCCTGGGCAATCGCATGGACGGCTTCATGATGCAGTCCAAGTTCGGCATCAGCGTCAGCTCCGAGCTCATGGCCATCCTCTCCATCGTGAATGACCTGGCCGACCTGAGAAAAAGACTGGATGAAATCACCGTTGCCTATGATAAAAAGGGCAACCCCGTTACCACCGGCGACCTTGAGGTGGGCGGGGCCATGACCGCCTGGATGCGCAACACCATCAACCCCACCCTGTGCTCCACCGTGGAATACCAGCCGTTGATGGTGCATGCCGGCCCCTTTGCCAATATCGCCGTGGGGCAGTCCTCCATCATCGGCGACCGCGTTGGCCTTAAGCTATTCGACTATCACGTCACCGAGAGCGGTTTCGCGGCTGACATTGGCTTTGAAAAATTCTGGAATGTGAAATGCCGCTACAGCGGCCTCAAGCCGCACGTATCCGTGCTCACCACCACCATCCGTGCGCTGAAAATGCACGGTGGCGGCCCCAAGGTGGTGGCCGGACTGCCATTGCCTGAAGCCTACACCAAGGAGGACCTGGGGCTTCTGGAAAAGGGCCTGCCCAATATGCTGCACCACATCAACACCATACGCACCTCCGGCATCAACCCGGTGGTGTGCATCAACTGCTTTGCCACCGACACCAAGGATGAAATCGCCATGGTACGCAAAGCGG
Source organism: Dehalococcoidales bacterium (assembly GCA_034409565.1). Lineage (GTDB taxonomy): Bacteria > Chloroflexota > Dehalococcoidia > Dehalococcoidales > RBG-16-60-22 > E44-bin89. Next base: position 4,798 of record DAOUMS010000015.1, read on the forward strand.
CCGAGGGGGCAGGAGCACGCTGCGCCGTTGCCTCCCACTGGGCCGATGGCGGCGATGGCGCTCTGGAGCTGGCCGACACCGTCAAGGAAGCCTGCGAGGAACAGAACGGTTTCCAGTTCCTCTATCCCATGGAAATGAAACTGCGGGAGCGGGTGGAAAAAATCGCCAAAGTGGTATACGGTGCCGACGGCGTTGCCTGGAACCCTGATGCCGAGGCCAAGGCCAAGGTGTTTGAGTCCGATGCCAAGTTTAACGAATACGCCACCATGATGGTGAAGACGCACCTGAGCCTCACCCATGAGCCAGCCGTGAAAGGAGTACCCAAGGGCTGGACGTTGCCCATACGCGACGTACTTATCTACTCAGGAGCTAAATTCCTCTGCCCCTGCGCCGGCACCATCAGCCTGATGCCCGGCACCAGCTCCGACCCGGCCTTCCGCAAGGTAGATGTCGACGTTAACACCGGTAAAGTACAGGGACTCTTTTAAAAATGATTATAATAGCCTTAGATATCAATGTAGATGGCTAAGACGACGGGAAAGAAACAATGCAAGGTCCACTTCAACCCGGACAACGTTGATATTATCGTGGACCAGGGAGAGAACCTTTTGCAGGCCGCCATTGCCGCTGGGGTGCGTATTTACGCTTCCTGCGGTGGTGCTGGCACCTGCGGGACATGCAAGGTACAGCTGGAAAAGGGCGATGCCGAGACCACCAGAACGGACAAAATCTCTGACGAGGAATTCAACAAAGGCATCAGGCAGGCCTGCCAGACCCGGGTTCTCTCCGATTTGTCGATATACGTCCCGGTCGAGTCAAGGCTGGAAAAGGCGGTCCTGGCCCGTGAACAGAAGCAGGTCTCCGAAATACTGGCCACCGGCTGGCGGTTTGTGCCCCCGCTGAGCAAGTATTTCGTTGAGCTGCCGCCGCCCACACTGGATGACAATACCAGCGACCTCTCCCGGCTGCTCCGGGGTCTCAGGCAGCGCTACCATCTGAGCAACCTGTCCATTGACTTCCCGGTGGTACAGAAGCTGGCCAGGATCCTGCGTGATGGCAACTGGAAAGCCACGGTGACCACGCTGGTCACGGCGGTGAAACCCAGGGCCGGGGACAGACGCCGGCCGCGGGTGATAAACATCGAGGCCGGGGACACCAGAGATAAACATTATTCGCTGGCCTTTGATATCGGTACCACCACCGTCTGCGGGCAGCTGCTCGACTTAAACCGCGGCCGGGTCATTGCCGAGAGCATGGCCTATAACGGGCAGATAAGCTACGGGGAAGACGTCATTACCCGCATCGCCTACTGCCAGAAAACGGGTGGCCTGAAAAAACTGCAGCAGGTGGTTGTGGCCACCATCAATGACATTATCGGCGAACTGCAGGCCCAGAGCCAGGTTGAGGCGGAACGCATCAGCCATATCACTGTCGCCGGCAACACCACCATGACCCAGATACTGCTCGGCCTGAACCCCCAGTATTTAAGACTAACGCCCTATACACCCGTAGCCAACTTTTTCCCGCCAGTACCGGCAGGCTCGCTGGGGATAAAGGTCAGCGACCACGTCCATCTGTTCACTTTTCCCGCGGTGGCCAGCTACGTGGGTGGGGATATCGTCTCCGGCATTGTCGGTGCCGGCGTGCACCAGAGAAAGGCGCTGACCTTCTTCATGGATATCGGCACCAACGGGGAAATCGTTATCGGTAACTCGGACTGGATGGTCACCGCCTCGTGCTCCGCAGGCCCGGCATTTGAAGGCGGCGGTATCAGGCATGGCATCATCGCCGCCGAGGGTGCCATCGAAGATGTCAAAATCAACCCGAAAAATTTTGAACCGGAAATCGGCACCATCGGCAACGCCAGGCCGAAAGGCATCTGCGGTTCCGGTTTAATCAATGCCGTCGCCGAGCTGCTGGAGACCGGCCTCATAGGGCAAAACGGCAAATTCAACCAGGAATTGCCCACCAAGCGGGTCAGGCCAGGTGATGATGGCCACGAGTACGTTCTGGCCCGGGCAACAGAGACACAGACCGGCGGTGACATCGTGATTACCGAGGTTGATATTGACAACCTGATGCGCGCCAAGGCCGCCATGTACGCCGGCTGCCAGACACTGAGCAAAAGTGTGGGCCTTGGCGGTTGTGACTTTGACCAGGTTATCATCGCCGGTGCCTTCGGCAGCAATATTGATGTGAAGAGGGCCATCACCATCGGACTGCTCCCAGAACTGCCCGAGGAACGGTTTATCTTCATCGGCAATGGCTCACTCCTGGGCGCCAGGCTGACATCTTTCTCCACAGACCTGCTTGACGATGCCCGCAGAGTGGCCCAGATGATGACCAATTTAGAGCTGAGCGAGAATGTTGATTTCATGAATAACTATGTGGCGGCACTTTTTCTGCCCCACACCAATGCCGGGGAATTTCCCGGGGTGAGTAAAAGGCTGGCCAGAGGGTCGAATAACAATCCAAAAACGGGGGTAAAGATTTGAGCTATAATATTGCGGTTGCCGGTAAAGGCGGTAGCGGCAAGACCACTGTGGCCAGTCTGGTCATCCGCTACCTGAAAAAGAACGGGCTGGGACCGATTCTGGCCGTGGATGCTGACCCCAATGCCAACCTCGGCGAGAGCCTAGGGCTCAGCGTCAAGCAGACTGTCGGTACCATTATTGCCAACTTCAATGAGGAAAAAATAAATATCCCGCCCGGAATGACCAAGGAAGCCTACCTAGAATTCAAACTCAATGATGCCATGACGGAGAGCCAGAGTCTCGATCTGGTGACCATGGGCCGGGGTGAAGGGCCCGCCTGCTACTGCTATCCCAACCTGATCCTGCGCAAATTCATGGACACCATGTCCGGTAATTACCATTATATTGTTATGGATAATGAAGCCGGGATGGAGCACCTGAGCCGCCGTACCACGCAGAACATTGATGAACTGCTGCTCGTCTCCAACCACTCGGTGAAAGGCATCCGCACCATCGCCCGCCTTAAAGAACTGGTGGCAGAGCTCAAGCTGGTGGTGAAGAGGCAGTCGGTAATCATAAATATGGCCCCTGACAGTATAGACCCGCTCGTCAGCGAGGAAATGGCCCGGCTGGGCATCGAGCCCGCCGCCTTCATTCCTGTGGACAGTCCCGTAGCTGAATTTGATATGGCGTTGAAACCGCTGCTCACCCTCCCGGATTGCCGGGCGACGAATGCGGTTGATACTCTAATGGCCGAACTGCTAAAGGATAAAATTCAGGCCATAAAAACACGCTAGAGGTGTAAAAAATGACGGCAAAGATTATCAGCGGGAAGGAAGTTGCCCAGCAAATCCGCGAGGAACTGAAACAGGAGATTGCCGGGCTTAAAGAAAAGCACAAACTTGTGCCGGGACTGGCCACCGTGCTGGTCGGTGAGGACCCAGCGTCACAGTCTTACGTGAGCGGCAAGGAAAAAACCTCAATTGAACTGGGCATCTATTCGGAACGGCTTGACCTGCCCGAGAAGACCCCTCAGGCGGAACTGATGGCGCTCGTTGACCGGCTGAACAAGGACCCGAAGATACACGGTATCCTGGTGCAGCTCCCCCTCCCCAAACATCTCAATGAAACGGAAGTCCTCTATGCCATCAACCCCAGAAAAGACGTGGATGGATTTCATCCGGTAAATGTGGGAAAATTAATGATAGGGGAACCGGACTATCTGCCCTGCACGCCACACGGTATACAGCAGCTTTTAATCAGGTCTGGAGTGCAGATTGAAGGCGCCGAGGTCGTCATCGTTGGCCGGAGCAACATCGTCGGCAAGCCGATTGCCAATATTCTGCTGCAGAAAAGACCGGGAGCCAACGCTACCGTAACCATCTGTCATACCGGCACCCGCGATATTTCCTTTCATACCAGAAGGGCCGATATACTGATAGTGGCCGCCGGCCGACCCAATGCCGTTACCGCCGATATGGTCAAAGACGGGGTGGTGGTGATTGACGTTGGCGTGAACCGGGTGGGCAAAACGGCCGAAGGTAAGGCTATTCTGGTGGGCGACGTTGATTTTGAGGGGATAAAAGAGAAGGCCAGCGCTATCACACCGGTACCGGGTGGCGTCGGGCCGATGACCATAACCATGCTGATGTTCAACACCGTAAAGGCTGCCAAGCTGGCGGCCGGCCTGACATAGAAGGAGGCAACTATGGAAGAATATAAGATTGAAGAAACGAGTGCCCCCAATCGCGATAAAGTGGAAGTACTCGGGGAAACCTATGAAAAAGGGAAGCCCGAAGGCGAAGAGGCGGGAAAGTGGCGGCAGAAACTGGAAAACCGGGCCGAAAAGCTGAAGTACCTGAGCACTGCGGAACGGTACTGGTACGGGAAAGACTGGTTCGGCAGCGAAAAAAGAAAGAATCCAGCCTAGGAAAAGGAGGCAGAAATGGCTTTTGAGATACCAAAGACCACCTATACCGGCAAGATTAAAGAAATAAAACTGGGCACGGGTGATAAGGCCGTCGTCGTTGGCGGAGAGAGCTCCTACCCGTTCTACCTCTTTGAGGGCGAGATGCCGCGCCCACCCAGAATCGCCATGGAGGTCTATGATTCACCTCCCGAGGAATGGCCCGCCGCTGCCCTGGAGCCCTTTGCCGGCGTCACCGATGACCCCGCTGCCTGGGCCAAAAAATGCATCGACGAATACGGAGCGGAGATGATATGCCTGCAACTGGTCAGCACCGACCCCAACGGACTTGACCGCAGTGTCGATGAGGCAGCCGAAGTGGTCAAGAAGGTCGCTGACGCTATTGACGTACCGCTCATCGTGTGGGGCACCGCCAACCACGATAAAGACGTAGAGGTCTTCCGCAAGGTAACCGAAGTCTGCCACGGCAAGAACCTGATTATTGGCCCGGTGGAAGAAGGCGACCACAAGCAGCTCGGTGCCGCCGCCATTGGCTACCAGCACACCGTGATAGCTTCAACACCCATTGATATCAACCTGGCCAAGCAGCTCAACATTCTGCTGGGCAACCTCGGCGTACCTGACGAATTGATTGTTATGGACCCCACTGTCAGCGGTATCGGTTACGGCATTGAGTATTCATACTCCGTCATGGAAAGAATGCGGATGGCCGCACTGACCCAGCAGGATGACAAGCTCCAGTTCCCTATTATCTGCAATATCGCCAGCGAGGTCTGGAAAACAAAAGAGGCCAAGACCACCGCTGAGGAAGACCCCAAAATGGGGGATGCCAAAAAGAGAGGCATTCTGCTTGAAGCCATGTCTGCCATGTGTCTGCTTCTGGCGGGTGCTGACGTGCTGATTATGAGGCATCCCGAGGCAATCAAGCTGATAAAAGAGACACAGGCCGAACTGACGGCCGCCTGAGATAAAATCGAGGACCGGGAGGAGATTATAATGGCTGAAGAAGTGGAAAAGACCAAAAAAAGTGTTGACACTGCCAGTCTTGAACTAATTGATAAAGCGTGCGCCGACGAGGTCAGCCTTGCTTTTGATAGGGCCGAGCAGATGAAGCCCTGCCCCATCGGTGCCGTGGGCAGTTGCTGCAAAAACTGCGGCATGGGGCCCTGCCGGGTGCCACTGCCCAAAGGCAAAGAGGAAACGCCAGAAGAGAAACGTAAGCGGCGGGGTATCTGCGGGGCCACCAGTGAGACCATCGCCGCCCGTAATTTCATCCGCATGATAGCCGGCGGGGCGGCGGCTCACTCCGACCACGGCCGGGGGGTGGCTGAGCTCTTTCTGGCCGCCGCCAAGGGAGAAGCCCCTGGCTACCTGATTCGGGATGAGCAAAAACTGCTGGCTCTCGCCCTGGAATGGGGCGTTGAGATTGGAGACCGCAGCAACAGTGAAATAGCCATTGACATTGGTGAGAAAGCGCTGGCGGAGTTCGGCAGGCAGGAGGGTGAAATCCTGTTTATGAAGAGAGCACCACTCAAGCGCCAGGAACTATGGCGACAGCAGGGGGTCGCTCCCCGGGGTATTGATAGAGAAATAGTGGAGATAATGCATCGAACGCATGTCGGCGTTGACCAGGACTACCAAAACCTGCTGAAACAGGGGGTCAGGGCGTCCATCGCTGACGGCTGGGGTGGCAGCATGATTGCCACCGAGCTACAGGATATCCTCTTCGGCACGCCGTCGCCGGTGCTCAGCCAGGTAAATCTGGGGGTATTCAAGGAAGACGAGGTAAACCTGGTTATTCATGGCCATGAGCCACTGCTCTCCGAGATGATTGTCGCCGCCTCCCAGGACCCGGAGATGATAAAGCTGGCCCAGTCCAAAGGGGCCAAAGGAATAAATCTGGCCGGCATGTGCTGCACCGCCAACGAGATATTGATGCGTCACGGCGTGCCCCTGGCCGGCAACTTCCTGCAGCAGGAGCTGGCGCTGGTTACCGGAGCGGTGGATGCCATGGTGGTGGACGTCCAGTGCATTATGCAATCCCTGCCTGACATTGCCCAGTGCTACCATACCAAGATTATCACCACCTCGCCCAAAGCCAAGATTACCGGCGCTCTGCATATTGAGTTTGATGAGCGCAAAGCCATGGAAGGGGCCAGAGAGGTGGTCAAGACAGCAATTGAGAACTTCCCCAAGAGAGGTAAGAACCTCCGCATCCCCCAGGAGCACCATGACCTCATTGCCGGCTTTAGCCATGAAACCATTAACTACCTGCTGGGGGGGCTGTTCCGGGCCTCCTACCGACCGCTCAACGACAACATCATTAATGGCCGAATCAGGGGAGTGGCTGGCGTCGTTGGCTGCAATAACGCCCGCTCCGCCCATAATGAGGCTCACATTGCCATGGTGAAAGAACTGATAAAGAACGATGTGCTGGTAATTCAGACCGGCTGCAGCGCCATGGCCAGCGCCATGGCCGGCCTCATGGTGCCCGAGGCAGCGGCACAATATGCCGGCGAGGGGCTGGCTTCAGTCTGCGAAGCGGTGGGCATTCCGCCGGTACTGCACCTAGGTTCCTGCGTGGACAACAGTCGCATACTGATGGCAGCTACCGCCATGGTCAAAGATGGCGGCCTGGGTGATGACATCAGCGATTTACCCGCTGCCGGGGCGGCCCCGGAGTGGATGAGCGAGAAGGCCATCTCCATCGGCCAGTACTTTGTCGCCTCCGGGGTATTCACTGTTTTTGGTGTAACCTGGCCGACCACGGGCAGCAAGGAAGTGACCGACTTCCTGTTCAAGGACTTTGAGGATATGTATGGCGGCATGTGGGCTTTTGAGCCTGACCCGATTAAAGCCGCCCAGCTTATGATTAAGCATATTGACAAGAAGCGCAAGGCGCTGGGCATTGACAAGGCCCGGGAACGCGTCCTCTACGATATGGAAATGAGGCGCGAACTGGAATCGGTCTAAGCGTTAGCGCGATGCTGTAAGGGGGTTAATAAACATGTCAAAGATAATTGCTTCGGCCGCAATCAGAGGTGCGTATAAGATTGTGGAGCAGGCAGAGGAGAAGTGGCAGCAGGCGATGGACAAATGGGGTGCCAATGAACCCGTCGGCTTCCCCAACACCGCCTATTACCTGCCGGTGATATACGGCATACTGGGGGAGAAGGTAGCAAAGGTCGGCGATATGGAGCGTATCCTGAAGAGGTGCCGCTCCCTGCTGCCGCCGCCAGTCCGGGAAGAACATCCCCTGCCCTATCTCGCCCCGGCGCTTGACGCCGGCATGGCCACCTTTTTTGCCGAGGAGATAATCGAAGCCATCCGGTACCTGGAGCAGCCTGACTACTACCTGACCGGTGAAGACGTATCTGATAGTAATATCTGGCTCGGGGCAGCCGATGACGTCATCATGAGAAAGCGCGGCATCGAGTTCGTTGATGGCACCGCGCCCGGCTTCGCCGCCGTTCTCGGTGCCGCACCAACCAATGAGATTGCGGCCAATATTGCGCAGGAGCTGCAGCAGAAGAACATTTACGTCTTCATGGCCGCGGAATATAACGGGAAACGTTTCTCCGAGCAGCTCGTTGAGGCCGGAGTCCAGATAGGCTGGCCAACCCGCCTGGTATCCTATGGCCCGGATATAACGTCGGCGGTGTTCGCCATGGGTTTCGCCACCAGGGCTGCCTTATCCTTCGGCGGTATTGAGCCCGGCGATTTCCGCAAGGTGCTCATTTATAATAAAGACCGCATCTTCGCCTTCGCTTTGCCCCTTGGCTATGTGACCGACGAGTGGTATGCCAACGCCGCCGGGGCGATTAATTTCGGCTTCCCCACCATTGCCGATACACCCATACCACAGGTCCTGCCCACCGGCATCACCACCTACGAGCACGTTGTCTCCAATATCCCCCATGACGAAATCGTGGCCAAGGCCATCGAGACGAGGGGGCTAAAGGTCACCGTATCTGAAGTACCCATCCCGGTCGCTTTCGGCCCCGCCTTTGAGGGCGAGCGCGTCCGCGGCGAGGATATCTACCTTGAGACCGGCGGCGGCCGCACCCCCATGGTGGAGTGGGTGACCAGCAAGCGAATGGAAGAGGTGGAAGACGGCAAGATTGAGGTACTCGGGCCGGAAATAACCGATGTCGAGGCCGGCGCACAATTGCCGCTGGCGATTGTGGTGGAGGTCGCCGGCCGCAATATGCAGGAAGACTACGAGCCCATCCTGGAGCGGCAGATACACCACCTCATCAACTACGCCCAGGGCTCGATGCACATTGGCCAGAGGGACATCGCCTGGCTGCGTGTCAGCAAGCAGTCGGTAGAGAAGGGTTTCAACCTGTCACACATCGGTACCATTCTGCATGCCAAACTGCACCAGGACTTTGGCCGCATCTTTGACAAGTTACAGGTCAAGCTCTACACCGAAGAGGCCAAGGTAAAGGAGATGGTGGAGAAGGCCAAGGGGGTCTATGCCGTCCGTGATGCCCGCATTGAAGGCATGACCGATGAGACCACCGATATCTACTACTCCTGCACGCTGTGCCAGTCCTTCGCCCCGAGCCATGTCTGCGTCATCAGCCCGGAGAGGACCGGACTGTGCGGCTCCTATAACTGGATGGACTGCCGGGCGGCTTTTGAAATCAACCCCACCGGTCCCAACCAGCCGGTGGAGAAAGGCGAGACGCTTGACCCCAAGCTGGGGCGGTGGAAGGGAGTTGACGAGTTCGTTACCAAGGCTTCCCGGGGCAAGATAGACCACTATTATTTCTACAGCATCGTTAATGACCCGATGACCACCTGCGGCTGCTGCGAGTGTATCGCCGTCGTTCTGCCTCTCTGTAACGGCGTCATGACGGTGAACCGCGAATACAGCGGTGACACGCCCTGCGGCATGAAGTTCACCACCCTGGCCGGCACCATCGGCGGCGGCATCAGCACGCCAGGCTTCGTCGGCCACGGAAAATACAACGTAACCCAGAGAAAATTCCTTATTGGAGACGGTGGTCTGCTGAGAATAGTATGGATGCCCAAGTCGCTGAAGGAGGAAATCGGCGAGCGGGTAAATGCCAGAGCCAAAGAGATGGGTGTGCCCGACCTGCTCGACAAGATTGCCGATGAGTCCGTCGGTACGACCGAAGAAGAAATCCTCCCCTTCCTGGAGGAGAAAGGGCATCCGGCCCTGACCATGGACCCGATACTGGGCTGAGAAAGGAGAGTTGTTATGCCACTTACCGGAATTGAGATTTATAAGCTGCTGCCCAAGACAAACTGCGGTGACTGTGGCGTGCCCACCTGCCTGGCCTTCGCCATGCAACTGGCCTCGGGCAAGGTGGAACTGAGCGCCTGTCCCCACGTTTCCGAAGATGCAAAGGAGAAGCTTTCCGAGGCCTCGGCGCCACCCATTTTACCGGTCACCATCGGCGTTGGCGACCGGGTGCTGAAGATTGGCGGCGAGACGGTCATGTTCCGCCACGAAAAAAGGTTTGAGAACCCACCCGGCATCGCCATCCTCATCAAGGACACCATGGCTGATGCCGAGGTCAATGCCAGACTGGAGAAATGCCAGACCCTCCAGTATGAAAGGGTCGGGCTCACCCTCCGCCCCGAGCTGGTGGCGGTAAAAAGCGAGTCCGGCGACCCCCAGAAATTCGAGGGCGTGGTGGGCAAGGTAGTGCAGGGCAGCGATTGCGGCATCATCCTGATGAGCGATAACCCCGATGTCCTAGCGGCCGGGCTGAAAGCCTGTGCTGACCGCAAGCCGCTTATTTACGCCGCCACCAAAGACAACGTTGATAAAGTCGCGGAGCTGGCCAAGGGGAATTCCTGCCCGGTGGCGGTGAAAGGCTCGGGCCTGGAAGAAACCGCCGCCTTGAGCGAAAAACTGACCCAGGCGGGACTCAAGAACATTGTCATTGACGCCGGCGCTAGAGGAACACGCCAGGCGCTTGAGGACCAGATAGTCATCCGCAGCGCCGCGCTGAATAAAAAGTTCCGCCCGCTCGGCTTCCCCACCATCACCTTCCCCTGTGAGATGACCGATGACCCGATGAAGGAAGCAATGCTGGCCTCCATGTTTGTCGCCAAGTACGGCGGCATCATTGTCCTATCTGACTTCTACGGCGAAAGCCTGTTCCCACTGCTCGTGGCCAGATTGAACATCTTCACTGACCCGCAGCGGCCACTGGCGACCAAGGAAGGTATCTACGAAATTGGCGGCCCGAAAGACAACTCCCCAGTACTAATCACCACCAATTTTTCACTCACCTACTTCCTGATCTCGGGATACCTGGAAACCAGCCGCGTCCCCAGCTGGCTGCTGGTGAAAGACACAGAGGGACTCTCCGTGCTGACCGCCTGGGCGGCCGGCAAGTTCAGTGCTGATATCATCGGCCCCTTTGTCAAGAAGTGCGGCATTATGGACAAGGTAAACCACCAGAAACTGATTATTCCGGGATATGCAGCCGTGGAGAGCGGCGGTCTGGAGGAAGAGATGCCCGGCTGGGAGATACTGGTCGGGCCCAGAGAAGGCGCTCATATTCCCGCCTACATTAAGGCATGGACTCCATAAGGAGGTAAAGATGATACTCATCGGTGAAAACATCAATATGATGTCCCTGAGCATCGGCCCGGCGCTCAAGGAGAGAAACCCCAGGCCAATCCAGGACCTCGCCAGGGCTGAAGCCGAGGCCGGGGTAGATTATCTCGACCTCAACATCGGGCCAGCCAGGAAGACCGGCGCAGAGCTTATGCCCTGGGTGGTCAACACCATACAGGAAGTGACCGACTTGCCGCTGTCACTGGATACGACCAACCTGGCAGCCATGGAAGCCGGCCTCCAGACAGTCAAGGAAATCCCCATTATCAACTCCATATCCCTGCAGCCAGACCGGATAGGGCCGGGCCTGGAACTGGCCAAAAAATACGACGCCGACGTCATCGCCCTGCTCTGGGGCGCCGAGGGTATGCCGCGAGACGCCAACGAGAGGGCCATGAACGTGGTCGACTTCGTTTACAAGGCCAATGAACTCGGCATCGCCAACGAAAAACTCTGGATTGACCCCATTGTCAGCCCGGTATCCGTGGAAATAAACCAGGTCAGGGCACTGGTTGAACTGATGGCCATGCTGGGAGAGATTGCGCCCGGCTGCAAATCAGTGGTCGGCCTGTCCAATATCTCCAACGGCACCCCGACCCCCCTCCGGCCATGGCTGAACCGGACCTATCTCATGATGCTGATGAAGTATGACCTGCACTCGGCGATTGTGGACGCGTTTGATACCGATCTGATACAGATTGTCCGGGGAAAGAAGCCGGGGCCGGTGAGCCTGGTGCATAGCATGATGGACGGCGAGAAGCCGGACTACGCCTCGCTATCCGAGGAGGAAGTGAAGTACGCCAAAACGGTCAGGGTGCTGACCGGCGAATCGCTCTACTCCCACTCCTGGCTGGAAATATAATCATCCGGGGTTGCGGGAACAGCTTCGGGTGAGATTGCGCTTTAACCTGGAAAAAGAACCAGATGGATAAAGGCAAGATTTTGACGTCGCCCATCAAGCAGGACGACGGACACGGTTATGAACTGGCTTTTCGCCTTGCCGTGAAGCGGCTGGCGGAAATCAAAGATATTGCGCAACAGTGCCGTCGATGTGGCGCCCAATTCCTGAAACCCGAAAAAACAATCTCCCTTGACTACCTGAACCGGACGTATCTCATCAAATACCCGGAGGCCACGGTAACCCTGCCGGACACAGACGAGCCAGTCACCCTGGTGGATAAAATACTGCTGCTGCACTACTTCACGCAGGCAAAGGGCACACCGCTCTCCGGTGAGCTCATCTCGTTCAAGGAGATTGCTGAAGCTGCCGGCTATTTCCCGACCTTTTACCAGCGAGCGATAAAGCCGCTGGTCACCCACTTCGGCAACGAACCGGAGCGATTACGGGAGATAGCGAAATCGGTCGGCGGGCGCAAGGCGGATTACGGGGACGTTTCCGTGACCATTCCTGCCTTGAATATGGTGCCATTAACCCTGGTACTATGGAAAGGGGATGCCGAATTTTCCCCCGAAGGCACCATTATGTTCGACTGCACCGTCACCGATTACCTGCCCACGGAAGACATTATTATTCTCTGTCAGAGCACCAGCTGGCGACTGGTGAAGCTGCTCAGAGCTGGAGGTGGTAACCCTGAGCGAAGTCGAAGTTAAGCAAAACCTGGATGACATCCTGTCCCGCTATGAAGGACGCCAGGATGAGCTCATTCCCATCCTGCAGGCAGTACAGGCACAGATGAGCTATCTGCCTGTCACAGCGATGTCGCAGGTGGCGCGGTTCCTGCGCCTTCCGGAGAGCGCTGTTTTCGGGGTGAGCACTTTCTACGCACAGTTCAAATTCTCCCCCACGGGCAGGAAGAAAGTGCGCCTGTGCCGCGGTACGGCTTGTCACGTCAGGGGAGCGTCACGTATACTTGAGGAAGTGGAAAAACAACTGGGCATCAAGCCCGGAGAGACCACGGAAGACCTGGAGTACAGCCTGGAGACAATCGCCTGCTTTGGTTCCTGCGCCCTGGCGCCGGTCATGGTGGTTGACGATAATGTCTACGGGCGCATGACCCCAAGAAAAGTGGCCAGTATACTGGGTAAAGATAAGGGCGAGTAAGCATTCCCCATCATGAAATTCAGTGAGATAAGAAAGCGGGCGGCAGCCGAGTGGGAGGCGCTAAAGCACAGCGATAAACCACACATACTGCTCGGCAGTGCCACCTGCGGTCGAGCGGCCGGGGCCGGGCCGGTGCTGGAATCAATCAAAGAAGCTCTGGCCGGGCACAAGCTGGATGCCATCATTACCCAGGTCGGCTGCATCGGCCTCTGCTACGCCGAGCCGCTGGTGGACATAGTCAAGCCGGGACGCCCTCGGATTTGCTATCACAGCGTCACGCCGGAAATCGCCGCCCAGCTCATTGCAGATTACCTCGTTAATGACAACCCGCGCCCTGACCTGGCGCTGGGCACGCTGGGCGACGGCGCCATCGATGGCATCCCGAGGCTTTTTGACCTGCCCATGCTCAAACCACAGGTGCGGATTGCGCTGCGCAACTGCGGGATTATCGACCCGGAAAATATCAACCAGTACCTCGCCAACGATGGCTACCGCGGACTGGAAAAGGCGCTGGACATGCCGCCGGAAGCGGTGATTGAGGAGGTAAAGAAATCGGGGCTGCGCGGCCGGGGCGGGGCTGGCTTTCCCACCGGCCTCAAGTGGGGGTTCTGCCGCAAGTCTCCGGGAACGGTGAAATATATCATCTGCAACGCTGACGAAGGCGACCCCGGGGCGTTCATGGACCGCTCCCTCCTTGAGGGAGACCCGCACGCCGTTCTGGAAGGGATGCTTATCGGGGCGTATGCTATCGGGGCGCCCGAGGGCTATACGTACATTCGCGCCGAATACCCCCTGGCCATACAGCGCCTGAGGCTGGCCCTGAAACAGATGGAACAGTATGGACTGCTGGGGGACAACATCCTCAATTCTGATTTCAGCTTTCATCTTAAAATCAAAGAAGGCGCCGGCGCGTTTGTCTGCGGCGAAGAGACGGCCATGATGGCCTCGATTGAGGGCAAACGCGGTATGCCCCGCTCCCGTCCCCCCTTCCCGGCCCAGTCCGGCCTCTGGGGCAAGCCGACCAACATCAACAACGTGGAGACGTGGGCCAATGTCTCGGCAATCATGCAGCAAAGTGCCGACTGGTATGCCAGCTACGGTACGGAGAAGAGCAAAGGTACCAAAACCTTTGCGCTGGCGGGCAAGATAAACCGCACCGGTCTCATCGAGGTGCCGATGGGTATTACCCTGGAGAAAATTGTCCACGAAATCGGCGGTGGCATTCCGGGCGGTAAAAAATTCAAGGCCATCCAGACCGGTGGCCCATCCGGCGGCTGCCTACCGGCCAGTCAGTTAAACCTGCCCGTTGATTACGAGTCGCTGACCGCCGCCGGCTCAATTATGGGGTCGGGCGGCATGGTGGTCATCGATGAAGATACCTGCATCGTCGATATGGCGCGCTACTTCCTGACATTCACACAGACGGAGTCCTGCGGTAAATGTGTGCCCTGCCGGCTGGGCACAAAGCAGATGCTCGATATGCTGGAAAACATCTGCCACGGCAAGGGAAGGCCCGAGGATATTGACCTGCTCCTCGAGCTGAGCCAGCAGGTCAAGGCCGGCTCCCTCTGTGCCCTGGGGGGAACAGCGCCCAATCCGGTACTGACCACGCTCCGTTACTTCCACGAAGAATATGAAGCCCACATCAGGGAAAAACGGTGCCCCGCCCTCGCCTGTCCGGAGCTGGTCGCCTATTATATTCTCCCGGATAAGTGCCAGGGCTGTGGTATCTGCCTCAGGAACTGCCCGGCCGAGGCTATTGCCGGGGATAAAAAAATGGTCCACGTGATTGACCAGGAGAAATGCATCAAGTGCGGCACCTGCCTTGACCTGTGCCCCGAGAGGTTCGGGGCGGTGGTCAAAGTTTCCGGCGAAGAAATCGAGGTGCCCGGGGAGCCTGTCCCGATAACGGCACCCAAGCCAAAAACCAGAGAGTGATGGAAAGATGATTAAATTAAACATTGATGGTCAAACAATCGAAGCCGAAGAGGAGACGACCGTCCTGGAGGCAGCGACAAGGGCGGGAATTTATATCCCGGCCATCTGCGCTCATCCCATGCTCACCCCCGATGGCTCCTGCCGGCTGTGCCTGGTGGAAATCGAAGGAGTAAAGGAACCGGTCACTGCCTGCAACACCAGAGTCGCCGCAGGCATGGTGGTGCATACGGATACGCCTCAGGTCAGGGAGGAGCAAACGGAAGCGCTTAAAAAACTCCTCGCCCATCACCCCTGTGAATGCCTTATCTGCGAGCGGCGCGACCGCTGCGGGCCGTATGATATCTGCCTGCGCAACGTGTCGGTGACCCAGCGCTGCGTCCTCTGCCCCTACAACGGCCAGTGCGAGTTGCAGCAGGTCGTTGATTACATAGGACTGGAGGGAGAGGCAGTCACCTGGCAGTACCGTGATTTACCTGTTGACCGCGACAACCCCCTCTTCGAAAGAGATTACAACCTGTGCGTCAGCTGTTCCCGCTGCGTGAACGCCTGCAAAGAGGTACGGGGCATTGAGGCCATCAAGATGGCCGACCATGATGGCGACCGCTGGCCGGAGCCGGCAGATGGCAAATCGCTGCTCACCTCCGGGTGCAAGTACTGCTGCGCCTGCGTTGAAGTCTGCCCCACCGGGGCACTGGTGGACAAGATAGCCAAATGGCGTCCGGAGATAGACCGCGAGGAGCTGACCAATCCGTGTAGCTATGCCTGTCCCGCCCATATTGATGTCCCCCGCTACGTCCGACTCTGCGGCGAGGGACGCTTTGCCGAGGCACTGGCGGTCATCAGGGAAAAAGTGCCCTTCCCCAGCGTACTGGGAAGGGTCTGCATCCACCCCTGCGAACAGGCCTGCCGCCGTGAAGCCCTGAACGAGCCCATCGCCATAAAGTTCCTCAAGTGGGCGGCGGCGGAGCACGATGATAAAAAGTGGCAGCAACAGGCCAAGAAAATGCCACCGACCGGCAAAAAGGTGGCCGTCATCGGGTCGGGACCAGCGGGGTTAACTGCCGGCTACTACCTGGCCAAGCAGGGGCATGCGGTCACCGTTTTTGAGGCTCTCCCCGAGCCCGGCGGCATGATGCGTGTCGGCATCCCCGACTACCGCCTGCCGCCGCCAAAGCTCAACGCTGAAATCGACGTTATCCGGAAGGTCGGCGTTGAGATAAAGTTGAACACCAGAGTGGAGTCCATTGACGACTTATTTTCTCAGGGCTATGACGCTGTCTTCGCTGCGCCCGGGGCACATCAGGGCATGAAGATGGGCGTGGCTGGCGAGGACACTCAGGGTGTCTTTGACGGTGCTACCTTCCTGCGGGAGGTCAACCTGGGACGGAAGATTGACACCGGGGCCCGGGTCGCTGTCATCGGCGGCGGGAACGTGGCCATTGATGCGGCACGGGTCTCCCTGCGCACCGGTGCCAGGAAAGTGACCATTGTCTACCGCCGTACCCGGGCGGAAATGCCAGCCAGTCCGGAGGAGGTCGAAGCCGCCCTGGAAGAGGGCATTGAAATCATGTTCCTCGCCGCGCCGGTACACATTGAACGAGCGGGCAGTATTTTGAAGCTGACATGCACCCGCATGGAACTCGGTGAGCCTGACGCCAGCGGGCGCCGTAGGCCCGTCCCCATCAGGGGCAGCGAGTTCACCACCGAGTTCGACTCCATTATTGCGGCCATCGGCCAAACGCCGGATATTCCCCAGGGTTTCAAACTCGAGCTGGGGCGGGGCAACACCATTCAGGCCAGGTCGGATAGTCTGGCTACCAGTGTTAAAGGGGTCTGGGCGGGGGGTGATGCCGTCAGCGGCCCGGCTTCGGTTATCGAGGCCATCGCCGCCGGCCGGAAAGCAGCCTCTGCCATTGATAGGTATCTTGGTGGCAGCGGAGACATCAACGAGGTGCTGGCACCGCCGAGTGAGCTCAGTCCCTGCGTGGGTAAAGATGAGGGCTTCGCCGAATGGCCGCGGGCGGTTATGCCCGCGCTGCCCGCAGAGAAGAGAGTTAGCAACTTTGCGGAAGTCGAGCTTGGCCTCAATGATGAAGCAGCGGCCAAAGAAGGCAGGCGCTGCCTGCAGTGCGCCGTGCGCTGTATTATTACCTCACCACAAATGCCACCCAAACAGGGAAAGAGCAGATATCGAAAACAGGAAAGCGTAGTCGCGTGATGACCGAAAAAATCAGGCTGACCATAAACGGTGTCAGCGTCAGGGTGAATAAGGGGGCCACCGTGCTGGAGGCAGCCCAGGCGGCCGGCATATATATCCCCACCCTCTGTGCCGACCCGGACCTGGAGCCATACGGCTCCTGCCGTCTCTGCGTGGTGGAAATTGAGGGGATGCGCGGCCTGCCCACCGCCTGCACCACCCCGGCTACTGACGGAATGGTGGTGCACACGGAAACGCCCGCCGCCAACGAGGTGCGCCGCACCGCCATTGAATTACTGCTTGCCGACCACCCTGTGGACTGCCTTACCTGCCCCAAGAACCAGCGGTGCGAACTACAGAAGGTCGCGGCCTATCTCGGCATCAGCGAGCGGCGTTTCCCGCACACCGACCGCACCTTCGAGGTAGACACCAGCAATCCTTTCTTTGAGCTCGACCGGAACTACTGTATCCTCTGCGCACGCTGCGTGCGCACCTGCCAGGAGGTAACCGGCGTCGGCGCCATTGACCTTGCCTATCGCGGCTATCAGGCCCGGGTGGCGGCTTTCGGCGATAAGCCCATGATGGAATCAATCTGCAAGTCCTGTGGCGAGTGTGTCGAGCGCTGTCCGGTGGGTGCCCTAAGACCAAAGGTTAACCTCCAGCCCGCCTATGAGGTGAAGACCACCTGCCCTTATTGCGGCGTTGGCTGCCAGATGTACCTCGGTGTGAGAGATGGCCAGGTCATGCGTGTCCGCGGGGACAGGGAGAATGAGGTGAATCGTGGCCGACTCTGCGTCAAGGGTCGCTATGGCGCCACCGAGTTTGTGCACCACCCCGACCGCCTGAGCAATCCAATGGTAAAGCGGGACGGGGAATTCAGTGAGGCGACCTGGGACGAGGCCCTCGATGAAGTAGCGGCCAGGCTGGGAAAGTATAAACCGGAAGAGGTCGCCATCGTCTCCTCGGCCAAGTGCACCAACGAGGAAAACTATCTTCTTCAGAAGCTCGGCCGGGCGGTCATTGGCACCCATAACATCGACCACTGTGCCCGCCTCTGACATTCCCCCACGGTGGCCGGTCTGGTCACCACCTTCGGCAGCGGGGCAATGACCAACGCCATCGGCGATATCAAAGATGCCGCCTGTATTTTCGCCATCGGCACCAACACCACCGAAGCCCACCCGGTCATTGGTTTTGAAATCAAGAGCGCGGTGCGCCGGGGAACGAAACTCATTGTGGCCAACCCCAGGGAAATCGAGCTGGTGCGCCACGCCGATATCTGGCTGCGGCACCACCCCGGCAGCGACGTTGCCCTGCTGATGGGCATGTGCCGTGTCATCGTCGATGAGGGCCTGCTGGACAAGGCCTTTATCAGCGAGCGCGGTGAGAACTTCGATGCTTTTCAGGCATCCCTGCGGAATTTTGACCTGAATATGGTGGCAAAAATCACCGGCGTACCCGGGGACAAAATAGTCCAGGCAGCCCGGATGTACGCCACCAACAGTCCCGCCGCACTTTTCTACGCCATGGGCATCACCCAGCATTCCCATGGCACGGATAACGTCATCGCCACGGCCAACCTGGCCATGCTCACCGGGAATATCGGCAAGCCGGGAAGCGGGGTCAATCCGCTGCGTGGCCAGAACAACGTCCAGGGTGCCTGCGATATGGGCGCGCTGCCCAACGTCTATCCCGGATACCAGGCCGTGACCAGCGAAGCGGTGAAGGCAAAATTTGAGGCGGACTGGGGCGGCTCGTTGCCGCCGTCCAAACCGGGGCTTACCGTCACCGAGATGTTCGAGGCTGCACACAACGGCCAGGTCAAGGCGATGTATGTCATGGGCGAGAACCCGGTGCTGACCGAGCCGGAAGCCAAACACGCCATCGAAGCACTGCAGCGACTGGAACTGCTCATCGTGCAGGACTTCTTCCTCACCGAAACGGCACGGCTGGCGCATATTGTGCTGCCCTCGACCACTTTCGCCGAGAAAGAAGGCACCTTCAGTAACACCGAGCGCAGGGTACAGCTACTGAGAAAGGCCATCGAACCGGTGGGTAACTCCAGACCGGACTGGTGGATTATCGGACAGGTCGGCCAGCGCCTGGGCGGCAAAGGCTTTAATTTCACCAGACCGTCCCAGATTATGGATGAGATTGCCCGCCTGACGCCGAGCTATGGAGGCATATCCTATCGTCGACTGGAAAAAGGCGGTTTGCAGTGGCCCTGCCCCACCAGAGAGCACCCGGGAACGCCTATCCTCCACACCGAGAAATTCACCCGCGGCAAGGGACAGTTCGTCCCTCTGGAGTACCGGCCGCCAGTGGAGTCGCCTGATGAAGACTACCCGCTGGTGCTGACCACCGGGCGCAGTCTGTTCCACTTCCACACCGGTACCATGAGCCGAAAGGTAAAAGGGCTGAACACGTTCCGCAACGAGGAACTGGTGGAAATAAACCCCCGGGACGCCGCCGCCTTCGGCATTGCTGACGGTGAAACCGTGCGGGTGGTCTCCCGCCGCGGCGAGGTCACCGCCCGGGCCAAAATCACCGAGGCTTCCCCGGCGGGCGTTGTCTTCATGACCTTCCATTTTGCCGAGAGTCCCACCAACCAGCTGACCATACCAGCACTGGACCCCGTGGCCAAGATACCGGAGTTCAAGGTCTGCGCCGTCAGACTGGAGAGGGCCACCTCCCCCCAGAAAGCAAAAGACCCGCCGCTAAAACAGATTCCCCGGCAGGAATTCCGTTCTCCTTTCGTGGTATGATACATATACGATAACAACCTCACAGAACACGGCTTTTACCACAGAAAGGAAATCGCCATCAGAAAAAAACTCAGCCCGCGTACCATCTTTGGTGGAGTGCTGCCTCTTTTTGTACTGGCACATATGTCCCATCATCTGGTAACCGCTCTGCCGGTGCCACTCCTGCCCTATATCCGCGATGAATTTGCTCTTGATTACACCCGCGCCGGATTTATCATATCTGCGTTCAGCGTGATTTACGGCGTCAGCCAGCTGCCGGCGGGATGGCTGGCGGACCGTTATGGGTCCCGCATCCTGCTCACCATCGGCATCGCCGGAGTAGGAGTAACCGGACTATTGGTCGGCATATCACCCAACTATGTTGTACTGCTTGTCGGCCTGGCGCTGATGGGCATACTGGGTGGCGGCTACCACCCCGCCTCCGCTAACATGATATCGGACTCAGTGGCACCGAGGACCCGCGGCCGGGCACTCGGCTTTCACATGATTGGTGGCAGTATCAGCTACTTCCTGGCACCGCTCGTCGCCGCTGGCATTGCCGTCGCCTGGGGCTGGCGTGGCCCTTTCATCGTACTGGCCATTCCCAGCATCATAATCGGCATCATGCTCCACATCATACTGGAAAAACGCATGCTACAGCATAAAGCGGCGGCTCAGGACACCAGCGCCACCACTGAAGCACCAGCTGCCCCCGGCTATCTGCGCCGCCTGATAACCGTGACCGCATTGAGCTCCTTCATCCAGGCACTGCTGATGTCCATCGTTTCCTTTGTCCCGCTTTTCCTGGTTGATACTTTTAACACGGGCAAAGAACTGGCGGCGGCTTCAATATCCCTAGTATATTTCATGGGGCTCTGGGCAGGGCCACTCGGCGGCTACCTCTCGGACCGCCTTGGCCGGATAGCGATGATTATAGCCCTGTGTGTAGTGGCCAGCGTCATGATTTACTGTCTTGACATCGTACCCTACGGATTCGGTACCGCTGCCGTACTGGTTGTTATCGGTATTACCCTTTACTTCAACACCACCGGGGCACAGGCATACATCGTTGACCAAGCATCAGCCAAAAATCGCTCCACAGTGCTCGGCTTCTTCTTCTTTGGTAATATGGAAGGCACCGGCGTACTGACACCATTACTGGGTTACCTGATTGACCATTTTGGCTTCCATATGAGCTTCATGTACAGCAGTGCCGCCATTTTGACCGTACTTGTTATCTGTTCTGTAATCCTGCGGCTAGGCCGGAAATAGCCGGTCTGAGGCCTGGACTTAAGTACTCGCCCCAAAGGTACCAATTCACTATGTTTTCCCTGTTGATTTGTGGCCTTGAAATATGTATTATGTAAACAGATTGTAACAGTTGTAGTTTACAGCAGATATTATTAAGTGTGGGAGGATGGGTAGTCGTTAAGCATACAAGCCAGATTCACCCCGGTGGCACCCGCGACAAAGCAGCCATGCCAAAAAAGATTCTAACTGTAATCATAATTCTCGTTACCGTAGCTGCCTTAGGTGGCCAGCTGTTCTGCTTGGTCGATTATGCCGGTAAAGTGGCACAGGCGGAATCCGGTCCTGACCTGACGGTGGCGGTGATAACCAGCTCACCGGAAACACCGACCTTCGAGGATGAGGTAACCTTCACCGTCACCATCAGCAACCAGAGCGCGGTCGCTTCAGGTCAGTGCTATGTTGCTTATTACATTGATGGTGACTATCTTGACCGCGACTATGTGCCACCGCTCGACCCCGGCGCCAGCACCAAAAACACCTTCACCTGGACCGCTGAAGCCGGCATACATGACATTACTGCGGTGGTCGATTATCTGGAAGAGGTGAATGAAAGCGTTGAGGGCAATAATCAAAAAACCTTCACCCTATCCACACTGGGCGCAGACCTGATAATCGATTCTATAACCTGGTCGCCGTCGAACCCGGCCGTTAGCGAGACAGTGTTTTTCGCGGTAACGGTTAAAAACCGGGGCGCCGTTGTTGCCATCTCAAGTCGCGTGTATTTTTACATCGGCGGCGCTTCCCGCGGTTACCAGGATGGCGGCAAAATATACCCCGGGGAAACACTGACCCTGACCTTCCCCTGGTATACCAAGACAGGCCCGCATGAAGTCAAGGCCATCGTCGACCAGAGCGACATTGTGCCCGAAACCGATGAAGACAATAATGAAATGACGGCCGTCTTTTCTGTCCTGCTTCCCGACCTAATCATAGATGAAATCTCAAGGTCTCCCGAGGCACCATCAATAGGCGATAATGTAAGCTTCATGGTATCTGTCACCAACCAGGGCAGTGCTGCGTCAGGCATGTCAGTGGTCGATTTTTACATGAATGACAAACTTTTAGATACAGTATGGGTCGAGGCACTGGAGCCCGGTGCTTCCGGAAACGCGACTTTTTACTGGATTGCCAGGACAGGCACATACGATATAAAAGCCACCGTGACCACAGGCGGTTTTCTTGCCGAGAGTGACAAAACCAATAATGAAAAAACCTTCACCTTCTCACCAGGTCTGGCTGACTTTATTGTCCAGGATATCACCTGGTCACCAACCGAGCTATCGATAGGCGACAGGATTACCTTTACCGTGACCGTGATGAACCAGGGGGCCGGCGACGCGGCTGATTCCCGCGTGGAGCTGTATATTGGTGGCGTCAAACTGAATCATAAGGAATTCGGGGATATTGATGCCGGTGATACAGTGGGAGTAACTTTTACCTGGAAAGCCACGGAAGGTTCACACCAGATAAAGGCCATTATCGATACCAGAGATGAAGTGCCCGAGAGCGATGAAACAAATAACGAAAAAACGGTCACCTTTTTAACACCAACCTCTGACCTTATCATTGAGCAGATAATCTGGATCCCATCAGAGCCAGTTATCGGTGACATGGTGACCTTTACCGTTACGGTTAAAAACCAGGGAGGGGCCGGCTCTGATTACACCCATGTTAACTATTACATTGATGACAATCAGGTTTCTTCCGACTACATAGAGCCAATATCAGCTAACACCACCGATAATCAGACCTTTACCTGGACGGCCATCGCTGGCGAACATGTTATTAAAGCTTTCGTTGACTTTATTAACACCGTTAGCGAAAGCGATGAGAACAATAATGAAAAGTCAATCACCCTGACTCCAATTGGTCCCGACCTCATCGTCGAAAGTATAGACTGGTCGCACAACGACCCGCCGGTGGGAGAAACGGTTACCTTTACCGTAATCGTACAGAATAATGGCGGTAGCCGGGCAGACGCTTCACTGGTCCACATCTACATTGATGACACCCCACGGGGTTATCAGGACATTCCAGAGGCGGACCCGGGCACAAAAATAATCAGAACCTTTGACTGGAAAGTGACAGCAGGCACGCACTCCATACGCGCTATCATTGATGAA
The DNA here is from genome assembly GCA_034409565.1 of Dehalococcoidales bacterium. Lineage (GTDB taxonomy): Bacteria > Chloroflexota > Dehalococcoidia > Dehalococcoidales > RBG-16-60-22 > E44-bin89. The sequence goes on from DAOUMS010000015.1 coordinate 28,178, forward strand.
TCGAATCAGATAGCCGAGACTAATGAAGCCAATAATGAGACCCTGATTGGCTACCCCATGCCTGACCTTACTTTGGAAGCGGTGACGTGGAGCCCAGTAAACCCGGCACTGGGGGATAAAGTTACCCTGACCACATACGTCAAGAACGAGGGCAGCCACCAGGCGGGCGGTTTCCAGCTATGCTTCTACGTCGATGATAGTGCCGCGGATTACCGGGAAATTCCGCAGCTAGACGCCGGTGCGCGCGTGACCAATACCTTTTCCTGGGAGGCCTCCATCGGCCCGCATACCCTTACCCTGGTCACTGATGACGCCAATGCCATTTCCGAGGGAGTTGAGAACAACAATGAAGAAACGGTCACCTTTGCCATTACCGCCCCTGACCTGACCATTGCGTCCATCACCGGGCCCGCTGAAGAACCTGCCGCCAGTGACAACGTGACCTTCACGGTGACTATCAGAAATCAGGGTGATGCCAGGGCCAGATATTCATCGGTGAGCTACTACGTCGATGGCGAGCACATGGCCTCAGGACAAATCGAGCCCCTTGAGCCTGACGCTGAAATCAAGAAGACTTTCAGTACCTGGATGTCTCAGGGCGGACCGCATACGCTCAGGGTGGTCATTGATGAAGGCAACCAGCTTCCAGAGAGCAGCGAAGTGAACAATGAAGGGGCGTTTAATTTTACCAGCGCCAACGTCACCCCTTCGCCAGAGCCGGCGTCTGCCCCCAGCACAAAACCCAGGCCGAGGCCGACCCCCATTCCACTGACACCAACCGAAGAAGATGAGGGAGATGACAAGACAGCATTACTGTTTTTTGGCGTGGCGGTGCTGGTATTCGGTGCCACCCTGATTTTCTCACTGCTACGGGAGATGCGAAAAAAGAGGGACCACCTGCCCTAGTGCCAGGGCATTTAAGCGACTTTTCTGTCTTTAACGACCTTGCTCAGGGCTGACGACGCGGCACTCCGCAGCAGACCCTCGTCACTGCTTAAGGCGATAAACTGAAACCCCTGGGCAATGCGCTCGTTGACTGCTTCCGCACTGCCAACTTGAATGCCGCCCGGGACACCATGCCGCTTGCCCACCTCCAGGACCTTACTTACCGCCTCCACATGTCTGGGGTCAGTCTGGTCGAGACCTGGCTTCAACCCCAGCGATAGAGCGAGGTCGCTCGGCCCGATAAAGAAGGCGTCGATACCGTCCACGGAGATGATTTCGTCAGCGTGGTTCACGGCATCGATATGTTCTATCTGCACGATGACGGCAATCTCTTCGTTGGCATGTTCAAAGTAGTCAACGCCGCCATAGAGGCGCGTTCTCGGTCCCCCGAAGCTCCGTATGCCGAGCGGCGGGTAACGGGTGGCCTGCACCGCCCGTATCGCTTCTTCGCGGCTGTTCACCATGGGGATGACCAGCCCGTAAGCACCGGCATCCAGAGCACGCTTGATTAGCGCCGGGTCATTCCAGGGCACCCTGACTATCGGTACCACATTGGTATAAAGGACAGCCTGTATGATGGACTGCGTGGTGCCGATGTCAATGGAGCCGTGCTCGGTGTCAATCACTACCCAGTCGTAGCCCATGTTGGCGATGATTTCGGCGGTGATGGGGCTGCCCAGCACCACCCAGGTGCCCACGGCTGCCTTACCTTCACGCCAGAGTTCCTTCACGCGGTTTTTCTTCAATGTCATCCCCCTTCCTTACTTTAGCCTTTAATCTGTTCCAGGAACCGCTTCAGCTTGGACTGGAATTTCGGCTGGCCCCAGACCTCCCGGTTCACCACGCCGTCAGGCATTTCCCCTTTCATAAGCTGGCCAATCTGCTTGGCGATGATTTCCCACACTCTGTTCAGGAACTGGTCGGTGAAACACATGGCATGGGCAGTAACGATGGCATTATCCAGCTTCAACAGCGGGTTATCCGGAGGGGTTGGCTCCTGGTCAAAGACATCCAGTGCCGCCCCCTCTATCCACCTCTCCCGCAGCGCCTTTATGAGCACCGCCTCGTCAATAATCGGCCCCCGGGCCGTATTGATTAAGAAAGCCGTCGGCTTCATCTTTTTCAATTCCTTCTCTCCGATGAGGTGACGGGTCTTCTCATTCAGCGGGCAGCTGATGCTGAGAAAGTCAGATTCAGAGAGCACCGTGTCCATATCCACCAGTGTCGCGTCAACATCGCTCAAGTCTCCCGGTTTAAGGTAGGGGTCATAAGCGATGTGTCTCATGCCAAAGGGCTTGGCCAGCCGGAACATCTCATGGCCTATGTTCCCCACCCCCAGCGACCCCAGTGTCCGGCCAACCAGGCCATAGCCGTTGTGCTTGGCCACCTCACTCCACTGCCCCTCGCTGGTAAGCTGGTGCTTGAGGAAAAGACGCGTGCTCAGGGCTAAGAGAAAGGTGATGATGGCCACCGCTACCGGGCGGCGCACCGCATCCGGCGTGATGCATAAAAGTACTCCGGCTTTTGTCAGCGCCGGAACATCAAGCCGGTCATAGCCAACGCCGTTGCGGTGCAGGGAAAGAAGCCGGTCATTGCCGACGAAACTGCGCTCCGTCCACCTGGAGAAGGTGCGGGTAACCACGATATCATAATTCTCTAACTGACGCGGTGTGACTTCGGGCAGCTTCTCAGCGAAGGCCTCCCGCTCAATGCCCGGCATCTCCTCCAGAGACCTGAACCCCGGGCAATACAGAACAAAATTGCCGTCCTTATCATAGTAATCCTGGGTGAAGCCGACCCTGGCTTTACGTCCCATGCCTGTTTCCTCCTTGTGATAAATTACGCTACGGTGAATTTCTGACCACAGTGAATTCGGCCAGGATGAAGGTGCACTAACCACATTTTTATCTTTAGCCATTACATTTGTCAAATATCCGTCTGTTATCAATCCCCCGAATTTTTGCCATCCGCCATGGGAATATTGTAATATTAATGGGAAAGATGACCCATAATTTTGACACATCACAACCATCACCCTACCTTGGTGAGCCGGTCCTCACCATTTACCAAACAGGGCTAAAACAAGGAAAATAAGAAGGAGGTATTTACGTGTTCAAATCAGTCAATCTTCTCCGGCTGAATCACGGCCAGGAACTGCTAAGCGAGCTTACCAGATACTGTGAAAAGAAAGGCATAACCTCAGCCATAATCCTCGGTATCATTGGCTCTATAGAGAAGGTTAAATTCGGCACCGCCCCCAAAGACGGCACGTGGGGATGGGACTTTGACGAGTATGAGGGACATCTGTCCATTCTCTCCGCTCAGGGTTCGCTTTCCGTACATGAGGGGGAGAAAATCTTCCACATCCACATGTGCGCCATTGACCCGCAGAAGCCGGGCCAGCTAATCGGTGGGCATGTCGAAGAAGCAATCGCCTGGGCGACGGTCGAGATTTACATCGGCGAGCTAAGCTATCAGCTCGAGCGTGACGTAGACCCCGAGTCTGGACTGACCGCGCTGCGGACCACCTAACATCTGGTTAGCGTGCGTCGACCTGAATAGCTGAAAGAGGTAGTGCCAGTCGCTAGCAAGCATTGAGTTAATGCCACTATTCGAAAAACTTGATAAATCTAGTAGACTTCGATATTATGGCGTATGAAATGCGCACCTTCATCCTGAAAGCAATAGCCATGCTTATACGTTTCTCTGTTTCAGGGTAACTCGCCCAATTTGCATAAAAGGAGTGTTACCGGGTCAGATGATTGGCTAATAACCAGTATTATATAATTACTAAGATACAAGGAGGCAGGACCTATGACGCATGAAGTCCATAAAGTAGTTAGAGAGTCTGGCGGACTGCGTATAGTCATCGCGGACTCAGCGACCTCGATTACCAAGGACAACAAAAACGACATCGTCGTTGACGGCTCCCACTGTGGTGCCAATATCGCCCCCGACTATGTGCTCCCAAACGGTGCCCGTGGCATGATCGGCAATGATGCCGGTATCGGCCTGGAGAGTGCCGGGGTAGCCAGCCTTAAAATCCTGGAGGAGCGCGGCGTCCCGGCCGCAGCTGTAGCGGCCATGTCGGCCGAAATCGGCGTTGGTCAGTCCACGTACAATGAGGGTGTCATATCAACAGTCAATGAAGTAGCCAAGAAAATGGGCGTTACGGTTGGCATGTCAGCCAAAGAGGCGGCTGATAAGATGCTGGAAGGCATCTCCTGAGCGACCAGGATAATGGCTAATAAAGGGGGAGGTAAAATTGTCTGATAAAATAATCGTCAAAAAAGCTGGAGGCCGCAAGATTGTCCTTGCCGATTCGGCGGCGGCCATGGATGAAAGCACTAAGGGCGATGTCTTTGTTGACGGCTCCCACTGCGGGATAAACGTGGGGGAAATGACGCTCAACACCGGCGCTGGTGCCATGATTGGCAACGATGCCGGAATGGGCAAGAACGATGCCGGCATTGCTGGCCTGAAGTTCCTCGATAAGCATGGTATTCCGGCAGCGGCGGTATCCGCCATGTCAGCTAAAATCGGCAACGGCAAGAGCACTTATGGGCAGGGTAAAATTTCCGTAGTCAATGAGGCGGCCAAGAAACTTGGCGTCTCGGCTGGCATGTCCTGCAAAGAAGCTGCCGATAGACTGCTGGAGAGCCTGGCCAAGAGCGGAAAATAGTACGGCTGACGAACCAAGCTTTGGTAAGATGTGAAGGTATGGTGCAAAATGATACCTGCTGATATGGCTGGCTGGATATTTAGACACGTAATTCCCGGGTTTAGCCCAATCCAGCATATCAAAATACACGGTAAATTTAATAAAAAATCCCCCTGTAATGAACTCACCCAAGGAATTTACAGGGGATTTTTTATGTGGAATACCGACCGGAATGCATGACGGTCAATTCTGACTTGGAAAGGGAAGGGACAAAATGAAAGCACTGGTGAAAACAAGCGAAGCTATCGGATACGAGTACAAGGATGTTGATATGCCCAAAATCGGGCCTAAGGATGTCCTGGTCAAAATTAAGGGCACCACCATCTGTGGCAGTGATATCCACATCTATCATTCATCACCCAATATCATGAAAATGATGCAGTTACCCATGGTTACCGGCCATGAAACGTGTGGCGATGTGGTGGAAGTGGGCGAATGCGTGACCAGCCTCAAGAAAGGCGACGTGGTTTCTGCAGAGCCGCACATTTTCTGCGGGGAATGCTACTACTGCCAGAACAGCGCGGCACTCAACTGTCTGAATATGGGCCTCCTCGGCCATACCATCGGCGGCGCCTTTGCCGAGTATATGGCCGTGCCGGCCCACGTCTGCTGGAAACACCCGCCAGGCACCTCTTACGAACTCGGCGCCATTCATGAGCCGCTTGGCGTGGGCGTACACGGCGTAATGGCCGGGGAAATCAACGGCAAAAGCATGGCTGTTTTTGGCTGCGGACCCATCGGCATGTTTGCCATCGGCGCCGGCAGGGTATTCGGGGCGACCAAACTTTTTGGCGTTGAAGTGGCGCCGAAAAGGGTGGCTATGGCACGCCAGCTCTTCCCTGACGCCACCATCATTAACCCCAAAGAGCAGGACCCGGTCAAGACCATCATGGACGCCACCGATGGCCTTGGCGTGGAAGTATCCATTGAGCTCAGCGGCAGTGCCGAAGCCACCAGGCTGGCCTTCCAGGCGCTGAGGCGCGAGGGCAGGGTAAGCCTAGTCGGTGTGCCCCCCAGAGCCATGGAATTTGACTTCCACCCCAATATCATACTCAAGGAAGCCAGAGTGCTGGGTGTGTTCGGCCGTGTCGTCTGGCAGACCTGGTGGCAGGTTCGAGCCCTGCTGGACACGGGCAAGTTCGACCCGCTGCCGATTATAACCCACCGCTTCCCGCTAGCAGAATTTGAGAAAGCTTTCCAGCTGGCCCAGAGCGGTGAGGCAGGGAAGATACTGTTAATCCCCTGATAGAAGGGCACATACACCTTTGGTAGCAAGATAACCTTCCCTCACGCGGTCCGGAGGTAAGTGAGCTATGGGAGAACGTCTGAAAGACAAAGTAGCCATCATCATCGGGGCTGGTGCCATCGGTCCAGGCATGGGCAACGGCAAGGCAACCGCTATCGTCTTTGCCCGGGAAGGCGCCAAAATCATGGCCGTTGACATCAACCGTGAAGCCGCCGAGGAGACCAAGGGCATCATAGAACAGGAAGGCGGCGAGTGCGTCACCTTCCAGGCCGATGTTGCCAAAGCCAGCGACTGCCAGAAGATAGTGGAGGCGTGCCTCCAGTCGTACGGTCGACTCGATATCCTTGATAACAACGTGGCTTTGGGGTCGCACGGCGGTCCAGTGGAAATTAGCGAGGAGACCTGGGACCGGGTGATGAACGTGAATCTGAAGAGTATGTTTCTCACCTGCAAGCACGCCCTTCCCCATATGGAGAAGCAGGGCAGCGGCGCCATCATCAATATCGCCTCCATCGTCGCGATACGGGCGGAACCTTCGCCTATGCTAGCCTACGCCGTCTCCAAAGCAGGCGTGATTGCCCTGACCCGCGAGGTAGCTATTCAGTACGCCAGTAAAGGCATCCGTTGCAACGCCGTACTGCCCGGGCTGATGAAAACGCCGCGGATTGAACGCTACTATGCCGGTGTCTTTGGCAGCGATATTGAGCAAACCTGGCGGCGGCGGGACGCCATGTCCCCCACCGGCAAGCAGGGAGAGCCCTGGGACATTGCCTACGCGGCACTGTTTCTGGCCTCCGATGATTCGAAGTACATCACCGGAACCACGCTGGTAGTGGACGGCGGCATGGTCGGGACGATGAGGACCTGGTCACCGGAAGTGAAATAAATATTTATCTAAGATAGAAAAGGAGAGGAAGATGGGAGAACGACTTAAAGACAGGGTGGCCATCATTACTGGTGCCGGCTCAATCATGGCCGGGACGGGCAACGGCAAGGCAACCGCTATCATCTTTGCCCGGGAAGGCGCCAAAATCATGGCCGTTGACTATAAGCTTGAAGCCGCCGAGGAAACCAGACGCATCATCGAACAGGAAGGTGGCACTTGCCTTCCCTTCTACGCCGATGTTTCCAGAGCCAGCGACTGCCAGAAGATGGTCGAGACCTGCGTCGAGAAGTTCGGCCGGGTTGACATCCTGCACAATAACGTGGGGATGGGCGGCTATGCCGGCCCGGTAGAGCTGGCGGAGGAAATCTGGGACAAGACCATGGCCGTCAACCTGAAAAGCATGTTCCTTACCTGTAAATATGTTCTGCCCTATATGGAAAAACAGGGTAAAGGCGTCATTGTCAATATCGCCTCACTCAGCGGCATCAGGTGTCAGCCGGCACCGTCGCTGGCTTACTCAGTGAGCAAGGCCGGGGTAATTGCCCTCACCCGGGAAGTGGCCATTCAGTATGCCGCCAAGGGCATCCGCTGCAATGCCATTCTGCCCGGGCTGATGAAGACCCCGATGGTCGAGTACTACAACCCTGATGCCTACGGCGACGGTAGCGTGGAACTGATGTGGCAGCGGCGTGATGCCATGTGCCCCACCGGCAAGCAGGGCGAATCGTGGGATGTGGCTTACGCTGCCCTCTTCCTCGCTTCCGATGATTCAAAGTACACCACCGGGACGACCTTGCTGGTTGACGGGGGCCTTGCCCAGACCATGCGGTCGTGGTCGCCGGAAAAGAAATAGTGAATGAGAAATGAGATAGGAGGACTAAAAATGGGAGATAGACTGAAAGGCAAAGTGGCCATTGTTACCGGAGCCGGTTCTGTCCTTCCCGGCATGGGCAACGGCAAAGCAACGGCCATCGTCTTCGCCCGGGAAGGTGCCCGGGTCATGGCCGTTGACTATAACCTGGAGGCCGCCGAGGAAACCAAGAAAATGATTGACCAGGAAGGCGGCGAGTGCGTCACCTTCCAGGCCGATGTTTCCAGAGCCAGCGACTGCCAGAAGATGTTCGAGGCCTGCATCAAGAAGTTCGGCCGGATTGATATCCTGCACAACAATGTGGGTATCGGGCAGTGGGGCGGTGTCCTCGATACCACAGAAGAGACCTGGGACAAGGTGATGACGGTGAACGTGAAGAGCATGTTCCTCACCTGCAAATACGTCATCCCCTATATGTTGAAGCAGGGAGGGGGTTCCATCACCAATATCGCCTCGGTGGGGGGCATACGTTTCACCCTGCCCAACTGCGCCTACGCAACGTCAAAGTCAGCCATTTTTGGCCTTGCCAGAGACATCGCGCTTGAGTTCGCCAACAAGGGCATCCGCTGCAACACCATACTACCCGGGCTGATGAAGACACCGCAGGCCCAGTACTACAACAAGGACGCCTGGGCGGGGGGCGATGTGGAAGAAATGTGGCGCCGCCGTGACGCCATGTGCCCCATGGGCCGGCAGGGTGAAGGCTGGGACGTGGCCAACGCCGCCCTTTTCCTGAACTCTGACGAGGCGAAGTACGTCACCGGGACCACCGTGCTGGTTGACGGAGGTATCTCGCAGACCATCCGGTCATGGTAACGAATTTCACTTTTTGGAAATGGGTATTATATAATAATAAGGGCTGATTAAAACGTGTTGATGCTCAAACCATCGCTTCATTTCGTGCTTCTCGGTGTTTAATCCCAGTTTCAGTGGAGGAGATAACTTATGGCTATTGCAAAGGAAAAGTTAATCTGGATTTTTCGCACCATGACCCGCATCAGACGGTTCGAGGAACATGTTGCCCGGGAGTTTGCTGACGGCAATATCCCCGGCAGCGTTCACCTCTACATCGGCGAGGAGGCGGTGGCGACGGGGGCAATTGCCCACCTGAAGAAAGAGGACTACATCATGAGTACTCACCGCGGACACGGGCACCTTATCGCCAAGGGCGGCGAAACCAAGAAGATGATGGCGGAACTCTTTGCCAAGAAAACCGGCTACTGCCTGGGCAAAGGAGGCTCCATGCACATCGCCGACCTGGATATCGGCATGCTGGGCGCCGCCGGTATCGTCGGCTCGGGAATCCCCATTGCCTCCGGCGCCGGACTTTCCGCCAAACTGAGGGGCACTGACCAGGTCACCATCTGCTTCTTCGGCGACGGCGCCTCCAACATCGGCCGCTTCCACGAGGGCGTAAACCTGGCCTCCGTCTGGTCGCTACCGGTGGTCTTCATCTGCGAGAATAACCTCTGGGCAGTTTCCGTGCCCACCAGCACTTCGCTGAATGTAGCTAACGTGGCCGACCGGGCTGCCGGCTATGGAATCCCAGGGGTGGTGGTTGACGGCATGGATGTTACGGCGGTCTATGAGGCGGCCGGGGAGGCGGTAACCAGGGCCAGAAACGGAAAGGGACCGACCCTGATTGAGGCCAAGACATACCGCTACCGCGGCCACTTTGAGGGTGATTCCGGTACCTACCGCCCCAAAGAAGAGATTGAACAGTGGCTGCAGAGAGACCCCATCAAAAACTACAGGGAAAAGCTTACTGAGATGAAGGTGCTGACCGAAAAGCAAGCTGAAGATATTGATAAAGAAGCGCTTGCCGAAATGGATGAGGCGATGAAGTTCGCCCAGGAAAGCCCCTTCCCTGAGCCAGAAGAGGCTCTGGAAAACGTTTATACGTAGGAGACAGGAATGAGAGAGATAAATTTCCGACAGGCGATTGGCGAAGCCCTGGACGAAGAAATGGCCAGAGACCCCTCTGTGTTCATCATCGGTGAAGACGTGGGGCCAATGGGCGGCCTTATGGGTGAAATCGGCGGCCTGTATCAGAAATACGGCATAGACCGGGTCCGGGATACTCCCCTTTCCGAGGCGGCTATCCTCGGCGCTGCCATCGGTTCCGCCATCACCGGGATGAGGCCGATTGCCAGGATGAGGTTCGCTGACTTTCTGGGGGTGGCCTGGGATGAAATCATGAACCAGATGACCAAGATGAAGTACATGTTTGGCGGCAAAATCAAGATGCCCCTGACCATGGACGCCCTCTGCGGCGCCGGCCGACGTTCCGCCGCCCAGCACTCCCAGAGCATCGAAGGCATGATGATGACCATCCCGGGACTGAAGATTGTCCTGCCCTCCAATGCCTATGACGCCAAGGGGCTGCTCAAGACCGCCATCAGGGATGATAACCCAGTTATGTTCTTCGAGCACAAGTTCCTGATGTGGGCCGGACCCAAAAGCGAGGTGCCGGATGAGGAATACCTCATCCCCTTCGGTCAGGCAGATATCAAGCGGGAAGGCAGCGATGTTACCGTGGTCGCCACGGCCGCCATGGTAACCAAAGCGCTGAATGCCGCGGAAACACTGCAGAAAGAAAAGGGCGTCAGCCTGGAATTAATCGACCCTCGCACCATCGTCCCCTTCGATAAAGAGACGGTGCTGAAATCGGTGCAGAAGACGGGTCGTCTGGTTGTCTTTACCGAGGAGTGCCGGACGGGCAGTTTTGCCGGCTACATGGCGGCAATCGTGGCCGATGAAGGCTTCGATTATCTTGATGCCCCGATTAAACGGGTTAACGCGCCGGATACACCGGTGCCGTACGGGGTAATCATGGAAGACTTCTGGATTCCCAATGAAGAAAAACTGATCAAGGCCATAAACGAGATACTGTAATTGCTATCCTGATTGCAGCGCGGTTCATATTCACAGTATCTTTTTACGGTTGAATTGAGCGCTATGAAAGGGGAAGGAATCAGCAAATAATTGTTGTCACCTTCCCTTTTTGCTTTGAATGGGAAAAACGGTTTGCGCTAATGGCGCCATCCGTATAATATATTATCTAGCAAGCTACAGGAGGTATTTAAGCTATGGCCCACGATGCAAAGTTGATTCAGAAGCTGGCCGAAAAAGCCAGGATTATCCGCCGGGGCGCGGTGGAAATGATTAAAGCCGGCGATTCAGGGTGGATAGGTGGCTCATTTTCACAGGCGGATATCATCGCCGCGCTGATGTTCCACCACATGAAGCACGACCCCAAAAACCCGGACCTGAAGGACAGGGACCGGCTCATCGTCTCCAAGGCTCACTGCTGTGAGACGGTCTATGCCGCCCTCGGGGAATCGGGTTACTTCCCGAAGGAACTGTACCAGTCCTATGGCAAAATGGGGGCCACCCTGCAGGCGCATACGGAGCGGATTGTGCCGGGCATTGAATATTCTGGTGGCTCGCTGGGCGAGGGACTGTCCTTTGCCCTGGGTGAAGCGCTGGCGGCCCGCATTGATGCCCCCAAAGACTCGTCCGGTCGCCCTGCCCCCCGCTACCGTGTTTTCTGCATTATCGGCGATGGAGAGAGCAATGAAGGGCAGGTATGGGAAGCAGTCATGGCAGCGAAACACTACCAGGTGGACAACCTCGTGGCTATCCTTGACCATAACAAGTTCCAGTCCAGCGGCACGGTCGAAGAAAGGATGAACATGATGCCGTGGGTGAACAAATGGAAGGCCTTCGACTGGGATGCCACCGAGATTGATGGCCATGACTTCGAGGCTATCCTTACCGCCCTGGAAAATGCGGATAAGGTCGAGGGCAAGCCACACATCATCATCGCCCACACCACCAAGTGCAAGGGAGTGCCCTCTTTCGAGCACAAGAACCTGCACTTCTGCAAACTGTCCGATGAAATGTACGCCGAGGCGATGGAGGCACTCAAATAGTTAGCCTCGCGCCGATAATAAAAAGACCACAAGGGAGCGAAAGATGAAACAGGATTATGTGCTGGAACCACTTGGTGAAATGAAGACCATGTACCAGGCCTACCATGAGGAAATGGTAGAGCTGTCCAAGAAAAACGGCAAGATAGTGCTCCTGTACGGCGACTTCCCCCGCGGTGCCGCTGGTGAACTGTTCCAGAAAGAGCACCCCGACCGTATCTATGACATGGGCATCGCCGAGGCAAACCTCATCACCACCGCCGCTGGCCTGGCGGGAGGCGGTTACCTGCCGTTCACTCACTGCCACAGCATCTTTGCCGTTGGCCGGGCGTATAACCAGATACGGCAGAACGTGGCCTTTGATAAATTAAATGTCAAGTTAGTCCTCTGCAACTCAGGTATGCTCTGGCCTTTTATGGGCGGTTCGCACCAGATTATTGAGGAAATCGCCGCCATGCGCGTTCTCCCCAATTTGGTGCTTGTTTCCCCCTCCGACCCCGTAGCAACGAAGAAAATGACCCGCGCCATCGCCGAGCATGTCGGCCCGGTAGCCCTGCGTATTTCCTTCCCACCCGTGCCCACCGTGTACCGTGATGACTTCCCGTTCACCCTGGGAAAGGCGGTGACACTGACCGATGGCAGCGACGCCACCATTATTTCCACCGGCATGATGCTCTCCGACGCCCTAGAAGCGGTTGACGCGCTGGCGAAAGAAGGCATCAAGGTACGCCTGCTGGATATGCACACGCTGAAGCCGCTTGATGCCGAGGCAATAATCAAGGCCGCCAGAGAGACTGGCGCCATCGTCACCGTGGAAGACAGCAGCATCCTTGGTGGCCTGGGCGGGGCGGTGACCGAGGTCGTGGCCGAGAATACGCCGGTCCCTGTGAAGCGGGTCGGCATCAAAGACCGCTTCGGCCAGTCAGGCACCGTACCGGAGCTGAAAGAAGAATATGAGATATCCGCCCGGCATATCGCCCAGGCGGTCAGGGAAGCGGTCAAGAAGAAATAGACGGCAGTCCTGCCCCCTGCATCTTTTAAGGAGGAGGAATGGAAAAACTCGGTTTTATCGGCCTGGGTCATATGGGTAAAGGCATGGCCTTGAACCTGGTCAAATCAGGTTATCCACTGACGGTCCACGACATCAGGCCCGAGCCTGTTCAGGAACTGGTGAAGGCCGGGGCCAAAGCGGCCGGTAACCCGCGCCAGGTGGCGGAGAATTCAGAGGTGGTCATCACCATGGTGACCTCATCACCGCACGTGGAGAAGATTATGTTCGGCCCTGATGGCGTTATCGCCGGGCTGAAAAAAGGCAACACCATCATTGACATGAGCACCATTGACCCGATAGTGACCCGCAAGGTGGCGGCCGCCGCCGCCGAGAAGGGAATCGATATGCTGGATGCCCCGGTGAGCGGTGCTCCACCCAAAGCCGCCGATGGCACCCTCTCCATAATGGTGGGAGGGGAAAAAGAAGTCTTTGCCCGGTGCCGGCCAATCCTTGAGGTCATGGGGGAGAAAATAATTCACGCTGGCGATACCGGCATGGGAGAGGTGGTCAAGCTGGCCAACAACCTGGCCGCGGCTATCAACGGCGTCGGCGTTTTTGAGGCATTCCTGTTCGGCGTCAAGCTCGGTGCCGACCCCAAGGTCCTCTACGAGGTCATCAGCGCCAGTTCCGGAGCTAGCTGGGTACTGCACACCAGGGTACCCTACCCCAACGTTGTCCCCCAGAGCCCGGTAAACGAAGACTTTGCCCCCGGCTTTACCGCCGACCTGATGGCCAAAGACCTCGGCCTCATACTGTCTGCGGCCGAGGCAACCAAAACCCCACTGCTGACGGGCAGCCTGGTCAGGCAGCTGGTCGAGAGCGCCAGGGCCAGGGGACTGGGCAGCAAGGACTGGTCAGTAACTGCCAGAATAATACAGGAAATGGCCGGGGAATAACTGGAAACCGCACACCCCGGTCAGTCAAGCCATCATAATTGAGAAGGTGAAAACCAGGCCGGATTTCTGGAGTGCTGGCGTCGATGACCGGCGTCAATGACAACACAAGACACAGAGCCCCCGTTTCACCTTACCCCAGCGGGGGCCTTTTGCCCTGCCACGGTGCCGCCTGTTCATAGGCGGCGGCGGCTTTGAAGAGGGCGGCCTCGCCGTGGTGCCCGCCCACGATTTGCACGCCCACCGGCAGTCCCTTTTCCGTCTGGCCACAGGGCACGGAGAGCGCCGGATGGCCAGTCATGGTGATAGCGTAGGTCAGCATCGCCCAGTCAATGTAGTTGTCCATGGGCTTGCCGGCGATTTCGGTGGGGAACTTGGTCTCGGCGGTGAAGGGCGGGATTGGCGCCGTCGGTGTCAGCAACAGGTCATATTTGTCAAAGAATTTCTGCGCCCTGTTCCAGAGCTCCGAACGCTGCCGGTGCGCCCAGGCTATTTCCTCAACCGTCAGCTTTAGCCCCTGCTCGATATTGCCCGTCACCAGCGGATTCACCCGACGCCGGAACTCGGGGTCGTTGCGGTACTGCTCGCCGTACATGGCGACGAAGCGCACCCCGCGCAGGGTCAATGCCGTCTCTCTGGCACCGCTGAAATCAGGACAGTCCGCCACCACATCACCACCGAGGTCGCGGAAGACAGTAATCGCCTTGCGTGCTTCTTGCAATACCACCGGGTCCACCGGCATCAGGTTCAGATTATCGCTCCAAGCTATTTTGAGCTTTCTGGCCTCGGGATTTTGCGCCGATTGCAGAAATGGAACTTCTTCCCAGGGCAGGGCCACCGGGCTTCTCTCATCGGGCCCGGACATCGCGTCCAGCAACAGCGCGGTATCAGCTATGGTGCGGGCAATCGGCCCCTGCACCGCCAGGTCGTCCCAGTTGAGCAAGCTCGGGTAATCGGGCACTCTCCCGGGTGAAGGGCGCAACCCGACCACCCCGCAGAAAGTCGCTGGCAATCGCAGTGAGCCACCCAGGTCGCTGCCCGAGGCCAGCGGCCCGATGCCCGCGGCCACAGAAGCCGCCGCCCCGCCACTGGAACCACCGACGGTGTAAGCAGTGTTCCAGGGATTACGCGTTATGCCAAACACCTGATTGAAGGTGGAGGCACCGGCGGCAAATTCCGGCGTATTGGTCTTGCCCAGAATAATTCCGCCCTCTTTTTTCACCCGCGCCACCAGCAGTTCATCTGTATCGGGCACGAAGTTCTCATACAGCTTTGAGCCGTAGGTGGTGCGGATGCCGGCGGTCATGGTAACGTCTTTTATCGATACCGGGATTCCGGCCAGCAGCCCGACTTTACCACCTTTCATAATAGCCGACTCAACCTTCTTCGCTGCTGCCAGTGCCATCTCCGGCACGAGCGTACCATAGGCGTTTATTACTGGATTAACCTTTTCTATTCTTTCCAGAAATGTCTGTATCAACTCCACCGGAGAGATGACTTTCTTGCGGAGCATCTCTCTCAACTCCACCACCGGGGTAAAGCACAGGTCCTCAGTACTCAGGTTGCCTTTCACGGTCACGATTCATTTCTCCCTTCTATTCACACGGTGAATATTTAGAGCATGGCGACGGAAAAGCCACCATCCACGGGCAGCGCCGCACCGGTGACAAAATCAGAGGCCCGGCTGGCCAGGAAAACGGCGGTCCCGGCGAGGTCATCTGGCTCACCCCACCGCCCCGCCGGCGTGCGCAGGTTAACCCGCTCTTCCAGCTCTGGCATGTCCTTTCTTGCCTGCCGGGTCAGGTCAGTATTGATGAACCCGGGCAGGATGGCATTTACCTGGATATTATCCTTTGCCCAGGCATTGGCCAGGCTGCGCATGAGCTGCACAATGCCACCCTTGCTGCTGGAGTAAAGTGTCAATTTGGGCGCACTGAAGATGGAGGTCATGGAGCCGGTGTTGATAATCTTGCCGCCGCCGGCCGCTTTCATTGCCGGGTAGACTGCCTTCGAACAGAGAAAGGCGCTTCTCAGGTTGATATCCAGTACTTCATCCCACTCTTCCACTGTATAATCCTGCGGGAGCTTGCGGATATTGGTGCCGGCATTATTGAACAGGATATCTATTTTCCCAAAAGTATCCAGCACCTTTTGCACCATGTCCTTTATCTGCTTCTCTTCCCTGACGTCCACCTTCACTCCAATCGCCCTCACGCCGAATTCGTTCTGGAGCCCTTTCACCGCCCCGGCCGTCTTGGTCTCATTGCGGGCGGCGATAGCCAGATTGGCCCCCGCTGAGGCCAGCCCGCGCGCTATCCCCAGACCGATGCCTCCATTGCCGCCGGTGACAATCGCCACCTTGCCTTTTAGATTGAATAGGTCTTTCATTTCTCCCCTCCTCTAATCAAAATTACTTTTATCTTAGTTATTTCTGGGGTTCGATGATAACCTTGATGGAATCACCGGCTTCAGCAACCAGACGGAAGCCCAGACCGGCCTCGGCTAAAGGCAAACGGTGCGTAATCATCCGGCGCACCGGTACTATGCCAGTTCGAATTATCTCCAGGGCCGTCTGGTAATCATAAGGGCTGGCACCATAGCTGGTGGTTACCGTGACATCAGTACGCCAGAAGACCTCATTTAATGAAACCGGAGTGGAGACGCCGGGGTCGGTGGGGGCAAAGAGCAGGACAGTTCCCCCGCGCTCTACCGACTGAAACGCCTGGAGAGCTGCCGCAGCAGCGCCGGCGCAGACTATCACCAGGTCGGCCAGATAGCCATCGTTGACCTCACGCAGGCGGGCCGGCAGGTCTTCCCTGGCATGCAGGGCAACATCGGCCCCGAAACGTTTGGCTGCTTCCAGCCGGAACTGGTTGATGTCGGTGGCCACTATCCGACCTGCCCCCAGAGCACGGGCCAGTTGCAGATGGAGCAGTCCGGCGATACCGCTGCCAATGACCAGCACGCTGCTGCCCGGCGGCATATTGGCCACCCTCTGCCCGCGAAGTACACAGGCCAACGGTTCAATAAAGGTGGCTTCTTCATAGGACATCTCATCGGACAGGCGGAAGATACCGCGGTCAACGTTGATGGCCGGCACACGCACGTATTCGGCAAAGCCGCCGGGGTCAAAATTGGTCTGGCGCAGGGTGTCGCACATGGTGTGATGGCCTCGCAGGCAGTAATAGCAGGTATTGCAGGGCACGTGGTGCGCCGCCGAGACACGGTCGCCTTCTTTGAAACCCTTTACGCCTTTCCCCACCTCCACCACCTGACCGCCAATCTCATGACCCAGGACCAGAGGCGCACGGTCAAGGCGATACCACTCCATGACATCGCTGCCGCAGATACCGCTAGCTTCTATGCGTAGCAATAGCTCACCGGCACCAATTTCCGGGACGGGCATCTCCTCGATGCGGACATCCCGGTTGTTATACCACATAGCCACGCGCATCTTCTTCTTAACCGTGTCGGTCATTACTTCTTCGCCTTGCTCCCCTTCTCACCATCGTATATTTTTTGGGCTTCTTCCGGGGTCGCGTTTTGATGCACGATGGCACGTATCGCTTTTATCATGGCGACGGGAAAATCGTTCTGCCATATGTTTCTGCCCAAGTTAACCCCGATGGAACCTTTCTGCATGCCGTCATGCACAAACTCGAAAACCTCAAGCTCGGTGTTAACCTGGGGCCCACCAGCCATCACCACCGGAACGGGACAGCCTCCGGTCACCTTCTCAAAGCCTTCACACCAGTACGTCTTGACCACCCTCGCCCCCAGCTCGGCAGCGATGCGGCAGGCCAGGGCCAGGTAGCGGGCATCTCTTTTTTCCAGCTCTTTCCCCACCGCGGTAACCGCCATGACCGGAACGCCGTATCTTTCACCGTCGTCAACCAGTCTGGCCAGGTTCAGCAACGACTCTTTCTCATAATCAGAGCCCACGAATACCGAAATGCCGACCGCCGAAGCATTCAGGCGAATAGCCTCTTCCATTGAGGTGGTAATCCCCTCGTTGGCCAGGTCCTTGCCCACCACGCTGGTACCGCCCGATACCCTGAGAATAAAGGGTTTACTGTTACCGGGGGGCACCGACGAGCGTAAAACGCCTCTGGTAACGAAAAGAGCATCGGCATAAGGTAGGAGAGGCTTGATGGTCTTTCCCGGCGCCTCCAGTTTTCGCGTTGGGCCCTGAAAATACCCGTGGTCGATGGGTAGAAACAGAGCATGGCCATCGGGCTGGATTAGCTGTGCCAGACGGTTTGCCATTCCCCACTCCATTTCACGCCCTCCTTTCTGCTTGAACAGTCCAATCTCTTTAATTTAAGTAACAGGTAATTATTTGTCAACCGAGCAGTACCTGACGGGCGGTAACGAATGTGGACAGGCAGGAATTCTGGTGATACTATAGTGCTGGTCGGATATCATAACTGAACCGAAAGCAAAGTGATGCCACGATGGATAGCTATCAGATTATGCTGCCCAGAAAAATCCGCTTTGGTGTCGGCTGCCTTGACACCATTGCCGATGAAGCCCGCGAACTGGGTGCCCGGCGGGCGCTTATTGTCACCGACCCCGGTGTCTACCGGGCGGGGCTGACCGAAGCGGTGAAAGAGCCGCTGGTCAGTGCCGGCATTGAGGTGGACATCTTCTCTGAGGCCGAGCCGGAGCCGACCCTACCCCGGCTTGATGCCACCGCCGACAAAATGCGCCGACAGAAATACGACCTTATCGTTGGCGTTGGCGGCGGCTCGAGCATGGATTTCGCCAAAGGACTATCCGCGCTGCTGAGCCATGGCGGCCGCGGGCAGGACTACCTTGGCGTTGACAAAGTGCCCGGGCCGGGAATTCCCGTCTTTGCCCTGCCCACCATCGCCGGAACCGGCAGTGAGGCGACCAACATCGCCGTTTTCGGCGACCCGGCGCGAGATTTAAAGACGGGCATGGTCAGCCCTCACCTCTTTGTGCACCTAGCACTGGTCGACCCCACCCTGACTTATGGCTGCCCACCCAAAGTCACCGCCGCCAGCGGCATGGACGCGCTGGTACACGCCATAGAGTGCTATACCAGCCGCAAGGCCACCACTTTCAGCGATACGCTGGCCCTGGAAGCAATGCGACTGATAGCCGGCAATCTGAGGACAGCGGTTAGAGACGGCGCCAATAAAGAGTCGCGCCACGCCATGTCAGAAGGAGCGCTGTTTGCCGGCATGGCCTTCGTCAACGCCGGCTGCGGTGCCGCCCACGCCATGGCCTATCCACTGGGTTCACGCTTCCACGTGACGCACGGCGTCGCCAACGGCCTTCTTCTCTCCTACGTTATGGAAGGCAACCTCGCCTCCAATCTGACCAGATACGCCACCGTGGCCCGTATGCTGGGAGTTGAAACGGAGGGGCATTCACCGCAGGAAGCGGCAGAGCAGGGGGTTCTCGCCGCCAGAGCGCTGGCCACCGATATTGGCCTCCCCACCCGGTTGCGTGACCTCGGGGTGCCGAGGGAAGCCCTGGAAGATATGGCCGTGGCCACCATGGACGTTACCCGCATCCTGGAATCCAACCCGAAGTCGCTCACGCTGGATGATGTCCGCCAGATATGGCAGAACGCCTGGTAGTATCGTCTTTTCTATCTGGATGGTGCGCCGACTGGTTTGACAACTACGAGCCAAATAATTACCATTACTTCTGGCACTTTGAAAAATACCCGTAGCCAAGCCGCGTTTAAAAAGTTGAAAGGAGCAGCAATATGAGCACAATAGCACTGATGGGGGCGGGCGGCAAGATGGGCCTGCGCATTGCCCGGAATTTAAAAGATAACGCCGACCATAAAACGCTGTACGTTGAGATAAGCGATGCCGGCAAAGCCAGCCTGAAAGAGCTTGGCCTCTCGGCGACACCGCAGGACGAGGCCCTCCAGCAGGCCGATGTCGTTATCCTTGCCCTGCCGGACAGGCTCATCGGCAAAATCTGCCAGGATATCGTCCCCGGGCTCAAGAGCGGCACTATGGTCATGGGGCTGGACCCAGCGGCGGGTTATGCCGGTGTCCTGCCGGAGCGAGAAGATATCAGCTACTTCATCAGCCACCCCTGCCACCCACCGCTGTTTGGTGAAGAGACCGACCTCGAAGCCCAGCGCGACTGGTTCGGCGGGGTGAAAGCGAAACAGAACATTGTCTGTTCCCTGCACCATGGCCCGGAAAAAGACTACGCCAAGGGAGAGGCCATCGCCCGGACCATCTTTGCCCCGGTGCTGAGAGCGCACCGCGTCACCACCGAGCAGATGGCAGTTCTGGAGCCAGCGCTGGTGGAGACCCTAGTTCTGACCTGCCTCATGGTTGTCCGTGAAGCCATGGAAGAGGTCGTCAAGATGGGCATCCCGCGGCAGGCGGTGCTCGACTTTCTGCTCGGCCACATCCGCACCACGGTGGCCATCGTCTGGGACTTTGCCGGCGCCCCCGTTTCCGACGGCGCCAAATTAGCCGTCGCCCAAGCCAGGGGGCAGCTCTTTCAGCCCGACTGGAAGAAGATACTGAAAATCGAAAACGTGAAGCAGAGCGTAAAAGATATTACCTCAGCGATATAGCTAAAAAGGCTTCATCGCTGGCGGTGCCGGTAGCTTTTAGGCAGCCTCCTGAAGTAGGTCAGTGCCCCTTTAAACGTGCGCCTCACTTCTCTCGGCCCGAGAATTAACTGTTTTAGCTTCAGCAATATGTATCCGGGCCGGAGATAGTACTCACGGTTGGCCCGCAGGCAGAACGCCTCGACTTTTTCGGCGGGGAGGCCGGGGATATTGAGCACGCTGCGGTACATGCCCCCCTCGTCTGCCCAGTCGGAGAATTTATCGGAAGTAAGGTAGCCGTTTTCCTTTGCCCACCGGTAGGCTTCCGTTCCCGGGTAGACGAGCAGCGGGAAAAACTGCATGGTGTCGCAGTTCAGTTCTTCAGCCATTTCCAAGCTTTTCGCCATCGTCTCCGCGGTCTCACCGGGGTTGCCGATAATGAAGCAGCCGTGCACCAGCAGTCCCGCTTTTCTGGTATCCTGTACAAACTGCCGGATCTGCTCAACCGTTATTCCCTTCTGCATCCGGTTCAGCGATGTCTGGTCGGCACTCTCAAAGCCGACGGTTACCAGCCGGCAGCCGGCCTTTTTCATCCAGCGCATCGCCTCCAGCTCCAGGTTGACCCGTACGTTGCAGTACCACTTTATCTTTACCCCCCGCTCCAGCATCAGCCGACATATTTCCTTCACTCTCTCCTGGTCAACGGTGAAGGTATCATCTTCAATACCGACTTCCTTTACTTCCGGGAGGTTTTCCACAATCCACTGGAACTCAGCGACCACGTTGGCGGCGCTGCGCGGTCGGTATTTCCGACTGTGAAAGGTCTGCGGATAGACGCAGAAAAAACACCTGTACGGGCAGCCCCGGCCGGTGATGAGCATGACCATGGGGTAGTTGGCCGCGGCGAAATAATAGTCTCGGACATCCAGGTGTTTCTTGTAGACCTGGCTGACAAAAGGCAGCTCATCGACGTTTTCAATGAGGACACGGGGCTTATTTTTCAGTATCTGACCGTCTTTCCTGAAGACAAGGCCATCCACCGTCTTCAAGTCCTCCCCTCTCTGCAGACAGAGGGCAAGGTCGCGTAGGGTATAGTCATACTCACCAACGGTGACGGCGTCCACCCTTTCACTCAGTGCCAAAGTTTCCTCGGGCAGTGCCGAGGGGTGCGTACCCACCAGGGTCACGAATGAGGCGGGGAAACTTTCCTTGAGCTTTTCCGCCACCTGCACATCGCTGTAAATGCTCGGTGTGCTGGTATCGACCACAATCAGCTGCGGTGGTTTATCTTTCGCCCGCGCCATAACGTCATCGACGGAGAGGCCCTGAGCCGGAGCGTCAATAAGTCTGACTTCAAAGCCATTTTGCTCAAGGACACCGGCAGCATAGGCGAGCCAGAAGGGATAATATATCGTCCCGCCCAGGGTAACCGCCGGGCTCCGCGACGTTCTAGAAAACCTACCCTTAAATGGAGGGTTCAGCACCAGGACGTTCATTTCGCCTTTTCCCCAGCCGCCCCGGCCATTTTACGCGGCCGAAATATCTCCTTCCAGAAACCGACGGTGTAGCAGAGATGTTCCAGGATAAGGACCACCGGGATGGTAACCAGATATCTGACATCTTTATCCTTGATGGCAAAGTACAACCCGTAAAGCTCGGTTATCGCCAGGTATAATCCGATAAGAGCCACCAGAATCCAGTGGCTGGCAAGCAGCGTCAGCAGGAGCAGGGGTGCCAGCAGTGGCGGCAGCACCGGCCAGTCCCACACACCACACTCCTTCCGCCAGCCACCGTAGCGGTACATATTCTTGGCAAACTCCTTCAGCCCCCGACTGTGGTCGTGAAGAACGGTAGCCTCCCTGAGATAACGCAACCGGCCCGACTTCAGCAGCCTCGCATTCAGTTCCGTCTCATCAGCGCCGGACAGATTGGGGTCAAAGCCGCCCACCTGCAAAAGGTCGCTCTTGCGGTATATGCTGTTGCAGCCGCTGATGCTTTTCACGAAGCGGTCGGCAAACAAGGCCCCGCCCTGCACGGAACGGCCGCTGCCCAGAAAAGTGGCAAAGGCCAGGTTAATCGATTTCGTCCATATTCCCCGGCCGATATTCTGTATGCCGCCGCCAACGCCGACAATACCTTCGCCGAAAGCGCCAATGAGATTTTTCAACCAGTCTTTGCCGGGAATGCAGTCACCATCGGTGAAAGCGAGGTATTCCCCTTCCGCATGCTCCACACCAATCTGACGGGCCGCCCCGGCAGCCCCGTAGTCCTGCTCGAAGACCTTCACCGGGAACTTTTGCGCCCGTGCCACGGTGTCATCCGTAGAGCGCCCGTCAACCACAATTACCTCATGCGGAGACAGCGACTGGGCAAAGACCTCCTTGAGGCATTGCTCTATCTTCCCGGCCATGTTCTTTACCGGGATGATAACCGATATCTTCGGTGCTTTTGGCATAGTCAATGGAGTCGTCCTTTTTTATTTACCATGATGGTTGGTACTGGACCAGCGCGTCACCTGGCCACCAATTATGTTACCATTATAACCCAGACATAACAGTAAAATCATGAACAACCTTAACTGGCCCTAAATTTTACCCAAATAATGCCAAAAGTCTTGACATTACATATATTAATATTTACAATAGAAAAACGAACTACAGGAGGAGAAATAATATCGAGGTGCATTTACAATGAAAAGTACCAATGCTAAAAAATGGGCAAAACTGGCGGTAATCGTGGCTATCTTTGCCACCCTGCTACTGCTACCACAACCGATTCAGTACCATATTGCCTCTGGTCAGGGTTATGGTTATGGCGGAGGTGGAGGGGGGCCATCAACCACCGGCGGCGGAGTCAGTAGCATAACCACTTCGGGCGGTGAATTCACCGAGGATGCCACCTTCGAGTCGGCAGATGGAGACCTCGCCATCTCAATTCCAGAAGGCACTACCGGTAAGACCAAGACTGGTGCTCCCCTGCCAGAAATAAAGATAACCAAAGACTTGACCCCTCCTCCGCCACCAGAGGACGCGGATTTCGTCGGCTTTCCCTATGACCTGGAACCGGATGGGGCCACTTTCGAGCCAGCCATCACCCTCACTTTCACCTATGACCCGAACAAGCTACCGAGCGGGGTGGGGCCGCAAAGCCTTACCATAGGTTACTACGACATAGATACCAAAAAGTGGGTGCCTCTTGAGGCCAAGGATTTGACCATTGATCCAGAGACCAATACTATCACGGCCAAGATAAGCCACTTCACCAATTTCAGCGTCCTGGCAAGCACGGCACCGGCGGAAATCACCGTCAGCGGTCTGGTAGTTCCGGCGACCGATATTGGCATAGCCGAAAAAGCAACTGTCAGCGCGATGGTCAGCAATAGCGGCGATGTCGCTGGCACCACCACGGTAACGTTCAAGATAAACGGTGTGGCTGTGGCCAGCAAGGATGTCAAGCTGGCCGGTCATGAGTCCAAGTCTGTGTCCTTTGCCACCGTTCAAGGTAAGGCGGGCAGCTACAAGGTGGATGTCAATGGGCTGACCGGAACGTTCACCGTGAAATCGGCACCGGTTAAGCCGGTAGTGGTAACAGCAACGGTGCCATCAATAACAGCGCCATCGGTGACACCTGCAGCACCCGCGGCACCGGCGGTGCCAGCCGCGCCCACACCAACCCCCGAACCAACGCCCTGGCTGGCAATTATTATCTCTCTAGTCGCAACCATCATTGTTGCCGTTATAATCGTCTGGTACTATGGCTTCCGCACTCAATTCTAATATGAAGTCGGTAGTCGGTTGAAATTGACTATTCCCGGGATAAACACCCGGGAATAGTTTTTATATACAGGCTTATAGCATATAATGAAATGTAGAAAGCGAAACCAAATATTACCCGGAGAGTGATACCGCTATGTACTTAGAAGTTAAAAAGTTCGGCCAGCGTTCCGTGGTAAGACAGGGAGGTCCAAGCAATGTACAAAAGGTTACTGGTCTGGAATATTATATTAACCGTGGTGCTGATAGGTGGACTGCTGGCCGGCTATTTTTACATCAAGGACTATAACACCACTACCGAGGAAGAAATACTGATGCTGCGCCAGCATGTCAATGAACTAACGGCGGTAATGACCCAGCAGTCAGCGGTGCTTAATGAGCACGCACAGATAATCAACGGACGCATGGAAAGCATGAATGAAGAGGTCATGGCAGCTATCGAGGAAAACGACCAGCTGATTCAGGAAATGAACGGGCTGGTGAAAGAATACCAGCAGGTAATTAATACCAGCGCAAACTATTTTGAGGAAATTCTGGATAACCTGGAAAGCCTTTCGATTACGGAACCCGAAGAGCCAAGTTCTTAAGCAGGTTTTTTCGACCAGGCATGCCACCAAGCGCCGCCATATAGCAATATAGAAACTTGCGCTCACTCATTTAATTAATTCCCAATCATCCCCTCAGACAATCAGCATGGCGTCGCCAAAGCTGTAAAACCTATAGCCAGAACTGATGGCTTCCTGATAAGCCCGATTTACCAGTTCTTTGCCGGCAAAGGCGGTCACCAGCATGAGCAATGTTGAGCGGGGCAGATGAAAATTGGTGAGCAGCGCATCGACCATACGGAAGCGGTGACCGGGCAGGATGTACAGGCCCACCCAGTCGGCAAACGGTGGCAACTTTTCCGGCGGATAACGCTGTGCCACCTGCTCCAGAAGCCGTACCGTGGTGGTACCCACGCCGATTACCCTTCTGCCCTGCTGCTTTGCCCCGGACAGTTCCCCGGCCACCTCCCCATCGACCACGCCGTACTCGCGGTGGATATGGTGCTCTCCGGGGTCCTCTTCCCTCACCGGGCTGAAGGTATCCAGACCGATATGCAGACAGACAAAGAGAAGACGTACCCCCTTCTTTTCCAGTTTATCGAGCAGCTGCGGCGTGAAGTGCAGGCCGGCGGTGGGTGCCGCCACGCTGCCGGCCACCCGAGCATATACCGTCTGATAGCGGTCGGACCGGGAAAGGGGGGTATTGATATACGGGGGCAGCGGTACTTTACCCAGTTCGGAAAGCAGCGTTTCATCGGAGAACCTGATTACCTTGATGCCACCCTCGCCCTGACCGGTTACCTCGGCCATAATACGCGGCAAAGAGTCCCCCTCCGCTTCATCCGTTATCGCTACCTGGCTGCCGATGCGAAGTCGCTTACCCCTCCTGACCAGGGCCTCCCAGACGCCTTCCTCTCGCCGGCGCAGCAGCAGTATCTCCACCCGGCCACCGCTGTCCATTTTCCGACCATAAAGACGTGCCGGGATGACCAGGCTCTCATTGCAAACGAGCACATCACCCGCCTGGAGATAATCAGTGATATCGTAAAAGCGGCGGTGTTCTATCGAGCCGCCAGCGCGGTCGACCATCATCAGGCGGGAGTTATCCCTGGGCTCAACCGGCGTCTGCGCGATGAGTTCCTGAGGGAGCACATAGTCAAAATCGCTCGTTTTCATAGAAAAACCACTAATGAAGATGTTCTGATTACATCGTAGCGCAGTTGCCAGAAAAAGGCGAGACAGGAAAATACGCTTACAGGCAGCAATTAAATGACTTATACCACTGGTCTCGGCATCAGGCCCGACTTCTGCACGACCTCCGGAACGATATCCTCCCAGCCCACCGCCATGATGTGTATGCCGTGCACGCCGGGCATATCCTTCAGTTGCTCAATAATTTCCAGGATGATTTTCACGCCCTCTTCTTTGGGAGAATCAGTTTTTTCCATCCGGGCCACGACTTCATCGGGAACGGCCACGCCGGGAACGTAGTCCCGCATGTAACGGGCCATACCGGCGGAACGGATGGGAATGACGCCGGCCAAAATGTGCACCTTTTTGTCCAAGCCACGCTCCGTCAGCATCTCCATCCACTTGGCGAACCTGGGTACATCATAGACGGCCTGTGTCTGAATGAAATCGGCGCCGGCCTTCACCTTCTTGCCCAGCCGGCTCACCCGGTATTCAAACGGGTCGGCAAAGGGATTGGCCGCCGCCCCGATGAACACGGGCACTTCCCCGGAGATGTCTTCTCCGGAAATGAATTTATGCTCATCACGCATTATTTTCAGCGCTTGCAGCAGCTGAATGGAGTCGATATCAAAAACGCCCTTGGCCCCGGGATGGTTGCCGAACTTCTGGTGGTCGCCGGAAAGACAGAGGATATTGCCGATGCCGAGGGCAACCGCACCTAGCACATCGCCCTGCAGTGCCAGCCGGTTGCGGTCGCGGACGACCATCTGCATCACCGGCTCAATGCCCTGCTGCTTCAGGAGCAGGCAGCCAGCGATGCTGGACATGCGCACGATGGCCGTCTGGTTATCGGTGACGTTCACCGCATCGCAGCAGTGGCGGAGCAGTTCACCTTTCTTGCGTATGGCCTCGGCGCTGGTACCTTTGGGCGGTCCCGCCTCGGCAGTCACGGCAAATTTACCGCTGGCCAGTATTCGTTCCAGTTTGGTTCCGGCTTTCATCTTTACCTCCTATGAGGTAGTGGTACACTCCGCCTCTACATCTATTTTCCGGGGCCCACCGGTAACACTCATACTCCAGTCTTTGACCGGCTCAATTGCCTCCATTTCATCGAGCCGCCCCATCTCCGAGAGGCGGTCGTAGATGAGCTGCCAGGCGCAGGGAATATCTTCCGATACCTCGCACTTGCCCCCCGACGAGCCGCCACAGGGCCCGTTGAGCAGGCCCTTGGAGCACCGCACCAGCGGGCAGATGGCGGCCGTCCGGCCGAGCACGCAGCTGCCACACTGCAGGCAGACCTCGCTAAAGTGTCCCGGGCTGTCCTCAATGCCGATAAACAGGGTGTTCAACGCCGGATACACCGGCTTTTTGTCCTTCATATGCAGGGCTATGGTCTGCACGCCAATGGCACAGGTCATCGCCAGCACGCAATCGGCCTGGCCGATTCTCCCCGCCTCTTCCTCCAGCGCATACTTGGTCAGCTCATCGCAGGCGGTGGGAATTATCATCCAGCCGGTGACCTTCTTGCCGCTGCCCTCGAGCTTTGCCTTCATGTCCAGGACTTCGGACTTGCCGCCGGTATGGCACATGGTGGCACAGGTACCACAGCCGATGATATACACCTTCTGGCACTTCTCAAGGTAACCCATCACCTCTTCAATCGGTTTCTGATTGGTAATCGTCTTCATCTCCTCACCTCCTTACCTGGCGACTCGCCTCTCATACTCATCACGGAAATACTGCAGGCTGTCCAGCACCGCATTGGGCGCCGCCTGCCCCAGACCGCACAACGACGAGAGCATCATGGCGCTGGACAGGTCTTCCAGATTCTGCATCTCTTTCCGTGAGCCTTCACCCTGGTGAAACTTTCCCAGTACCTCTACCATCACCTCGGTTCCCTGGCGGCAGGGAGTGCACTTGCCGCAGGACTCCTCGGCTAAGAACTCCATAGTGCGGTGAATAATATCGATTACATCGCGACTCTGGTCGTAGACGGTAACGGCACCCGCCCCCAGCACCGACTCAAAAGCGAGGGGGGTGTCCAGTTTCTCGGCAGGCAGTATGCGGCCGGTGGCGCCACCAATCTGCACCAGTTTTATATTTTCTGCCATCGCCAGCTCTTCGACCAGCTCCCGTAACGGGCTGCCTAGCACCATTTCATACACGCCGGGTTGCGCAACGTCGCCACTGACGGAAAAGACCTTGGTGCCTTTACTCCTCTCCGTGCCCATCCGGCTGAACCAGTCGGCCCCGTTTAAAATAATCGGCGGGATATTCATCAGCGTTTCCACGTTATTGATAATGGTCGGCTTGCCCCAGAGTCCGGAGGTGGTGGGGAAGGGAGGCCGGTAGCGCGCCTCTCCCCTTTTCCCCTCGATGGAGTCCATCAGCGCCGACTCCTCGCCGCAGATGTAGGCACCGGCGCCTTCACGTATCTCCAGGTTAAAGCCATTTAAATACCCTTTTTGCTTCACCTGCTCGACGGCGTTCTGCAAATGGTCAAGGAGATAGTGATATTCGGCACGAAGATAGATATAGCCCTGCCCGGCCCCAATGGCTTGGCCGGCAATGAGTATCCCTTCGATGAGGGTGAAGGGGTCTTTCTCCAGAATGTAGCGGTCTTTGAACGTGCCCACCTCGCCCTCATCGGCGTTGCAGATAACGTACTTATCTTCGCCGGATGCGGTGCGGGCGCCTTCCCACTTGATGCCGCAGGGAAAGCCAGCCCCACCCCGACCCCTCAGCCCGGAAGCTTTTATTTCACCGGTAATCTGCTCCGGGGTCATCTCCTGACGCGCTTTGGCCAGAGCTTTAAAACCATCTTTTTCCAGATAGCTGTCAATTCGCTCCGGGTCGATTACCTCACAGTTTTTCAGTACCACCCGCTGCTGCGGCACGAGCTCGCCTCCAAAATTATTTATATGATTTTAGAATCTGCTTTATCTTCCCTGGAGTCAGGTCAACGTGTGCGTCCTGGTTTATCAGCATGGCCGGGGCATGGTCGCAGAGGCCGATGCAATTGACCAGCTCGAAGGTAAACCTGCCATCGGGCGTCGTCTCCCCGGGGCCAATCCCAAGCTCTTTTCCTACCGCCTCCATTATCATTTCCGCATTCTTAAGGTAGCAGGGCAGGCTTTTGCAGACCCGGATAACGTTCCTGCCCAGCGGTCTTACAGCCAGAAATGAATAGAAGCTGGCGACGCCGTAGACCTCATGAACCGGGACATTAAGGGATGCCGCCAGCGCGGCCATAACCTCTTCGGGCACGTGGCCGTACCGCTGCTGCACCTCTTTCAGGCGCACCACCAGGTCAGACCGCTCTGCTGGCATTGCTATAATCCCTTTATCAGCCATATTACCATCTCCGTTGGCTCAGCCCTTGATAATAAGCGCTTTAGCCGCCTTCTCTTCCCCGGGTTTTCTTGCTTTCCTCAGCGCTCCCGATGGGCAGAGCTCGATACAGGCATCACAGCTTTCGCAGGCCTCGCTGCCCAGAGGCTGGTCGCAGCCGTAAACCACCTTGCTGTCAAAACCACGATATGCCTTGCTGAAAAGCGGCCCGCTGCCTTTATCCTTGCAGGCGATAACGCACCGCCAGCACTGCACGCACTTGGACATATCGCGGACCATTTTTGCGTTTTCGTCCTCGACCGGATAATAGTGCTTCCGTACCCGGAAACGGGGCAGGCCTACTTCCAAATCGGCGGCAATGCGGCGCAGCTCGCAGATATTGGCCTTGTCACAGACCAGACAGACATCAGGGTGGCTGGCCAGCATCAGCTCGACCAGCACCCGGCGCGTGGCAATAACTTTGGGCGAGTGGGTCTGTATGACCATGCCCTCGGCAACCGGCGTATGGCAGGAGCCGACCAGTGTCCGTAAGCCCTCCACCTCGACGACGCAGAGTCGGCAGGCACCGATGGGCGGCAGGTCCGGAATATGGCAGAGGGTGGGGATATCAATGCCGTTTTCCCTGGCCACCTCCAGGATGGTCATACCGGGACGGCTACTTACCTTTTTACCGTTTATGGTCAGGTTTATCTTTTTCTCCACTGTAGCCAGACGCCGTACTTAAACGTTTTCGATTACAGTATTAAACAGCAAGGGGTGCACACACCCCAGCACCCCCGTAGTAATAACTACTATGCTACCACAGAGCTTTTTCGACCACAAGTCCCCGCGGAAATACGCCATTATTCTTGGCTGTTTGCCGTTCAATTTCCGGCTGTGATAAACTCTTAATGACTTCCAATGAAGATTCTGGTAACCAATGACGATGGCATTTCCGCTGACGGCCTGTGGCTCCTGGTACGGGAGCTAACCAGCATCGCCGAGGTGGTGGTGGTGGCTCCGGACAGGGAACAGAGCGCCGCTGGCACCGCGGTGACACTGTGGCAGCCGCTGCGGATAAGAAAGGTCCGTCCGGTAGTCCCCGGCGTGGAAACGTTTGCGGTGGAGGGAACGCCCTCAGACAGCGTCCTGCTGGCCCTGGGCAGCCTGGTGAAAAGCAAAATTGACCTCGTCATTTCCGGGATAAACTGGGGACTGAACCTGGGGGATGATATTTACATCTCGGGAACGGTAAGTGCCGCCCTTCAGGGTTATCTGCACAGCCATCCCGCACTGGCCGTCTCCACGGAACAGGACAGCGAGCCAGGCTTTCAGACAGCGGCCAGGCTGGCCGCCATGCTGGCAAAACGAATCAGCGCCAGCCCGCCGCCGCATAATTTATTTCTCAACATCAACGTGCCCAACTTGCCGCCAGCCAGAATCGACCGCATTCAGGTCACCAGGCTGGCCAACGAGAGCCATATCAACACCGTCACCGAGGGAAACGACGGCAAGCGGAATTACTACTGGCTGGTGCGGCAGAGGCAGGGCGGTAGCCAAAGCCGTAAAACAGATGTCTGGGCGGTGGACCACGGCAATATATCAATAACCCCCCTTTTCACCAGCCTGCCGGCCAAGACGCTTTCTGGCCTGCTGCACAACCTCTGTTCCGGCCTGCTTGAGGAATTGACAGCGTCAACGGTATAGGACTATCATGGCGCATTACATTGGTGTCGACATCATCGAAATAGCCCGTATTAAAGAGGCGGTAAATAACTGGGGAGAGAAGTTCCTCAGACGGGTCTACACCGACGCCGAGCTGGCCGCATACCGCCACCAGCCATCGTCGCTGGCGGCGCGTTTTGCCGGCAAGGAAGCGGTCATGAAGCTCCTGGGGACGGGCAGCATGGGCGTTAAATGGCGAGAGGTAGAGACGCTGTCCCATCCCGGTGGCCGGCCGCTGATAAACCTGTACGGGAAAGCACAGAGCAAAGCCGATGAGCTGGGCATCAAGGAGATTGCCGTCAGCCTCTCCCACTCCAGGGAATACGCTATCGCCTGCGTAAGCGCGGTCTCGGCAGCAAACCAGTCGAAAAAGTCGGGCAGTTAATCAGGAAAAATCAAACTCGTGAGCGATTCAGAAAAAACGCCGACCGTCAGGAAAGCCAAAATATTTTACGGCAACTGGATGATTGCCACCGCCGTGCTTTGTCTGGCCATTTTCTCCGGATGCGGCGTGGGCGCCTTCAGTTTGTTCGTCAATTCCTTGCAGTCTGAATTCGGCTGGGGCCGCGGCGAGATAATGCTGGCCTTTACCATTTATTTCCTGTTTACCGGCGTGGCGGCGCCACTGGTCGGCAGCATCGTTGACCGCTACGGGGTACGGGGGGTTATTGCCGTTGGCGCCCTGACTACCGGTCTTGGCTTCGCTTCACTGTACTTTTTGCACAGTCTCTGGCACTACTACGTAGCCTACTTTTTTATCGGCGCGGGCATGTCGGCACATGGTCAGGTACCGGCGAGTGCCATGGTGGCCAACTGGTTCGTTAAAAAGCGCGGCACGGCTATCGGTATTATGTCTACCGGCATCGGCCTGGGCATCTTCGCCATCGCGCCACTGGTCGGCAGTTTCCTCATTCCAACTTTTGGCTGGCGAGTAGCTTACCTCGCACTAGGATTAATCGCCTGGATTTTAATTCCACTGGCAATTTTCGCGGTCAGAACCAGACCCGCCGATAAGGGGCTCTATCCAGATGGTGTCACCAGCCCGGAAGAAGTGGCCGAAATAAATGCCGCCAGCCTGACGACGAAAGGCTTGAGCCCGAAAGCAGCGCTGGGCACCATGGCTTTCTGGCTAGTATCAGTCGCCTTTTTCATCAATGGATTCAGCTCACTGGGAGTGAACCAGAGCCTTGTCCCCTACCTGCAGGACGCTGGCTTTCCGGCAGCACTGGCGGCCGGCGCTATGACCTTTCTGGGCCTGGGCAGCGCCATCGGTAAATTTTCCTTTGGCTGGCTCTGCGACAAAATCAAAGCGAAACAGGCCTGTGCCCTCAGCTTTGTCCTGCTGGCAACCAGTACGTTCCTGCTGATGTTGATAGGCTCAACTTCGCCTCTGGCAGTTGCCTGGCTTGACGCATTCATCCTTGGGCTTGGCGCGGGAGGCTGGTTGCCCACCATGTCCATGCTAGTCAGCCGTAACTTCGGCCTGGCTTCCTATGGGGCCATCTTCGGCATGGTATCACTGTTGCAGGCGGTTGGCGGTGCCGCCGGCCCTCTCTTCAGTGGCCTTATGTTCGACACCATGAATACATATCAGGGGGCATTCATCGTATTCTTATCTCTGTATGCCATAGCCATCCCCGCCGTCTTGGCAGTGCGGCGGCCAAAATCATTTGTCTGAATGCCCCGTGTGTGGCTTTGGCAATAGACATTTTAATAATGGGGCAGACCCGGGCAAGAGCTTCATAAAGCCCCTTTTCCAAATAAGGAAACACGAGCGCTGATAATCAGGCCCTAGCTTTCAGCCACTCCAGCCGGTCTTTTACACGGCGGGCGGCAGTAACACGGGCTTTAGCTTTTTTTAACTGGCAGGCCAGAGTCACATCGCCAACAACATCATGAACCCAGTTGCTGAAATCGTTTTTCTCACCAGTGGCGTGGCGCATATAGATTTCCTCTGTCATTTCCTCAAGGGCTGAGGCGAGCTCCCTTAAATTTTTAATAACCTTACCGTCACCGCACCAGAAGACCTTGTCCCCCGAAACATCTTCCAGCCGCGTTCTGATTACATCCTGCTTTACCGCTAACATCATTTCTTCCTTTTTTAGCCTTTTTTTAATCTTATCTGGACAGCAGCCGCACTAAATCATCTATTACGGAAATGAATGGGAGGAGCAATTTCCTCCCATTCATAATACATTCCAGCCTGATTATTTATTTACTTTTTGGTGCCAAAGGGCGGTTTGCTGGTGCCACCACCCGGCTTGCCTGGTTTCTTAGCCATGGAGTTATCACCTCCTTCCGTTCTAAGCTAATTGTTTGACCGATAATCAATACCCGGCGGCCTTAAAATGGCGTTCCTTAACCCACCGGGCTATATCTTTTGGCTTGTCAGAGTCAAACATTTTGAACCCTTTGCTGGTCAGTTCTGTCCCCTCTACGGATACTGCCGACAGGCTGTACTTTTTCTGTCCTTTTGCCGGGTATTTGGGGTTGAGTTCAACGACGGCGGCGCCTCTCTCCAGCGGACCACCCGATGCCGGGCTGGCTGCCAGATAGAAATGGATTTTGCTCCCCGGTTTAGTCATTGCCTCTATCTGCTGCTGTATCTCTTTCTCGGTGTAAATGGTTATTTTGGGCATGACCCTCTTTTCTTCAAGTTCGACCTTCTTTTTGTCTTTATCAAACCAGCCCTCAAAAATTACCAGCTCCGGGTGCTCATCAAGCGACATGTAGTTTTTGACCTTAACCCTTTTAGCCTCTGCCTCGTGGCTGGCGAAAATCCTGATGTCCTGACCCTTTTCCCCACCTTCTCTTGGGCGCATCACCGCGGATAATC
Organism: Dehalococcoidales bacterium; assembly: GCA_034409565.1. GTDB lineage: Bacteria > Chloroflexota > Dehalococcoidia > Dehalococcoidales > RBG-16-60-22 > E44-bin89. The sequence goes on from DAOUMS010000015.1 coordinate 61,676, forward strand.
TCCAGACCCAGCCTGTCTCTTTACTCATTTCTTTAATAAGGTGGTTACCGACTAATTCAGGAATCATTTTGGGCCCGGGCAGTTTTTCCACTTTTCCCGCATCAGCTTTTACTCCCGCTGGTGTCGCCCCCGCGGAAGTAACCGGTGCCATGCCTATATCAGCCGCACCAGTGTTCGCCGGGCTTACTTCAACAGCAACCTCCACCTGCTTCTTTTTTCTCCAGAACATTAACCAAGCCTCCTTATTTATTTTGCTGGCATTCCCCTTGACTTCTATACCATTATCATGTAATATTAATTATGTTTTATAAATGATGTTTTTATTTTCATGTATTTTAAATCGTTAATCGCATTTTGTCAAGAGGTTTTGGTGTTATTTAGTGAAAATTCTTTGCTGGTTTCGTCAGTTACCTGGCTGGCGCATTGATTTAGCTATTATCTGAAAAACTACATTTGAAAGCCTGGTAAAAAGGGTTGCATTGCCATGGTTACCTGTGCTATAAAGGTAGACAATATATCCGGCATGATTTAATAATGATGATTTATGGTTCCTTTCTTTTAACTGGATATGTCTGAGTGGAAATTTTTAACCAACCATGCCATCGTTCTCAGCTATATTTCAATCCATCCCCGGATAACCGCCCGGGAGCTAGCCAACGCCATTGGCATCACGGAGAGGGCGACACGTAAAATAATTGCCGACCTGCTTCAGGCTGGATACATAAGCAAGGAACTGGAGGGAAGGCGCAATCGCTACCACATTAACCCCAACCTGCCACTGCGACATCAGGGACTGGAGGAGACAGCCGTTGGTTATCTCCTCGAAATACTGGGGTGGAAGAAGCGGGGACGTCCGAGAAAAACATAATTATGTCTTTCCGCTGGAGATATATAGTTCTTCCTTTGCTCTTCCTGCTCCTGTCTCTCGGCCTCACCATTTATTTTTACCCTAGACTTCCGGACGAGGTTGCCTATCATTTCAAAAATGGCCTGCCCGACCGGTGGACAAGCCGCGGCGCTGCCACTGCCTGGCTGCTGGTGCCGCAGTGCCTGCTGGCCGGACTCGGTGCCGCCGTTGTCATGGGCATAATCAGGCTTGGAGACCGTTCCCAGACGACCACCAGCAAACGTGCGGAAACAATGCTCCTGCTCATGGGCAACATGGTCGCCCTGCCGCAGCTCGTCCTCGCCTTTGCAATGCTGGCCATTTTCAGCTACAATTCGTACGGGGTATACCTCATGCCTATATGGGTATTCGCCCTGGTTGTCATGGGCCTGGGAGGTATCATCCTGGGAGCACTCTTCTTCCTCGCCATAAAGCAGGCCCTGGTGAGGAAATAACAATTACCGTGTGACATACATTAGGGAGTAATTTTTAATGGCAGATAAAACACCAGGCAGCGTTACCATGGAGAAGATGGTCTCGCTCAGCCAGCGCCGAGGCTTCATTTTCCCGAGCAGTGAAATCTACGGCGGACTTTCCAGCTGCTGGGACTACGGGCCGCTGGGGGTGGAATTAAAGAGAAACGTGAAGCAGGCCTGGTGGCGCGCTGTGGTTCAGGAGCGCGATGACATGGTGGGGCTGGACACCAGCATCCTGATGCATCCCCAGACGTGGGCGGCCAGCGGCCACCTCGAGCAGTTCACCGACCCGCTGGTGGAATGCAAGCAGTGCCATCTGAGGTGGCGCAGCGATGAGGTTGCCGACAACCACTGTCCCTCCTGCGGCGGGGAACTGACCGAACCACAGCTGTTCAATCTGATGTTCAAGACCTTCATGGGGCCGGTGGAGGAGGACGCCAGCGTGGTCTACCTGCGACCGGAGACGGCGCAGGGTATCTTTGTCAACTTTCAAAACGTGCTCAACACGACGCGGAAGCGGCTGCCCTTCGGTATCGCTCAGACAGGTAAGGCTTTCCGCAATGAGATAACCACCGGCAACTTTATCTTCCGCAGTCGCGAGTTCGAGCAGATGGAAATCGAGTATTTCGTCCGACCGGAGACAGCGGACGAATGGTTTGATTACTGGCTTGAGGAAAGGCGAAAGTGGTACCTGAGCCTCGGCATCAGAGAGGAGAACCTCCGCCTGCGCCCCCACCGCGCTGAAGAACTGGCCCACTACGCCAAAAAGTGCTTTGACATTGACTACAATTTCCCCATGGGCTGGGCGGAGCTGGAAGGCGTGGCCAACCGCGGCGATTATGACCTGGCACAGCACGCTAAATACAGCGGTAAAGAGATGACCTACTTTGACGAGGGGACCAACGAGCACATCCTGCCCTATATTATTGAACCATCGGCGGGCGTGGACCGCTCCGTGCTGGCTGTCCTCTGCGATGCCTATGACGAAGATATCGCCCAGGGCGAGCTGCGGGTGGTGCTCCGTTTTAAGCCCGCCATAGCCCCGTACAAGGTGGCCCTGCTGCCATTGAGCAAGAAGGAGAACCTGGTCAAATTCGCCAGGGAAGTGTACGATGGCCTGCGGTCCTGCTGGATGGTCAATTACGACGATACCCAGAGCATCGGGCGGCGCTACCGCCGCCAGGACGAGATAGGTACCCCGTTCTGCGTCACCATTGATTTCCAGTCGCTGGAGGACAGGCAGGTTACCATCCGAGAGCGCGACAGCATGAACCAGATACGGGTGCCCATTGCTACCCTCAAAGAAACGCTGGCTGCCAAGCTGGCCGGTGAGGACATCCTTACACTGCCGGAGGGCGGCCAAGTCTGGAAGGTGGAAGGAAAATAGGTGTTTAAGAGGGGCTTAAAAGACAATGAAAATCCTCCACTTCGCCGACCTGCACCTTGGTGTTGAGACCTACGGTCGTGCCGACCCGGCCACGGGACTTTCCACGCGCCTGCTTGATTTCCTCGACTCGCTAGACAGGGTCGTTGATTTCGCCATAGAGAACAAAGTGGACCTGGTCATCTTCTGCGGGGACGCCTACAAGACCCGCGAGCCTACCCAGACCCAGCAGCGCGAGTTCGCCAGGCGCATCAACCGCCTTTCCGCCAATGACATCCCCATCTTTCTCCTGGTGGGCAACCACGACCTGCCCAACGCCATCGGGCGGGCCACCAGCACTGAAATCTTTGATACTCTGTCGGTGAAGAACGTCTATGTTTCCAATCGCCCTGAAATCTATAAAATCCCCACCCGCGACGGCACCGTGCAGGTGGCATCGCTGCCGTGGCTCAGGCGCAGCGTCCTGCTGAGTCGTGAGGAGACGAAAAACCTCGACTTCGAGCAGATGAAGGAAAGGCTGCAGCAGGCACTGACCGGCGCCATCGAGCTTCACATCTCCAAGCTCGACCCCGAGTTACCCGCCGTCCTCGCCGCCCATGTATGGGTCGCCGGCGCCCAGCTCGGCACGGAGAAGCAGATGACCATCGGACAGGAGCACGTCCTGCTGCTGAGCAACGTGGCCAACCCCGCCTTCGACTACATCGCGCTGGGGCACATCCACCGCCACCAGGTCCTGTCCGAGAGCCCACCCGTCGTCTATGCCGGCAGCCTGTCGCGACTCGACTTCGGCGACGAGAACGATGAAAAGGGCTTTTACTTGGTGGAGATTGGGCCGGACAAGGCCAGCGGGCAGCGGCCAGTATCTTTTGAGTTCCACCCAGTGAAGGGGCGCCGCTTTCTGACCATCGAGGCCGCGCTGGAGGCAGAGGACACAGACCCCACCGCCACCGTGCTTGGCACCATCGCCAGGCAGGAGAAAAAGCTCAAAGAGGCCATCGTGCGGCTGAACATCACCCTGCCAGCGTCACTTGAAGGACAGCTCCGCGACGCTGATATCAGGGAGGCGCTGCAAGACGCCCATTTTTTCACCGTAGCGCGGGAGATACAGCGTGAGGCACGGCTGCGACTGGGGCAGTTCACCGCCGAGGAAATCACCCCCCTTGATGCCCTGAAAAAATACCTGGAGACAAAAAAGACTCCCCCCGAAAGAACTAAAGTCTTAATGGAGTACGGGGAGAGGATGATAAGGGGGGAGTAAGGGGAGTTAAGAGGGGGGCTTTCGCCCCCTCTCTTTTTCTATCTACTCATACCACTTCGTAAACTCTTCCGCCTTCTGCTTTACGCTGCGGTAGGTGTTCAGCTTCGCTCCCTCATCGGGGTAGCCCATTGATATGCCGATGACCAGCTTCTTGCTCTCCGCCACCCCCAGAAATTTCTTAATCTCCGGCGCGTAGTTGGTCACCGAGGCCTGCAGGACGCTCTCCACGCCCAGCGAGTGCGCCGCCAGTAGCAGGCTCTGGGTGAACAGCCCCATGTCAAAAATCGACCACTCCCCCAGGGAACCGTCCATGAAGAGAAATATGGCACAGGGCGCACCGTAAAACTCAAAATTCATCAGACGCAGCCTTTCTCTCCCTTCCTCATCTCCCCTGTCTACACCCAGCGCCGCCAGCCGCCGCGCGCCGTGCTCATGAACGCGCTCATCATGCTCTGCGGGCCAGCCCTTGGGTATGGGGAGGTCGGGATGAGTCGGCGCCTTAGCCTTGGCCAGCTCGAAGATAACTTTGCTCAACTCATCTTTCTTTTTCCCGCTTACCACGACCACCTCCCAGGGCTGGGTATTGGTGTAGGAGAAGGTGTTGCTCACCGCCTGCAATATTTTATGCATCACGTCTTTGGGGATGGGGGTGGGCTTGAAACCGCGAATACTGCGCCTTGTCTTGATACCTTCCAGAGTTTCCATCAATAATGCCTCCAATCAAATAATTAAAATGTCAGCGATGCCCAGCCTTCTTTCAGAAGGTCGGATATTACCGACCCGACATAGACCACCTTGATGCCGACGGCTTCCAGCTTTTCGGTGATGCCCATACGGTCGGCGCACCACTTGCACGCCAGAATCTCAACACCCTGCTCAAGTGTCTCCTTTATCCGGGCCTGCACCTCGGCATCGTTGGCCACGATTTTCTCCGACGGGCCGAAGATAATCACCTTGACCTCGTTCATCCAGCCCTTTTTCGCCGCATTAAGCGGATAGACCAGCCCCACCTCCAGCGCCACCTCCCTGTCCCCACTGCTCAGGACAACAAAAACTTTGGCCGCCATTCTTTCATCTCCTTTCCAGCGTGTATATGGCCGTTAAAAGATACTTTACCCAAGCTGTTTTCCCCTGTCAATCTCAATATTACTCCATTTTTACCTAAATTGACCAATTATTGCGGCTCCAGGTATTGACATTTTCGGCAATAATACTATAATAAGCTCATTCTTTTTGAGACGCCTCCAAAATTAAGTTCAGGATTAGGTATGGGCAGCGATATTTTGAGGCGCTGGTAACCGTGAAAAACAATGCGGTTGCTGGCGCTCTTTTTTAATCTGGCACAAAGGGGGGGTGGTTAATAAGGAAAGCAGGTAAAAAAATGCCGCCAATAAATCATGAAAGGAGAAAAAAAGTGAAAAACATTAAAATCCTGGTAAGCATGCTGGTGACGGTACTGCTGGTGCTGGGAATGGCGCTGCCGGTGGCCGCACAGGTAGAGCCAGAAGTGGTCGAGGAGGCTCTGGACCCGGGAGAGTCAATCACCGTCGAGAAGACAATAACCACGACGGAAATCCCACCCATGCCCGATATCTATTTCATGTCGGACACGACGGGAAGCATGGGGTCGGTGATTGCCGCCGTGGCCGGTAATGCCACGGACATTATGGCCGCCATCGCGGCCGTGCAACCGGACGCCCAGTTCGGCGCCGGCAATTACAGAGACTACCCCGGCACTGACCCGCCATATACGAACCAGCAGGGCATCACCAACGATACCAGCGCCGTGAACACTGCCATAGGTGCCTGGTCGGCCGGTATGGGTGGAGATGGCCCGGAAGGGCAGTTCTATGCCCTTAACCAAATGGCTGACCCGTCTGACCCTGACGGCGTCGGGTGGCGGGATGGCTCGACCAAGATAGTGGTCTGGTTCGGGGATGCCCCGGCCCACGACCCCGTGCCGACTGGAGCTACCGGCTATACCGATAACATCACCGAGGCGACCGTGACCGCCGACCTAGTAGACGCCGGCATTCGTATCGTCGCCATCGGCACCGTAACCAGTTGGCCCCCCTCTCCACCCTTCTATCCCAGTGCCCTGGACGATGACCCAACAAGTGGTGGCGGTGACTACGCATACTATTACGGCATTGTGGAGGACGGCACCTCGGGCCAGGCAAGCCGTATTGCTAACGACACCGGTGGCGTGTACCTGACAGCGCTCACTCCTGAGGAAGCCGTGGAAGCCGTCCTGGAAGGCCTTGAGGCGCTGGCCACCGATGTCTGGGGTGTGGTCGAGGCTGACGAGGGACTCATAGTGACCCTTGAGCCTGCGGTGCGTGAGGATGTTCCCAGCGGCACCAGTGTTACCTTCACGGAAACCATCACTCTTGCCGAGGACGCCCCGCAGTGCAACACGCTCGGGGCCACGGTCACCTTCTACGCCAACAGCTACCCCGAAGAGGGGGCGGTGATTGGCGTGCAGACCATCAGCATCAAGGTGAACGATGTTGATGGGCCTACGGTGGAGTGTGTTGAGAGCGTGAACCCGCACGGGGACACCGTTCCCGGCGGGAAGGCTTCGGGCAAAGGTAAAGGTAACAACCCCGATGGGTTTTACCAGCTTTTGGTTACGGACAACTGTGATGAGCCAGAGGACATAGAGATATATATCGGCACCGAGGGAGACCCCATGATGTTTGGGCCGTTCGCCAATGAGGTCGTGGTCAAGTTCACCGAGGATTCAGAGGCTGCACCAGAATGCAAGGAGATAGGCAGCGATAAGGGGCAGGCAGGAGCCGTGAGTTGGCACATTATTCTACCTACCGACCCTGTGGTCACCGCCGTTGATTCCAGCGGCAACACAGCCACATGCACTGGTTGCCTCGTGCCACCACCTCTAAAGTAAAAAGGTGAGGCCAAGTAGCCGCCTAGATTAAAGCTGTATCGGGGGACGTCTGAACAGACGTCCCCCTGATATATCACGGGCAGTTTTTAAGTGTAAGCTATAATGCTCCCAGATTCTGCCGCTAGAGATATTCTTTTTTAAATATAAATTATGAAATGATATAATTTATCTAGCTAGACTAAAGCAACTAAAAACAACCGAGGCTGAGGAGGTAATGATGAGCAACACTCAGGAAAATCTGCAGGCGGCTTTCGCCGGTGAAAGCCAGGCCAACCGACGTTATTTATTCTTCGCCGAGAAGGCGGAGAAGGACGGCCAACCGCAAATCGCCCGGCTGTTCCGGGCTATTGCTGAAGCCGAGACGGTACACGCCCGCAACCATTTGAGCACTTCAGGTAATATTAAATCCACCAAGGAGAACCTGGAAGAAGCTATCAGCGGTGAGCATTATGAATTCACCAAGATGTACCCGGAATTTATCGCGCAGGCCAGAGCAGAGGGCGTGAAGAGGGCCGAGGTGACCTTCGACTACGCCAACAAGGTGGAGAAAATCCACCACTCCCTGTATGAGAAGGCGCTGAAATCGCTTGAAGGCGGTAAGCAACCTGAAGCCAAACCATTTTTCGTCTGCCAGGTCTGCGGCTACACGGTTGAGGGCGCGGCTCCCGACAAGTGCCCGATATGCGGGGCACCGCAGAGCCGTTTCAAGCAGGTAGATTAAGCATTTAAAGAAACGATATTGAAGCAAAAAGAAGGGAGGGGAAAAGCCCTTCCCTTCTTCTATTTTTCAGACCAGCCGGTGGCTTAACCTCCCTTTTTCTGCACCCACTTCTCCGCCAGGTCGCCCGCCCAGAGCACCTTGGGCTTCTGTCCCTGGTAAGCCCGTATCATGAGGAATATCCACAGGGCAAGGCCAACCAGCCAGATAATGACGGAAATCACCGTGCCGATAACGGGTATCCAGCCGAGAACGAGGGCCACCACAGTAATGGTGCCGAAAATGTAAATCGACTGCATGGCGTGGTAACGGACAAACTTGCTTTCTTGCTCAATGAGGATGAAGACCAGACCGCTTATCCATCCCAGCACATAGCACAGTAACCCGGCGACGTTCTCATCAAGTCCAGTAGATGATTTCTCCATGACTATCCCCTTTCCTGTTTATGAACATAAGGGTATACCAAGATAACGGTGCTGTCAATAGCCGGCATTCCATGAGTATAAATAAAAATATCGTCCGTCAATTTTCGGTGCGGTCGGTATCTCCAAAGATGAACAGTTCCTCAATCGTGGCCTGCAGCGCCCGGGCCACGTTGTGCGCCAGTCGCAGCGACGGATTATATCTGCCCTGCTCCAGAAAGATGATGGTTTCCCGTCGCACACCGACCATTTCCGCCAGCTTCTCCTGGGTCAGGTTACGCTTGGCCCGGTATTCCCTGATTCTGGTTTTCATTGCTTCACGCTCACTGACATATACCGGTATTGAACCGTAAAGTGAACCCGCGCGCCTTCAAGGAACTTTACGGAACAGGCCTCTAAAATAAATCACCAGGCTGCCGATGATGCCCACGGCAAAACCCAGCGGGCATATAATGGTGGCAATGATAAAGAAGACAGGCTCCTCGAAATCGGCATCCCAGAAGTGCATAATCAGTGCATAGATGGCGTTGTGCAGGAAAATGCTGATGATGGCAGCGCCCAGTGATATCCCGGCTATCAAGATGAAGGTCTTGAACAATTTCAAACCTCTCTCATCAAGTCGGGGTTCTACCCGTTCATAGTAAAGATAGGAGAACAAATAAACGACGCCGGCGGCGATAAAAAGAGCGCCCAGGACCTGCACCGTGTCCGGCCCCTCCACCAGCCTGACACTGAAGGGCAGCATGAGACAGGCTATGGCCACCACAAAAAAGATGAAACCATTACGCACCGATTTGCCGGTGCTTTCCCTCACCCTCTCGTCAATGGGCGGCATTTTGCGCCGCCTGACCAGCGACCACAGTTCGCGGTGGCCCATGAGCAGCAGCCCCACCAGAAAAGCCACCACCACGTAGTACGCTTCCACTGAGATGAGAATGATGGCCACAACCAGCGCCGCTATGGCCACTGCCCAGAATACTTTCTTTGTTCTCATCCTGGCACTCCCTAGTTAAATATTTCTAACGTTATATATTTCTAACATATTTTACCGCCTTTGTCAAGAGCTTTTGCCTGATTTTCCGGTCTTTTATTGATTTTTGGTGGGCTGCCCGGAGCGTTGTTGCAAAAATATTACAAATTGACACGATAGTGCCAGGACGTAGCTATATGCCAAAAGTCTGGAGCAGTCGCTAGTTTACATCTAAATATAATATGGTATAATCTGTGGAAAAGAGGTTTCGCATGCCAAGATGTCCTAATTGTGGTCGGGAGACACACAGAACAGCGGACTGGGCCTGCCAGTGGTGCGGGCATCCGCTGCTTTCAGGCTCTTTTAAGAAAATACCCCAGACCTACCGGGAGTTACAGGAGGAGAGGTCGCTCATGCCGAGGGCAGTTCCAGAAGACGAACCGGAGCCAGCTATTGAAGCTGAAGTGGCGCTGGCACCACCGCCAGCACCAGTGGCGGAGCCGGAACCAGAGCCGGAACCTGAGGTATCACCCCCGCCTGAGCCGGTGGTCGAAGCTAAAGCCGAGGTGGAGGTTGAGAAAGAGCCCGCGCCACCACCGGAGCCGGAAGCCGAGACCGTCGCCGACATTGAACCGGTAGAAGCACCAGAGCCAGCAACTATAGAGGAACCAGAGGTAGTAGCAGAAGCCGAGCCTGAAGCATCAGCCGAGGAGGAACCAGAGGTAGTAGCAGAAGCCGAGCCAATAACTATGGAGGAGCCAGAAACAGAACCAGTAACCGTAGAGGCACCAGAGGCAGAGCCGGTAACAGAAGTCGACCCTGAAATAGCCAGCAGGCCAGCGCCGCCACCGACGGCTGTCCCTTCCCTGGAACCTGACCCGGCCACAGGCGCCATTAGCGCCACCGCCGAGGAACTGAATGCCGCCTTCAATGCGGACAAGGCGGGCACGAATAACAGATTGATGAACAAGTTGCTCAAAGTAACCGGGACCGCGGATAAAATATTTGCCAAAGACCACCTGGATATTTTCTACATTCTCCTGGCCGGTGCCAGAAAGCCAGCTAACTGGCAGGTCCGTTGCACCTTCAGCCGCGAGCAAGGTATGTATTTATCGCGCCTGACCGAGGGGCAATCGGCAACAGTCCAGGGCACATATGCTGGCTATGAGAGGAACCTCATTCTGAAAGATTGCACTCTGCTGCAGTAATATGGTCAGATTTTTTATTGTTGGTTGAAAGGAGGCGCCGTTAATGTCAATGCTGACGTGGGTTGGAATTGCTGTCGTCGTTGTTCTGATTATCCTGTTCTTCGTCGTCAGGGGCAGACGCTAGAGTCGGCATGGCTCGACCCCTGTTTCATTAGCAACAGGCAGCTACAGGTCCTCCAGTAATAAACACGTGATATTGGGAATAGTGCCGTCAGTATTTGCTGACTGGCGTTCAAATTTGAAACTGAATTATGCCATATGGCGAATAAGCGCCTAACCGACCGGCACATTTGCGGTGGACAGGTAAACAGGTTAGGTTTATAATCTCAACTAGAGATGGATTCCAAAGCAGAGCGCCATGTCCTCTTTGACCGCCACGAGATTGAGGTTACTGTCAGGCGCCTCGCCTCCGAAATCAGCCAAGATTACCGCAACCAGAGTCCTCTTCTGCTGGGTGTTCTCAGAGGTTCCTTCATTTTTCTGGCCGACCTTATCCGCCACCTCGATTTCCCGCTTGAGGTGGATTTTATCGGACTATCCAGCTACGGCGGCAGCACGCAGACCTCAGGTAAAATCAGGGTGGTGAAGGAGCTGGAGACGCCGGTAAGGGGCCGGAATGTGCTGGTCGTGGAGGACATTGTGGATACCGGCCTCACCACAGCCTTCCTCCTTAAATACCTCAAAAAGCGTAAACCAGCTTCGGTGAAGCTCTGTGCCCTCACTGACAAGCCCGCACGGCGGAATGTCCCCGTGAACATTGACTATCTCGGTTTTACCGTGCCCAACAAATTCCTCATCGGTTACGGACTAGACGCGAACCAGAAATTCCGCAATCTGCCTGATATCTGCTATCTGGAGGACGAAGCATAATGACCGCCCGGCAGGCCAGGCTAATTGCTGTAGCCAGAGGCGACCAGCCGGCCGACCTCATACTGGCCAACGCCAGGGTGGTGAATACCTTCACCGGTGAAGTCGTATTGGGAAACGTCGCCCTGTGCGGCGACCGCATTGCCGGGGTGGGGGACTACCACGCGGCAAAGCAAACTGTGGACATCGCCGGCAGATACCTTGCCCCGGGCTTCATCAATGGCCACGTCCACCTGGAAAGCTCGCTGCTTGACGTCGGGCAGTACGCGCAGGCGGTGGTGCCACGGGGTACCTCAGCCATCGTCACCGACCTGCATGAAATCGCCAATGTCTGCGGCCTCGAAGGGATGCGTTACGTGCTCGGCTGCGCCCGCAAGCTGCCCCTTGACCTGTTCCTGATGGCACCTTCCTGCGTGCCGGCGACCCATCTCGAGACATCAGGCGCCAGCATCAGCCCCGATGACGTCAGGCAGATTTTACGCTGGCGGGAGACCATCGGGCTGGGGGAGGTGATGAATTTTCCCGGCGTCATTCATGGCGATAACACGGTGCTGCACAAGCTCGCCCTGAGCCAGGGTAAAATCGTTGATGGACACGCCCCCGGCGTCAGGGGAAAAGACCTTAACGCCTACATTGCCGCCGGCATAGGCTCTGACCATGAATCAGTGACCCTGGAAGAGGCCAAGGAAAAGCTGGCCAAGGGCATGTTCATCATGATACGGGAGGGCTCTTCAGAAAAGAACCTGGAGGCCCTGCTGCCGCTGGTCACCGATAAGACCTATAACAGATGCCTCTTCGTCGTTGACGACCGCAGCGCTTACGACCTGCTCCACGACGGCGATATTGATGCCGTGGTGCGCAAGGCAATCCGCCTCGGCCTTGAGCCGGTGCGCGCCATCCAGATGGCCACCATCAATGCCGCCGGGTACTTCCGCCTTGAAGGTCTGGGGGCAATCGCCCCCGGCTACTTCGCCAATATGCTGGTGCTTGACGACCTGCATAACCTGTCGGTGAACATGGTCTTTTACCGCGGCCGCCTGGTGGCCAGGGAAGGCAGAGCATTATTCTCACCGGCGAGGGCGGATAACCGTGCCGTAACCGGGACGGTCCACATCAAACCGGTTACGCCGGAAAAACTACAATTAGCGGCGCCCACAGGAGAAATGCCCGTTATTGAATTGGTGCCGGGACAGATAGTGACCAAAAAACGTCATCTGAAGGCCAGGACGATCGGTGGCCAGGTTATCCCGGACACAGAAAAAGACATTCTGAAAATGGTGGTGGTGGAAAGGCACCGGGCGACGGGCAACCTCGGGCTGGGTATGGTCACCGGCTTTGGACTGAAGAAGGGCGCGCTTGCTTCCTCCGTAGCCCATGATTCGCACAACATCGTCGCCGTCGGAACCAGCGACGAAGATATACTGGCAGCGATTAGAGAAATCGAGCGACGGCAGGGTGGCCTCGTTGTAGCGGCAGACGGCCGTGTACTGGCCAGCCTGGGACTGCCCATCGCCGGGCTGCTCTCCGATGAACCGCTGGAAAGCGTGGTCGCCCAGCTGGAAAAGCTGGACCAGAAAGCCAGGAAGCTGGGCAGCCAGCTCCCCTCCCCTTTTACCACCCTCTCCTTCCTGGCCCTGCCCGTTATCCCTGAACTGAAACTCACCGACCTGGGGCTGGTGGATGTCACCGAATTCAAACTAATCAACTGAAAGGCAAGAGTAAGAATCATGTGCGCGCATATTAGCCGAGCCGAACCAGTTTTTGAGAACCGCTATGATGCCGGGCGGCAGCTGGCCACCTGGCTGGCAGAGTACCGTAACCGGTCAGTCGTGGTACTGGCCATACCCAATGGCGGGGTGCTGGTCGGGCTGGGGGTGGCGCTGGCCCTCAATGCCGAATTCAATATCATCATCTCGCGCAAAATCCCTCTGCCACTCAGCCCCGAGGGCGGTTTTGGCGCCGTGACCGATGATGGCACCACCATACTCAATGAGGAAATGGTAAAGCGCTTTAACCTGAGCCAGCAGCAGATAAACTACCAGGTGAGCCGGGTAAGGGCCGACATCCGCCAGCGCAGCCTGCTCTATCACGGTAAAAAGCCCCCCTCGCTGGTCAAGGGTAAAACGGTCATCATCGTTGACGACGGCCTCGCTTCCGGCTATACCATGATGGCCGCCGTGGAATCGATACGCTACCGCCAGCCCCAGGAAATAATCGTTGCCGTGCCGGTGGCCTCAGCCACGGCCCTGCCCAAGGTGCAGAAGGTAGCCAACAGAGTGATTGCCTGCATTTCCGGGTTCGGACCGGAGTTCTATGTCTCCGATTTCTACCGCTACTGGCACGAGCCCAGCGACGAGGAAGTGCTGCAGTGTTTTAAAGAGTGGGGCCTCCGCCGCCGGCCGGATTTAAACAAGCTGGGCAAAAAATAAGAAGTTAGTCCGAAGCTTGGATAACCTTTGTTATCTCTACAGTCCCCCCAGACCCCCATCCACACCCAGCACCTGCCCGGTGATGTACCTGGCTTCCTCCGAGGCCAGGAAGGCCACTGCCTCGGCAACGTCACGCGGCGTGCCCAGAAAACCGAGCGGTATCCGCTTCAGCATCTCGCCCTTCTGTTCCTCACTCAACTGGTCGGTCATTTTGGAGACAATGAAACCGGGGGCGATGGCGTTGGCGGTAATGCCGCGCGAGCCGACCTCGCGGGCGAGAGTCTTGGTAAAGCCGATGATGCCCGCCTTGGACGAGGCATAGTTCGCCTGCCCGGGATTGCCCACGATGCCCACGATGCTGGATATGCTGATGATGCGACCCCACCGCTGCCTGAGCATATGCCTTAACACGGCGCGGCTGCACAGGAAAACGCTCTTCAAATTCACATTGAGCACCGCCTCCCAGTCCTCGTCCGACATACGCAGTAGCAGCTGGTCGCGGGCGATGCCGGCATTGTTCACCAGAATATCAATCCGTTCGAATTTCTCCACCACCTTTTCCACCAGACTGGCAACGTCAGACGCCGAAGTTACATCGGCGGTGACCGCCAGGCTCTGCCGTCCCGTTTTCCTTATTTCCTCGGCCACCGGCTCCGCATCGGCAACATCGCTGACCACCACATCCGCACCAGCCTCAGCCAGCCTGAGCGCAATCTCCCGGCCAATGCCGCGGGCGCTGCCGGTCACCATAGCTACTTTGCCAGATAAGTCCATATCTACCTCCTTGGGTTATGCCGGACGGCGGCTCACCGCCGCTGCATCCCCGATATTCAGGGTCTGTACCTCGCGGTTTATCCGCTTTATCAGGCCAGTGAGCACCTTGCCCGGGCCTAGTTCCACGAATGTGGTTATCCCTTCACCAATCATGTATTCCACGGAGCGCTGCCACTGGACACAGTGGCACAGTTGCTGGACAAGCTCTTCCTTTACTGCCCTTGCCGTGGTCAGGGGACGAGCGGTGACATTGGCAATAATAGGGATAGCCGGGTCGGCAAAGGTGAGACGGGACAGGATTTCAGTCATGCCTTCGACGGCGGGCTGCATCAGCGGGGTATGGAAGGCACCGCTTACCGACAGCGGTATGACACGGGCCGCCCCCCTGTCTTTGGCTATTTCCATGGCTTTGGCCACACCATATCTGTCGCCACTTATGACCATCTGGCCCGGCGAGTTAATGTTCACAATGTAAGTTCCCGTCTTCTGGCATACCTCACGCAGCGGTGTTTCCTCAAGACCAATGACCGCCGCCATGCCCCCGGGACGGATGGTGCCGGCCTCATGCATCAGGCGTCCGCGCTCCCTCGCCAGATAGACCGCGTTCTTAAAATCAAGCATACCGGCTGCGGCCAATGCGGTGTACTCACCGAGGCTGTGACCGGCCAGAAAACGGGCCGAGGGCAAACCGGAACTTACCTCGCGGGCAGCTTCCAGGCAGGCAAAACTGACGGTAAGGATGGCGGGCTGGGCATTTATGGTCTGGCGCAGTTCCTCATCAGGCCCTTCAAAGCAAAGTTTGGAAAGGGGGAACCCCAGCACTTCATCAGCCTGACGGAAGACGGCCTTCGCGGCAGCGAAACTATCATACAGGTCACGCCCCATACCCGCCCACTGTGCGCCCTGACCGGGAAAGACGTAAGCTACATTAGTTGCTTCAACCATAGCTTTTCGCCAGCAATTAAATCGGTGAAAAGGGCCTTATTCTGACCTTGCGGGTGGGCTGGATATCTTAATGACCTCCCTGCCGGCATAGGTGCCACAGGTCGGGCAGGCATGATGCGGCAGTTTAGGGCTATGGCACTGGGGACAGTAATCAAACTGCGGGGTCTTCAGTGCCAGATGACTTCGCCTCTTACCACGGCGCGCTTTGGATATTTTTCTCTTTGGTAACGCTCCCATAATCCACGTTTCCTCTTGCTTTATTTACTTAATTACTGAAGGTTCATTAACTTCGACCAGCGCGGGTCAACTGTCTGCACCAGACAGCCGCATGGCCCCTGGTTCAGATTACGCCCGCATTCCTGGCATATGCCGGCACAGTCCGCACGACACAACGGTTTCATCGGTATCACCAGCAGTGTATACTGGCGTATGGCTTCGCTTAAATCAATGACGTGATGCTCATCAATGGTAAATGAACCGGGCTCCCCGGAAGGCTCGAGCGGCAGCCCGCTATTGACGTCAACGGTCTGAATATATTCCTCCTCAAAGCTGATATTCAATGGAGAACGGAACGCACTCAGGCAGCGGCTGCAGGTGAGTTCGAGCTCGGTGCACAGTCCGCCCCTGACCAGAATGCCGCGCTGCGTCCTGAGCAAGCTGACATCACCGCTTACCGCGCTGCCATGTTCGTCTCCGGCAATATCAATCGCTTCGTCTATTTTATATTTACGGGATGACCCGATGGACTCTTTGAGCAACTGGGAAACATTGATTTGCATGACAGCCACCTCCTCGCCAGCCAGTCCCTTTTATTATAGTCCAAGCTACGGCTCTGTCGCAAGTTCAGTGCCGAAGGATGTTACATGTTCCTCGACTTGATTATGGTCATAAGACCACCGTTAAGATAACTTCTTTTAGCCTCGGTAAGATGGTTCCTGGCTAATAGCACATCCAAGCCACCCTGCGCAATATAATCCTTGAAGTACCGGTGGTGCTTTCTGCCAGCGAAAAACTCAATAACTCTGACCAAATAGGGAAACAGATTCCTGGGCAGTGGAACCTGAAAATCGAGAAAAAGCAAAGTACCACCTTTCCTGACCACTCTCTTCATCTCCGAAATTATTCTATCTCTGGTGGCTCTCTCTTTTTCGTGCAGGGCGAAAGAGATGGAGGCAGCATCAAAACAGTTATCTTTAAATGGTAAGTTTCGCGCATCGGCAATATGAAATGACGCATGGCTCGAAGCCTTTCTCCTTTTATCTTTCCTGGCCAGTCTGAGCATATTCGGATCCAAGTCTATACCGATAGCCGTAATACCCGCTTGAGCATAGTAAAATACCTGGTCACCCGTCCCGCAACAGACATCAAGGACTCTTTCGCCAGCCTTCATCCCGGAAAAATCTATGGTATAAAGTCTGATATCTCGCAGGAGGGGGTCGATTATAGTCGAGTAGTTAAAAAATAACATAGCATCAGTCCGAAAAAAAGAGGAAAAGGCATCGCTTACCGCTTCTTAAGCTTCTCGGTAAGCAGCGGCACCACCTGGAACAGGTCGCCCACGATGCCATAGGTAGCCACCTCAAAGATGGGGGCGCGAGAGTCATCATTTATGGCGACAATGCACTCCGAGGTCTGCATGCCCACCACGTGCTGCAGTGCCCCGGAAAGACCCACTGCAATGTAAAGTCTGGGGCAGACCGTTTTCCCGGTCTGGCCTATCTGGTGCGAGTAGCCAATCCACCCCTCATCCACCACGGCACGCGTGGCGCCCACCGCCGCGCCCATGACCTGCGCCAGCTCCCGGAGCATCTCAAAATTCTCCCCTTTCCCCAGACCGCGCCCCCCGGCCACGATGACATCCGCCTCCTCGATCTTCACCGTCTCCACAATCTCAGCAACAAAGTCGAGCAGCTTCGTCCGCGAGGTAATGCGCTCCCGGTCAAAATTCACTTTTATTATTTCGCCTTTGCGGCGGTTGTCCGGCTCACGCCGGGAAAAGACGTGAGGACGCACCGTCGCCATCTGCGGTCGCGCTTCGGGACAGGTAATGACCGCCATGATATTGCCACCGAACGTGGGTTTCGTTTGTAGCAAAAGCCTTTTCTCGACATCAACATCAAGCTCAATACAGTCGGCGGAAAGCCCGGTGGGCAGCGCCGCCGCCACACGGGGATTGAAAGCTCGCCCCAGTGCGGTGGCCCCGGCCAGGACAATCTCCGGTCGGTGCTGCTGGATAAGCTCGGTGAGTTGCTGCGTTAATAGGTCTTCCTGGTTGCTGGCCAGGTCGGGACTATCCACAAGATAAACTTTATCGGCGCCGTGGGCAATCAACCGCTCAACCTCTTTAACGCCATGACCACAACAGACGGCGCTTAATTCCACCGACAGTGCATCGGCCAGTTCCCGGCCTCTGGCTAAAAGCTCGTAGGCGACGCTCTTGATTTCGCCGTTTCGCTGCTCGGCGAATACCCAGACTCCCTGATAAGCCCTGTCTCCCATACCTCTCTGCCTTTATACCAGTCCGTTATCCTTCAGCCGGCCAATAAGGCAAGCCACCTGGTCGGCCACGTCCCCCTGAAATATCTCACCGTGGCAGACCCGCTCTGGGGAAAATATCCTTATGACCCGGGTAAAAGAGCCGGACAGGCCAACCTTATCCGGTTCTAAGTTTAACTCTTTGCTGCCCCAGGCAGGGATGGCGGCGCTTTTCGACCGGGCGATGCCGCGCAGCGAGGGCAGGCGCGGCGTATTTATTTCCTTGACCACGGTGATTACTGCTGGCAAGGGGCTGGCTATGATTTCATACCCGCCCTCCACCATGCGCCGGACGCGCATGACGCCATCGGCCACTTCTTCTATCTGGCTAACGTAAGCGAGAAACGGGACTGCCAGCATCTCGGCGAGCTGCGGGCCGACCTGTCCGGTATCACCGTCTAGCGTCTGCCGACCGCACACGATAAGGTCGTACTGCCCCAGCTTGCGCAGCGCCACCGAAAGCGTATAAGAGGTTGCCCAAGTATCAGCACCGGCAAAAGCCGGGTCGCTTAACAGAATCCCCTCATCGGCACCAAGTGAAACGGCTTCTCGCAGGGCAGCTTCCGCCTGCGGGGGGCCCATGCTGATGGCGGTTACCTTGCCGCCAAACCGCTCCCTCAGCCGGACGCCTTCCTCAATGGCATAGGTATCAAAGGGATTGATGATGTTTTCGATTCCCTGGCGGATAAGGGTATTGGTGGCGTGGTCAATTTTCACCTGCGTGGTGCCCGGCACCTGCTTCAGGCAGACGACGACATTCATTCCGTCCGTGCCTTTCGTTTTCTCAGTTCCGCGGCAATGGCGCCGCGCAGGACCTGATTGGCGCCTTCATATATCTGGGTGATTTTGGCGTCCCGCATCATCTTCTCCACCGGGTAGTCCTTCATATAGCCAGTGCCGCCGCAGACCTGCACCGCGTCCGTGGTCACTCTCATGGCCACATCGGAGGCGAAGACCTTGGCCATGGACGACTCTTCCGTAATCCTCTTGTTAGTGCTGCTGTCCACCGTCCTGGCCGCCGCATAGACCAGCGCCCGGGCGGCTTCCACCTGTATCGCCATCTCCGCCAGCATATCCTGCACCACCGGCAGGGTGATAATCGGCTGGCCGAACTGGATACGCTGCTGGGCATAGTCCACCGCCGCTTCCAGTGCCCCCTGCGCAATGCCCACCGCCTGTGCGCCGATTCCCGGCCGCGAGCGGTCGAAGAGCCGCATCGCCTGGATAAATCCCAGGCCCGGCCTGCCGACGAGGTTCTCCTCGGGAACGAGGCAGTTGCGGAAGATGAGCTCCCCGGTGGCTGATGCCCGGATGCCCATCTTCTTTTCCTTCTTACCAAAGGTGAAGCCCGGCGTCCCCTTCTCCACGAGAATGGCACTGGCACCACGGGCACCCTTGGTCTTATCGGTCAGAGCAATCACCGTGTAGAGCTCGGCTTCACCGGCATTGGTGATAAACTGCTTGGTGCCGTTGAGCACATAGCCCCCTTCAACCTTATCCGCGGTCATCTTTACGGCACCGGCATCGCTGCCCGCCGTTGGCTCACTGAGGGCGAAAGCGGTCAACTTTTTGCCGGCGGCAATATCCGGGAGGTACTTCCTTTTCTGCTCCTCGGTACCATACTCTATCACCGTATAGGCACCGAGGGCATTTACGGCATAAGTGGTCGCCACGCCGCCACACACCCGGCTCAACTCCTCCACCACCAGACACAGTTCCAAGCAGCCACCGCCCAGCCCTTCATAATCTGCGGGGACGAAAACGCGCAACATATCGGCCTCAGACAGGTCTTTGATGATTGCCCAGGGGAACTCTCCCTTTTCGTCGAGTTCGGCGCGGACGGGCAGGATTCTCTCCTCAGCAATCTTCCGGGCCAGGCTTTTGATTGTCCGCTGTTCTTCGGTTAAGAAATAATCCAAGGGTATGCTCCTTTCCTATCCGCTGCTTTCCATCGCTGGCGATTAACAGGGGGAAGGCATGGAAAAATATTTTAAAACCCTGTCGTAGAAATCAAGTAGAATTATAGGTAAATTACCTTGCTAGCGTCAAGGTAGCAACATCAAATCCACCTTGACAGAGTCTTTTACGACGGCTATACTACCGATTGCCAGGTACAGGTGACGGGGGTCAGTCTGGCGAAAAGGGGGTGCAGCCGATGGCAGCCAAAGCATTTGTTTTAATTGAGACGGAAGTGGGTAAAACCAGAGCCGTTGTTACCGCTTTGCAAAAATTAAAAGGAATTTCGTCAGTCGATACGGTAACCGGTCCATATGATATCATTGCTATTTTGCAGGGCGAGAGCCTGAACGATATTGGCGACCTGGTTACCGGGAAGATTCATCCTATTCCCGGCATATCACGGACGGTGACCTGCCTGGCAATTTAGGTTACGCCTGCAACGCCTTCAATACTTCATTGACTGTCTGCTCATCGGTGGAAGCGCCAGCCGTTATGCCGATGGGGCGTTTGCTTTTCAGCCATGAAGGCTGAATGTCGGCGGCGGTTTCAATCAGATGGGTTTTTGTTATCTGAGCACACAATTCTGCCAGGCGATTGGTGTTGGCACTGTGATGCCCGCCTACCACCAGCATCAGGTCCACCTGCCCGGCCAGTGCGATGGCGGCGGCCTGGCGTTCCCTGATATCGTGGCAGATGGTGTCAATAATCCGCATCTCGGAGTCCCGGATAAAGGCGGCATCAATCAGCTTCCTGACGAAATCAATAAAGTGGGTCGGCACCTGCGTGGTCTGGGATAAAATGCCGATGCGGCGCGGTATCTGGTCCAGTCCGGCAACGAATTTTTCATCAAGTGCGGCCATACCTTTTCCCTTGGTCCAGCCGAGAATACCCTTGACCTCCGGATGTTCGGCATCACCGTAGATAACCACCAGAAAACCGGCTTCCGCCAGTCGGCGGGCGGCCGCCTGTGCCCGCAGTACAAACGGACAGGTGGTGCTGATAATCTCAATATTCCTGGCCTTTATTTCCTCCTCAAGCTGTGGGCTTATGCCGTGAGAGCTGGTCACCACCACGCTGCCCTGGATGTCGGCCACGTCTTTGGCCACCCTTACGCCAATCTCAGCCAGCTTCTGCAGCACCTGCCGGTTATGCACCACCGCCCCCAGCGTTTCCACACCGCCACGTTCACGGGCAACTTTCTCCAGTATGTCAAGGGCCCGCTTCACACCGAAGCAGAAACCCACCTTGTCCGCTTTCTCGATTTTCACCTGACTAACTTTTTTCGCCACCATATTGCCCCCGGTATTCCCCGGGCAACAGCCCGGCAATCTGCCCCATTATGGAGTGGGTGAACTCCGCAAGCTGTTTTCTGGTCACCTTGCCATTTACTGACGGCAGGGTAAATGGGCGCCCGATATTCACCGTGATTTCCGGACGGCGTAACCACCAGTTAAAGCCCGTTATTTTTTCGGTGCCACAAATTCCCACCGGCAGGATGGGAACACCGTTACGCACCGCAATGAGTGCCGGCCCGGAAAAAGCATTGGCCAGTTGCGCTTCCAGGCTGCGCCGGCCCTCCGGAAAGGCGATTAGCGCACCTCCCCGGCCAAACAATTTTTCGGCAAAGCGCAGGGCGTCCCGGTTCATGCCCCCGCGCCGTATGGGAAAGGCGCCACATCTATGGAAGATATAACGCGGTATCCGACCGCGGAATAGCTCCTCCTTGGCCAGAAACATCGCTTCCCGTTTGATGCCGATACCCACCAGCGGCGGGTCCGCCATGCTGAGATGGTTCGATACCACCAGCAGCGGCCCTTCAACCGGAACATGCTCTCTGCCGAACACCCTGAACCTGGTTAAGAGAAACGCAAGCACCTGCGTCAAAGTACGGCCAACATAGTAAATCCAGTGCATTTCTTCCTACAGGAAGATATGGTATTTCTCTCAATTATAGCGGTGGGGCGAGTCAAAGGCAATTTAGGTTGATGCACTAAGGAATAGGGAATACGTTACCATTACTGTGGAAATCCCTCAGGACTTTCCCATAAACTCCGTTTACAAGGTCGTTTAACTTTTTAACTATGCTATTACAATAGTTTATTGCAACCCGACGCCGTGTAAATGTGAAGGGCCTAGTTTGAGGATTGTCAGGCAATTTAATATCCTCTGTCAATTTATACTTGTTTTCAACCTGGTCATAGCTAAATTTTATATTATCATACCTAATTAAACTTTCATGTGTTGTGCAATGCCTAAAGGGTTCGAATTCGATAAACCATCGCTGGCGAATTTGCATATCTAGAAATCGGCTAGTTTCCGACGCGTTATGACTAACTGATAACATTTGATTAGCGGTGGATATGTATATATTACGAGGCACTCGGGGAACTGTAAATAAAGTATACAATTCGTGTCCAAGCGTATCCATCACACTCATAGCATTCATAAAAAAACCATCTAGAAAAAGATTCATATACAGACAATATCCATGTGTATCAAGCAGAGGTTCTTGTGCTGTTGTGACTGCAGATTGTGTAGATTGTGTGGCCGTAGAGGAAGGGAATACCTTAAATTGATTTATATCAAGGTCTTGAATTGACTTACGATAATACTCTACTGACCACAGCTTTTGACTCACAGAGCTATGAAAAAGATTGAAATCAAACAATAAGCGACTATCAGTTACTGCCCTATTATAGAATTCACGTATTTGTTGATGATCTGGTTGTGACATATATTTACACAACCTTATAACATACTAATCGAAGTCATTCCCCATGATATTCTTTTCTCTGTATCCAGTTAGGTTTTTCGGAAGGAGCAAACAACAGGACATCGATGGGACCGCCAACATTCTTTGGTCGTGCCTGAAAACGCATCGTATCTATAGTAGTTCGAATAGCAAACACCGCAAAATCTATAGCATCTTGTAGAGTCATAGCATCCCATATTATTGGAGCCGGGGCACGAATGACTTTTTCCTGTCCTTTCTCGTCTGCTATTACCACGGGATTTATTATGGAAGTAAGTATGTCAGTCTGCCCGGACCAGCTGGCACCATACGCAACTGTCTTGTTCGGTCTTACATTTCGTCTTTCAACTTTATTATTTCCTACATGGCAGCGAAAAACGTAAGGAATGCTGAGTTTTTGTTCTTTTTTATATCCCGCAACGTGGAACCCGGCATCTGCTTTAGGTGCAAAACTACGAAAATAGTCTATTAATTTCTGAGGGATTGTTGTAACATCGTCTGCTGCTACTAATGTTTCTTCAATGAAACCTCTTAAGTATCGGGCCATAGGCACGCCGTTAATCATATCCTGACCATAGTTTGATATACCGACCTGTTGCTCCTCTAGTAAAAAGGTCTTAGTAACAGCATCTGAATTCACTGTCTCGACCTTCACATCTCTTCCGTCTGGAGCTTTTCCTTCAACGGTCACAGATTGCCTGCTATCAGAAGCCATAACAATACCTTCTGGAACGTAAACAACAATAATTAATGACATTCCGAACCTCCAATACTCTTACATGGCTGTAATTAAAAAGCAACAGAATTATAATCCTAATATAGAAAATGTCAATACCTAGATTAACTAGCTACATTAAAAAATTGACGAAGTGTTACTTTTGAACTACAGAATCAAGTTCAGCAGGCCGCCCACGGAAAGGGAAACTATAACCATGACGGCGGCGGCCTTGAGCATCCCGGTGGTGCCCAGCTCCCGCAGCAGGACGACAAAGGTGGCGATGCAGGGGAAGAACATGGCCAGCACCACGCTGCCCACGACCAGCTGTCCTGAGGTTAGCGCCAGAGGCGCCAGCATACCCACGGCCACGTCCTTGCGCAGGAAGCCGATGGCCAGCGCCACCACCGCTTCCTTGGGCAACCCCAGCAGGCCGGTTACCACCGGCGCCGTGAAATCGGCGATGGCATTGAAGACACCCAGGGCATACAGTATGTTCATCACCAGAACCGCGCCCAGAATAATCGGGATGGCTTCACGCAGGAAACCATGAACCCTGAGCCACAGCTTCTGCAACACGGTACGCCACGGCGGTATACGATAGGGTGGAATCTCGATTAATAGCTCGGGGCTGAAGCCCTTTATCAGGCGATTGAGAATAAAGCCGAGTATGACCCAGACCAAGAACAGGGTCCCGTAGACGATGGCGACATACTGAATCCCGCGCTGTCCCACCAGGCCAAAGACCATGGCCTGCAGCGCCGCGCAGGGCACGGCAATGGAAATAAGCGTGGCCGCGATGAACCTCTCCCGTTTGCTTTCCAGTATCCTGGTCGCCAGAATTGCCGGCACGTTGCAGCCAAGCCCCAGCAAGGTGGGGATAATGGCGTAACCGTGAAGGCCCAGGCGGTGCATGATGGTATCCATGAGAACGGCCAGACGCGGCAGATAGCCGATGTCCTCCAGCAGCCCGAGCAAGAGGTAGAAAGAGACGATGTATGGCAGCACCATGGCAAAAGGCACATAGAGCCCGGTGGTCAGTAAACCGAACGACTCGACGTAATTGACCTCACCGGCCGCGATATTGCCGAGCAGTGCTGCATGGAAGATGCCGGAGCCGCCCATCAGGTTGCTCAGCCACAATATCACCGGCGTCCAGAGGTGCTCGAACAGGGGGTCCAGGACGTAGGTTATCAGGCTTTCCCCGACGAAGCGGATACCAAAGAATGTGCCGGCAAGGACGACCGCCGCGATGACTATGCCGGTTATTGGTCGGACGCTGGCATCTTCCAGGCGCTCCAGCCAGGTATGATGACGGTGGGTCACCTGCTGCACCTGTTCCACAATGCTGCCAATGGCCGCCCACCGCTCATTGTGGCTGGCCTGGGGCAGTCTAAGCGCTCTGGCGGCGGGAAGGCTTTCCACCAGCTCTTTTATGCCCTGCCCGGCCACCGCCACCGTGGGAATAACGGGAACGCCGAGCAAATCCTCAAGCTTCTTTAAATCAATGTGGATGCCGCGGTGACCGACGTCGTCCCACATGTTCAGGGCTATGACCATCGGGATGCCCTTTTCCAGCAACTGGAGCGTCAGGTTTAGGTTTCTCTCCAGATTGGTGGCATCAACCACATTGATGACCACATCGCCGGTGGCAAGCATTTTCAGGGCGATTTCCTCTGCCTCCGAGGACGGCTCCAGCCCGTAAGTGCCGGGCACATCAACCACCTCCGCCACCTCCTCCCCAATTTTCGTCAGTCCCTGCGTATAACCAACCGTAGTTCCCGGATAGTTGGAGGCGATAACCCGCACGCCTGTCAGTCGTGAAAAAACGACGCTCTTGCCGACATTGGGGTTGCCCATGAGGAGAATTTTCCTCAGGCCGCTTTTTTTACCTCTACCCTTTTTAACGCGGGGGATCGCCCCGTGACACGCCATTCCCCTCACCTATCACGACTCAAGCTCAACCAGGATTCTGCTTGCCATGCCGAAGCCAATAGCCAGGCGGGTATTGCCCACCTGAACGGTAACCGGGCCGCGCATCAGCATGGAACTGACCTTGGTAATTTTTTTACCCGGTCTGATGCCCATAGCGCTGAGGCGACTTATCAGTCCCATCCCTCCATCAACTCTCAACACCGTGCCCCTCTGCCCGGCATACATCTGACTTAGACTAACCCACTTTGTCATCGTCATATATCACCTTTTTCTCCGGAGCAATGCCGCCATTATCGCCGAGCCCGGCGACACCGCTCGCAGTAACCAGTAATGCGTATCTCCACTTCCGTAATATCACAGCCTTTCATTTCCGGCACTTCTTTCTTTAGATAGCGAGACAATGGATAGCTGAACTCAATCACCCGACCGCAGCCAAGACAAACCAGATGATGGTGCTCTCTGGCCGGTTTCACCTCATAGTGATGGTGGTCTTCGCCAAAGTGCAGCTCATCCACCAGGTTCAGGTCTTTGAGCATCTGCAGAGTACGATATACCGTGGAGAGGCTGAGGCGTGGCTCCCTCTCATGGGCACGCCGGAAAATCTCATCGGCGTCAAGGTGCCCCTGCCCCTGACGGATAATAGCCATAATCAAAGCTCGCTGACGGGTATATCTCTTCCCGGCGCTATTAAGTTTCCGGCGGCTCGTGGCTATTTTATGATTTTCCTTCATTTCTTAATGCTAATGCAAATCATTTGCAATAATAATTATACGTTATTTGTTTTCTTTTTGCAACCAGGGCGTTCAGATAAGTTATTACTTACGGAGTAATGTCGAAGCCCAGATGAAAATGATAATCGCCATGACTATAGCCGCGCTGGAGTTAACCAGCAGCATGACCGGCGCTCCCCAGATACCGGTACCGACCCCGGTTAACAGGTTTCCCAACGGCAGCGTCCCGATGGCAAAGGCACGGATACCAGATACCCTGCCCCGCATTTCCTCGGTGGACCACACCATCAGCAGTGACTGAATGAGCGTCATGCACATTCCCTGGTTTAACCCGGCCATAACCAGAATAATCAGGGACAGGGGAAAAAGACGGGAAAAAGCAAAAAGTACCAGCATGGCCGGCCACATAATGGTTACCGCGGCCAGCAGTTTCCCCCGATTTAATGTATCCGGCAGTATGGCCACCAGTAACGGGCCAACCGTATTACCGAGTCCGATTGCCGCCATGAGATAACCGTAGCCGCTTACTTCAGTATGCAGGACATCGCGGGCAAATACCGGGATGGAAGTGAACCAGTACGGGAAAACAAAGAGGTTTGCCAACGCAGCAATCAGTATCAGTGCGGAAAGAGAGCGGTCTTTTCTTATGTAGCGGAAGCCCGTTATTAGGTTCTGCCAGATTGATTCCCGGGACAGCGGCCTTGCTGGCGGTTCTACTTTCATGGGCAGCAGAGACAGGAATGACAGGCAGAAACTGGCCGCAATCAAAGCGAAGCAGCCACCGGCCCCGATAACTTCGAGCAGGCTCCCCCCGAGAAGTGGTCCCAGTATGGTGGTACTGCCCTGCGAGACAAAGAGGAGAGAAACAGCAGCGACCACGTGGTGCCTTCTAACAATATCCGTGGCGGTGGCATGCCGGGAGGAAAAATCAAAAGTATATGATATCCCACCCACCAGGGTAAACAGGAAGAGATGCCACACCTCCAGACGCGCAGTCATAAACAGCGCCATGATAACCAGGGCACTGACGGCGTAAACCACCTGCACGGTGATAAGGATATGGCGACGGCTAAAACGGTCGGAGACAGTACCACAGAAAGGCCCCAGCAGCATGGCGATAAAGCGACAGGTCCCCAGCAGACCGACCAGAACAGGGGAGTCAGTTAGCTCCAGTACCAGCCAGGCACCAACCACCGTTTCCATCCAGCGGCCAATATAGGTACCTAGGGAAGAGAGGAAAAGAAGGCGGTATGACGGATAGCGCCAGGCGGCCAGGAAACGGTGACGTTCTGTGGCGGCGACCTCAACTTCAGGCAATATCACCCTCCACAGACTTCAGATTCCCAACCGGCTTCTGATTTCGGGCATGGCCTTTTGTGCCGCCAACTCACCCAGCCTGATGCACTCCCGGGCATGATGAAACTCCGCCGCCCCAATATGCACCACATCCGGTTCAATGACAACGTCGGCATTCTCCAGGCTTGACCTCACCAGCGAATAGGTGCCAATGTGTATGGACTGGAGCAGGACATGGATGATGTTTGGTTTCCTGGCGCCCTTCTTGCTTTCCTTGCTTGGCTCGTGGAAGCGGTCAATTACGCTGGGAATGACGTTGACCGCAATGACGAAGTCGGCGCCCATTTTCTGCACCAGGTTAACCGGCACCGGAATTGCCAGCCTGCCATCCACCAGATATCGGCCGCCTCTCTTCGCCACGGTAAATATTCCCGGTATGGAAATGCTGGCCCTGACTGCTTCTACCACAGAACCGCGGTCGAATACCACCGCCTCCCCGGTATCGATATCAGTCGCGGTGCAGGCAAACGGCATCATCAGGTCGCTGAACTTGATATTGCCGCCCAGAAACGAGGCCAGCTGGTCGCTGATTTTCTTCCCTCTGATGAGCCCGGTCCTGGGCAGGGCCGGGTCGATAAACCGGGTTAATCGGCTCCCTGATAATTCGATGACCTTATCTTTTATGAGAGCCGCATTTTTGCTGCGCGCGTAGATTGAACCAACGGCAGCGCCAATACTCGTGCCCGCAATCAGGTCAATGGGAATTCCCTCCCTCTCCAGGACGTTTAACACGCCGATATGCGCCATCCCCCGCGCTGCACCACCCCCCAGTGCCAGGCCAATCTTTTTCCCCATTGACTCAGCCCCTCCTCAAGAACCAGGGATAAATATTGACAAACCTGCCCTGATAATATAACACGACTATAGCGCCCAGAATAAGCATTATAATATCGATATACAGCGCACCAGCGACCGACAGCCGGTACTGTACCCAGTTCTCCGCCATGCCGAAACAGCCGCAGGGCTGGTCACCGAAACCCTGAATAAGCAGTATGCTGTTATTGAGCATCAGGCTCGCGGTAAGCGCCAGCGCCAGAGAAACCACTAGCCTGGCGGCAATACCAGCAAGCAGCAGTAAGCCAATTAAAATCTCGACGCTGGGCAGCCAGCGGAAGATGAACCTGTCCAGCGCGGTCGGCAGGAACTCCGGGAAAACGAAAATGACGAACGACTGCGTCTGGTTGAGCATTTTCCCCAGACCGGCAACCAGAAAAATAAGCCCCAGAATAATACCAGCGCCAACAGCGAGCCAGTTACGACGTGACATATTGCAACTCAATTCAATGGGCTATATTCTCTGCGGCGGGTCAACCCCCTCACCCCCAAAGCTCTTCGATGTCTTTTTCCGCCTGTCCCCCGCCGCCGGGCTTTTCGGCGGTGAGAAACTCCTGATAGGACTTGGGCGAGCCGTACTCCCTGGTCCGGATGACCACCGGCATGGGCACGGCGTGCCCGAAAATAAGGGCCTGCTGTTTCGATTCCAGCCGGGAAAGTACCGATTTCAAAGCGCCTTTGCCAGATACACCAGCGAGGACGCTGTCAATATCCCGCTCGTTGTCCAGCAGGCAGGTTACCTTGGTGCCCATCTGCGACATCACCTCGGTGTCTATGCCGCTGGGACGCTGGTCAATGACCAGCAGGGTAACGTTGTACTTCCTCATCTCGCGGGCGATGGTGCCAAAAATGGTCCGGGCGGCCACTTCCGGATTGAGAAAGCGGTGCGCCTCCTCAATGGTGATGACCAGCGGCTTTGGCTTACCGGTATCCTCGCCCATTGCCTTCTCCATGCGGTCGCGGTACCGGGCATGGATGCGCCGCGTCAAGAGATTGGCCACCAGAATATAAGCAGTGATGTCCGTGTAGCGGCCGAACTCCAGAACCACGTTTATGCCCCGGTCAAGGTATTCCAGAATACGCGTTACCGCGTTGTCCGGCGCCTGTGGCTCAATGAAGGGGAGCCGGCTCACCGTGGCCAGTCCCCTTTTCAGGTTCTGGAAGGAGCTCTCGTGGATAGACAGTTCTTTCAGGAGCTCGCTGGTCTCTTCCGTGTCCGGCAGGTCGGCAGTTTGCCGCAGCCAGTCTCTGCCGAAGCGGCGCCGCAACTGGTAAATCGCTTCCACCGCCGGCTCGGTCAGGTTCAGCGTCTGGCGCAGCAATGCCATATCCTCTGGCTCAATCTCATCGTAGCCAATTCTGACCACGAAGTCGGTGCTGACCTTGCGCCGCCGCGAGCTTTCCTCGTCAAGGGTGAACACGGCCACCTTCGAGGGGAAAAGCTGCTTCAGCGCCTTGACTGATTTACCCCCCTCGCTCGTCCCCGCCCAGCCGTACTCGTTGTGCATATCGAAGATTAAATTCACCGCGGCGCTCTTTTGCAACATGCCGATGAGCAGGATGCGGGTGAGGAACGTCTTGCCGGTGCCGCTCTTGCCGAAGATGCCGTTGGAGCGTTTGACCAGCTCCGGAAGGTCGAGGCATATCTTGGTCTCCATATCCAGCGGCGTGCCCACATAAAATCGTTTCTCGTCCTCGCCGCCGAAGACGAGCTCCACGTCACTCTGCGAGGCCAGGTTGACCACCGAGAAATGGCTCGGCACTGTTTTCACCGGCTGCGGCCCCTCAATCAGGGTGTCGACATCGCCGGCTATGGTCAGCATGGGCAGGACGTGCAATGTGCCGTAGGTGCTGGTGCCGGAGAGCACCTCAGAGACAAAGGGGTCGGAAATATCAGGCGGCGTCAGGGTAAAGCGGGGGTCAATGACGCCCAGGCCAATATCGGTTATCATGCCGAAAAACCTCTGCTTCTGTCCCTCGATGGTGACATACCTCCCCACCGCCATGTCCTCCACCGATACCCCGCCGTCCAGCTTGACCTCGACCCCGCTCTCCAGCGACCCGGCGACCACGATGCCCAGCCGGTCCGTCATTTCAGCCTCCCCAGAATCGCCTTGAGCTGGTTGTACTGCCCGCCAAGCATGACCGCCAGTTCCTTGCCCGCCGCCACCAGAAAGGCGCGGGGGTCTGCCTGCGGCTGGCTCATCAGGCGCAGCGCGGCGGGTATGATTTCATCCATGGATACGGGCAGGTGGGCGCTGACCAGTATATTCAAAAAGGCCAGCGACTGCCCGAACTGGCGCACTTCATCGGCAGAGCATTGATAGACAAAGCCGTGGAGTCGCGCCGGGCCGGGGGGTAGATACTGATTAATATTTTCCCCCTTTCCATGCCCCACCACCAGCGCGCTGAACTCGCTGCGCAGCAGCTTGGAAAGCTGGGGACTGGACTGGTAGATGGCCGCCTCGCTTTCTTCGTCTTTGCCGCGGGCGATAGGCCTTCTTCCCGGCTCCAGGCTGCCGGTGGTGGCGTGGCAAACAATACCGTAGATGTCCAGCTCACCGTCCCTGGTCTTCACCAGGCTGCCCAGAGGCGGCAGCTCATAGAGCTCATAGCACTGGGCAGTGAAGCCGGTGGTGCTGGCCTCGATTATTTCGCCGACTCTGTCGGCTAAACTAGAGTTTATCAGTCTCACCTCCTGTGGTACTCTATTGCCCCTTTGGAAAAGGGGGATACAGGGGGATTTGAAATCCCCCTTATGCTACTGTTTCTTACTTTCCCTATTTCTTCTTTGTCTGCTTGGGTTTCTTGACGTTCTTTCTACCTTTACTGCCCATTATTTACCTCCCTTTAAAAACGCCTGACGTTTCTTAAGATATTATGCCTAGCAAACAAAAAGTAGCAGTATTATGAAAAATAGAATTCCCAATCCTGCAAGGGTAATTAAACAACCAAGTGATTGCAGACTACCCCATATAGTTGCCTGTCCGCACTTAGGACACTTTGTTACTCCTGTCCCTAAAACATTGCCACAGTTTATACAAACCCTCTTACCACATCCAGGGCACTTTGTTAATCTATCATCTAGTGAAACCCCGCAGTTTCCGCAGGTTCTCATTTCTTTACTTCCTAAAACCTAGTTATTGAATTTCTTTTCTATTACCCTTACTTCCTCCAAGCTTCCCTCCTCCTCTCCTCCCAGGAGAGGAGGACACAAGAGAGTGAGGTCAAAATTCTCTTATCTTACCGCCACGCCCAGGAAGTAGGGCCAGACCACGAGCCCGAGAATAATCTTCCACCATACCAGTTCGGCATAACCGATGGTGAACAGCCAGCCGATAAACCATATTATGCCAAATCCGGGTCCACTCTGCTTCATTTTGCTTCCCTCCGTTCTGTCCAGCTACTCATTATTTAGCGCCTTTCACAACTGCCAGAGGTGAGGCCTAATAATATTTTACACCCACCTTGTCTTTTTACTGAAACTCTTGGCGGAGGTGAGGGTGGGGATTTTTTCCGCCACGCATAAAGACTCCACCAGCTGCCAGAACTCGGCGCGGTCGGCGGCGGTGACCACCGCCTGTTCGTGGGCCTCGCTCAACGCCACCGGGTAGCCCTGCCCCCGGCGGCACTGGTCGAGCACCAAAGCATGCGCCATATCCATCAGTTCACTGTTTTCCGCCACCCAGCGCGGCGTCTCCACCCGCGCCACCTCTTCCTCAAGCCGCAGGTAAAAGAAATAAACACGGTGCTCGCCGTAGTGTTCCTTAGTTATTTTAGATGGGCTGATAAAAAGCGCCGACCTCTCGCCCGGCTCAAGCGCGTCCATAAATAGCTCGCGGTCGGTCACTCCGGCCACGCCCTCGCAGTCCCGGTCTTTCCCGGGCGGGCAGAAATGGTCGCAGTCGGCCACTTCGTGCGGGCAGATGGCCACCCGCAACACGTTGACCACGTCGGTACTTCTCGGGAAGCTGATGTAGCTGGCCAGCGCCAGCTTCTTATCCCTGTTTTGTTTTCTCATCTCTTCAAGGCAGGGCAAAAAAACGTTGTCCAGCAGCGCCCCGGTGACGAAATCGGGATACGCCTCCAGTCCCCAGAGAATCAAAGTGCCATCGAGCAGCGCCAGAGAGATACTGCCCTGAGGCTGTTGCACAGCCAGCATAGAGAGATGGCGGCATTCCTCAACGGCACGCTTGATGCCGAGCAATGTGCCCTCCACCATCTGCTCGCGGCCGGTCGCCGCCGATGGCCTGAGCACCAGGTCTTCTTCTTCGGCGTAGAGGTGAGGTACACTGTCCAGGACGGCATCCGGCTCACCACCATACTTCAGGGCCACGGCGCCGATATTTATCAGGTAGCACCGCGTGGCGCGGTGGCGGTCAACGTCAATATGGGAGCCATCGGTGGCCAGCACGCTGAATTCGGCGGGAGTGGGGGGCGGCAGGTGTTTTCCCGCCAGCCCGGCGGCCAGTTCCGCCACCAGCCAGGTGGTCCGGCTGGCCGCTATTTTCCTTTTAAGCCTTTCAAGGTCAATGGCCTCGTCGCTGAAGATTTGCCGCGCATAGTGAAGCCGCTGCTGCCTCTCGGCACGGCCTGCCTTCAGTCTCGCCACCATGTTGCTGGCCTGCGAGGCAATCTTGAATAGGTCCAGTGACACCTCTCTTCCCCCCTACGGCCAAGTATAATTCATCACTGGTTTGAACTCAATAGCCGGTGAGACGCCGTACATACGGGTATGATATGATAAGAGAGAGGGTTTTATGCTTCCAATTCTGGCGAGCGTTATCGTTATTTCCTTTTCCGGGGTCATGATGCCCGGCCCCTTGTTCGCCGTCACGCTGGCTAAAAGCTACAAGTCGCCGTGGTCAGGGGTCTGGATAGCGCTCGGCCACGCCGTTATTGAAATCCCCCTCATCCTGCTCATCTACTTTGGCTTTGCCCAGTTCTTTCAGAACGACACCGTGCGACTGGTACTGAGCGTGGCCGGTAGCGGCATGATTATCTGGCTGGGGGTGAGCATGTTCCGCTCCCGCACCGAGGTCACCGGGAAAGGGAAAGACCTGCCCTACAGCGCCTTCACCGCTGGTATCCTGACCAGCGGTTTCAACCCCTTTTTTTTGGTCTGGTGGGCAACCATCGGCAGCATGCTCATCATGCGCATCCTTGAGTTCGGCACGATTGGCCTGATTATCTTCGCCATCGTGCACTGGCTGTGTGACCTGGTCTGGCTGACGCTGGTATCCAACGTGATTTACCGGACGTCTACCTTCTGGCACCAGAAAGTGCAAGAATGGCTCTTCATTGCCTGTAGCCTGCTGCTGGTCGGCTTTGGCGTCTGGTTTTTAGTATCTGGCATTCAACTGGTGATTAGAGGTTAACGATGAAAGTAGGTTATGTTTACGACCCCGTATATCTGAAGCATGAGACTGGCCACCATCCGGAAAACGCCCAGCGCCTCGAGGCCATCATGGCCCACCTTAAGGAAACCAGGCTCACAGAGCAGTTAATGCTCATCAAGCCCCGCCCGGCCACCGTGAAAGAGGTGACCTATGTCCACCAGTTGTCATACGTTTCACGCATCCAGGATGCGGCACTGCGAGGCGGCGGCTGGCTTGACGCTGACACGGTCATGTCGCCGGACTCTTATGATGCCGCGCTGTACGCCGCCGGTGGTGTCATTGAGGCAACCGATGCCGTTAGCAAAGGCAGGGTAACCAGCGCCTTTGCCCTGGTCAGACCCCCCGGCCACCACGCCACGGCATTGATGGCCATGGGCTTCTGCCTTTTCAACAACATCGCCATCGCCACCCAGCATGCTCTGAGGAAGCACCACATCGAAAAGGTCGCCATCATTGATTTCGATGTGCACCACGGCAATGGCACTCAGGAAGCCTTTTCCAGCAACCCGCAGGTCCTCTACATCTCTACCCACCAGCACCCCCACTTTCCGGGCACCGGCAACATCGGTGAGACCGGGAGCAGTGCCGCCGCCGGCAGCAAGGTCAATATCCCCCTGCCCGGCGGCTGCGGCGACAATGAATACCGGCAGGTGTTCGAGCAAATCATCGTGCCGGTGACCAGACGCTTCCGACCGCAGCTCATCATGGTGTCCGCCGGCTACGACCCGCACTGGAAAGACCGCCTAGCCATGATGGAGGTCAGCACCACCGGCTTCGCCGAAATGGTACAGTCCATCAAAAGCCTGGCCGATGAGCTCTGCGGCGGGAAGATAGTCATTACTCTTGAGGGTGGCTACGACCTGAAAGCGCTGGCGACATCGGTAAAGGCAACCTTCGATGTCCTGCTCGGCAAGAATGATATTGAAGACCCGCTGGGACAGCCGGAGCGCCGCTGGCAGACCCCGGACATCACCAGCCTGATTGAGGCGATAAAAGAAACGCACCACATTGACTGAAAAAGACGATGAAGGACTTTATATTTTATGCCATTGCCGCTAATATAATTGCCCTGATAGCCGCGCTTGCCGGGGCAAGCCTGGCGGTGATTCTGTTTTCTTCCTTACTGATTCCCCCGATTATTCTTATTCTCATCAGGATTCTCCGCTAGATAGACTGTCAAACGCCTGATTCAAAGTCACCAATCTCAATCGTCGTAATTGCACGGACAAGGGACTGACTCCCCATATGCAAACTACTATTGACACTACTTCCCCATACACATAAAGTATTAGATAAATTCCGCCTTTTAATAAGGGCTCTTTTATGTAATATACAGGGAGCTATCAATTGCCACTGAGTGAAAGGGATTATTACAGAGAGCGTTTTAGGGGTGCACCCAAACCACCTAAGCCAAGACGTTCGCTATCAGGATGTGGGTGTTTGTTAACGGTTATAGTTTTAATTACCGTCGCCATAGTGCTGGTGATTATAGTAGGGGCACTATCAGACAATCAAAACTCAAGTTATCAGACTAGCCCTCCCAGAATTCCAACACCATCTCCTAAGCCAGCACCAGTACAAACACCAGAACCAGAGTCAACTCCAGCGCCGATGCCAACACCAGTAACTCCACCACCAGCACCAGAGCCAGAGCAAACCCCAGTACCTATTCCCAAACCTTCTGAAGAACCTACATCATGGTCGGTACAATTGCCAAACGTAATAAAAGAGGTTAATCAATCCACCGAAGTTATTACAAGACAACACATATGGACATATAAAGGTGAGTGGACTTGGGAAGGGGATATACCGCGATTATTATATGAATACTATCAAGAAATACCACGTCCCCCCACAAAAAATTATTCAGTTTATGTGACTCATCCATTAGACGATATCTATATAGAACACCTCGTGGAAAAGATACAGAAAGCTGCCCAGGAAGCTAGCTTTAGTGAATATGAGACTGTAGAGTTTGCTGCTAGCTTTGTTCAAAGTCTGCCATATACTGCTGACTCTATTACTACCCATTACGATGAATATCCGAGATATCCGATTGAAACCCTTGTAGATAAAGGCGGTGATTGTGAGGATACCTCAATCCTTCTAGCATCACTAATTGATAAGATGGGTTACGGGGTAGTTTTAATAGAGCTACCTGACCATTGCGCGGTAGGTGTAAAGGGTGGTGAGAATGTATATGGCACATACTGGGAGTATGAGGGTATTAAATATTACTACATAGAGACTACAGGTAAAGGGTGGGGAATTGGTGAACTACCAGAAGAATATGAGAATAGTTCGGCTGCTATTTACCCTATGGTTCCAACTCCAATTCTTACTCATGAGTGGAGCCTAAAAGGTAGAGGAAATACAGGCGAACTGGGGGTCACGGTTTACAACTTAGGGACTGCTACAGCTTATAATGTATCTGTATTGGCAGGTTTTGATGCAGGTGAAGGTATGCTTTGGAATGGACAGCAAAGTGAACCCTTTCAAATACGAGCTGACCATCAGGTTACAGTTAAGTTGAATCTCCGAGTACCGCTAGGTAAGCACACACGTGCTATTATACAAATAGGGATTGATGATATTCTTGTGGATGAAAGCCATTCTAAGTGGTTTGATACTTAGCGCGGTTAAATGTCTCAAGTCAAAGTGTTATAAATTCCCCAACCTTTAACAACTTAATCTTCAATTCCAATTTTGTGACGACATTCCATACCCAAGAATTCGCCTCTTATTCACGCGGCATTGACAAATATGTCCGATACCATTAAGTTTAGGTTATGGAACGCCTGCAAATACTATATGTACTGCTTGGAGTTTCCGCTGTCATATTTTGTGCCGGCATAGTGCTTCTAATCATATATGCCTGCTGACTTCCAGCCCCCCGGCCAATGCCATCCGCCTCTCAATAGTCATAACTGCATTCCGCGCGTATTATACGTAGCTGGCCTTAAGACGCATCATGGCGCAAGTCCGGCGGGAGGGGGCACTGTTCACACTTTTCGTCACAGGGTTCCACGTGGATGGTCACGCTGGCCTGATGCAACTTGTTCTTAATGTCCTGCTCCAGGTGGTCGCACATTCTGTGCGCATCCTCCAGGCTGGTTTCTTTCGGCATGACCAAGTGCAGGTCAATGTAACGATGACTTCCCGCCTTCCGTGTCCGCAGCTGGTGAAACTCAACCAGTTCACCGACGTGCTCCATTATCGCAGCTTTGATGACGCTTTCTTCAACTTCAGGCAGCCTGACGTCCATCAACCCGCCAAAAGACTTCCTCAGCACATCATAAGCCGATTTGAAAATGACCAGAGAAACGAGCAGGGCGATAACCGGGTCAATGATGACAAGGCTGGTGAAGCGGATGACCACCAGTCCCACCAGTACCCCGGCCGCGGAATAAACATCCGCCGCAATATTATGCGCATTGGCCTCAAGCGCCACCGAATCGGTAGCCCTGGATACCTTAAGCAAATACCTTGACAGGAAAACGCTGGTTATAATGGAAACCAGCATCACGCCTATGCCAGCTTCAGTCAATTCCAGAGTTGCCCCGGTGATGATGCGGCGTATCGCGGAATATATAATCAGGCCACCGGCGGCAAAAATCAGCCCCGCCTGCACCACGGCGGCGATGTTCTCCACCTTGCCATGGCCAAACGGATGCTCCTCATCAGCCGGCCGGGTAGCAATTACCACGGCAAAAAAGGTAATGGCAATGGCAAACAAATCGAGAAAACTATCCGCCGCCTGGGCCAGGACACTGATGCTCCCCGTGATGACCCCCACCACCACCTTGAGCCCTATCAGCCCGATGACGGCACCCAGAGAAAGCTTGGCCGCACGGCGCCTCGTGGCAAACATCAATTCTCCCCTACTTGGCTGACTTTGCCCAAGCGAAAGGCAGCCAGCTAATGAAACGCCGCCACTCCCCTTTGTCCCAGACCACCAGCAGCGTGGGGGCAACGCAGATGGAGCTGAACGTACCGGCGATGATGCCGATAATGAGAACGGCGACCAGATTCTGAATGGTGGCACCAACGAAGAACAGCAGCGCCAGGACCACAACCAGGGTGGTGAGGCTGGTATTTATGGAGCGACCGAGGGTCTCTACCAGGCTGTTGTTGACCACCGTCTCAAAGCTGGTGCTTGTGTCCAGTCGTATATTTTCCCGTATGCGGTCAAAGATGACCACGGTGTTGTTCACACTGTAGCCAATCACCGCCAGGATGCCGGTGATGAACATCATGTTGACCTGCCAGTTCAGTATGCCGCCCAGAATGGAGAAGACACCCAATGCCACCAGAGCATCGTGGACCAGGGCGATGATGGCACAGGTGCCGTAGTGGAAAGGTCTGGGCATGCGGCGGAACGCCCAGGTGACGTAGAGCAGTATGCCCAGCGCCGCCACGGCCACGGCGATAATCGCCGTCCTGACCGTCTCGGTAGCGATCATTGGCGACACCGAGGAGAACTCCGGCTCGGTAAGCTCGCCAAACCTGGCCTCAAGGCCGGCTTCCAGCGCTGTCTTGCCCTCCGCATCCAGTTCCTCGGTACGTATCAGGTAGTCGCCGGTGCCGGTACGCTGGATAATCACGTTGACATGACCCAGGTCGGCCAGAGCTGTCTTGAGCTCGTCCTGCGCCACATCCTGTTCAAAATCAACGGTGAGCAGCGAGCCGCTGCTGAACTCGATGCCCGTTTTCAGGCCAACGGTCAGCAGGGAGATTATCCCGATGAGGATAATCACTCCCGAGATTAAGAAGAACTGAAACCTTCTGCCGACAATATCAAACATTTCTTTTGCCCAACCATACGCTGAAAAGGTGCGTCTTCTTGGACAGTGGCCCGCCCACGAACAGGCGCAGCAGGGTGCGGGTCACCACGATGGCGGAGAACATGCTCACCAGCACGCCGATGAGCAGAGTCACGGCAAAGCCGGCCACCGGTGCGCCGCCGACGATGCTGTTGCCCACCCAGATGAGAATGACACAGACAATGATGGTGGTGATGTTGCTGTCCCGGATAGCGGTCCAGGCACGGTTAAAGCCAGCCTCAATAGCTGCGCCGAGGGTACGCCCGGTACGTATTTCCTCCTTCATCCGCTCGAAGATGAGCACATTGGCGTCCACCGCCATGCCGATGGAGAGAATGAAGCCGCCAAGACCGGCCAGAGTCAGCGTGACCGGCCAGAGCTTGAAGATGGCCAGCACGATGACGCCGTAGAACACCAGGGCCAGGCAGGACAAAAGGCCGGAAA
Organism: Dehalococcoidales bacterium; assembly: GCA_034409565.1. Classification (GTDB taxonomy): domain Bacteria; phylum Chloroflexota; class Dehalococcoidia; order Dehalococcoidales; family RBG-16-60-22; genus E44-bin89. The sequence goes on from DAOUMS010000015.1 coordinate 100,404, forward strand.
CACGGTAGTACGCCATCATGAAGAGCATCACCAGAATGATGCCGATGATGCCCGCCTTCACGCTCATATCAATAAAATCGGCGCCCAGTATGGGGGATACCGTCTGGTCGTAAATCGGGGTCATCGGCAGCGGAATGCGCCCGGCATTGAGCAGCTGGGACAGCTCCTGCGCCTCATTCAGGCTCAGGCCCTCAATCTGCCCGCTTTCCGAAATCTTGGAGCGGACGATGGGGGCAATTGGCTCGCCGTCATCCCCGAGCAGGGGTTCCCCGCTCAGGAAAATGCCCAGCGGTTCCCCGATAAGCCGTCCGGTAACTTCCTCGGAGATTTTCCTGCCTTCGTTGTTCCACTCAAAGATGAGCAGTACTTCACCAAACTGCCCCGTGCTGACATAGGTATTTTCCCTGAAGTAAGAGCTGTTAAGCTCCTTTTCCTGTCCAGCAATGACCGCCGTGGCCGGTATCCATTCCTCCTCCCCTTCTTTGCCTTCAAGCTCGCGGAACTCGATGAGTGCCGTCTGCCCGATGAGCTTTTTGGCCTTGTCCGCCTCGCCGATGCCCGGCAACTCCACCAAGATACGGTCGGCACCCTGCTTCTGTATCACCGGCTCGGTTACGCCGAGGATATTAATGCGCCGCTCGATGACGGCCACGGCACCATCAATGGCCTCGCCCTCCTTCCCCGGCTCAACATCCGAAAAGTCGGCCAGATAGACCATGTGGACTCCGCCCTTCAAATCAAGGCCGAGGCGCATGCCCTCACGGCCCAACAGCGGGTAGAGGAGGGCAATAAGGGCAAAGGCGAAAAGGGCCATTACTATAGACAAGGTAACCAGATTTCTCGTGCTCATTGCTCTAAAACACTACTTACCCTTTCGCAAAGGGATATGCAGGGTATTTTCAATATAGCTCACAGCTTCTTCTTTCGTACTTATTTCTCCGGTCGCCTGCGCCTCACGCACCGACTCCAGTATCTCGGCAAAGCGCGGCCCGGGAACGAGTCCAAATATATTGATTATATCATGACCATCAACGAGCTTCAGGGGTGCCGTCAGCTTCTCTTCCTCCGCGTGCTTGGTCAGCACGTAGGCCATAACTGCAGCGTGTTCCCGCCAGTGGGCCAGGTCCAGATGCTTTCCCCGCGCCGCCAGATGGTCGGCCAGACTGAGGAAAAGGATGTCAATGCCAGCTTCCCCGGTATCGCGGAAATAGCGGTAAATAGCCCGGCTGGTCGGCAGCCCCTCCTGGCTCAACTGCGTTGGCCGGAGGTGATACCTCACCAGTAACTCCACCAGCTTTATCTCCCTGGTGCTGAACCTCAGTCTCTGCATGACATCAGTCGCGGCGAGGGCACCCTCTGTGGCATGGCCGAGGAAACGCGTTCGACCGGTCGCCTCAACCGTCTTGGTCTGCGGCTTGGCAATATCGTGCAGCAGCGCTGACAGTCGCAACAGCGACTTCCTGGTGCTGCCGTGGCCGACCGCCTGCGAAAAGCGCTGCGCCAGTTCTTCCGACCAGGGTACGGCTTCCACGACTTCCCGGCCGCCGTATTCCCAGTCGCCCTCACGAAGCAAAAAGTCGACCGCCCTCACCGTGCGCAGCGAGTGTTCAAAGACGTCCCAGTAATGCTCCCTGGGCTGGGTCACTCCCTTCGTCTGCGCCAGCTCGGGAAAGATATGGCCCAGCAGCCCCAGCGCCTCAAGGTATTCGACGTGCTGACCGCTGCGCGGCAGATTCAGCAGCCGGAGCAATTCTTCCCTCACCCGCTCGCCAGCCACATTACCAATAAGATGAGCATCGCGCTGAATGAGCGCCTCCGTAGCCTCGTTTATGGCAAAGGAAAGCTCAGCCGCCAGGCGGACCGCCCGCAGCAGGCGTACCGGGTCATCACTAAAGGCTGACTCGCTCACCACCCTGACAACACCGCGCTCGAGGTCATCCTGCCCGTGGCACGGGTCGATGAGTGGCGGCGACTGCGGATGGCTCAATAATTCTTCAAGTCCTATCGCCATGGCGTCTATGGTGAAGTCCCGCCTTGACAGGTCCTGCTCAATGCCGCCCTCGATGGTGGTAAAATCGAGCTCCCACTTTCTCTCCGCAGCGGTGAGCACCACCCGGCCTATCCGGTTGTCCTCATCGAGGGGAATATATTTGCCTTGCAATTCGGCAGCTATTCTGGAGGCCACCTCAAGCGCATCTTCAGCCACGGCAATATCAATATCTTCCACCTCACGCCCGAGCATCAGGTCGCGCACCATGCCGCCAGCGAGATACGCAACTGTCCCCCGGTCAGCAAGAGAGTGTTGAATTCGCGTTAAAAGGGACTGAATGTCCGATAAAATGGCTATCTTCACTTCCGCCGTCATTAAAGAGTGCATCCGTTAAACTATACTGGAAGCGGCGCATTTTATCAAGTCTGGTCAGCTTGACGCTTACCGTCTGAGCGGGTTAATATGGGCCGATGGCAGTCAGGCGCTCCGGACTTTCTTACGCGTGGATAATGGTGGGCATCGTCATCATCAGCATGACGCTCATCTACGGCATCAGGCATTCCTTTGCCGTCTTTTTCCCTTCCATTCTGGAGGAGTTCGGCTGGAACCGCGGCAGCACCGCCTTCATGCTTTCCCTGAACCTGCTCGTCTACGGCTCCATAGCACCGTTCGCCGGCAGTCTTGGCGACCGCTGGAAACCGCACCGCGTTATGCCCATCGGCCTTATCGTTCTGGGCCTGGCAACAGCGGGCTGCGCCTTTGCCCAAGAGCTGTGGCATTTCTATTTGCTTCTTGGCTTTGTGGCCGCCATCGGGATGTCCTGCGCCGGCTGGCCTCTTCTGGCTCCGGCACTGGCCAACTGGTTTGCCCGCAAGCGGGGGCTGGCCATGGGACTGGCCCAGACAGGGGCCGGCTTCAGTTTCACCTACGGCCTGTACGCTGAGTTGGCCATAGCGCAGCTGGGCTGGCGCCACGCCTACTTTGTCCTGGCGGGCACGCTCTGGGTAATACTTTTACCGCTCTACCTTTTCTTCTTCCATTTCCGACCGGAGAGCAAGGGGCTTAAACCCTACGGGGCGGGGGAACTGGCAATGACTGCTGTTGAAGCACCTGAGGTATCTCAGGCCAGTAAATCCCCAAGGCACCACTGGACACTCAGGCAGGCACTCGGTACCTACCAGCTCTGGCTGATGATGCTGGCTTACTTTCTCTTCTGGGGCATCGGCACCTACATGGTAATCACCCATCAGGTCAAGTTTGCCGAAGACGTTGGCTACAGCAGCATCTTTGCTGCCTCCATCTTTGCCCTTTACGGCTTCAGCCTCATCGGGGGAAATCTTTCTTGCGGCATATCAGACCGCATCGGCCGGGAGATGACGATTACGCTCGCCAGTACGCTGATGATTATCGCCCTTCTGGCCCTGGTCTCGGTGAAGGACACCTCCCAGCCCTGGCTCCTCTACGTGTACGCTATATGCTTCGGCTACGGAGGCGGCTTTTTCACCCCTACCATGACCGCCGGTGCGGCCGACATCTTCCACGGAAAGCACTTCGGTGCCATTGCCGGCGTACTGCTCACCGGTATGGGCGTCGGGGGAGTTATCGGGCCGTGGCTGGGCGGCTACATTCACGATATTACCGGCAGCTACACCAGCGCCTTTTTCCTCTGCATGGCTGCCTTCGCTCTAGCCTGCGCCTCGTTCTGGCTCGCCGCGCCGAGAAATGCAGACAAGCTGAATGCTAAAATAACAAAAACTGGTACATCGTCTGATTAACGCCGCTGCCATGTTATTCGAGAGGGAAAAACCAGTGTCTGATAAAGCGCTGGACAATCTGGCCGACAGGGTAGCCGACCTTATTGCCCGGTCGGAGAGAACCGTGGTGTTCACCGGTGCTGGCGTCAGCACCGAATCGGGCATACCGGACTTCCGCAGCCCGGGCGGTATCTGGGAACGCTTTGACCCCGACGATTTTACCTATCAGAAGTTCATCAGCGATGCCAGCGCCAGATGGAAACAATGGCAGATGCTCTGGAAGGAGCGCCTGACGGAGACGGTGCAGCCAAACCCCGCCCACCACGCCATCGCGGAACTGGACAGAATGGGCAAGCTCGACTGCGTGATTACCCAGAACGTGGACAGCCTGCACCAGGCTGCCGGCGTCCCCGATGACAAGGTGTTTGAGCTGCACGGCAGCATGCGCTGGGTGGTCTGCCTGCAGTGCAGCCGGAAATACCCCATGCCGGAAATAAGAAAGAGGTTGGAAGCAGGCGAGGAAGTCCCCGATTGTGAGGCATGCCACGGCATACTGAAACCGGATGTCGTCCTTTTCGGTGAGGCACTGCCGGACGAAGTATTCTCGGCAGCCGCCAACCGTGCCGAGAACTGCCACCTTTTTATCGTCGTCGGCTCAAGCCTGGTGGTCTACCCTGCCGCACAGATTCCGGCCTATGCTGTCCATGCCGGCGCCGAGCTGGTTATCATAAACCTCAGTGAGACAGCCATGGATACACGGGCAAGCATACTCATCCGGGCCAGGGCCGGAGAGGCAATGACCAAGATAGTGCAGAAACTGGCCGAAAAGGGGCACGGTTGAATTGATACCGCCCTTAAACTATAATTTAGTGGCTCCTAAATCCAGCGCTGCTTGATGCTCAGTAATGAAAGCTAAACTTGCCTCTAAAGTATTATCCGGAGATACCATCGCCGCCGCCAAGCTCATCAGCGGCATCGCCGACGAGGTGCCCGGCGCCTTCGAGGAAATGGGCCAAATTTACCCCCACACGGGAAAAGCGTACATTATCGGCATAACCGGTTCACCGGGCGCCGGTAAGAGCACCCTGACCAGCAACCTTATCAGCCACTTTCGCCAGGAGGGCATGACCATCGGCGTCATTGCCATTGACCCGACAAGTGCCTTCACCGGTGGCGCATTGCTGGGCGACCGGGTCCGGATGCAGCAACACGGCGAGGATAAAGACGTTTTCATCCGCAGCCTGGCCACGCGGGGCTTGCAGGGTGGTCTAGCCAAAGCCACCGTCGGAGCAATCCACATCATGGACGCGATGGGCAAGGATATCATTCTGGTGGAGACCGTGGGCTCAGGGCAGATAGAAATAGACATCACCAGAGTGGCCGATACCACCCTGTTCGTCATGACACCGGCGGCCGGCGACGCCATTCAGATGATGAAGGCGGGCATACTGGAAGCCACCGACATCTTTGTCATCAACAAGGCAGACAAGGGAGACGCCGACATTGTCAATACCGACCTCCAGGCAATGCTCTCAATGCGGAACTGGCGCCCTGACGAATGGCGACCCGGCATCGTCCTCACCGAAGCCATCTACAACAAGGGTACTGCGGCACTGGCCGCCGAGATATCCAGGCACCGGGAATATCTTACCAGCACCGGTGAACTGCAGAAACGCAAGCAAATGAGACTGAAACTGGAACTGATGGAAACGGTGGAAGGACTCCTCAGGGACTGCGTCGCCAATATTGACCACGGCGACTACCTGGCCGGGCTGATTGACGACCTTATCAAGGGGAAGGCAGAACCGCAGGCGGCGGCCCGGCAACTAATCAACCGGCTGGCCAGCGACCTCGTCCAGCCTCAGCAGCGCGGTAAATCATCCCGTAAAACAGCCTGATATGCCCAGACGAATCTACCCGCCAATTCTATTGACATGTTAAGGCAAATCATATATAGTGAGACATTTACCGCTAGGAAGTATATAACATGAGTAAATACAGATTGGCCAGCATTGTCCTTGCCATAATCATGGGTCTCTTAACCGTTGTTAGTGGGTGTACCCCTGGAGTTGGCCCCACTGTAACCGGCTCAGGTAAACTGGCAAGCTGGGAATTCAATTACCGTGACTTCACCAAGGTAGAAGCCGGTTACGCATTCGATATTGAGATTAACAAGGCGGATACTTACCTGGTCCGTATCAGCATCGACGACAATTCATATGAGCACCTTGACATCAGCCAGAGCGGTGACACGCTGTATCTAAGGCTGAAACCGAATTATAACTACATGAACGTAACGCGGAAAGCCACTATCAATTTACCGGATTTAGAAAGTCTGGGATTATCCGGTGCCTCGAAAGCAAAGATAAGCGGCGGGTTCAGTTCCTCCCATGCGGTTGATTTTGACCTGTCGGGAGCCAGTCAGGTGGATATCGGCAGTATGAAGGCCGGCAACACTAATTTTGGACTCTCTGGCGCCAGTAAAGCCTCCGGCAGTATTGAAATGGCTAACGGGAGGTTCGACCTGTCAGGCGCCAGCTCTCTTGAACTGGAAGGCTCGGCTAATGATATTGATGTCGAGGCCTCGGGGGCCAGCCACGTGGAACTGCCCGACTTCTCGGTTGTGGATGCCGATATAAATCTCAGCGGTGCCAGCGATATTACCATTAATGCCAGCGGCCGACTGGACGGTAACCTGAGTGGCGGCTCCAGACTTATCTATATGGGCAATCCCACAATGGGCAGCATCAGCGCCAGTGGCGGCTCAACGATAAGTAAGAAATAGAATATTGCCCACGCAGGTGAATTATGAGCAGCCATATATCGCAAGTCGGTAAATCTGAGGCAACACCCAGACCCGCCAGACTTTACTACATCGACTGGCTACGAGTCCTGGCCATGTTCTCGATATTTTTCTTTCATAATGCCAGGTTCTTTGATTTTGGGGACTGGCACGTTAAGAATGCCGAGACAAATCTCGGCGCGGAGATTTTTATAGATTTCTTTGCCCTCTGGATGATGCCAATATTCTTTGTCCTCGCCGGAGCGGCCGTATTTTATGCCCTGAAATTCAGGACTGCTGGCGGGTTTGCCAAGGAGAGAACCCTGCGCATCCTGATTCCCATAGTTATCCTCGGCTGGTTTATCATGTCCCCACCGCAGGTCTATCTGGAACGGCTGACCCACGGGGACTTTAGCGGAAACCTCTTCCAGTTCCTTCCTCACTATTTCGACGGCATTTATGGCGTCGGCGGCAATTTTGCCTTCGTGCCCATGCATCTGTGGTTCTTATGGCTCCTCTTCGTCTATTCCCTGATTTTACTACCACTCTTCTTTCCCGACAAAAGAACCGGAAGGAGCCTCGGCTCCAGGCTGGCCACCCTGTTTGAAAACCCCTGGACTTTAGTTGTCCCGGTGCTGCTGCTTGCCACGTCGGAAGTGTTTTTAGGCTCTCTTGGCGGCCTTTTATCGTGGGGAGGTGGCTGGAACCACCCTTCATATCTGGTATTCTTTATCAGCGGATACCTGATGTTCTCCAACGCACGGATTCAGGAAAAAATAAAGAGATATGCTGTAATCACCCTTATGGCGGCTCTGGTTTTACAGGCCGTGCACTATTTTGAGCAGTTTGGAGTCATTAAAATAGATATTCCAGATAGCACACTGGCATATCTCGGAATTGGGATATTTGACACCCTGCGGTCATGGTTATTTATTATGGCCATACTCGGCTTTGGCAGCCGATATCTTAACTCTAATAACAGATTCCTGGGATATGCCAATGAGGCAGTCTTACCGTTCTATATACTGCACCAGACGATAATCCTCATTATCGGTTTCTTCGTTGTCCAGTGGAGCATAGGTATCGCGCCAAAATACTTCATAACTACCACAACTTCATTTATAGCCATAATGGCTGTCTATGAGTTTCTGGTCAGGCGTGTAAATGTTCTTCGTTTCTTATTTGGCATGAGGTTAAAGAAGAAAACAACAGCAACATGAATATAGCATCCTGATATAAGGAGATTAAGAAATGGCAAAACAGTTATCCGAAGAGCAAATCTATGAGGAGGCCACAAAGAGAGTTAAAGCAAAGAGACGCTTCTGGGGTAGCTTTATCACCTACGCGGTAGTGAATATCATATGCTTCTTTATATGGGCACTTACTGGTGGAGGGTACCCCTGGTTCCTCTGGGTCTTGGGCCCCTGGGGTATTGTTATCATATTGCCCCACTATTTGCGTGTCTTTGTCCTTGGCGGGAAATCAGAGAAAAGAGCAATAGAACAAGAGGTTGAGAGGATAAAAAAAGAACAGAGTTAGCCCACTATTCAAAGGCCGTTTTGTTCGAATTATACTCTAAAAAATCTCTATATTTTTAAACGCTGTTACAACCTATTTTCCCAGCTCAAAGGTCGGGCTGGCGCCCTCGCCGGCGGAGTATTTATCGCCGGGGAAAACCCTGGTTTCGGTCATCCTGACCCGCTTGCCGATAAGCGCTTCCATCGTTGCCTTTTCCGGGTCCGTGTTAACCAGATTGCCCATAATCCAGGGGCCTTCATCAAGCTCAACCAGCAGGATGATGTAGGGCACCTCGCCCTCACGTCCCTCGGCAGCAACATTACAGGTGGTAAAGGTCTGTATCCTGCCGGTGCCTTTTAGCTCCAGAACCTCCAGTTCCGGGCTGGCGCAGCTGCGGCACACCATTTTGGGCGGCACGGTCACCTTGCCGCAGTTATTACACTTCAGTCCCAGCAGTTTTTTCTGCTTCAGCGCTTCGCTGTACTCTTTATAGGTCAGTTTATATTCCATCCTTGCCTCCAGGTATAAAACACCTTTTATTACCAGCCCCGCTGCAGAATCATGTTGACCAGGGTGCAGCCATCCCCGCCCAGGGTATCGGTCATGCCGGTTTTGGCCCCTTCCACCTGACGCTCCGGCGCCACCTCCCCCCGGAACTGCTTGGTTATCTCGTAGACCTGCCCGGCACCGGTGGCACCGATGGGATGGCCCTTTGCCTTCAGGCCGCCGGAAAGATTGATGGCGACCCTACCGCCAATGCCAGCCTCGCCTTTCATCCAGGCCTCACCAGAGGTACCAAAATCGAAAAAGCCGAGGCTTTCCGCGGCAATCAGGCTGGCAATACTGAAACAATCGTGCAGCTCGCAGACATCGATATCCTCCGGTCTGAGTCCGGCCATGTCATACGCCTGCTTCGCCGAGATTTCTCTGGCCCTGAGCCTGGGGAGGTAATCCTGCTGGCTGGCCATAGGCCCGTTTGAGGCCTGTCCCACCCCGGTAATGAACACCGGCTTACTGGTCAGTTTTTTGGCCGCCTCTTCCGACGCCAGCACGAGGGAGGCGGCACCATCGGAAAACGGGCAGCAGTCATGCAGCTGCAGTGGCGTGCTCACCATGAAGGAACTCAAAACCGCCTCCATGGTCACTTCCTTGCGCAGGTGTGCCTGAGGGTTGAACATACCGTACCTGTACGACTGCACGGACACGGTAGCCAGCTGCTCCTTCAGCCTGAGCAGTGGTACGTTATATTTCGCCGCGTACAGGTGGGCCAGCATGGCGAAAACCGCCGGGAAGGTGATACCAGAAGGGAACTCGTAGCGCGAGTCGCTGAACATGGCAAAGGTGCGCGTGGCCAACGGCGTTCCCATGGTGGCCGCCCTCTCCACGCCACCGGCCAGGACCACATCGTAGAAACCGGAAGCCACCCACATCCAGGCATCGCGTACCGCCATACTTGCCGAGGCACAGGCACCTTCATATCGATTGGCCGGCACATTGAAGCAGCCGATGTTTTCGGCGGCAAAGGCCTGCATCGAGCCCTGTCCTTCGGAAAAATCCCCCAGCACGTTGCCCAGGAAAAGGGCCTGAATATCCTTTGGTTTCAGGTTTGATTCCGCGAGGGCATCGGCAGTAGCTTCGGCAAAAAGCTCAACGCTGGTCTTTTCCTGCGGACCGCTGAACTTGGTTTCTCCCACGCCGACTACGGCTACTTTACGCATATTTTCCTCCTGTGCAGAATATCAATCTCATATAATTAACTTACAATATTACCATTATGCCGTCAAACGTCAGGACATAGCCTGCAGTAACAGCTCCGCGATGTCCATCGCCCTGACCGATTCCTGGGCCTGTTTGGTCTGTATCCCGTCCTCAAACATCTGCAAACAGTAAGGACAGGCGGTGGCAATTATTTCCGCCCCAGTTGTCAGTGCCTGCTCGGTGCGCATCTCATTGATGCGCTCGCCTGCCTTCTGTTCTTCCAACCAGAGATGCCCGCCACCAGCACCGCAACAGAAGCTATATTCCATATTTCGCCCCATCTCCACCAACTTCACGCCATTAAGACGATGCAGAACCTGCCGCGGGGCATCGTAGATACCGTTGTAACGTCCCAGGTAGCACGAGTCATGGTAGGTGACCCGGCTAGTCATCCCCTTGATGCCTCCCAGTTTACCCTCTTTGATAAGGCTGGCAATCATCTCGCTGTGATGGACAACCTCAAAATTGCCGCCAAACTGCGGGTACTCGTGCTTCAGCGTGTGGTAACAGTGGGGACAGCCGGTGACTATCTTTTTAATGCCATAGTTATGCCACAGTTCGATGTTCTGCTGCGCCTGCATCTGGAATAAATATTCATTACCCAGACGCCGTGCCGGGTCGCCGCAGCACGTTTCTTCCGTACCCAGAATACCAAAGTTAATCCCGGCCATTTTTAATATTCTGGCGATAGCCTGAGCCACGCGGGTACTTCTTTCCTCCAGCGCCTCGGTGCAGCCGACCCATAACAGCACGTCAACGTCGCTATCGTCAGCCAGCGTTTTGACCTCAAGCCCTTCTGCCCAATCAGTGCGGCTCAGGGTCGTTCCCCGCCACGGGTGGCCCCGGGTCTCCAGGCATTTCAGGGCGCCCTCACCGGTCTCGGGAATGGATGCCCGCTCCATCACCAGACTGCGCCTCATTTCAATGAGTTTGACCATTGGCTCAATGTATACCGGGCAGACCTCTTGGCAGGCGTAGCAGGTAGTGCAGTTCCAGATTTCATCTTCATTTATCACCTCACCAATCATCCGCCCGTTATCTTCCGTATTTGCCTCTTCTGCCTTCCGTTTCAGCAGCACCGGTGCCCGCTCCAGCAAATGCCCCTTCAAATCCTGGATTACCTTTTTGGGACTCAGCGGTTTGCCGCTCAAATAGGCGGGACAGCTGTCCTGGCAGCGCCCGCAGCGCGTGCAGGCATCAAGGTCCAGAAGGTGTTTCCAGGTGAAATTCTGGATGCGGTCGACGCCGAAGGTCTCCGCTTTCTCCATATCAATCGTCGCCAGGGCACCACGCGGCCCCAGGTTGCGGAAAAAGACGTTAATCGGGGAAATAATGATGTGCCATAACCGGTTCCAGGCCAGCGAGACATAAATTATGGTGCCAATGGCCAGCACGGCATGAAACCACCAGCTAATCTGGTGCCACAGAAGCAGGGTCGATTGTCCCAGTCCACTCAAGCCCAGAGCGATGAGGTAACCACCGGGCGACCACGGTGCCCAGTCGGGGTGAGTCTGCAATTCAGTAGCGGCCATACGCAACCCTTCCACCACAAAGCCGCTGACCGCCAGAACGAGAAGCAGCAGCAGGGCCACCAAGTCCTCCGTCCGGTTGTCCAGTCGGTCCGGCTTCTGCAGGTAGCGCCGGTACAGGGCCATAATGATACCAATGATGAGCAATATGCCAAAAATATCGAGCAACAGTGAAAGACCAAGATAAACGCCGCCATGCAGAAAGTCATAAAGGTAATGGCTCGCGGCTACCAGCACCGTCCCGATAAACAGGACGAGGCAGCCGGCAAAAATAAAGAAGTGAATGATTCCCGGATATAGTTCCTTAAAGCGCCGCCCTCTGGTCACACCGAAGAACTTGCCGTGCAGCAGGAGGTGAAATACCTTGTATTTGAAAAATGCCCGTATCCTTTTTCCCAGAGGATGAAGGCGGTCATCGGGCTGGCCGAGGTACCAGAGCCTGACCCGGCGGTAGAAGGCGTAAATGAAAATGCCGACCGCCACCGCGGCCAGCACATCGATAATAACGCCTAATGGTATGTTCCAGAATACCTCCCGGGTTGGCTCCATAAATACTCCTAAAGTAAAAAAATATCTATCCGCGCAGACGGGAAACGGCCACGAAAACACCGAGCGCCAGCGATATGATGTCAAAAACTATATGAAAAACACCGAAAGGAAGGCCAAAGAACAGAAGGACACTGACCAGATAACTGATAATCACGCCTGCTCCGGCTACCGCCGCCAGCCCCCACCCGCGCTTCCGGTTAACTGCCAGGCTGACCACCTCACCAATGGCGTAGCCGACGCCGGCACCGAGCAGCAGGTTCAGGTAGAAGAAAGGGATGAAGGAATTCGCCAGCCCCCAGAGCACGCCAGTGACCAGTGCCATACCCAGGGCAGTACCGACCGCTCGCAGGTAATACAGGCTGGAGACACGGTAAGTTGGCAGTTTATACAGCCGGGCACATTCCGGGCACCGGGCTCCTACCGGCGTCTGCACCATGCACTTGGGGCATATCGGCTTACCGCATTTACCGCATTTCAGGTTCGTTTCCACTCTGGGATGAGTCGCACACTTCATCAGTCAAGCCCGTCACTTAATTCTTCCATATCCTTTGCTTTGAAGGGGAGCCGGTACATCCAGACTTTGCGGTCCATTATATCCCGGTCGAAAAGCAGGCGGTTCAGCAGCACCCTTTTCTTGCTGATTTTGGTTGCCTCCGCCACCCTTGGCGCCACCAGGCGCTTCAGCACAACTATCAGAAAAAAGGCCAGGAACCCCAGCGCCGTCGCCGCTGGCTCGTAAATGGCCCCAACGATGGGCAATGAGGTAACACCGGCCAGCACCGGCAGCGGGGAGCTTCGTAGCAGGACAGAGCCAAAGACAACGCAGGACAGACAGGCGATTGTCGGCCAGGGCGTTACTTCACGGAGAAAAGGGAGAACAAGGACAATCCCCATGGTGGTACCAATGCCCCGGCCACCACCGAATCGGAGAAAAACGGACCAGTTGTGCCCAGCGACCGCCGCCGCACCCACCGCCAGCTGCTGGACCACGCTCAGCCCCAGGCTCTGCGCCGCCCAGACCATCACCACCCCTTTGCTCAGGTCGAAAAGCCCCACTGGCAAACCTAGTTTCCAGGAAGTCATTCGCCAGAGGTTGCCACCGCCAATCTGACCCGTGCCGTACTGCCTGATGTCTATGCCACGGGCTAGTTTGGCCGCCAGGTACGCAGCAGGAACTGACCCCAGAAGGTAGGCTGCAACTGTTAAGGCGAACCAGATAGCCATAGGCTCTCCTGCCGTAATAACTTACTTTAAATAGGCTAACTTTACCATTTTTGGCTCGGCCTTCGCAATCAGCTTGTTTACCACCGTCACGGGTACTTCCACCCCACCCATCAGAGTCTCCCGACTCTCATCCAGGCCGTGATAATCACTGCCGCCGGTAACAATCAGCCCGTGGTTTTTCGCCAGGGCAATGAGGGTGCCAATATCCTCGCTGGTATAGCCGTTATAATAGGCTTCAAGGCCTGCCAGCCCGGCGGTTTTCAGTTCCACAATCAGCGCCTCCGGTTCCGGGACGGTAAACGGGTGCGCCATCACGGCCACGCCACGACTGCGGACAATCAGCTTTACCGCCTCCGCCGGAGTCATCTTCTCCCGCTCTACATAGGCCGGGCCATCGCGCGCAATATATTTATCAAAGGCTTCCTTTATGGCACTGATATATCCTTCCTCTAGCATAGCCCGCGCGATATGGGGACGGCCAACGGAACCGCTGCCGGCGATTTCCCGGACACGCTCCCAGCTTATGTGGATGCCGAGGTCAGCAAGCTTGGCCACCATGCCCTGCGCCCGCCCTTCCCGCGAGTTGCGAAACCGCTCCAAAACAGCGGTAAACTCCTCGCTGGCGTAATCAATGAAATAGCCGAGGATATGGACTTCACCCGTGGGAACGTCTGTGCTGACTTCCACGGCGGGGATAAACTGAAGCTGGTTTAGCTTCCGCGCTTCCTCAAGGGCCGGCGCTATCCCGTCAATAGAATCGTGGTCGGCCAGGGCAATGGCCTCCAGGTCGAGCCCCGCCGCCTTGCGGACAATTTCCTGTGGACTATACCTTCCGTCCGAGGCAGTGGAATGAATGTGCAAGTCAACCTTGCTCACGGCCTCTCCAGCTGCCGACAGATGCGTTCAATAGTGACTGCCCGGCCACTGTCCTCGTCCACGTCAACCAGAACGGAGTTGAAAACCGGTTTCCCCTTTCCCACCGAAAGATGATGGGGCATCCCGGTGAGAAAACGCTTAATAACCGAGTCCACGTCATCACCGATAATGGAATCGGTCGGCCCGGTCATGCCGATGTCAGTTACGTAAGCGGTGCCCTGGGGCAGTATTTGCGCATCAATGGTACCGACATGGGTGTGGGTACCCAGAACGGCACTCACCCTGCCGTCCAGATACCTTCCCATGGCCATTTTCTCCGAGGTTGCCTCAGCATGAAAATCAACGATGACCACCGGCGGCCTGTCTTTCACCTCATCAAGCAGTGCGTCCATCGCCCGGAAGGGACAATCAATGTCATTCATAAATGTCCGCCCCATCAGGTTGACCACCATCACCTGGCCGGTGATGAGGTAGCCCCTCCCCGGTACCCCCGGTGGATAGTTCAGCGGGCGCAGAATGGGCATTTCGCTGTCCAGATTGGGGATGATATCCTTCTGCGCCCAGATATGATTCCCTGAGGTGAGTACATGAACTCCAGCCTCAATAAACTCCCGGGCTATGTCTGTGGTCAGCCCGAAACCACCGGCAGCATTTTCGGCATTGGCGATGACTAAATCCAGCCGGTACTCGCGACGCAACTGTGGCAGGACCTCGTACACTGCCTGTCTGCCAGGCTGGCCGACAACATCACCGATTACCAGTACAAACATCTATACCCTCTACTTTGCATAGTCAACGGCCCTGGTCTCTCTCAGCACGGTGACCTTTATCTGTCCCGGATAGTCCAGACCCTCTTCTATCTTCTTCACGATGTCCCGGGCAACCCGCATGGCACCCAGGTCATCAATTTCCTCGGGCTTGACCAGGATACGGATTTCCCGTCCGGCCTGGATGGCGTAGGACTTCTCCACACCCTTGAAGCCGTTGGCGATGTCCTCCAGCGCTTTCATTCGTTTCAGGTAGTTCTCCAGCGACTCGCGCCGGGCGCCCGGCCGGGCGCTGCTTATGGCATCCGCCGCCGAGATAATGAAACCCCACACGCCGACGCTCCCCGTCTCCAGGTGGTGCTCGGCAATGCCCTGCACCACCTCCGGTGATTTGTCCCACTGCTTCACCAGGTCGGCACCAATCTGGGCGTGGGTGCCCTCCACCTCACGGTCAACCGCCTTGCCGAGGTCGTGAAGGAGTCCCGCCCTTTTGGCGATGCCTAAGTCCGCCCCCAGTTCGGAGGCAATCATCCCGGCGATATGGGCCGTCTCAATGCTGTGTGTCAGGCTGTTCTGCCCATAGCTGGTGCGGTATTTCAGTCGACCCAGCAACCGGATAATCTCCGGTCGCAGCCCGTGCACGCCAACCTGATAGGCAGCCTGCTCCCCGGCACTATTGATATCTGCCTCCACCTCTTCTTTCGCTTTGGCAACCACCTCTTCAATACGTGCCGGATGGATGCGACCATCAAGAATTAGTTTATGCAGCGCGTTACGGGCGATTTCCCGCCGCACCGGGTCGAAACTGGAAAGGGTAACCGCTTCAGGCGTATCGTCAATTATCAGGTCCACACCGGTGGCCTGCTCCAGCGCCCGGATATTACGTCCTTCCCGGCCGATGAGCCTCCCCTTCATTTCATCACTGGGCAGCGGCACCACGGACACCGTAGACTCGGTGACAATCTCCGAAGCACTGCGCTGAATCGCCTGCGACAGTATCTCCTGGGCCTTCTCATCGGCCTCTTCTTTCAGCTTGGCTTCCCACTCACGAAGTCGCCTTGACGTTTCCTGCGCCATCTCCACCTGCATGGCATCAATCAGCTGCTGACGCGCTTCCGCGCTCGACATACCCGATATCAGCTCAAGCTGCTTCAACTGCCTGTCTCTCACCTCACCAAGCTGACCGCGAATGGACTCAACTTCCTTTTCCTTACCAGCCAGACTGCGCTCACGCTGCTCGACACTTTCCAGCTTCCGGTCCAGGTTTTCTATCTTCTGGCTCAGACGGTTTTCCTGGCGCTGCAGTTCGGAACGCCGCTCACGGTACTCAGCATCGACGGTTGATTTGGTCTTTCTCGCTTCCTCCTGAGCATTATTCAGCACCACTCTCGCCTCATCCCTGGCTTCAGCAAGCATTTTGGCCGCTTTGCGTTCGGCAATGCGCATCTGCCGGTTGAACATCACCCGGCGGAAAACAAAAAACGCCATACCGCCAAAGACAACGCCAATGATAAAGGCAAAGAATATTGCCAGAATTACAACAATATCTATTTCCATTGTGTCACCTCCCTTTTCTTTATTCTATATTCTTTTTATCGGGGGCAGCTTAAGACAGCTACATCAGCTATCCCGGGCTGCTCCCTCGTTCCTGCCATACCTTCTCCAGAGTATGGACAATAACTTCATAATTAAAACCCCGGCGTCGCAGATAGTCCCCCAGCCGGCGCCGAAAGTCTTGATATTCGGCTGGCGCCCCGCGGCGTGTCTTCTGCAGTGCTGCCCGATAGGCACTTTCCTCGTCATCCATACCAGCCACCACCTGCTCGGCAACGTCGTCCATTACCCCCATTCGTTTTAGCTCCCACCTGGTCAGCCACTGGCTGCGCGGAGAGAACGACTCCCGGTTCTCCTTCCAGAATTGAGCAAAAGCCTGGTCATCCAGCAGGTTCTGTTCCTGCAGGCGGGCAACAACCGCATCTATGGTTTCTCCATCAAAGCCACGGCGCTGCATCCGCTCCCTGATTTCAGATTCACTGCGGGGACGGTAGCCGAGGTACCGGTAAGCCGCCGCCAGACAGCGCTGCAACCGGTCGCTGCCGGTCAGCGCTTCAATCTGGTCATCGGAAAGCTCCTGGCCCACCTGCAGGTCTTCTGTCGCCGCGACCTCAGCCCCGAGGCTGAAAGCAAACCTTCCGTCCAGATAAATATTTATCCTTTTCTCTCTTCCCCTCCCCGTGCGGAGGTCGGTAATCCTGCTCACCTTACTTTGTCCCCTTAAAAACGCAAGGCTGAAGCCTATGCCTCAGCCTTGCACTCTTTACGCTATTCGGTTTTCAGTTATGACAAAATGCCCTCATTCATTGGGCACGGCAAAATGAGTGGTATTGGCTGAGGCCCTTATTCTCTTTTCCATTTCCTGGGCAAGCTCGGGGTTCTGCACCAGAAATTGCTTGGCCGCTTCCCTGCCCTGCCCGAGGCGGACATCGCCGTAAGAGAGAAAGGCACCAGCCTTACTAACCAGCTCCATTTCCAGACCCAGGTCAATAAGATTGCCCTCTTTGCTTATACCGTGGTCAAACATGATGTCAAAATCAGCATTACGAAAAGGCGGGGCAACCTTGTTCTTGACAACCTTGGCCCTGACGTGGTTTCCTATGGCTTCATTTCCCTGCTTGATGGTTTCAACGCGTCTGAGGTCAATCCGCACCGAGCTGTAAAACTTGAGTGCCCGGCCGCCCGGCGTTACCTCAGGATTGCCAAAGATAATGCCGACCTTTTCCCTGAGCTGGTTGATGAAAATGACCGCTGTCCCGGAACGGCCAATGGCCGCCGCCAGCTTGCGCAGGGCCTGTGACATCAGACGCGCCTGCAGACCCACCTGCGGCTCCCCCATATCCCCTTCAATCTCGGCCCGGGGCACCAGCGCCGCCACGCTGTCAATCACGATGGCGTCAATGGCACTGCTCCTTACCAGCGCCTCACAGATTTCCAGCGCCTGCTCCCCGGTATCCGGCTGGGAGATAAGCAGTTCCTCAACATTAACACCGCAATTTGCCGCATAGGACGGGTCTAACGCATGTTCAGCATCGATATAGGCAGCCGTACCACCGCGTTTCTGTGATTCCGCAATGATATGCTGAGCCAAGGTAGTCTTCCCGGACGCCTCCGGACCAAATATTTCCGTGATGCGACCTCTGGGAATACCGCCAATACCTAAAGCCAGGTCCAGAGCCAGCGAGCCGCTGGGTATAGCCTCCACGGAAGATACTCCCGCGGACTCCCCCAGCTTCATAATGGAGCCTTTGCCAAACCTTTTCTCAATCTGGCCAATCGCCAGCTCCAGTGCCTTCTCTCTCTCGGTAATCATCTGCCTTTTTACATAATAGCAGACAATGTTAAGCAAAACAAGGGAAAAACGCATTATTTGGTACTAGGCATAGCCCGGTAAATTTAAATAAAAAACCGGCCCGCTTTCTGCCCGGTACGATAAAAGCATTGCATAAATAATCACGCAAGGCTATAATGACAGTTAACCTCGTGAAATATTACTCAAGGAGGAAGAAATGTGCGAATTCTGCCACAAGCACGGAGAAGGCAAGAAATGGTACCTGCAGGCCAAGAATTACTCGGAAGACTTATTGAGTGACCTGAAACGCCGCAAATTTATTGCCGATTTCTTCTCCCACCCTGAAGAACTTACCGAAAAAGTAGGGGGACTCGAAAAGCTCAGCCGGGCACCGGCTTTTGTGAGAGGAGTGCTGACACCTTATATCTCTGGCCGGCAGAAAAAAGTGCACTTCGGCCAGGTCCTGCCCATCGAAGACGTGGCACATATCTTCGATTTCGTCACCGAGATTGTACGCCTGAACTGTATCTGCCGCCAGCAGACCACCGGCACGGAGCAGCGTTATTGCTACGGGATAAGCCTGGCGCCACAAGGCGGGGAGATGTTTAAGATAGTTAAGGAAATTGACGCCAGCTACCTGACGGGGCCGAATACATCCGGCCTGGAAAAGCTGACCAAAGAAGAGGCCCTGGACAGCTTTCGCCAGCACGAGAAAGAAGGCCTCTGCCACAGCGTCTGGACCTTTATGGCGCCATTCATTGGCGGTATCTGCAACTGCGACCGTTCCGACTGCTACGCCATGCGTGCCACGGTGACGTACGGCGTCCCGGTAATGTTCCGCGCGGAGTATGTAGCGGAGGTCAATCCTGAGCTGTGTAACGGCTGCCGCCAGTGCATGCGCGTCTGCCAGTTCGGCGCCATAGGCTACAGTGCCGCCAATAAGAAAGTAGTCATTGACCCCAGGCGCTGCTACGGCTGCGGCACCTGCCGTGCCAGCTGCACCAAAGATGCCATCACGCTGCACGACCGCGCCAGCGTACCCGTAGCCGCCAATATATGGTAGCTGTATTGACTGAGGCAGGCTCTCTCAAAACTCCGGTATCGGGGGCAGAGAGCGCTTGTGGGCGCTGCTGGCCCTCATGGTTTCAATCTTTTTCCGCACCTCGTCGGGCGCCTCACCGGCAAGAATAAATCTATCCAGCGCCTCGTAGCTAATTCCCATCTCGGTCTCATCAGTCTGCCCCTCCCACAGCCCCGCCGAGGGCGGCTTGTCAATGATTTCCCGGGTTATGCCGAGGTAACTCGCCAGTTCCCTGACCTGTCCCTTGACCAGATTGCCCATCGGCATGATATCCACCCCACCATCCCCGTACTTGGTGAAGTAGCCAATGGTAATTTCGCTGCGGTTGCTTGAGCCGGCCACCATATATTTAAGCTGGTTGGCGATATAGTAAAGCGCCACCATCCTCAGCCTCACCTTCAGGTTGGCCCGGGCAAGATGGCTCGACCCGGCATCAGCTTTGAAATCGGGCAGTTTCTCGAGCAGCCCGTTGTACACCTCATCGAGCACCACCTCCACGGCGGGGATGGCAAATTTCTCGGCCAGCGCCTGGGCGTGCGCCTTATCTTCAGGATGGCTGTGGCAGGGCATCATCACCCCCAGCGTGTTTTCGGGAAAGGCGCGTTTACACAGTACGGCCAGCACCGCGGAGTCAACGCCACCGCTTATCCCCACCACCACTCCCACGCAGCCCCGGGACGTTACCTCGTCTCTGAGCCATGAAATCAACTTCTCCGTTAAGACCTCGATATTCATTCCTGCCTCCGTGGTGGTCCGGCGTTACCGCTAGTATACTACTGCGCTGTGGAGCGGTCAAAGCGGTGATATACTTTTCCGGCAGGATTATTATATACTCTATATACTCCGCACGGGAGGTGATGATATGCCTTTAAGCCACCGCGAAAGAGTCATCAAGGCGCTGCGCCACCAGGAGCCGGACCGGGTGCCCATTGACCTCGGCAGCACCAATAACAGCAGCATTCACATCAAGGGCTACCAGAAACTGAAAGCCCATTTTGGCGTTAAAGACGAGGACATAATCATCCACCGCATGATGCAGACTGCCGCCGTGCATGAGCCCGTCCTCCAGGCCCTTGATGTTGACCTGCGCTTTGTTACCTCAGGTAGCTCCGATAGCAAACCGGATAAACCGTTCGGTGAGGACGGTTACGAGGACGAGTGGGGAGTCGTCCGCCGCATGCCGGCAACCTCTCTTTACTATGACCTGGTAAAGTCGCCTCTGGCCGGAGCGGTAACCGTTCAGGACGTTGTTAACTACCCTGTGCCCGACCCCACCGACCCCGGCTATACCAGAGGAGTTCGGGACAAGCTCAAGCACTACAAAGAGAACACTGATTACGCCGTGGTGCTGCGCCTGCCATCGGTGTTTGTGCACACGACCCAGTACCTGCGCGGCTTTGAGGACTGGTTTATGGACCTCGCCGCCGATAAAAAACTGGCCGGCGCTGTTTTCGACCTGGTCACCGACCAGACCACCGCCATGGCCGCGGAACTCCTGAAAGCTGGCGGCGACCTGGCCGACGTCGTCGTCGTCAGCGATGACATGGGATTTCAGAACGGGCCCATCGTTTCCCCGGAACTGTACCGTGAACTTCTCAAGCCCCGCCACAAGAGATACTTTGACACCGTCAGAAAGCACACTTCGGCTTTCATTCACTTTCACTGCTGCGGTTCCATCTACAAATTGCTGCCGGACCTTATTGACATCGGCGTTGACGTTATTCACCCGGTACAGGTGGCGGCCAAAGATATGGACTCCAGCAAGCTGGCCGCTGACTTCGGTGACCGGTTGAGCTTCTGGGGTGCCGTTGATACCCAGTTCGTGCTGCCCAAAGGCAGCCCCGACGACGTTAAAGCCGAAGTCAGGCGGCGTATCCACGACCTTGCCCCTGGTGGCGGCTACATACTGGGGGCGGTGCACAACATCCAGCCGGACGTGCCGGTGGAGAATATCCTGGCCATGTATGAGGCCGCCAGGGAGTACGGCAAATACCCCATTTCTCCGGACTCATTGACCGGAAGGCCGGAAAAGCCGTAAACTGGATATAGGGTGGTGAAAGATGCCCATTTATGAATACACCTGTGCCGATTGCGAGCTCACTTTCGAGTTGATGAGGCCACTCAGCGAGGCGGATAAAGACGCCCCCTGCCCTCGCTGCCAGAGTCAGGCCAAACGAATAATGTCGCCCTGCGTTTCCTTCACCAGAGACAGCGTCGGGCTAACGACCCGTGTTTCCGGAAGCGGTGGCTCGTGCGCCGGATGCGGCTCGAACAGCTGCGCTACCTGCGGTCATTAGCGGGGAGGCATACGCATTATGACTGCCCCCACCAGAACCGGCATTGCCCATCTCCCCCTCCACTCCGGCAAGGCGCCGCCCTGGCTTTTCCAGCGCATGGTGAAATTGGCGCGGGAAATCACGCTGGCCATTATCACGGATTTCGGCCCGGAAGAGATGCTGCGCCGCCTTTCCCATCCCTACTGGTTCCAGTCCCTGGGCTGTGTGCTGGGCTTTGACTGGCACAGCAGCGGGGTCACCACCACACTCTGCGGGGCGCTCAAGGAAGCGTTGCGGGGCATGGAACGGGACATCGGCTTTTACGTGGCCGGCGGCAAGGGGAAGACCTCGCGCCAGACCCCCGGTGAAATTGAACGGTGGGGCGACCGCCTTTCTCTGGACCCGCTGCCGCTGGTCTATGCCAGCCGCATGTCGGCCAAGGTGGACAGCGCCGCCGTGCAGGACGGCTATCAACTCTACCACCACTCCTTCTTCTTTACCGGCAACGGCCACTGGGCGGTGGTCCAGCAGGGCATGAATGAAGTCAACCGCTACGCCCGCCGCTATCACTGGCTGGGGGAAGCGGTCAGCAGCTTCGTCAACGAGCCGCACTCGGCGGTGCTCTCCGAGGCAAGGGCACAGGCGCTCAATCTGGTGGCCAGCGAGAGCGACCCGGCGCGCCATACCATCACCGGCATCGCCACTGAGGAGAAACCGGAAAAGACATTATTGGAACTGAAGAAACTGAAGACCTTAAACCTCCCCGCCCGCCACCAGCTCCTGGTCAACGATTTGCACCCCGATAGCCTGAGTCGCATTCTGCTGAGCACCTACGAGCGCCAGCCAGCCGACTTTGAGCAACTACTGGGACTTTCCGGCGTCGGTGCCAAGACGCTGCGGGCGCTGAGCCTCATCTCCGAGCTGGTCCACGGCGTTGCCCCCAGCTACCGCGACCCCGCCCGCTATGCCTTCGCCCACGGCGGGAAGGACGGCATCCCCTACCCCGTAGACCGCAAGACCTACGACCAGAGCATCGAGCTGCTCTCAAAAGCAATCAGGAAAGCCAGACTGGGGCTGAGCGAGAAGAACGAGGCTTTAAACAGGCTCCACCGCATGGGCTAAAACCTGCCGTGCCCCAACCACATGCCGCACGCCCGGGGATTCATCCCCGAGATATTGACACCACACTAAATAAAGCTATAATAGCATTTAACTGATATGCAAAAGACCTGAAAAAGTCTGAAACGTAAGGAGGTTACCATGGGGATTCCACAAATCAGCGGCGTCATTGGGGGTATTCTGGCCATCATAGCGGGAATTGTGGTGATAATCAAGCCACAGATAATCGCCTGGGTACTGGGTATATATTTAATTATCTTTGGCGCTTTTGCGGTTCTGGCGGCTGTGGGGATAACATAACCCCCTGCTCATTCACAACCGGCCGTGCAGATTAGGCTACGCTATTCCCTCCAGCCCCCTGACCACGTCATTGAGGTCGTTGAAGGGCGCGCACTTGAGGTTATTCTCCCAGCAGTGGGCCAGCAGGTCGTCGCGGGCAAATACCCGGTCAGTCAGACTTGCCGGCGCTATATCTGAATACCCATCGCCAATGTAGATAACACGGTAGCCCTGATTTTTATGCCGCTCAACGTATAACTGTTTGAAGTTGTCAAGTACTGGCTGGCCATCAGGACCGATGTAGGTAATGCCGAGACCATCAGACTTGAACTCGGTATGCGCCGCGAATACCTCTATCCCGCTGACGCCAATGTGTTTCAGGACAGCCTCAATGTAAAACCGCAGTCCGTTGCTGACGATGACAAAGGCAAAACCCTTTCTGGAACATAAATCCAGCAGTTCCTTGAACCCGGGGCGGATGCTCACCCTGTCGCCGGCAAACAGGTAATCGAGCATGGTCTTTTCATCGGCTTTTATCATGGCAAAAGTCCTCTGGCTGAAGACGCCGACCGGTATCCTGTGCTCCCGGTATTCCTCCAGAAACTGCCGCCAGTCGCCATTGGCAAAGGCATCGAGGAGCATAAAGCTCACATCGAACTCGGCAATCGTGTTGTCAAAATCACATTGCACCAGCGTTTTCTTTCCAGTGGAATTCATGATTTCTCCCGTGGTCAGTGATAATCTTGTGGGGTTCCCCATAAAAGATACCATTAAAGCCGCGTGGAAGTCCATTCATTGAGGTGCTAGAATAAAATTGAGCGTTCAACAACATGGCAACCAACTACATTATTGGAACCTCGGGCTGGCACTATGACCACTGGCGTGATAAGTTCTATCCGCCGAAACTGGCCAAAGCGAGCTGGCTGGAATTCTACGCCCACCATTTCCCCACCGTTGAGCTCAACGCCAGTTTTTACCACCTGCCTTCGGAAAACGCCTTCACCACCTGGCATAAATCGTCACCCCCGGATTTCACCTTCGCCGTCAAGGTGAGCCGCTTCATCACCCACATCAAGCGATTAAAAGACTGCGCGGAGCCGCTGCAGAATTTCTTGAAAAGGGCGGAAATTCTGGGGGAAAAACTGGGCCCGCTGCTCTACCAGCTGCCGCCCGGCATGCACCGCGATGATACGACACTGGAGTCGTTTCTGGTCATATTACCCAAAGGCAGGCACCATGTTTTCGAGTTCCGGCACGAGTCCTGGCTTGATAGTGCCGTATTCGACATTCTGCGCCGCTACAACGTCGGCCTCTGCATCTTTGATATGCCCAAGCTTACCTGCCCTCTGGTGGCTACCGCCGACTTCGCCTACGTCAGGTTTCACGGCAGCGGTGCACTGTACGCCAGCAACTACTCAGACGAAGAGTTGGCCGACTGGGCCAAGAAGCTGGGGCAACTGCCTGACACCGTGAAAGCGGTCTATATTTACTTCAATAATGACATCGGGGGATACGCGCTGGACAACGCCCGCACCCTCCGCACTTTGCTGCAAGCTGAATAAAATGAGAAGGAGACAGTATTGACGGCTAATAGCTATCGATTGCTGGTGGTGGACATTGATGGTACGCTGGTAAACCGGTACGGCGCCATTTCCGACCGCGACAGGGAGGCATTATCTCAAGCCCGCGCCTCGGGCGTACAGGTCGCATTGTCCACTGGTCGCGGCCTTCAGGCCACCTTGAGCATTATTGATGAGCTTTCGCTGGACAGCTATCATATTTCCTTTGACGGGGCGCTGGTCAGCCACGCCGGTTCCAGTGAAGAGATACACGTCAGCCCCATCGGCAAAGAACTGGTAAGGCAGATGATTGCTCTGGCACACCAGTGCCGGGTCGACCTCGAGCTTTTCACCGTGACGCACTATTTCGTGGAGCGGCAGACGTGGTCAACCGACGCCCACCGCGATTTCTTCGGCGTTTACCCGACCACCATCAACTTCCAGCAAATCTGGGAGAGGGAGAGAATCCTCAAAGGTGGCGTAGTCCCCACCACTCCCAAGGAAAAGGCCAGGGCCGCTGATTTCTGCCGCCGGCTGGACCACCGCCTACATCTTTCGCGGGCCAGAACGCCTGTCTATCCAGATGTCGAGTTTATCAACATCCTCGCCGCCGGCGTTTCCAAGGGGAAAGCACTGGAAAAGCTGGCCGCCCACCTCAAAATACCTCTCGGCGAGACCATCGCGGTGGGGGATGGCACCAATGACATCTCGCTGCTGACAACAGCGGGGTTTGCCATTGCCATGGGGAATGCGGCCGATGAGGTCAAGGCCATCGCCGACTACGTTACCCTTGACGTTGACCACAGTGGACTGGCGGCCGCCATCGCAGCATTTCTCTAGCCCAGAAAGCGCACCAGCAGATTGGAAAACTCACGGATTCGGTGCCGGTAGACGCTGTGGCCGGAGTCCTGAAAAACGCGCACCTGACAGTCAGGAATCCGCTCCGCGGCCAGGCTGGCATGGCGCACCGGGACAATATTATCCTTGGCGCCCCAGATGAGCAGTGTCGGCATCAATAACTCGGAGAGTCGGTTCGCCAGGACCGTGGTCTGTCCCTTAATGGTCATGATGCCCTTCCCGATGCTCATCCTGAAGAGAGAGGGCGGGGTCATCTTCCCCAGCGGGCAATTCAACTTCCTGACCAGCCACCCTATTGCCTTGAATACAGAGACCACGGTTCGCTTCGCAATTCGATAGAAAATGGGCAGGGAAAAAATTCTGGCCCAGAACGCAATCTCACTTCCCAGGCAGAGGCTGCTGACCAGGACCAGACGCTTTATCCGGTGCGGGAACTTCAGCGCGTAGTTCAGGGCAATGCCACCACCAAGCGAATGCCCGACGAGGTGAAAGTGCCCCAGCCCCAGGCTGCGGGAAAAGTCCTCCACGAAGGTGACGCAGGAAGACAGAGAGAAGTCATCGGCAATCGCCTTATTAAGACCAAAGCCGGGGAGGTCAGGCAAATAGACCTGATAATACCTGGAGAGCTCGACGGCATTTTGTCGCCAGGCCCGGCTGCTGTCGCCACCGCCATGAATCAAAATCAGGGGTTCGCCCTCCCCGCCGGTCAGATAATGAATAGCAAGATGCCCCACCTTGATGCTTGCCGGACGCAGGTTGTCTAATCTATTATCGCCATCGCTTATTTCCGAAAATATCTGCTTGCTCATCGCGGCTGGTTACACTTCCCTGAATGCCATCGTTTTAAACTACCTCTTCTAATATAAAACGTGAAGGTTAAAAACTTATTAAAATACCGGCCTGAATTATTAATAAAAGCTTACAAATTTCTTAAAAAAATCGCCGTGAGCCAACGGCAACCATGTCAAATAAACGGAATGGTCACCGCGCCGGCGTGTGGTATAATGAAGATGCTTGAGGTTTCTCATATAATAAAAAGGCAGGCATTTCCCTGCCTTCTAATATATATTTTAACAGAACCGGGTTGTCAGACTCAAATCACAACCGGTTACGGCAAACCAATTGACTTTCATTTTGAGGGGGTACACACATGGCTAAAGTTCAACTGGGTCCCAGCCGGTCTATTTATCCGATGCCCGCGCTCCTGGTCGGCACCAATGTCAATGGCAAAGCAAACTTCATGGCCGTGGCGTGGGGCAACATGGCCTGTGCCGAACCGC
This sequence comes from Dehalococcoidales bacterium, assembly GCA_034409565.1. GTDB lineage: Bacteria > Chloroflexota > Dehalococcoidia > Dehalococcoidales > RBG-16-60-22 > E44-bin89. Next base: position 126,949 of record DAOUMS010000015.1, read on the forward strand.
CCATGGCCACCGTTGCCATACGGGCCAGCCGCCATACCCGCATCGGCATTGAGCAGAACCGGACTTTCTCCATCAATGTCCCTTCCACTGACCTGGTAAAAGAAACTGACTACTGCGGCATCGCCTCCGGTACCAAGGTAGACAAAGTCAAGAATTGCCGGTTCACCGTGTTCTACGGCAAGCTGGGTACGGCACCATTGATTGAACAATGCCCGATAAATATAGAGTGCAGTGTTGTCCATTCTCTGGAGCTGGGCAGTCACACGCTCTACGTCGGCCGGATTGAGGAGGTCCACGCCTCCAGCGACTGCCTTACCGACGGCAGGCTCGACCTGGACAAAGTGAGGCCCTTTTCCTTTCTGGGAGAACCAGCGCAGCGGTACCACGCGGTGGGCGATTTTCAGGGTAAGGCATTCAACATTGGTCTGGAGCTTAAAAGTCGGGAAAGGCCGGGCTAGGCTTCTCCCCGTCGGTATTTCTTCGCCATTTCCGAGTCGTAGGGGGCCCGCCGGCCGATGCACCCTTCCCGCGGACATATCTGACAGCTTTCAAACCTGATTTCAGCGGGGAAAAATATTCCCGATACTGACTTTATGGGCACCATGAGGCAGGTATCGGTGAGCCTGACGCCGATGAGCTCCTCCACCTTATTCCTGCCCCCGAAAATGGAGAACAGCTCCTTTTGCTGTGTGAGCGGCCAGTCAATCTCCGCCCCGGCACCCGGTGCCATTCGGGACAACTGTCCGAGGGCATATTGCTTTTTTAAATAGTCTTCAACATAGCGGCGGGCCAGTACCAGTGCCGTCTCTTTTATCTGGTCAAGATAATAGCCCTTTATGAAGTCGGTGGACGGGACTTCAATCCCGTCCAGTTCCCGGCCGCAGGTAATGACGTAAGGGAATACTCGCTCCACCTGGTCCAGGTTCACCCGGAGAACGCGACTGCTGAACCTGACGCCGCCGATTTCCAGCGAGTCCCCATTCTTGTTCTCAACATATGATACCTCATAGACTGCCTTGGGTCTGGCCACAGGGGCAGCGGTCTCCAGCAGTTCCCGTATGCTTTCCACAATATTATCACTCCGGTTGCGGAGGCGCATCCGTTTCAATACGGCCTCAAGGTCCAGTTCAACCGGGATGCTGTTCAGTACTTCCATCGTGCTCCTACCAGGAAAATAAGATACGCTTGATAAAGCGGATTTTCCAGGTAAACAGGTACTGGCTTGTCTCTGGGGTCAGCGCAGGCGTTCGCGGATGGCCTTGCGCACTGCTTCCTCTATTGTTTCCTCAACCTGCCGGGTGCGCTCGTATTCCAGCCTGGCCAGCTCTTCCTCGCAGAAACGGTCAAATAGCTGCCTCCCCTGTCTCCACCCACAGAGCCAGACCATACCCAGACCGAAAACGGCCACTGGCGCCACAATCTCCAGGCTGATTCCCTGAAAAAGCAGGATAATGACGATAATCAGAACGGCAAAGAGAAAGATGGCGATATTCAGGTCCCATCTGGCCGTGCGAGATCTATCTCTTGCCCTCTGGATGGCAAGCCGTTCATTTTCTTTATTTTCACGCTCGGAAGACTCGCCCACTTCCAACGTATCAACCCTCCTGCTCACCACAGCAGACGGTTCTGAACTGTCCGGTGAGCCCGCCTTCCCTTCTTCCATATATTGGTTATTTTCCACCAATGTTCGGTTTCTGTCAAGCAAAATTTGGAGATATTACCGCATTTAACCTTGCCGGGGTGAGAGATTACCTTCTCCAGAAGGTGAACAGGCGCTTCCACCAGGGTGTTTTATCCCCCAGGCCCCTGATAACAAAGATGTGTTCGCACTTACCACAGCGCCAGGTCTGGAACTGCTCGTTGTAGTAGGTCTTGGAACTGCCACAGCGGGGGCAGGTGGTGCGTATTCTGGCCTCGGTCTCCTTGTCCAGATTTCGCCAGTAACGGTCATACCAGCCGGGACGTACGGGCATACTTATCTCCTGTTTATATTTTTTATTCTACACGTGCAGCTCGATGATGTCCCCGTCCTGCAGTATATGGTCGCGCTTCACCATGATACCATCATGCTTGCCGGAGCCCCATAGCCGGGCGTATTTAAGCCTGGCGCGGAAGTCCTTGTGCACCGCTTCGGCCGCGTCCGCCAGCGTGCTTCCCTTTGGCAGAATAATCGGGTCATTCATGTCCGGCCTCTGGCCCGGCGCTTTAGTGTAAACACGGATAATCCCGAGCACCTGGAAGACCTTCCGCTTCATCTCTTCCAGACCAAGCCCGTCCCTGGCCGAGACATAAGCCAGGGAAAGTTTTTCCCCATACCCGGTCTCCAACGCCTTATAGCCGGCATCAGTGCCGGGAATGTCCATCTTGTTGCCCACCACCAGAACCTTCTGCCGGCTCAGGACTTCCTCATCAGCTTCATCCGGACCAAGGCTGATTCTCATCTGCCGTAACTGCTCGCTTATTGATGCCATCTGTTCCAGGGGAGCCGCGTTCAAATCAACCACAATGAGCAGGGCGTCTGCCCGCCGCAGCATGGGCGGCAGCCACCATTCAATCATCTGGGGCACGAGGGGCGGGGTATCAATGAGCTGTACCTGTATATTTTCAAAGGGCATCATACCCGGACTGGCCGCGTAGGTGGTAAAAGGATAGTCAGCCACGGTCGGGGCGGCATTGGTCACGCTGGCTATCAACTGCGACTTGCCGGCATTGGGCAGCCCGACCACGGCCACCTGGGCGGCGCCTTCCTTCTCGATTATCATGGACACGCGCTGGGCGCCGCTCTTCTTGCCAGCCTGCTGCGTCAGCTTGGCAATCCGGCTTCTCAGCTCGGCACGGAGGTGGTCCGTACCCTTGTGCTTGGGCATAATCGCCAGCATCTCTTCCAGCGCAGCGATTTTTTCGGCCGGTGTCTTCGCCGCCCTGAAATTTTTCTCCGCTTCAAAATACTGCGGTGGCAGGTTGGCCGGCATTTTACAGCAACTCCTTTACCTTTCTGGCCAGCTTTTCCGTCATGCCGCTGGTCGCGGCCATCTCTGCCAGCGATGCCTCCCTGACAGCCTGAACCGAGCCGAATTTTTTCAGCAGGGCGCGCTTGCGCTTGGGCCCAATGCCCGGTATGCCATCAAACGCCGAGGCAAATGCTTCCCGGCGGTGCACCCGGTGATAATACCCCAGGGCAAACCGGTGCGCCTCATCACGAAGTCGCTGCAGCAATTTCAGCCCCGGAGAACTGCGCGACAGCACAATCGATTTTGCCCGCCGCGGCAGGTAAATCTCCTCATTTTCCTTGGCCAGGCTGGCCACTGGCACCGATGTCACACCCAGTTCACCCATAGCCGATAGTGCCGCATTGAGCTGGCCCTTGCCCCCGTCAATGAGCACGAGGTCAGGCACGATTGCCCAGGTATCCGGCGTTGTATTCTCCCCACCGAGGTGCTTGAATCGCCGCCGGAGGACCTCCTGGAGCATGGCGTAATCATTGGCACCCGATACCGATTTTATGCGAAAGCGCCGGTAGTGGGCCGGCTTTGATTTCCCCTTCTCGAAGACCACCATGCTGCCCGCTGCCGCCTGCCCCTGAATATCTGATATGTCATAGGCTTCCATGCGCAGCGGTGGGCGGGGCAAATTCAGCTCCTTCTCTATCTCGTCGATGGCTGCTTCCAGCTCTTTGGGCGTGGCGAGCTGCCTGATTTTCAACTGTTCCAGCCCCTGCCTGGCGTTCTCAGCCACGATGTCTACCAGCTGCTTCCGGCGACCGCGCTGCGGCACCTGGATATCAACCCGGCCATCCCGTTTGCCCCGCAGCCAGTCCTTGAGCACCGCCATATCTTCCACCGGATACTGCAGCAGCAGCCTGGGCGGTATGTTCGGGTTGGAACTGTAAAACTGCTTGATGAAGCTGGCCATAATCTGCCGCGGTTTTTCCTGCTGCGTGCCCTGCAGGACAAAGCTCTCCCGACCGGTCAGCTTGTTGTTGCGGATGAAGAAGACCTGGACATAAGCCTGGTCTCCGTCTTGGGAGAAGGCGATGACGTCCTGCTCGCCGCTGACCGCCGCGGCGATTCTCTGCCCTTCCACCACTTCTTCTATGGCTTGAAGCTGGTCGCGATACAGTGTCGCCTTCTCAAAGTCCAGCGCTTCCGCCGCCCGCCTCATCTTGTCCCGAAGGCTCCGGACAATCTTATCCTGCTTTCCTTCCAGAAACATGATGACCTGCTTGACGACCTCGGCGTAGTCCTCCCGGCTCACCGCTCCGATGCACGGGCCGAGACAGCGGCCCATATGGTACTCCAGACATGCCCGCGAATCGGTGCCGGCAATCCTCTTCGTGCAGTAGCGGAAGGGAAAGATGCCCTTGAGCACTTTCAGTGTCTGGCGCACGGACTTGGCGCTGGCAAACGGGCCGAAATAGCGTGAGCCATCCGGCTCCAGCCGGCGGGTAATATGAACCCCGGGCCATTCTTCGCTGAGATTAATCTTGAGATAGGGGAATGTCTTGTCATCCTTCAGCCTGACGTTGTAGCGGGGGTGATGACGTTTGATGAGGTTGAGCTCCAGAATCAGCGCCTCCTGCTCCGAAGACGTCACGTAGAAATCAATATCAGCCACCCGGGAGACCATCTTCAGCAGTTTGGGCGATAGCTTCTGGCCGGTGCCAAAATACGACCTGACCCGGTGACGGAGGCTGGCCGCCTTGCCAACGTAAAGGATTGTACCTTCCGCATCACGCAGCAGGTACACGCCAGGACCGTCCGGCAACCGGTTCAGTTGTTCCTCAATCAGTACGCTCATCAAGTCCACTGCTCCCCCCAATATTTTAACACAGCCAATAAGGGGGACAAAGAAAAACCGTTGATTTTGCCTAATTTTCCTCCCGATTTTATTTTACATATCGTTGTTTTTATGTTAGAATATTTGACGTTATGTTAAAATATATCCACTACACCTGTGCAGAGGAGGCGTGGTGAAAGAAGAAATCAATAGCTTTCTGAATTATCTGGCCGTGGAGAAGGGGTTTTCCGGGAACACGCTGGACGCCTACCGGAACGATTTGCAGCAGTTGGCGGGCTTCGCCGGGGAAGAGGTAGCCAAGCTAGGACAAATTCCTTCCTGGGAGAATTTCAGTCGGCAGACAATGCTGGGCTACATGCTCAATCTGAAGGAGAGGAATTACGCCGCGACCACTATTGCCCGCAAGGTGGCGGCGGCACGGTCTTTCTTCAGCTTTTTAAAGTCCGAGGGCATCATCAAGACTGACCCGACCGAGAACATGAGCTCACCAAGCGTGGGGAAGTCGCTGCCCAAGCCCATTTCTATCAGCCAGGTGCGCCAGCTGCTGGAACAGCCGGCCAAGATAAACACGCTGGAAGCGAAGCGAGATAAGGCGATGCTGGAGCTGCTCTACGCCTCCGGCATGAGGATAAGCGAACTGGTCAGCCTCAACCTGGGGGATGTCAATACCGAAGAGGGGTTTGTCAAGTGTTTCGGCAAGGGGCACAAGGAACGCATCGTGCCCATTTACGAGCAGGCGGCATGGTCGGTCAAGGGGTACATTGAGGAAACGCGACCCAAACTGGCCCGAAAAAAAGATGAGGTCGCCCTTTTCCTCAATCCCCGCGGCGACCGCCTGACCAGGCAGGGTTTCTGGCAGAAATTGAAGGAGTATGCCAGAGCGGCGGGACTTGACGCCCAGATAAGCCCGCATACGCTGCGGCACAGCTTTGCCACCCACATGCTGAGCGGCGGTGCTGACCTGCGCGCCGTTCAAGAACTGCTGGGACATGCCAATATTTCCACCACACAGGTTTACACCCACCTGACCAGCGAGCATGTCCGGCGCACCTATGAGCGGTCGCACCCGAGGGCAAAGTAGCCAGATAACTTAACATTTACTGGATAGAGGAGAAACTATATGCCGAAGAAGCCAAGATACGGCAGAGCGCTCCAGAAAAAGAAGAGGAAAATGAGGCAACCGGCTGTTTCCGCGCCAGCGGCACCGCCGGTGATGGCTCAGGAAAATATACCTGTCGTTTCAACCCCGCCACCCAGCACCCCGGCCACGAAAACGAAAGCTCCTGCCGTGAAATACCCGTATGTTACAGCCGAACTGCGCCGCATCGGTATCCTGGCCGGGGCAATACTGGTCATCCTGGTCGTGCTGGCACTGGTCCTGTAATACTTTCGCCTGGCGGTAACGATGGACTTTGCAGTCGAAAGAGCCAGGTTAATTGAGCACCTCAGCCGGGAAATAAAGGACAGACGTGTCCTCGAGGTCATGGCCCGCATACCACGGGAGCGCTTCGTGCCGGAAGAAAGTCGCCACCTGGCCTACGAAGATATTCCCCTGCCCATCGGCCTGGAGCAGACCATCTCGCAGCCCTTTATCATCGCCCTGATGACCGAGGCACTGGAACTGACCGGCACGGAAAAGGTGCTGGAAATTGGCACGGGTAGCGGTTACCAGGCAGCGATTCTCGCCGAACTGGCCCGGCAGGTAGTCACCGTGGAGCGCCTGCCGAAGCTGGCGGATACGGCCAGAAAGGTGCTGGATAGCCTGAATTATGGCAACATTGAAATACAACTTTCCGGGGAAACTCTGGGCTGGCCGGAAGAAGCCCCCTACGAGGCAATACTGGTTACCGCCGGTGCGCCCAGGGTGCCACCCGAGCTAATTGCGCAGCTGGCCATCGGCGGACGGATGGTCATTCCGGTCGGCTCACGCTATCTTCAGGAGCTGGTGAAAACAACTCGCCAGAAGAGAAAAAACAGGATGGAAAACCTGGGCGGCTGCCGCTTCGTCTCACTGGTCGGCAAGGGCGCCTGGGGAGAAGAGTAAAAATTATTGAACAGGACACGGTTCAGATGAGTTACCGAAGGTGGGTTCTGGTTGCCGCGGGCCTGTTTGTCATCGGCATGGCACTCGGTCTGGCGATGCCTGACGACGTCGCCGATGTCTTTGCCGATGACCTGGCAGCTCTTGAAGAGCTGGCCGAAGCCCTCGGTCCCTTCCAGTTCACCACGGCCGTCTTCATCTTCCTGAAAAATGCGTCCGCGCTGCTCTTCAGCTTCATCTTCAGTCCGCTTCTCTGCCTGGTGCCGATACTGGCCCTCACGGTCAACGGCTGGCTTCTCTCCTTCGTCTCCGCCACGGTCGTAAAACAGGAATCGCTCGGCCTGCTTCTGGCGGCCTTGCTGCCGCACGGCGTCTTTGAGCTGCCAGCGATAATTATCGGCGAGGCAGCCGCACTGAGCTTCGGCACGATGGCAATCATCGCCCTCGTTTCAAAGAAAAGAAGAAACCAGCTACCTCCCAACCTGAAACAGAATATCAGGTATATAGCGCTGGCCTTCGCCCTGCTGCTGCCGGCAGCCATCATCGAAACCTACGTCACGCCACTATTTCTTGGTTAAGGAGGTGAACCCTAATGAATGAACTGGGCCTGGCCGTCCCTTTCTGGGTTCTGGCACTCATCTGGATGGCGAAGACTATCTGGCTGGTCATCATTTGCACCCTGCTCGCCTGGCTTGGCATCAGCGCCTTTGACGCGCTTACTCCACACATACCGCACCGCCAGCGCATTGGCGAAAGCCCGGTGGCCACCGGGTTATTCATCGCCGGCTTTTTCATCCTTACCGGCCTGGTTATTCACGGAGCTCTGACGGCACCAACGGTAGTTGGCGGTCCGCTCCTCACCTATTTCTTCGACTTCAGAAGGCTGGGGCTGCTGGCACTGAGCTTCGTGGTGAGCCTGCTGGTCGGTGTTGCCCTGTTCTACGTGGTGGACAAGCTGACCCCTAAAATCCCCTTCTCCAGCATTGAACCCGAGCCGGTGGCCGTGGGCATCAATGTTTTTGGCTACCTGGTCTTCTTTGGCCTGATACTCCACGCCGCACTGACGATACCGCTATGAAAAAATTAAAGCTGTTTCTCATTCTGGTGGTGGTGCTGAGTTGCGGTCTGGCGGTCAACGGTTACGTTTGGGCAACCGGTTCCACAGGATTCCGCACCTCGGGCGACGATGTCTTTGATGACTGGGACATAAGCCGCACCCGGGCCGCCGGCGCCGACGGTTTCTACCAGATAAGCGAATTGGGCTTCCGCCCGGTCATTGCCTTCGAAAGTCTGGGAGATGAGGCCAATACGGCCTACCGTCTGGGCGAACAAATGTCAGGCCAGTATCCCGACCGCGTACAGAGGGCGGAGAAGATATTTTACTATGTGCGCGACCGCGTCCGCTACACCCCGGACAAGGACCAGTTCCAGCGCGACGAGTTTGCCCAGAATGCCGACGAACTGGCCGATAAAATAGCGCAAAATGGCTTTGCTCACGGTGACTGTGAGGACAGCGCCGTGCTGCTGGCGGTGATGTATAAGGGTGCCGGCTACCGCTCGGCGATCGCCGTTGCCCCCGGCCATACCGCCGCCATGGTCTACCTGCCGGAATATAAAAAAGGGAGCCCGTTCAAGATGAACGGTGAAGAGGGGTGGGTCTGGGCGGAGGCCACCGGCAGTAAAAACCCGCTGGGCTGGGTGGCCAAAGAGTTCATCGATAAAGAGCTTTACGCTTACGAAATAGGGGAGGAGAGTGTCACCCGCGCCGAGCCAACGGAAGCACCGGCCACCCTCATTACCGGCGAGGGCGGGGGCAGCGCTTCATTTCCCATCCCGTTCTTCAGCATCATCTTTTTTCTGTGGTTTATTTCCCGCCTCTTCCGGCGACGTGCTCATTAACCATGGCCAGCTTGCCGTCAGGACACCACAATGAGTATAATAATTACGAACGTTCTTTGGGAGGACAGGTGATTCCATGCAGCAGTTTGGTCTGGAAAACATCAGAAATATTGCCTTGTTGTCGCACGCGGGCGCAGGAAAGACGTCAGCCGCGGAAGCGATGCTTTTTACCGCCAAGGCAATCAATCGGCTGGGCAAAGTTGACGACGGGTCAAGCACCTCGGACTATGACCCCGATGAAATAAAACGCAAGATAAGCATCAACCTCAGCCTGCTCCCGTGCCCGTGGCGGGACGCCAAAATCAACCTCATTGATACCCCCGGCTACAGCGACTTCGTCGGTGAGGTGAAGGCGGGAATCCGGGTCAGTGAAGGTGCCATCATCGTCATCTGCGCCGCCTCCGGTGTGGAGGTGGGCACCGAGCAGGTCTGGGGGTACTGCCAGGAAGCCAGCCTGCCCCGCCTTATTTTCGTGAACAAGATGGACCGTGAGAACGCTGACTTCGCCAAGACGGTGAATGATATTCAGGCCCGGTTCGGCCCCAGGTGCCTGCCGATACAGATACCCATCGGTGCCCAGAATGATTTCCAGGGAGTGGTCGACCTGCTGACCTTGAAAGCCTACACCGGTTCGCCGCCCAAAGAGGGGGAGATTCCATCAGCGCTGGAAGGACAGGTGAATACCTCCCGTGAAAAGCTCATCGAGGCGGCGGCGGAAACGGAAGACGCCCTCATTGAGAAATATCTGGGCGGTGAGGAGCTAACTTCAGAAGAACTGAGAAATGGACTGAAAAAGGCTGTGGCCAGCGGCAGTGTCTTCCCTATTCTGGCTGGCTCAGCGTTGCAGAACGTGGGCACCAACGGGCTTCTGGACGCAGTGGTAGAATACCTGCCATCTCCGGCAGAGCGCGAGGTGGTGGCAGTAACCGATGCCAAAGAGGAAAAATTTGCGCCTCAAGCCGATGGGCCCCTGGCCGCGCTCGTGTTCAAGACGACCGCCGACCCGTACGTCGGCAAGCTCACCTACTTCCGGGTGTACAGCGGCGCTATCGACAGCAACTCACAGGCCTGGAATGCCACCCGGGGCAGTGCCGAGCGCATTGGCCAGCTCTTCATGCTGCGTGGTAAAAATCAGGAGCCGGTAGCCAAAGTAGGCACCGGGGACATCGGGGCGGTGGCCAAGCTGAACGTGACCAACACCGGTGATACTCTTTCCGCCCAGAATAAACCGTTTAAACTCGCCCCCATTGTTTTCCCGCGGCCGGTTTTTGATGAGGCGGTTTCCCCGAAGACCAAGGCCGACCTCGACAAGCTGGGGACAGCGCTTTCCCGCATCACCGAGGAAGACCAGACTCTACATGTACGCCGTGAACCTGACACCGGCGAGACCTTGCTTTCCGGCATGGGGGATACCCAGCTTGAAGTTTCGGCGGAAAAGATGCAGCGCAAGTTCGGCGTCAGCGTTATTCTGGAGACGCCCAAGGTGCCCTACAAGGAGACCATTACCGCGTCAGTGCCGAACGCCGAATACAAGCACAAGAAACAGTCCGGAGGCCACGGCCAGTACGGCCATGT
>DAOUMS010000016.1:0-153480 GCA_034409565.1 Dehalococcoidales bacterium
TCCAGGTCCATACCTTGATTAATCACAGTTTTTTGGATTTCTGACGCGTCTAACTTCCTCGGCGTAGTATTTTCTCTCACAGCAAGTGCGGCGGCAGTTCCTGCAGCCTGTCCCATTACCGAACACGCGGGTATGATCCGCAATTGATTCATTGCATCTTGCTGTGTTGATATGCATCTACCGGCTATTAATAGGTTTTCAACCACTTGTGGCACAAGAGACCTATACGGTATCCGCATTTCACTTTCTCGAAATACTTTTGCAACAGTGTCAGGAAACTTAATAGTCTTTATCTCTTTGAAAGATGGCGAGATTCCTCCCGTTACTCTTCTAGTTTCCCGCACCCCAACTTGGATGGCTGTGAATTCAATTCGTGAACTTTCACAACCCGGAAGTTTCTTCCTCAGAAAGTCAGCAAGTTTTATAGCGTGTTCCCTCGTTATTATCTCGGCATTAGTTAAAGCTTCAGCGTCTAATGCGTTGATTCCAAATAAGTCGCCCCCCCATACGCCTATCTCATTGGGGTGACAGACATTTATCGCATAAACACCTGGCGCTGGGGCTGCCGCCTCCAGACGCCCTGCGCGAAACTTAACGATCTTTTTGAACCCAAGGTCAAAGGAAAAATCACCATTCTTTACAGCTTGTTCAAGAAAATTTCTCAAGTTACCCCAGTTGCCCAGTTTGGCGATGACTTTATCAATGTCTACGCCAACCATGTGAAACATCCTAGTTAATGGTAGGGGCGCTTCTCCAATTTCATAAGGTGCCCCTGCTAATGCTGACACATCGCCATCTCCAGTTGCATCTACTACTATTCTGGCAAGAATGGCCTGTCTGCCAGCTTTATTCTCTATGATTACTCCTTTAATAACGTTATCTTCGACTATACTTTGAGCTATGTAGGTATGAAATAAGAGCTTTACACCCTGTTCTAATAACATTCTTTCCATGGTGTATTTAAATATTTCAGGATCGAAAGCCGTTAACCGCGATTGTCCCGGATCGTCACCTGGATGCAGGCATTTTGCATAAGCCCCGGTGTCCATAATTCTCTTATTTATCTCTATGTTGATTCCGTTATCCATAGGGGGAAATGTTACTACTAATCCTGAAGTAACCAATCCACCAAGAAATCCATACCGTTCAACTAATAGAACCTTGGCACCATTAAGTGCAGCGGCCAAGCCTGCTGCAATTCCTGCGATACCCCCGCCGCATACGAGCACGTCTATATCCGCTATTACAGGAATCTTTCTTTCCACCTCAGTTATCCAGTTCATCCGTCTTTCTTTCTCCTCCTTTTGACCTTTTTGATTTTCTATTATTAAGAGCTGTACAGAAATTTACATGTTCCCGGTGATTTATGAGGAATTTCATATTGTTCAAAAATAACTCTACATTAATAGAACTATCCCAAAGTATTCGGCAGCCAAATTAACACCTAACGCTAATCGCGTTAAACATCTCCCTTCATTTTCAGCTCCTTTGATTTCCATTCTGTTAACTTTTTACGAATCTTCACTAAATATTAGAATTAATCTGGCCGAATATCTTGTTTCTTGGAATCTATCACCCTTCTTTTCAATGTTTTAAAGGTAATTTTCCCAAAGGTTCAAGGAATGCCAAGGGTCAATAATCTCTACGTCATCCTGCCATAAGTAATCTAAAAACGAATACAAATAAAATCCTTTATTCTCGTTTCCCTTAGAAAGCCCCTCCAGCCTGATTTCATTTTCCAATCTTTTTAACTTCCCATATTACCGAGTATACACTTCAAAGGCCTTCTCACTTTGTAAATACTAATATCACGCACTATCATTAAACGATTCTAATGGATTTCTATTGTACCAAGAATATAGTTCCTGAATATTATGTACCAAACAATTCTGATCTCTATAGCCAAGATGATAATTTATCAAGCTCGCACTCATTCTAACCAGTTCAACCATTCTGGCGCGTTGTATTTCATTGATCCTAATCAAAGGCGCAGCAATGCTAATAGCAGCGATAGCCTTACCATTTGAATCCCTGACGAGAGCACCAATTCCCAATACTCCTTCAGCACTGCCTTCTGTATCGATTGAAACGCCACTTTCTCTTATCTGAGCCAAGTCCAATTTCAATTTTGTCTTACTATCAATGGTTTTTGGTGTTATCGGTTTTATTTTTTCATAGGGATATAGCCTATCAATTTCGGCTTCTGGTAATTCGCTTAAAAATGCTTTTCCCATGGAACATGCATATGCTGGGAAAGTGGAACCTATATGACGTGTCCATCTAAAATCATATTTTGATTCCTCTCTCATTAAGATGGTAATAAAGCCGTCACTATAAGTAGACAGGTTAGTTGCTTCACGGGTCAACTCATTCAAAACCTTTAGCACTGGATTGGTAGCTTTAACAAAATTTATGCTATCTAAATAAAGGCTTCCTAATAAATACAAAGCAGGGCCGATTGAATACTTACCATTTAATTCATTTCGTTGAATTACTCTTATATTTGATAATGTTTGGAGAATGTGTTGCATAGTACTTAGAGGAATTCCCAATTTTTTTGCAATTTGAGCGGCACCTAATTCGATTTCGTCTGGTGAAAAACATTTCAGTACTGCAAATGCTTTCTTAATAGAATTTATTTCCATTGACACCTTTCAAATCTGACTCTCAAATAATGTGACAATCATATTATGAAATATACTACCATAATATGATACTTATTATATCAAATTTTTACGAAATGTCAATAACTTTTTAACTTTTTAAGGATGTGCGCAACTAAAATTTGTGAGTAACCATACAAAAAAGTAAATTAGCTTCAAAACGGTCAAAACACGTTATTGCTGTTAAAGCTGTTTGGAAGCTACAATTTATATTAGGCTTAAACTACTGGCAGCAGTAAAAATCACGGTAAAAATTCGGCTTTTCTGAGGGTGCCACTTGTCCTGACCTGCCCCCAGTAGTGATACCACCGTTTAACTTGTGGCTATAATCAAGATAGGTCTTTGCATTACAGTTATCCATAGTCAGCTACGTTGCGCCAACCCGAGAAGTTGGAAGAGTTATAGGAGTCCATTACGCGAAATATATAATGCCGAATATATTAAATAAAAGGGATAAAGACTATGAACAGATTGCTATTAGTTTCATTGGTGATTGTTCTAATAGTCAGCGTTACTGCTACTTCACTGGTAATAGCTGCTGAAATTACTCCTGAATTCGTAACTAAGTGGGTGACTTTTGGTACTGGGGATGGCCAGTTCGATTGGCCCCTTGGGGGGCGGTAGATATGTTGGGAAATATATATGTAGCGGATTCAGGAAACAACCGCATTCAGAAGTTCGACTCTAATGGCGCGTTCCTCGTCAAGTGGGGGAGCTTTGGCACAGGAGATGGCCAGTTCGATACACCCTGTGACGATACTCTTTTAGCAAAATTATATACCCCTATCAAAGTGTGAACAAGATATTTCACTCTCTTATATAGTTAAGTATAGTCAGGGAATTTAAGACGCTCATTGCTTAGGGTCACAAAACGTCAAAATGTTCAGTAGGAGAGTGGTTTCTACATCACCTTTGATTCTTTAGAAAGGAAAGACTACTTTCAAACGAACACTCGGATGAATGATATAGTAAAAGACGGTAATATTAAGAACGGTCTATCATTACATACAATCTAGTGGATCAAATACTTCTTTAAGTTCTTCCATTTCCAAACCACTACTTCACCGGCCCCGTTTATTGATTTTGGGTTGTGTCCCTTTTCACACAGTTGGAACCTTTTCTTATCGAGTTGTTTTGCTAATTTAACTTCACGGAGCACACCAATGGCTTGGTGAGTATTATCTCTTAGAAGGACGACAAAAACATCACAATTCGCAATAGCCTCTCTAGCCTTTTGTTGCCATTCAGGCATTCTCTCTTTGAGTGAAATATCATTGATTGAGAATGGAGAATCAGGACGGTAAGATTGATTGAGTAAGTTGTTTTTCATATCCAGGTCGTGCTCGTAATCAAAACTTGCAAATACCTTAGTCTTTGCCATCTAATAACCCATTGAGTATGCAGAACAAACGCCTAAACGTTTTATGTATCTCTGCGTGCTCGCCATTGAGTGTGCTCACGAGAAAATGCACTTTCAGCATCTCCAACAAAATCCGAAAATTGTTGTTCGCTAATTATTTCAGAATATTCGGACTTTACTATACTAATGTCATGTGTAGTTATCGCGTAAGATGTACTTAGTTCCTGAAAACGCTTAGCCTGTATCCAGGCTAAAACAGACGCCGCGGCAGCTGCAAATATTTCTGTCGGCAGATAATCCCAATTTTGATGGTATATTTTTAAGACGGAGAATATGATAGCACCTATCTGAAAGACGACCATAAGAATGACCCAAATAGTTGCTCGCTTTTTATTATAGTTTACGTTACCTTTATACCATTCCCTCTGGTTTTCGATTCGCTCATTTAAATACAAAGCCCTTCTATTGGATAGAGATGAGGATCTGACAGTAGACATATATTCGGTAATCTGGTCTGTTTGAGCAGGAGGAAAATGCTTACAACATTCCTTATTTTCCCTCAATATCTTCCGTAGTGATGTTCGAAAAAGATCGTTGGCATCATCTTTATTATAAGGTTGAGCTCGCGTCATATATCGCCAAGTTATCGTTTTAATTGTTTCAGCAATGGATCTGGCTGTATACCAAGTTTTATCAAACCTTTTCACGATAAGAAAGAGAGAAACTAATGGAGCAAGTGATAACGAGCATGTAGACAAAATGGCAAAGATTTTGCAGGACCCAGAGAAAAGAGAAAATATTGATGCAAGTAATAATGATAACAAGATAAAAGCAATACCGAAATAGTAATTTCGCTGAGCATTCTTTGAAGCAATACTTGCAGATTTATAAAGGGCGGGGTAGTCCGTATTGTCTCTAGTTTTTTTAGTCATAAACTAAATCTCATCGGCCAATACTGTTTGCATAACTTCTAGAAGTTTATCAGATGACTTATTACGAAAGCATCTGATAGTCTCTTTTGCATATCTCTCGTATGTTTTAACCATTTTAGAACAATCCAAGCTAGGTGAATATATATAGAGGTCAGGGAAATTATATTGCACATTATCTGTAGACATGTCTAGTATACACTGGCAAAAACGTAATAAATCAGCAATTTCTACAAGAGCATCTAATGAACGACTCGGTAACCTACGGAATGATGATGAATCGAATATATCAAAGACATCGATGAGATGTTCATCATATTTAGCGGGAACATGTCCATTGATTAGAGAAACACGCCTTATGATACATGGAAGACAATCACCATCGTGGATGCCTTTATAATAATAGTCGTCTAATAGATGCGCAACAGTTTTTACTCTCGGGTTAAAACATGAGCCTGTATATGGAATAATTTTGTTGGCTAACCCCTTATTCTTGATATAGCTAACAAGTTGACTAATTGTTGGACAATAAGAATGCGAAAATTAAAAAATCAAAGGTTTGAAGAACTAGCCAAATGAAAACATACCTTGAGCCAAAAGAAATAGAACGGATCGAACAGGCAGCTGAATGCTTACGGGATAAACTCCTGGTCAGACTTCTGTCCCGTCTCGGTTGCCGTGTCTCTGAAGCTTTAGGCATTGCGGTTAGTGATATCGACTTTGACCAGGGTACGGTTACCATTGTGCACCTCAAGAGGAGAATCAAACTCTCCTGCCCTACTTGCAAGCAGAGGTTAAGCAGAACTGCCCGGTTCTGCCCTGGGTGTGGCCTAGTAGTAGAACAAGCAGTAATTAACGAGCGGGAACACCGACGTCACCGGGTCCTTCCCGTAGATAATGATACCCTTGATATGCTGAGAGAATACATCACCCGTGGTGGCCCTGTAGGAGTAAACGGTCATCGCGTACTCTTTGGAATAACTCGTGAATATGCCTGGTTACTTATCAAGACCTGTGCTACAAGAGCCGGACTGGATCAACTGGTTAACCGGGAGACCGGGGAAGTTAGGGGAATCAGTCCTCACCGATTGCGTGATGCCTTTGCTACTCATGCTATCAAGCTTGATGGTTCCAGCGATGGTTTGAGGTTACTGCAAGAACATCTCGGCCACCAGAGTATTGCTACTACCATGAAATACCGCAAAGTATCGGGTGATGAGCATAGAGACTGGTACCAAAGACTCTGGAATACCAGCAGCGCTTAGTATCCCCAGCTATAGGGAGGGGTGACCCACCGGACCCTAATAACCACGCTCCAAAAGATGGGCGCGTATTTACTCCCCTCGTATCTGTTGCCACGTATTTACTACCGTAGTTCTACCGCGTATTTACTGCCGATTTTTACTGCGTATTTACTACCACATAAATTTTAGCTTGATTGACATTATATTTAACGAGGTATTAGTATTTTAGCAACGCAAGGCTAATCAGAGGAGGGTGCTATGGGAAAAAGCCGACTTCTCACTTTGTCTATTCTAAATCTGATTGGATTCCTGGGTACCGTTGTAGTAAACGGACTTGCTAACGCTCTTCCCTTAAATAACAAGACCACTGGAGAGTTGTCCGACAAGTATCCGAACTTATTTGTGCCGGCTGGGCTGACCTTTTCTATCTGGGGTGTAATCTATATCCTGCTGGCCATCTTCGTCATATACGGGTTGATTATTTCCATCAAGAATAATACTCAAAAGACAGCTTTCATTGAGAATATCGGAATACTATTCTTCATCTCCAGTCTGGCGAACATCGGCTGGATATTCGCATGGCATTACGAAATCCTGCCGCTGTCCCTAATTCTAATGCTCGTCATACTCGGGTCCTTAATCACAATATATTTGCGACTGCGCATTGGTAAATCGGCTTCCACACTGAGCGAAAGATATCTGGTACATCTTCCCTTCAGTGTTTACCTTGGCTGGATAACCATAGCCACCATCGCCAATGTAACCGCTGTACTGGTTGATATAAACTGGAACACCTTTGGACTCGGCGAGCAGTTCTGGGCGGTAGCTGTTATTATTGTCGGAATAGCAATTGCGTTAAGTGTACTCTTCACACGAAAAGATATATTCTACTGTCTGGTGGTTGACTGGGCATTGCTAGGCATATTGTTGAAACGACTGGCTGATTCGACACCGGTGCAAAGCGTAATAATCATCAGCATAATCGGTATGGTGCTTATCAGTGCCGGGATAATTGCTCAGATAGTAAGGAAGAAGGTATATTGGTAAATAACTCCGATGGCAAAAGCCCAATATCCAGCAGCTCATAGTATCGCCGTATCTAGGGAGGGGTGATCCCCCGGACCGCTAATAACCACAGTTAAAAATTGGGCTCGTATTCACTACCCGCGTATCTACTGCCACGTATTTGCTGCCGTAAGTTTTCCACGTATTTACTGGTCTATTTAAGCAAGTAAATGAACTCGCTTTTCCCAGCCTTTTTAGCTTCAAGGGGGTGACCCTGGTGGGAGCGGATTTAGCTACGATTTAAGGGTCTTACGAGTGGTTGAAAACCACCCATTTAGCCTCGATTGGCCAACCAGTATTAAACCAATTCAGGCGTGCTGGTTTGACCAGTGGGTAGCCACTTTAGCCTCAATGGTTGGTAAATGGGTCATGTGGATAACCAATTCATACAGCTGGCTAACCATCTGAAAGAAGAAACGGCATCATAGCAAAAGCACCTGTAATGTAGTTATATGTTGGGCCAGATTTCAGCATCTCAACGAAGATATCCAAGTTCTGCCAACCATATGCGATTTTCTTGTGTTGTTACCATAAAGCGAGTAAAATCACATGTAAGAAGTATAGGGGGGTATCTTGAGCCTATGAATGCGACATCAAAGGCAGTTACTCACAGCTACTCTCGAATTAAACCGCCGTTCGGATATTATGGAGCAAAACAACGTATTGCAGCACGAATAACAAGAGCGTTACCTCCCCATAATGCTTGGATTGAAGCATTTTGTGGTTCAGCCGCAGTGACCTTAGCAAAGCCACCAGCTCCTATCGAAATAATTAACGACATAGATGATCAAATTGTGAACGTGTTCGAACAACTAAGAGACAATCAAGAAGCTTTGTGCAGAGCTATTGCTCTTACTCCATACGCGAGGGCTGAACATCAGAAATCTAGGGAACATGAGATTGATATTTCACCACTTGAAAAAGCGAGAAGATTCTTGGTAGCAACTATGATGACGGTAAATGGAGCAAACGGCGGGAAGAATGCCGGCTTCTCATTTTCTCAATCATACTCAAGGGGTGGGCATGAAGCACGCGTAAACAGATGGTATAAATTACCAAAACGACTTGAGCTTGTAGCTGAACGCCTAAGGAATGTGCGCATTGAAAACAGAGATGCTCGCGAGATTGTCAATATGTTTATCGATAGACCTGCTACATTAATCTATCTAGACCCTCCCTACAACATAGACCGGAAGCAGCGGTATACTGTCGATGTATTAGATGAAGATTTTCATTCAGACCTACTGAATCGTTGCTGTAATTCACAATCCATGATTTTCATAAGCGGTTACGACAACGGCCTATACAATTCAATTTTAACACCTGGCAGAGGATGGACTAAAGAATATATATCAACTACCACTCGAGATACTTCTGGTAAGGATTATCCTCGTACCGAAGTACTTTGGTTTAATAAGCATTTTGAGGGAGCGCTAAATAGTAATCAATTACCCTTGCAACTGAGCCCTAAAGAAAAGAAATTGAATAAAGTAAATCCTCCAAGATAAAACGATCCATGCTTTGAATTCTTGTCTGACTGTAAAACATGAGGAGGTGTTACTCATGGTAACAACGATGCCATATGATCCAGCAAGGAAAAATATGATTAGAGACCGCGCGAAAAAACAAGAAGATGATTTTGGCGGAAAAGATCGACTGCGAAACGCTAAACTGACAGTAAAAGGCACGACTTCACTTGAACCAATCTATAGATTCCAACTAGATGACTTGGCATATAACAAAGCTAATGGAAGGATTAAAGCCGAAGTCATTGAGAAAGAAGCTGAGCTGGGGCGAATAATTAATCAATTTGACGACATTGATAAAAAAATACTGAGAGAAATACTTCTTTCAATCCGAAGAGATGAGAACGACAAGATAAAGGAAGACCTAAGAAAAAATACACAGATATTCCCGGGCATTATTACGGTGGATGGAATTGTTATTAATGGAAACAGAAGAAAAGCTCTGCTGGAAGAGTTGTTTGAGGAGACAAATGATGAGAAATATAGGTACTTAGATGTTCATATTCTTCCTTCGGATATAAATAAATCAGAATTGTGGCTTATTGAAGCTGGTATACAGCTCTCTGCACCACAGCAATTGGATTATAGCCCTATAAATCATTTGCTCAAACTCAGGGAGGGGGTCAATTCTGGGCTGAATATTCCCCAGATGGCATCTCGCATATATGGTGTGTCCGAAGAACAACTTACAGGTGATTTGAAAAGGCTGAAGTTAATAGACGAATACTTAGCAGACTTCTTAGGTAAAGAAGGGAAATATTACCTGGTTAAGAACTTGAATGAACATTTCATTAATCTATGTAATATTTTAGATTGGGCAGAAAGACCAAGAGGAGCAGTACGGAGGGATTGGGCTCCAAATAATGATGATATCAATGAATTGAAGCTTGTAGGCTTCTACTATATAAGGATGCGAATGCCTCACCTACGTATCCGGGATTTGCGAGACATATTTGCCACGTCTTATTCATGGCAAGAAGCGAGAAGGGCTTTAAGTGTTGATTCTAATCTCACAGATGAAGAAAAACAAAAATTTGGAATTACACCAATCCCTGAAGTGGAGGATGAGGACGAACTCGATGAAGCAGAAGACGATGATGGCATAATCACCTTAGCCGAGCAAAGAGATATGCAAGAGGAAGTAATATGGCGAGAGAATCGTAGTAATGAGCTAAAATCAATATACCAGGATGCTAAAGAACAGGAGACGATTGTTAAAGACTCTGAGAAGCCACTTACCCTAGCACAGCGAGCATTGAAAAATATAAAGGCAATATCTGATGTTGGTGGGAACAAATTAAATGATTCAGAAATAGACCAAATTCTTGGGGAAATTATCTCACTTATAAATAGTATAAGAAAAGAAATCAAAAAAGGTAAATCGTCCTAGAATTTAATTCCGGCTGGCATAATACCTCGCGGAGGATACGTTTGATCGAACTCTCTTGCAATAATAACCAACTACTCCTTGAAGCTACAACTGACAACCATAAAAAGACAATACAACAGCCTTTACACAAACTATATCTCAAGAGCACCTTAGAAGGGGAACTTCGCGGAGATAACTTTGTATGGCCTAACGTACTAGGAGAAGAAATAGCTGCTATAACTGAAAACCTAATCGACCACTTCAAAAGATATGACATTACCATAGGTCTAGATAATAAGTGTAAAGACATATTAAGTAAGAAACGAGAAAGCGACGAGGCATTCTTAGACCTTATGAAACGGGGTTTCAGGGCTAAGAAAGACGTTTCAGTAGATAACCGAAATCAAGTTGTAAATCTTTTGTCTCATGGCTTCAAAAGAACGCTGAAGGACTTCCAACTAGATGCTGTGTATCATCTTTTAGTTGTAAATAACGGTGCGAATTACTCCGTACCCGGAAGTGGCAAAACTTCTATTGCATTAGCCTATTATCATATTCTGTTGAAACAAGCCAAAATCGACGGTCTCCTCATAATAGGACCAGCTAGCTGCTTTGAGCCTTGGGAACACGAATATCATGAATGTTTTGGAAATAAACCAAATAGTGTTCGGATTGCCGGGATTTCAAAAATCAGGCGAAATGAGCTCTATTTGCTAGGAGACCAGTATGACATATTGCTTACGACTTATCACAGTTCAGTTAGGGACGCGAGCAATATTTTGGAAGCTCTCAAGAGAAGACGGTATTTAGTTATCCTAGATGAAGCACACTACATTAAGCGTCCTCAGGGTGGGAAAATCGCTGATGCTATTATGAGCTTGTCAAAGTATGCTGATTATAAGATCATACTTACGGGGACTCCGATGCCAAATGGTTTGGAGGACCTATGGTCTCAATTTGCTTTTTTGTGGCATGATCGGTCCCCGTTGGGCACTGTTGAGTCATATCTTCGAGAAATTCAAACCAAGAGCCTCGATAAATCCATTATTTCAACAAGGGATAAAATTGACCCTCTTTTCTCGAGGATCACAAAACGACAATTAAATCTTCCAAAAGTCTCATTTCATATATTGGAGTGTGACCTATCGCCTTTACAATCAAGAATCTATGAAGGAGTCGCAATAAGATTTTTATCTCAGTTGAAAGAAGAACCAAAGGATAGGGAAACTCTTCGCGAATGGCGTAGGGCAAGAGCAGTACGATTATTACAGATTGCATCTAATCCAACTCTTCTTCGCCAAAAATGCGACGAGTTTTTATTACCACCTATGGTATTAGAGCAATCATCCTTCAAACAGGGGATTGAACACTACAGTAACTATGAGATTCCCTGTAAATTCCATGTGATAAAAAAAATAGTAACTCAATTGTGTGATCAAGGTAATAAAGTAATTATCTGGACCAGTTTCGTTTACAACCTAAAAATGCTAGAGAAGTTATTCAATGATTATGGGCCAGTGTTAATTTATGGTGATGTTCCATTTACATCATCAGACGAACAAGAATTGACAAGAGAACAGCTTCTCGCAAGATTCAAGACTGATGAGGACTGCAGATTGCTAATAGCTAATCCCGCCGCATGTGCAGAATCAATCTCCCTGCATAGAGTATGTCACCATGCAGTTTATTTGGATCGTACCTTTAATTGCGCTCATTATATGCAGTCTCTAGATCGTATTCATCGTTTAGGCTTGGAATCTGGCCAACGAACTCACTACTACTTGATAAGGGCCCAAAATACGATTGATGAAGTTATAGATAACCGTTTGAAACAAAAGATGTTGAACATGGAGCACGTTCTTGAGGATGATTTACCAGGTTCAGTGCCAGGATATTGGGCCGATTACTTCGGCGACGAGGACTATGTAGACCTTGAGCTGGTGGAAGAACATATAAAGAATTACCTTAAGCGACATGATAGTTAAACCTAATGAACTTGCTAATTTATGCTCTATCTTCTCGTCACTAAGAATTAAAAAGATTTCTGTTGAAGATCTTAATAGGTTTACGCGGAGTTCTATGCTTATCGATTCCTATGCAAATGTGGACGGTATTATTGGCGAAGCAATGAACTCGGGACTTGTTAACCTCGAATCCGGTAATTATTGTATTTCAAAAATTGGCCAACAACTTGGCAAGCGACAAGGAGAGCCTGGTTACCAAATCACTGACAAAGCAAGGGATTGTTTTATCAACAGTGTCCTACTCAACGTTAATTCAAATCAATGGTGTTGTGGTGAGTTTCTTCTGAAATTTCATGTAGACACCGTGCTTGAAACCTTTGTATATGATAGGCACATAAACGAATCAGATAGTGATACTAAATGGTTAATGATCTTGAGCGATGTCGGTCTAATCAGAGTAGATCAAGATAAAGCCACGATCGAAAACAGGTATCTCGATAATGTAAACAATCTATTTATTGGAATTCGTAATCCAGACAATATGGATGTCTTTGACACTTACAATGAAAGGAACAAGGTTGGTGATCTCGCAGAAGACCTTGCTTTTAAATACGAAAAGGATCGCCTAACGAGTAAAGGATTCCCAACACTAGCTGTACTCGTGCAGCAAATAAGTAAAATCGACAAATCGGCTGGCTACGATATTTTATCTTTTAGAGGGGTGGGGAAGGACCCGGATTCTAAAATACTAATTGAGGTAAAGGGTACGAGAGAAAGCAATCTAAGGTTTATCTGGAGTTACAATGAAAGAAGGGTCGCTGCGTCAGAAACGCACCATTATTGGATTTACGTCTATACAAATGTAGATCTGAATTCCAAATCTGCTGATGGTCCTATTGTGATAAAGAATCCTAATTCCAATCTTACAAAGCTGGGATATATAAGCGTACCTTTGGATGTGTATGTCACAAAGGAGGCTTAATTGACAGTAAAAGGCACGATTTAGTGTCCTCTTACACCTCTTCAAGGATCTCAAAATACTATAAATTTGGATTTGAAGAATACCGTAGTTAATTCCTCGAGAATTCTTAGGAGTGTTTCATTATATACAGCGATTAAACGTGGACATTATCTATCTCGATGAGATTTATAATTCCATTGGTAATATCATCCGCTAAGGCGTCCTTTACTTCTCCTTTGGCCGAGAAATACACTATTTGCCATTCCTTTTCACTAATACTCTTAAGCATGGCCATTTGCTTGTGAAGCCTAGTGGGATCAGCCTTGATAAATGGGTCATCAATAATGAAAAATCCTGGATTACCTTTTAATATCTTTTCCCCTAAAGCTATTCGGATTGAAAAATAAAGCTGGTCATAAGCTCCGCCAGATAACTTCGAAGCCTCAATCGGTTTGCCATCTCGCCGTTTGACCCGGACCTTTTCCTGTTGATTGAATAGAACCTCTGTGTACAGTCCACCTGTTATATCACGATAGTGTTCAGTAATAGAGCTTTCTTCGCCAAACAACTCAGATACTTTCTCTTGTTCTTCATTTGTGATTTCTTCCAATATATTCAAAACACCGAGTACATTTTCCCGTCTAACCTCGATTTCATCAATGAACTCCTGTAATTTGCTATATGTTGGAGCCAGATCCACTGTACTACTGCATGGAACATTACCTGCTTCAACACCCAGGATCCATTGAGTTTCTTTTTCTATTTCCTCTAATTCCTTGTGGAATACCTCCATAACACTTGTTAACGCTCCCAATTCGTCATGCAATTCAGCTTCTCTTTCTCTTAGTTGAGTAACTACTCCTTCATCATATTGGACTTCCTGACTTCTGGCCTTGTAGTTTTCAAGCTCGTTGATCTCTTGTTGCCAATGTGCGATATTCTCTGACAGATTATCATTCACCCTACCAAAGTGACTGTTAAGTACACTTATCGACTCACCTAATGACTTCTCGGCACCTTCTCTAGACAGCAACCGGGTTTTATACTCAGACAGCAATCTTACCCCCGATCTAGTCAAAATACCTTCTATCTTTTCTTCTGAATCCCTGATCTTTCTCTCCTCTTGTAGAATATCATCCTCGCGGATGTTCTTTATCCTGTCCTCTAGAACTGCTTCTCCTCGTTTCATTTCCTGAAGCTCTTCAGACTTCTTAGTATGATCGTCTTCAAACTTCTGAATGTTGCTCAGGATACCCTCAATAGAGTCCGCGTTTAGTCCATACTTCGCGAGACTCAAGCTAATTGATGCGAACAGTTTTGCCAGTCGAGTACCTGTTGTTTGGAGTCGAAACTTACTAAACCAGGCTATTAATGTCGTCAGTAAAAGAATTCCCGCCAGCACGTATAGGGGTACGACTCTACCTATAGCACAAGCAATAAGTGAAATCGATAAAAGTGCCGTTGACACTAAGGACGCTAGGTTCCAGAATTTGCTCGAAGTTGAGTGTGTAGCTAGCTTTTCGTTTTCCCCCCTGTAGTTCTCTAACGCTGGTTTCACATTACTATCAATTTGTCGCTTTTGTTCGCTGATAACCCGGAACTCTCTTTCCTTTTCCTGCCTTTCCTTTATTCCTGTTTGCAGTAATGTCTCGTTTTCTTGTAGCCTCTTGATTAACTCACTCTTCTCCGTGTTGGCATTACTTATTGCTTTTTCAGATTCCTGCCATAATTGAAAATCTTCGTTGTTAAAGATTTCCAGAGGCTCCAGTTCTCGCACAGCATTTTCAAGTTCATCCAATGCATCCTTTCCTTTTTCAAATCTCTCCCTCTTACGAGCCTCGTCGAAAAGAAGTAGCTGATGTGCAATATTAGCTACTTCCTCTTCTTTCTCTACCATGCTCTTTTCCAAGTTTCCCAATTCTTCCTCATCAACTCTCTCGATTAAAGCCTGGATGCTATCACAGGTATCGCGAGCTGTGTCTAGCCTAGTTTTCAGTTTTTCAACGCCCGTATTTCTTAAACTCCCTCCGGGTGTTAACTTGCCCAGATCCCGTAAGATATCTTGTAATCGACCAATTTCCATTGTTCTCAATCCAGTAAGCCGGTCCGTTATCTCGGTATAGAACTGGCCTTCTCTTTCGATCAGGAGTTCGCTGTTTCGTATAATGAAAATGTTACGACAATCCGAGGTGGATAAACCCGCAATACTTGTCAGGCTACCATCATCTGGGACTTTAATTTCATTCCCTTCATTATCCTCAATAATTGCATAACCAGAAGGGCTCTCTTCTACTCGGTCAATCCTCAGGAAATCTGCTACATTCCTTCCTAGAAGTAGTTTTATCAGCGCATCTATTGTCAGAGTCTTGCCATGCTCATTTTCGCCCCAAAGCAGGGTAAAATTGCCAAGGCGAACCGGAGTATCATATGACAACGGTCCATACCTGTTGATTATAAATTCTTTTATCCTCATGCTCTAAGTTCCATCATCGCCATAATCATGAAATCTCGCATTTCAAGCTTGGTCTCTGTTGACTCGTCGGTTTCTTCCAGTTTGGCCATGAATGTTTTATACAGGTCATCTTCCAGTATTTGCCTAACATCCCGGACTTCGTATTCAAACCTATCAAGCTGCTTACCCTCAAGCACGGTATCCATTTCTTGTTTAAGTACCTCTTCAGTCAAGCCTAAGGACTGACCGTTTACATATCCACAAACTGATAGCAGGACCTTCGCTTGAGGGTGAATAGTTTTGAGGCTATCTTCTAGTCTATCTATCGGGCTCAATTTGTCTGATGGATCCAGGTCGAGTTCGATTTCATGATAATGTGGTGTATCAAGCAAGTATTCTTGTGGTGGTTCCCCTACTTCGAAAAGGTTTACCTTCCTTCTACCACATTCCCTTCGGGTAATGGCTGTAGGAGAGCCTGGATACACGAAATATCCTCCGTTAGATAGCTTCAACACATCGAACCGGGTATGGAAGTGACCAGCGAGTACGTACTGGATGTTCAAACCATCAAAAAAATCCAGCTTGATTGGCATGTATCTACTGGCTCCCTCATCACCGAGGTCGGAGCGAGAAAACGAAAAGAACGTATTTAATAGCTCCCCGTGGTACAGAAGAATATTCGCTTTGTCTGAAGTTAGAATTGGTTCGAGTGAGCGTAGCTTACCGAGCAAGGCATTACCTTCGATTTCCTCGAAAGGAAGTCCGCATACTCTAACACCCTCCGTTTCAAAGGGTTGATCGATTTCACGTATTATGTGCGTGTCCTCACCGAAGTATTGGCCCGAGGGAAAAGCTCCAGCATCGTGGTTACCAGGTAATATTATTATCGGGAAGCCATTTCCAGATAGAGTCTCTCTTATTTTAGGCCTCAGGTTCTCGGCATCGATTCCTTCATCAAACAGGTCGCCAGATATTACCATTAAACGAACATCTTCTCTTTTACCGATATTGGTCAGCTGCTGCAAGGCTCGCCAGCTTGCATCATCGTATTCTCTAAGGTGTATATCCGCCGTATGCAATATCTTCATATCGTATCAAACCAACCGGATATGAATTTTCTACTAAAAATGTAGGCTTATTCAATAGTTATTGTCAACTCTGGTGCGTTTTGTCCATCTGACTTGGGCTGAACAAGCAAATAGAAGAAATTAGAATAGTATTGTGGCCACGGAAAAATTGACTGTATCTGGCACTTACAGTCAGAAAGGAGGAATTTATGAGCAAACATGGTAGCGACAATCACTCAAACCAGCTAAATCCTAACAATGATACTTACTGGACTTCGCGCGGCTGGGATGAGCGTCCGGATGACTGGCAAGAGAGGATTGAACAGGATGATGTAATGCGAGATTCCTCTCAAGCTACTAGTAGCAAGAATCAAGGATAACCGTTAAAATGATGGCATCCGGCCTAAGTGCCAGACGATGGCTGGATGCCATCACAACAATCCAGTATAGCGAGCTAAGGAAGAATAGGTATACAAGAATGACTGGCAACAAGCAGGCTTTTACACCACCGTTGAGCGGTGAAATACTGGGCAAACTGGTAGAGGCGCTTCAGATCCGTACAGACCTACTTGCAAGTAAGACTGCTGGGCGATTGTTCCGTGGTGGACGTATCAAAGAGGGCCGTCGTTTAAAAATTCTCGAGGATGTAGCCTTGGTACTCGTATCAAATGGCGTAGTCCCAGAAATAAGAGAACTCGATAAGCACGGCATGCCTCTTCCCAGGTTACTATCTTTCGTGTTTGCTTTCCAATCCGATCGATGGGATAAACTTGTCGGTTACATACGTGGTTCTTCATATCCGGTTACAAAACAAGACCTAGCTCCAGTGCCCTATCTGCGTTTCCTCGTAATGGATTTGGCGCTTCGGATGACAGCTATCATCCGCCTAGCCGAATTACCGAACCTCGAAAACAAGACCCCTTCCTGGGCTGAAGAATCAGGCTCGGGTAAGATATTAAAGGAACTCCAAGACAGGTGTGGTCCGAAAAGGCTAACACGGGAACGACTGGCCGAGTTACTAAACGTTTCCGATAACACTGTTGACAGATGGTTAGACGGAAAAAGCAGGCCTTCCAAGGATAATATCTTGATAATTTCCGAGGTACTGGCGGATTATTTACAAGATACAAAAAAGGGATTAAGTTCGAAGTTAAACCGGTATTACACTTTAAGCACCATTTGTGACATGCTAGCCGGGCAAATAGGACGCGAGACTGTAATTAGCCTAGTTAATACCTTGATACGTTTTACGAACGACCTGCTTGACGGTTTCAAACAGTTCAGCAAGTTACCACCTGACCGAGCCTTTGCAGCAAATGTAGCTTTATTGATGTTTGGAACGCAATTTACCTCGGCCGAATACCTATTGCGATACCTCTGGAGAAAGGAACCTGATCCTGTTTGGAGAGAGGACTTACAAACCGCCCAAGTAAATTGGCATAAAAGACTCCAACTGGATGCACAAATACTTGGCTCGTTGGAAGAAGAAGTGAAATTGGCACAAGAAAAGTTTGGGATCTCCGAAGCTATAGCCAGTGAAATAAAAGAGGAGTTAATCAAAGATCTCCAAGGCGTTCGAAATCACAAACCTATCGATAATCTTGAAGGTAAAACTGCGATAAGAATTAAAGGTGACGCCGAGTTCAGCGCTCGTAACAGGATTATTCAGGCGATGGAGGCAAGAGCAAAGGGAGATAATGATACGGCAATCATGCACTTCAAGTGTGCTGTAGAACTTCAACCAACGAATGCCGAATACCATTTCCAACTGGGTGCCACGCTGGGACAAAACAACCAGGTAGAAGAAGGTATACAAGAATGCTGGATTGCGTCTCAACTTGAACCAAAGTGGGATTTACCTCGAGTTGAAGTAGGCATCATCTTGGTAAACTCCGGGCGGCACGAAGAAGGATTAAAGCAACTAGAGGAAACTGTAACGGTTCTCGGTGAAATTGGATCGCATCTAGCTTTAAGTTTAGGCTACGCAAGGATGAAGTGTGATAATCCTTCAGGCGCATTGGAGATGTTCGATATTGTACTGAAAGAGAAGCCTGATCATGCTCTCGCGCTTGATTGTGCAGCTCATTGTAACTTTCTAACTGGGAATGACAAGAGAGGTCGAGAATTGGCAAAGAAAGCTCACCAGCTCGGCGCCTCAGATACTTATCAAGACTGGCATTCTGGGAAATACCGAAATATAATCAAGTAATGCTAAAGAACTTCGGAGTTACGAATTCATAGGATTATCAGAGATGGTCTTGCGCCAATGTGAACTGAATATCGTTAATTAGAGACAAGAGGACTATTCTGTAAACCGAAACTGCCTTCCATTTGGGAGGCAGTTTCTTTTTGTTTTTATTTCGTCCCCTCGGCCCAAGGAGGGACGATAAACGTGCTAGTTCTTGAAATTTTACCTTATGACTCTTTGTTTTATAAATAAACGGATTGATAATATCTATATCTGAATTGAATACAGATCTCATTGTGGAACGGAAGTATTCAAGGAATTTTGGATGTACAGTACAGTACGGGTATTAATACTAGATTCAGACAGCAGAGGATTAATGGCCACAGGCCCATTTTCAAACATATAGACCGTTTTGAAACCTGATTCTATTGCTATAGCATAAGCTAATGACAAATAGAAAAAAGATCTAAGATGCTGATATAGCATGCCTTTTTGTTTCTCATCCAATCTGTGTGATACGCCTCTACCTCTTGATGGTTGCCAGGTTACTACAATATGTGGAAGGCAACGGGAATGAGTAGCACGTTTTATCTTATTAGCAAGGGTTGATTGTATTCCAGAAAGATTACCTGAAGAATAACTAACTAAGGTAGGAGAAAGCCCTTGATTAAGCGCCCATATTACTCCAACTGCACTATCAATACCACCGGAGAAAAGACAGCAACATTTATTTTCATCAGATATATTGAAGGATTGGATATCGTCACAATGCTCTCTCTTGGCAGTAAAATTAAGGTTAACAATATCACGTGCCAAGAAAGAGATAGTTCTTTCTAGCTGTTTGCTTACTCGTGACCATATATCTGGATGGTGAACTGGTATGACAATATTAAGATTCCTAGAAAAATCCAGATTTCTCTCAACATAAAGGTCAGAGATATATATCACAAAAGCTATTTCAAGAAGATCTTTTGTGAGAGAGTTTAAAGGATGACCAACAAGCGACTCGATTTTCGTAAGGTCAAAAGCAACGTTTTTGTGATAACCCTTTAGTATTATTCTGAGAAGTTCAGTATCAAGTTCGTAATCAGAAGAAAGATTTGAGCGAGATGCAGTACCAACGACAATGTTGGTGGTCGGGTTTGGTTCGTGGGGGCGTTGATTTTCAGGCTGCCAATTAATAAAAGGTAGTACGTTTTTGAGTCCATCAGATATTGTTCTAATACTGGAAGCAGCCGTTCTTTTTCTGGTTGAACTAAGTACGTAAGGAACAAGAGCATTAGAAATATTCCTACATTTACCAAGTATTTTATTTCGTAAATCTAGCTGTTCCTCGAGTGAAACAAGGTAACCGTTTTTATATTGATAGGAGTATCCTAGGTCAGTATTAGTGCCTGCTTTAGCTCGTAGAACTGACATACATTGCTGGAAGAAGAAATTTGATAAAAATTCCCCAAACAACGAGGAATGATCAATGGAATCAGAAAGACCATAAAGCACTTGAAGAAACTGCTCGTTCTCGAGTTGTCTTCTGGAAGCATACCGAGAACGATCCAAGAATAAAGATGTTACCGTTTGCTTGATAGCTCTCTCTAGAATATCTCCTAACGGGTAAGTATAGAGAAAAAGATTGTTCTGACAGAAATTGCTCCATATTAAATCAGGAAAGGAGAATTGCTCAAGACGTATAGAATCACGAGAAGCCCCACCATCAAAATAATCCCCAATGTTTCTGCGCTTAAGATGATTAATGAATGATATTAATTCTATACAAGAATAATATAATTTAGACGATACCTGAAAAAGAGATACTGTGCCAAAAGCATCGCGTAATAAGTAATCTATCATATTTTAGCCGCTCACTCCGCGCCTTCTCTCAAGAATCTTTCTACGCCTCTTAAAAGGTTCTGCTGCGGGGCTGTCCGGATCGTTAAGCCAATCTTGTAGTGAAGAAAAGTCAGGATTTTTGGCTATATCTTCTTGCCAAGGCGTAGGTGTTTGTTCACTATCTACAGATTCAGCCCGTTCCATTTGATTTAAGATATCTGAACTGACTCTAATGGGATCTCGAATCGCGTTGATGATATTCTTTGTGTCCCAACCAACTTGGTTCGGTAAAACTTGAAGTTCACGGGGCATTTTTTGAGCGCCACGCGGTTTTACGACTATTATGTTTTTATTCATTTCAAGAGCTATCTGAATTTCTTTTTTTATCCATTTTCGGTGCTTGACATACATACCAGCAATTATAAGTACAGAGTTTGCCGGCCTGATTTGGTTACGTAATCTTCTCTCAAGTTGACTATCTGTTCTTGTGTTAATACTACGAGTTTTAGGGATACTACAGTTTCGACGATCGAAGCGCTTTGCATTACTAAGCAGACTATCTAGCCGGTCATAATCGGAGCTATGATCCCAAGCATGGCTAATAAATATTGGGTATTTTATTAGCTTAGGCATAATAAGCCTCGTTTAAGTCGAGCAAGCTAATTATAGTCTTGTCGTGGTGATTGTCAATACCTACAATAGAGAGGCAAGGCTTTACGCCTGTGAATGGAACAATTAGCCAGAAAGTGTAATCACGTCTAATTTTTAAACAAATCTTCCACCGGCGAATATTTCCAGTGTTGCTTCTGTAGATCCTTTTACTGGAAGCGCACATATTTTTGAGTTGCTTGAACACTTGCATGTCCAAGTATTTCTTTTAGAACCATAGCATTGTCACGCTCACTTGGTTGAGATATGACTAAGACCTTTGCCAGCGGTCTTGAATCTCTCGCCACCGCCTCTCAAAGAACCCCGGCCACAGAGCTTCTACGGCAAAAGCTATACCTAAACCTTTTAAAACTTTTTTCCCCGTTGGTGAAAGTGGTCCGGGCGGGAATGAAAGAGAAGCGGTACTTGGTTTGCTCGCTATATTTTCTGTTGTTGGCAATGCTGCACTTAAAGGAGACTGCGATTTATTTTCTTTTTGTCGCCTCAGTTTTGCTTCCTCTTTGGCGTGGCACGATGGACAAAGTGGGATAGTGTAATCCGGGCGATTGAGTTGGTCTGGATGATGGGCGTGGAAACGCATCTTGCCTTTGGGCTTGCCACATGCATTGCATGTCACCTCTATCCCGTGGACAAGTCTGGCTATGTAGTTTGGTGATCGGTGGTAGCGCTTTTGAAGTTGTCTAAAGCTCCAGCCACTCTTATATAATTCCACTATCCGTGCATCTTTATCTTCCCCAGAAAGTCTCATTTAATTCCTCCTTCAGTCGGAATTAGTTCTACCATCGTGAAGCTGATCTAGGCACGACTCGTAATTTTTGTAGTAGCAAATAGTACTACTGCTATTGCTATCGTTACTGTTATTTGAATTTCAATTTATTCTTACATATAATTTGATATGCAACTACAACTTTGAGCTACTTTCATGGCTAAGGAAGAAAAAGACAGAGAATGTGTATGGTGTGGGAGGGAGTTAGCCCCTGATAGTTCTGGCAAGCTCTGTTTTCTCTGTGCGGACAAGCTAAAAGATGTTATGACTGACCTGCCCGAAGTCTTCAATGTGGAAGATGTGAGGAAACTCTTGCATTTTGAGGATGTCGAGAGCGTTAGACGTATGTATCGGCAGGGCGAGCTACCGGGCCGTATTAAAGGCGTAAAGAAGCTGCTGTGGTTCAAAGATGACTTGATAGCCTACCTAAAGTTCGGGCAGTCGTCCTCAGCAGCTCCTGATGAGCTCACTAAAGCAATATTATTGGGCCTGCAATTGGGCTATCCAATAGATCAGGCAACTCTCTATGGTCATGACCCCGGCAATCTCGTAGACATGCTTAAGCAACACGGATATCTTCAGGACAGCAAAGACCAGTCGTAATAAAGGCAAAGGTTAGATTTTAAGCCTGTCCGCTACCCCATATCTCAGGTGTTGCGCTCTGACATCGCTATCAGCCAGGTTTGAATAGTGTCTGGTCATAACCAGGCTCCTGTGTCCCAGCTTCTTCTGCAGGCTGAAGACATCACCTCCATTTCTCAGATACATGACGCTGCTGGTGTGGCGGAATTTATGAGCATAACAGCGTTTTAGTCCTGCTTTCTTACCATATGCACTAACAATTTTTTGTATCCTTATGGATGATAGCGGTTGCCCATCTCGTCTGAGCCAGAAGCTATCGGTGCCAACAGGCTCCGGTCGGCACTTTAGTTGATATTTCATCAGTGCTTTAGACACCTTGCGCCCAAAGGGAACGAAACGCTCTCTCAGGCCCTTCCCCATTACCCTGAATAGGTTCTGCTCGTAGTCAATATCATCGGTCTTGAGATTGACCAGCTCACTGAGCCTGATGCCGGTATCGATAAGTGTAAGTAGAAGGCAGTAATCCCTGAATCCCTCATTAGTTCCCCTGTTAGTTTGTGATATAAGCTTCGCTATCTCTTTTTCTGAGAACGTGGGAATCACTATCTCCGGCACCTTTGGCATCTTTACCTTTGCCATGACATTGTTTTCGATAAAGCCCTCACGCTTGAGGAAGCCAAAGAAAGCCTTTATTGCCCGGCAATAGGTTTCGATGGACTGTGATGATAGTTTCGCTTGCTGCGGTTTATTATAGGGATGATGGGCAAACTTCGGTTTACTCTGTAGCACGATAATAAACCGGCGCAGGTCATTACCTGTGATAGTGTCTACGTCTTGCTGCTCGGTACCTAAGAAATCAGCAAAGTAGCCCACGCTGGAGACAACCCAGGCGACGGTCTTTGGACTCTTGCCTTCAGCCCTGGCGTAGGTTTTATAAGCTACCAGTGCGTCTTGAAGTGTCATCACTTCGAACCCCTTACACTGATAGCTTAAACCTTGATTGGGTGACTGGCTACGACTTTGTGCTACATTGGGTGCATTTTGGGGAAGGCAGATGCCCTTTTTCGGGTCAGTGGCAAGCCCGGCGGTTAAAATTGAGGCTATGGTGGGCGGTACAGGATTTGAACCTGTGACCTCCTGCGTGTAAAGCAGGCGCTCTAACCAGCTGAGCTAACCGCCCGTATGGCGCGCTTGGCGGGGCTTGAACCCACGACCTCAGCCTCCGCAGGGCTGCGCTCTATCCAACTGAGCTACAAGCGCCGGTATCGTATGGTGCCGAAGGAGAGATTTGAACTCTCACGCCCTTACGGACACTACGCCCTGAACGTAGCGCGTCTGCCATTCCGCCACTTCGGCACAATCGAAGATAGGTTAGTAGCTACGTCTCAGCCCAAATAATGTTACCACGTAAGAGTGCAGATGGCAACCATATTGACGAAAGAGATACTGCGGAATACGTGTGATTACACGGCCAGCTTTATCAGGCGGTCAGCCTCGTCCACGGCTGAGGCGCAATCGTCGGCATAGCCCTCAACGCCAATCTCATCGGCGTACTGGCGGGTTATGGGCGCACCGCCTATCATCATCTTTACTTTGTTTCTAACCCCGGCCGCCTCCAGGGCTCTGGAAATATCGGGGATAACGGTCATGGTGGTGGTGAGCAGAGATGAAGTCGCCACGATATCGGCATTGGTTGCCTTGGCCTCGGCCGCAAAGGTATCTGCGGAAACGTCCACGCCTAGGTCATGCACATCGTAGCCGTTACTCTCCAGCATCATCTTGACCAGGTTCTTGCCGATATCATGCATATCGCCCTCGGCGGTGCCGATGACCACGGTGCCCTTCTTCTGGACTTCCGTACCGGCGAGGTGTGGCCGTAACTTCTCCGTGCCACTCCTCATGGCGCGGGCGGAAATAAGGATTTCTGGCAGGTAGGCCTGTCCGTCCTTGAATAGTTGTCCCAGTGCCTGAATGCCGGGCACCAGTCCCTGGCTCAGTATTTCACTGGCGTCAATACTGGCGTTTAGCGCCTCAGCAACGGCCTGGACGGTCAGTTTTTCATCCCCGTTCTTTACGGCTTCGGCAATTGCCTTCAGGTGGTCAGGCATGTTCGTCCCCCTTATCGCCTTATTCCCCGTTTGCGGTGCCATTATAAATTAATCAGGGTAACAAAACAAGCAATTTTATAATACTCTCACCTGAGAGAGCAGGGAAATTTGACAATTGTTAGTTTGAGTATCAATAATACATAGAAGACCGAGGTATTCTAAAAAGATAGGGTGAGCATGACTTCACCGAAGGATTATACACCGGTCAGTAAGCTTATCGACCTGAGCGGGAAGGTGGCTGTTGTTACCGGCGGGGCCAGGGGTATTGGTTTGGCCATTGCCTATCGGCTGGCTGAAGCCGGCGCCGTCCTGCTTATTGTTGATGCCGATGGTGAGAAAGCTCAGCAGGCGAGCCAGGAGCTTGTCGGTTACGGATATCAGGCCAGCTCCAGGCAGTGTGATGTCAGTAACGAGGCAGAAGTAGGCAATATGGTGCAGGCGGCAGTTGCGGAACTGGGCGGCATCGATATTCTGGTGAACAATGCCGGCATATATCCCCGAATACCGCTGGCCGAGATGACGGAAAAAGACTTTAATGACGTGCTCTCGGTCAACCTGAAAGGGACATTGCTCTGCAGCCGCGACGCTGGCCAGAGAATGATTGCGCAAGGCAGGGGAGGGTGCATTATCAACATCGCCTCCATCGAAGCGATGCGTGCTTCGGGTGATGGCATGGTGGCCTATGCGGCGTCGAAAGGCGCAGTACTGACGCTGACCAAAAGTCTGGCGCGGGAGCTGGGCAGGCATGACATAAGGGTGAATGTCATCGTCCCGGGGTGCATTGTCACCGAGGGGATACGGTCAGTGTTTTCCGGTGCCCCGAGTAACGAAGGGAAAGCGCAGTTGAAGGCGTTTATGTCCCGTATGCTTCTGGGGAGAATGGGTGAGGCGGATGAAATCGGTCGGGTGGCTCTGTTTCTGGCTTCGGATTTAGCCAGTTATATCACCGGCAGCATGGTGCTGGTAGACGGTGGTTATCTGGTTACTTAAACTCAAATGGCCGGGAGGCCATTAAGGAGGGCTGGAGATGGCAAAAGTAATGGTTATGACGGACAGCGTCGCCGGTATTCCGCAAAATCTGGCCGAGGAATATCGGATTAACGTGGTCCCCGCCGCCAATATAATTTTTGATGGCCATAACTATATTGACGGGGTCACGCTGAGCACCACCGAAGCATACGAGTTGATTAAGAAGGACCCCGATAAATTCACCACCTCGGCGCTTACTCCAGGTTATTTCCTTGAGGAATATCGTAAATTAAGTGCCAGGGTACAGGGTATCCTGCACATTACCCTCTCCTCGGCGTTGAGTGCCAATTTCAAGACGGCGGAGTTGGCTTCAGAAACACTGCGAAATGAATCACCACAGACTAGCTTAAAAGTAATGGATTCCAGAACGGTGGCCGGGGCCCAGGGGCTAATCGTGCTGGCGGCGGCTAGAGCGGCCATGCAGGGTAAGAATCTGGACGAGGTAGCCAGTATTGCCGAGCAGGTCAGGCAAAAAACAAAAGGCGTTATGATGCTGGACACGCTGCGCTATGTTTACCGCACCGGTCGTATGTCAAAGTTCGCTTCCCGGATGGCCGCCCTGTTCAAAATAAAACCGATTAACCGCATGACCGAAGAAGGCACCCTGGAGTTTGTGGACAAGGTGAGAAACCGTGAGGCCGGGTACCAGAAACTGATTGACCTTATCAAAGCGGAGGCCGGGTCGGCATCTTTGCACTTTATGCTCATGCACGCCGCCGCCCCCGAGATGGCAGAGCGCTTCAGCCAGCTGCTGCGGCAGAACTTCGACTGCCAGCGCGTGCTGGTCAGCGAGTACAGCCCGGTGATGGGCTATGGTGCCGGCCCGGGGGCCATATTTGTTGGCTTCCACCCCGACCTGGAATTTTGAAGGCGGCGCTCTGAGGCGTTATAATGGCTTCTTGGGTTGCTCTTACGGCCTGGTGAGATAGTATCAGATAGTTGATTATGGTCACAGAAGTTTCGCCGGCAGCGGTCGGTCAGTTGCAGACGCTGGTGCCCTTTCGCCAGATAAACGCCGCTTTTCCCCATACCGAGCAAATCCAGGAGCACAAGCGCCAGGGGAAGCCAGTATTTGGCTGGCTCTGCACCTACGTCCCTGAGGAAATCATACACGCGGCGGGGATTCTCCCGGTCAGGGTTACCGGCTATTCTCAGGAGATGGAGCTGGAAGATGGCAACGCCTACCTCTACATCAATAACTGCTCCTTTTCCCGTAGCTGTCTGCAGATGGGCCTCAGGGGCGAGTACGAGTTTCTGGATGGCATGGTGGCTGGTTCCACCTGTGACGGTGCCCGCCGTCTCTTTGACCTGTGGCAGTACTATATCAAGACGCCGTTTCACCATATCCTTACCGTGCCGCGCAAATACACGGAGAAAGCCCACGGCCTTTACTACCAGCAGGTGGTACAGTTCCAGGAGCACTTGGAGGAATTCCTGGGGCAGAAAATAGCCGATGCGCGACTGCTTCATTCAATAGAGGTATTCAACCGGGCGAGGGCCCTGCTGAAGCAGCTCTACGAGCTGCGGAAGGCTGACGCGCCGCCTATTTCCGGCGCCGAGACCATGGAGGTGCTCAATGCCAGTTTCCGCATGCCCAAAGAGATATTCAACCAGTGGCTGGAACAGTTCCTTGCGGAATTGGAGAAATCTAGTGTTACCCACAAAGGGCGGGCGCGGCTGATGGTGGTGGGCAGCGTGATGAACAACCCCGAATTCATAAAATCGATAGAGTCGCAGGGAGGGCTGGTGGTAACCGATGAGCTCTGCACCAGCACCCGCTACTGGTCTGACCCGGTGGTGCTGGAGAAGAACCAGAGTCCTGTCCAGGCCATCGCCAGGCGCTATCTGAGCAATTTTCCCTGTGCCCGCATGGTGCCCTCTGATGAGAGGTTCAATCGTATCCTCAATCTGGTCAAGGAATTCAGGGTTGATGGTGTTATCAGCCAGATAATCCGCTACTGCGTCCCCTATGCCCACGACCTGCCGCTGCTCGGGGACAGGCTGAAAGAGGTCGGTGTACCGGTGCTGGCGCTTGACGTGGAGTACGGCACCTCGGGGTCGGGGCAGATTCAGACCAGGGTGCAGGCCTTTCTGGAAATGCTGGAGGCGAGGAAAAGCTAGTGACCACCGCCGGGACCAAGAAAAATAAAATAGAAGCCATAATACGGGCCTGCCGGGTAATCACGCGGATGAATCAGGCAAACCCGGACGCGCCAGAGAGCGAGACCCTGTACTACAAGATGCTGGCCAATTACTACACCCGCCTGCTGAATGCCCATGATGAAGGCGGGTTCATTGCCGCCCATACCGTGTTTTTCCCCAGCGAGATTCTATACGCCATGGACATTGTGCCCATGCACACGGAAATGACCACCTGGATGATGGCGCTGTTCCTCGGTGAGCAGGCAGAGCTTTTATCCGCCGGTGCCGAGCTGGGGCTGGTCCCGGAAATCTGTTCTCCGCACCGTGGCCTGGCTGGCGCCTTCGCTCTGGGCGTGCTGCCCCGGCCCGATGCCATGCTCTGGTCCAATCTGATTTGCGATAACACGGCCAAGAGCGGCGAGCTGATAATGGAGCTGAACAAATGCCCCGGGTTTTTCCTTGACCATCCCTTCCAGCGCAGCGCGGCGGAAGACAAATATCTGGTGGGCGAGCTGGAGGACATGATACGTTTTCTTGAGGAGAAATCGGGGCGAAAGATGGACTGGGACAGGCTTTCCGACATTGTGCAGAAGATGGACTATCAGATGGCACTGTTCCGGGAAATCGGCGAACTGCGTAAGGCGGTGCCGTCCCCATTCCCCAACCAGGGCTTTTTGCAACTGCTGACAGTCGACTACCTCTGTCCCGGCCAGCCGGAGGCCATTGCCTATCTGGAGGCACGGCGCGATGAGCTGGCGGCAATGATTCGTGAGGGAAAGGGGGCAGTTTCCCCAGAAAAGTTCCGCCTGATGACCCTTTTTGTGCCCCCGATGTATCTGACGGGGTTCCTGGAGAAAATCGGGCAGGAATACGGCGCAGTGAGCGTGGTCGAGCCGCTCTTTACCCGCTGGGCCGAGGGCAGGCTGGACCCGTCAAAGCCGCTGGAAAGCGTGGCCAGGAAGGCGGCCATGATACCGGAAAGGCGGAGCATGTATGGCCCTCTGGGCCAGGAGGCATTGCAGGACCTTCTTGATTGTGCCGAGCAGTACCAGGTTGACGGTGCTGTCTACTGGGCGTTTATGGGCTGCCGGCACACCTGTGCCACGGTAAAATTGTTCAAAGATTTGCTCAATGAGGTTGATGTGCCGGTGCTGACCATTGACTGTGACATCGTTGACCCGACGATTAACTCCGAGGCGGAGATACGTGAGAAAATGGAGCAGTTCTTCGAGCTGCTGGAAGACCGTTAGGTGACTTCGGCATGAGAGCGCTGGGTATAGATATTGGTAGCCTGACCACGAAAGCGGTCGTCCTGGATGGCGACCGGGTTATCGCCACCAGTGTCGTGACCTCTGGCGATGAAGCTGAGTCAAGTGCTGAGGCAGCCGTTGCCGAGGCGCTCAAACGGGCCGGTTTAAAGCGGGATAATGACGTTTTCGTCGTTGCCACCGGCGTCGGCGGCAGGGACGTTTCGCTCAGCCAGCAGTCGAAATCGCTGACCACCTGCCTGGCCCGCGGTGTGCACCGCCTTTTCCCGTCGGTGCGCCTGTCCATCGATATGGGCGCCGAGAGCAGCACGGTTATCAAGATTAACGACCGCGGACGCCTGAACGACTGGGTGAACCAAGACAAGTGTGCGGCCGGCACCGGCATTTTTTTGCAGCAGATGGCCAAGCTGATGCAGATGCCTCTGGAAGAGATGGCCAAGTTATCCCTTCAGGCGAAAGGGAGGGCTGACATTACCAGTACCTGTGCTGTGTTTGCCGAGTCTGAGGTAATCTCTCACGTCCACCGCGAACCCCCCACGCCCAAAGAAGACATCGTCGCCGGTATTTACTATTCCGTGGTGAGCCGGATTATCTCGCTGTGCAAAAGAATCGGCATCGAGCGTGATGTGGCCGTAACCGGCGGCGTGGCGCAGAACAGAGGGCTAATCAAGATACTGGCAGATGAACTTGGGTTCCCGGTTTTTGTTCCAGACGCCCCGCAGCTGGTGGCGGCGCTTGGTGCCGCTGTTGTCGCCCAGGAGAACATAGAGAAAGGTGTAAACAGGTGATAGTCGCTGGCATTGATATTGGCTCACGGGCGGCCAAGGCGGTGGTGATGAACGACGGCGCCATTGTCTCCTCGGTGATATGCGATACCGGCCCGGAGAGTGTCAAGACCTCGCAGATGACCATGGAGAAAGTGTTACAGGGGGCCGGACTTTCCCTGAAGGAAATGAAATATATCGTGGCTACCGGATATGGGAGGGTGCTTGTCCCCTTTGCCAGCGAGAACATCTCCGAGATAAGCTGCCACGCCCGGGGCATCACTTGGTATTTCCCGGAGGTCCGCACCATTCTCGACATGGGCGGGCAGGACTGCAAGGCAATCAACTGCGATGCTGACGGCCGGGTGACCAACTTCATCATGAACGATAAGTGTGCCGGAGGTACCGGCCGTTTCCTGGAGATGATATCCGAGGTGTTAAACCTGCCTCTGGAAGAGATTGGGGACGCTGCCCTGAGGGCAGATAAGGCTATCCCTTTCAACACCATCTGTGCCGTCTTCGCCAAATCGGAGGCCATCGCCTACCGGCGCCGGGGAGCCAGCAAAGAAGACATTCTGGCGGGGTTGAATGAGGCCATCGCCACCCGCTGCCTCAACCTGCTCAGAAGAGTTTCCATTGAGAAAGAGTTCACCATCACCGGTGGCATCGCCAAGAACCGGGGGATGGTG
The DNA here is from genome assembly GCA_034409565.1 of Dehalococcoidales bacterium. GTDB lineage: Bacteria > Chloroflexota > Dehalococcoidia > Dehalococcoidales > RBG-16-60-22 > E44-bin89. The sequence continues at coordinate 30,633 of DAOUMS010000016.1, forward strand.
GTGCAGTTGCGGGAAAAGGTGGGCCTTGAGCCTGTCCTCAGCGAGGACCCGCAGCTCATCGGGGCGCTGGGGGCAGCACTATTTGCCCGGGACAGGTGTCAGGGCAAGTCGGCCGCCGTCAGGGCAAAGGTGCAGTACGGTTACAGCGACGGCACGGGCAATTACTTCATCACCATTGATAACGCTCGCTGCGACGGCTGTGGTGAATGTGTGTCGGCATGTCCGGCAGGGATTTTTGCCGTAACCGCAGATGACGGCGGGCAGATGAAGGCCAGAGTGAAGGAGGAGGTCAGGAAGAGGCTGGCCATGATGTGCCCTGGGTATGAGGCTTGCCGCCAGGACCTGGCGCGGAACTGTCATGAAGTCTGCCACGTGGATGCGATAAACCATACCTGGTAGGTAAAGGAGGTAATATGGGAAAGTCAGGCGATACCAGTCAGCGAGTGAGGGTGGCCGTTGATGCGATGGGTGGTGATTTTGCCCCCGCCGAGATAGTTAGCGGCGCCGTGCAGGCGGCCAGGGATTTGGGGGTGGAAATCATCTTGACCGGACCCAGAGCCGAAGTCGAAAGCGAGATGAGTAAAATTGACATCACCAACCTGCCGGTCCGTCTGGTTGAAGCCAGCGAGACAATTGTGGATGGGGAGCAGCCGGCCATGGCCGTGATGCGCAAGCCTGACAGCTCAATGGCGGTGGCGGCCAGGCTGGTTAAAGAGGGAGAGGCCGACGCTATGCTCAGTGCTGGTTCCACCGGTGCTGTCATGGTCTGCGCTCTTCAATATCTGGGGACTTTACCGGGCATCGAGCGGCCTGTGGCCGGGGGAGCGTTCCTTGGCTTGTCCCCTAAAACGGTGGTTCTGGACCTCGGCGCTAACGTGGGTTGCCAGCCCTACCAGATGGTCAATTTTGCCGTCATCGGCAGTGTCTATGCCCGGAGCTTTCTGGGCATTGATAATCCGACGGTTGGCCTCCTCAATGTGGGGGCTGAGGAGGGCAAGGGCAATGATTTTGCCAAGGAAGCTTACCCGCTGCTGAAGAAAAGCGGACTGAACTTTATGGGCAATGTCGAAGGCATGGATATTGTTTCTGGCAAAGTAAATGTTATTGTCTGTGACGGTTTTGTGGGCAATATCCTGGTCAAATTCTGTGAGGGTCTCGGCAGAGCGGTTAATCACTGGCTTGCCGGGGAACTGAAGGCAAAACTCTCGCCGGCAGACCTGGAGAGAGTAACGAGCCAACTTTACCGGCTGATGAGCCCCGGCGTGGTCATGGGAGGTGGGCCGCTGTGGGGGGTGGCTGGCGTTGCCGCTATCGCTCACGGTGCCAGCCGTGCCCCCCAGATTGTCGGTACCATCAAGCAGGCGAAGCTTGCCGTGGAAAGTAACTTCGTGGCTACGCTTCGCGCTGAGCTGGAGAAAGTCCAGAAAACTATCTCAACTTAGGCCAGTGTGGCCGTGGCTTTATAAAGTACCTCAGGAGGAGGCAGGATGTCTACTCTAGACGAGATAAAGAGAATAATCGCCCGGATTGCTCACTGCAGTGCCGATGAAATCGGCCCGGAGACGGCATTAAAGGACATAAAGGCGGATTCACTGCACTGGGTACAGATTATCGTTGCCGTGGAGAACGCCTTTAACATTGAGGTTGACATCGACAGGATGAGCCAGTTTGCCACGATAGATGACTTCGTCCAGTACGTCGAGAGTTGCCTCAAGTAAATACGGGTACAGATAATGTGGTGGGCGGTACTGTACGATAGGTAGAACTTTTAAACTGGCTTTTGCTCTTACATTCTAAGGGGACCTGCTACACAATTCAAGCACATATGACCTGAACTGCACAATTCAGACTATTATTCAATGGAAGTAAACCGTAGGTAGTGGGTCAATTTGAGAATGGCGAGAGGTCAGACAAGATTACCAGCATGTTGGTTTATGGAGTAAAGTTCCGTCAGTTAATCTCACTGGGTCCTTGAGTTGATTGGCTTTATAATGTCCACTTCTTAATTTGAAGGATGAGGGGGCTAACCTCAACAAGTCATCACTTTTCCGATTGACTGGGAAGGCAAATCTAATATCTACGCTAGGCATTACCCTTTTTGCAGTTCTTATGGCGGGTGCTAGGTCGGAATCACCAGTAACTAACACAAATGCTTCACAATGACTGTCATCGTTGGCGTATAACAATTCCAGTAATTTGCTGCCTATGGCAATATCAGTTTGTTTTTCAACATGCCCCATATACTCTTTCTTACAAAGCGGGCAGAATTGGGTTTTTTCTCTGAATCGTCCCCTGATTACCTCTATTCCCTTGGATTCCAAACATCTAATATAAGTCTCGTGGCGCTTTATTTTATCTTGATTAAAAGTATAATAAGCAATGGCTGTAAAGTAGAATATTTTCTGTAAGTCGTATTCTTTCCCAAACAGGTACATGAATGACTTACATAAAGAATGCATGTCTAGCCATTTATAGCAGTAACCTTCTGTTCTCTCAACATCTTCTATTGAGTGATAAAGATTAAAACCATCAACCAAAAAAACAACATGCTTCATAATAAAAAACCCCCAAAGTCGTAACCCTGGGGGAGCTGATGGTGTTACCCACCAGCGATGATACTATTATCATATGATAAGCTAGTATGCGTGTCAATATGGTGTAACACCCAATAATACATCGAAAAACGTAGCAATAGCGAGTATGGGTGATGTAGTACAAGCGCTATTATACCTCACAGAGAGCTGTATTATCCTACACCACTAGGTTGACTATATCCTCAATCGCCCAAATACGGTTAGTGACCCCTGCTGCCATAGCTGGTGTTCTTGGATATGGATTAGCAAGCGCCTTGTGTGGTCTGACAAAGTTATAATACATAAAGTGTAGAGCTACAGCATGTTCCAGGTTCTCAGCCTTTTTAGAAAAGGCATTGGTTAACCTAGTAAATCTTCTCATGCTCATTCTCATTGTAAGATTTTGGCGCTCTGCAAAGCTAGTTGATATTTTATCGGGGTCGGGATTACCCTGAATTATAGTAGGATTGGCAGCGATACATAGAGCCGGGCTGTATCTTGTCTCACTCTCTACTACTTGACCATATAACTTGACCAACATGGCATAGTCAACCTCAGACCCAAAAGCGTCTTCAACTGCATTTAGATATACCCTATGACCATCAGTAGTAATCTGCACTCTATTAGCTAGTCTGCTTTTCAGGTCAAGCATAAACTCATAAGCATAGCCAGCATCACGTAAACCTACTAGCCAAGAGGGGACTAATTTAGTGTCGGCATCAATCGCTGTCCATGTCCAGACATCACCATAGCCATATTGCCCCTGTTTATCCTCCGGCACATTCTTTTGTTTGGCGTAGCAGAATGACCATATTTCATCACACTGAATAGTTGTGCATGGTAAATCTCTTAAGTGTTCATCTTGATACTTAGAACAAACAGCGCCAACCGAAGCTAAAAGCCTAGTAACCGTGCCCTTGGCGGCACCCGTCATACGGCAGGTAGCGCGGATTGAGCTACCCTCAACTAAAGCTCTTATGACTTGGGTTTGTTTCTCAAGACTCAATTTGTTCATTTCAGCTATATTATACATGACCGCTTAAGCATTGTCAAGTGTTTTAGGGTTATTTTGATAAATATTTCAATGTAAAGAAAAAGGCAGTCAAGAAACTGCCTTTTTATCACTACCTTAGTTCCAAAACTAAAGTTTAGTTATTTTCGCTTTTCGGGCATCCTTAAGTAATTCTTTGATAGAATGCCCATCCCTCAACTCCAGACTCTCTAGGGCTTGTTTCCTTAATTTTTCTTGGAGTTCACGCAATGATTCAGGGTCGAGCATCCTGCCCTTTCTTAGGAATGTTTTTCTTCCGTTGTTTCCCATTTCCAATTCCTTTCCGATTCCCATTTGATGCCTCCTGCGTTAACGCAAGCTCCTCTGTTTCGATGATTTCCCTTTCCGGAGACACAGTGTAGGGGAAATACTGAAAAAATGCAAGCGGGCTACCACCTACATATTCGCAGATTAAACGCTCCCTTGCCATTTTCTTTAATTGCTTCAGTAATTCACTACAATAGTCAGATAGTTCTTCGTTCATTTCTTTAACTTTCAGTCCCACATCTTTACAAATGTGATAATCCATAGAGAACTCGTGTGAGGGTGCCTCAACAACTAAACGTCTTAAAATCGTCTCCATATTTTCTGGCGATATGGCATCCTTGAACATATAACATCTAAGGAGTTCCCTGGCGTATTCTTGAGTGATATTCTTTTCTCTAAAAAACTTGGCAATTTCACTGACACCCATTTGGTCTATCATTTTGCAGAGCATAGCTTGCTCTACTTGTGAATTTGCTAGTTTCATCTTCTTTTTACGAAATTCAGTCTCGATGTCTATTCTAGCTTGAGTCGCTACTTTGATGAAGTGGTCAATAGCTACTAGTTCTACTTCGGTATCAGAATCTTCCTCCTCACGAAATTGTGGATTTGTGTCTCCTGATTCTCTAACGTATCTTCTATATAAAGTAATATCAATAGGCGATAAAACCGCATGATTACCGAGTAGAATGCTGTCGCCTGATAAGCAGATTAATGTGCCACCGCTGTAAGCAAATTCTGGCACTAGGAAAGTAGCTTCTTGGGTGAAATCCCTTATCACTTGTGCCAAACGATATGCTGCGACAGGGTCACCCCCAATAGTATGAATTAGTACATCTAGGCTATTTAGAGGTTCAGTTATTTTTACCCCGCCTGAATTCAAGGCAGTATGCAATAATTCAATTTGCTCCTCACTGATTTGGCTATGCACCGGATAGAACATGATTAACAACGGCTTTTTGCGATTTGCCGCGACAACCGCCGCTAGTTTAATTAACTTAGTCCTTTCTTCCTTTTCGGTTTTCTTGGGTTTCGCTAGATTGCTATTATCTGCCATTATTCTCCCCTTGCAGTTGCCCATCTACTTTGCGCAGCTTTCCTTGCTATTTCTCTACGCCTTTCAGAAGACAACTTCTCAGCTCTAGCCTTACCCCCTTTAAGCCCTCCAAGCCTACCCAAGGCAACAGCAGCAGGATTCTTGCCATTGTCATTCTCAGTAGCCTGTTCTATAATAGAACTTGCTATCTCATTTATGTCTTTTCTCTTACTTGACCGCTTTTGCATATTTTAAGTATAACACGCTTGTCAAGCACCCTGTCAAGCATTACTTTTCTCCTACCATATTCAAATTGACCCACTACCAAACCGTAAGAAAGCACTTGTATATTCACTAATGTTCACACTTGATTGCTTCAATGAATAAGGAATATTTCCTTGAAGCGTAAAATCGTGTAGGACTTTTTGCCTTTGGTGTAATGACTTTTTATTACAAAAATGTTAGCCTTAACAAGACCCTCGTCAGTCAATTTACATCTAATAACATTATTACGCTCAAATTGACATCCTTCAAAGCCAATAATCTTCTATTAGCTTGTTACCTATCAACCCTCAAGAAACGCAAAAGCTAACACGAAGCTAAAACTAGTTCATTAGACGTAATGAAGCTAATAGCGTACGTTTGACTTTTTTATTACACGGTAAGATGAATCGTGTGTCGTAAAGAGTTAATTTAGTGTGAAGAGCTGCATAATCTCCTTCCTCCTACTTCTCTACAGTCACAAATGACCTTATCCAGACTGGTATATGCTGACCGCGGCGATAACGAATACCCATTATAAACAGTACTTCAATCATTATCACTACTATACCCATGCCACCGAAGGTAACGATTGATGAGGCTATCTCAAGCAAAGCGGCCACTTTCTCCAGCAGAATACTTGATAGTTTGAGGATAGTACCTATAGCGCATATTAGAATTGAAGCGCCTAAAATATACCTCACTGCTAAACCGCGGACATAGCGGGTAACCGACACCCCGCATTGTACGCCGATGCTTGAGGCAACCAACATGATGAGGGCAGCAAAAATCACGATGTTGCCACTCATAGCGTGCCGAATAGTGCCATAGGCGGCAGAGAAGACTATCTGAAATAGACCGGTGCCCACCGCCATGAAGGACGGCAACCCGATGAGATAAACCAAGGAGGGTACCATAATAACCCCGCCGCCAACACCGATAAGGCCTGACAGCATACCGATAAGGAAGCCTAAAGCCAATATAATCCAGAGGGATATAGTGACTCCTGATTTAGCAAAGCATATCATCGGGGGCAAATTAATACTTTGCAGCTTTTGTGATAAAAATGTGGCCTTCATAGCCGATGGTAGTTTTTCTTCTCTGGCCAGCATCGTATCAAGCTGTTTCTTCCTCTGGCGGCACTCCGACAATGTATATATACCAACTATAAGCAGCATACATATGGAAATAGAGAGCACGATTTCATCAGCCAAACCGATATTTCTAGTCCAGTTGAGTAATCTTACCCCCGCCTCCACGCCACTCATGGCAGCGATAATCATGACCAGTCCCAGCTGCCTGTCGACATTGCCTAGTTTTCTATGCCTGAAGGCACCAATTACGGAGTTGCCCATCACCCAGATAAGACTGGTTCCAACGGCTAAGTTGGCCGGGAAACCAAGTATAATCAGTGCCGGTGTCACAACAAAAGCACCGCCAACACCAGCAAAGCCACTTATAATTCCAGCGCCGAATCCGATGAAGATGAGGAAAAGGATGGAAAATATGTTAATATCAATGCCTGCTATCACGCTTCGATATCCTTAATCACTTAAACATGATATATACCTAGCGCCGATAATGTGATCATTAAGGCAACAAAAAGCGAGACAAGTATCCATCCGTAAGGCTGCGGCTTCTCCCAGAGAAATGCTATAGCGGCACCTAGCAGGGCCAGATAAGCACAAGCACAACCTATTACCAGTCCAAACTGTGTAACTCCGTCCCAGGTATTTAAATTATGCAGCCAGAAATGCTCTCCTGGAAACCCTCCACCTATTTCCTGCCACACCGCTTCAGGGCTATTACCTCCCCAAATGGCATAGTATTTGTTCTTCTGGCCATCTATTTGCTACAAACGAAATAGTTAAATAATATGCTTACATATAACCCAACTTTCGTAACTGAGACATCATTTTTTCCTTATCTTGTCTTCTGCCAGCCCGCTCCGGGGTATTCTCAAGATCTTGCTCCCATGCTGGTACTCCGGGTTCAGCTATGGCGCTTGTACTCTTTGCACCGAGCGAACGGTAGCCTTGTTCATAGAGGATACAATAAGGAATCCTGTAAGTCTTATAAGTTTCCCAGAGCAACCTCTCTGTGAAGTGCAGAATTGGCTTTGCGCGCATATGCTCTGGAACTAAGTGGGCAGCTTCCTTCCTTTCAAAATAATCATCCAAAGCTCTAGCTGACTGCTCGTCTCTCCGTAGACCCTGAGAGATCAGTTTTATATTATACTTCTCAATATACATATTTAACATTACTGTTTTCATTAGATGATTACCAACGTATGATTCCGCCTCAAAAGGGAACCTCTCCTCTGCAAAACCGATGCGCTTTAGCTCAGCTTGATTCCTTTCATTGAGATCCTTAACCTTAACTATAGCGTTCAGCTTGCCACCAGCTGCTTTTATGACATCGTCATTGCGGCACCATTCAAGATCTAATTTCCATTCTTTGGCATAATTATCAATAAAGTCATGAATCTCTTGAAACGAGTCATACTCATCAATAGTCATGACTTTGGGCACTGTGATGCCGTCCTCCTTACATACTTGACGGATGATCCACAAGGTTAATGTGCTGTCCTTACCTCCTGTCCAGGTAATAGCTATATCTTCTATCTTATAGTCCTTAAATGCCTGTCGTATCACTTCCTTTGATTTTTCAATTGCTTGAGAGCATCGCCATCCCTTTTCCTGATTAGTCATTTTTATCTCCTTCTTGACCTTTCTCCCACCTTCTGACTCTTGGTTCCAAACAGGATTTCATTTCATCTGCCTTATCTGAACTATTAACTATATTGTGGGCTTCTTTAGGATCGCTTTTAAGGTCATACATTTCCCAGCTATCAGGATTGGCACGATATATTATCTTAAGATCATTTTCGCGGTAAAAGTAAATATCTCTATTCATATCAGGGCCTCGGTCTGGGTCTCCCCGAAATGGACTCTTCTGGTATACAGCTTCACCAAAAACTCCCTTTTGGTAATAATCACTAGGAGGTAACAAACTCCGACCTTCAAAATTTGCCACTGATTTTAAACCAAACAAAGATAGGATAGTTGGCGATATATCAATGGTACTGACGAGTGTATCACAGACTTGCTCTCCGTTCCTAGCAGAATCAAAGAAAAGGAGCGGTACATCTATCAGTTCTGAATACATCTTATCGTCATGGGAAAGACCTCCATGTTCTCCAAATTCATCACCATGATCAGAGGTTATTATTATCAAAGTATCTTTTAATATATTGAACTCTTCTAGTATATTAAAAAATTCTTCAACGTGATTATCTACTCCGAGAATCCCTGCATTATATAGTTTCTTTAAGAGTACCACTTCTTCCAAGTGAGACACGTCTCTTCTCAGAAGCGTGTTTCTGAAAAGGCTAAACATATAATCTTCACTAATGTCAACGGGCAGATCAATCATTTCTAAGTATTTCTTTTTTGGAATATAGGGCTCATGGGCGTCCATATAATGAACCCAAAGAAAAAATGGCTCATATTCTCTGCTAGTGATATGTATATGCAACCATTTTTTCACTTTATTATTTATCATGTTTCCTTTTAAAAAAGGCGTTCTTGGTCCATATTCTTCTTCCATAGCGTCATAAAATATGTCCCAGCCACGATTCCACCCAGCCAATTCACTAAGGTAAGGATTGGAATGAAAAGCGGCTGTCGCAATACCAGCCTTCTTTAAGGGCTCGGAAATCAGGGTCCGTTTCGGCGAGAGTCCACTAGGTTCCCCATATTCTAAGTAATGTGATGCAGTAAGTATACCGGGAAAAGATGCTTGTGTATAAGGTCCTGTAGCTTGTACCTTACTGAATATAAGGCATTTATCCCTCAATGAATCAATGAATGGAGTTAATCCATCTTTATTACCATAGCAACCTAAAGAATCCCTTCTAAATGCATCCAATGTCAACAAAATCACATTTTTCATTCGGCATCCCCCTGCTTTTGTAATACTTTATTAGAATATCAATCACTTCCTTTCTACTGAATTACTCAGATGGACGTTCTCCTTTCCATGTGGCGAAACTAGATGTGTAGAAGTCATATAAGAAACCTCATTTTCTTTTATCTATAATCCATCAGTTTTTCCTAACCTAACGATACTACTAAAAGGACAAACGTGAATGCAGCACCTGAAACAATTAGACTATTTGGAGGCCGCGTTCCTCTACGCAGATACGTCTTAAGGTTTGATAAGCCGATTCAGGTGTGTAAGCACCAGACACTCTACCCGTAGGGGTGCTCTCCACAAGTATTCTCCAGTGAAGTCCATTTCCTTCCACTTCAATGATGTGGGTCATTTTGTTTGTATCAGGATCGCCAATTATCTTAGACCAGGTCCTATCGAAGCCTAATCCGGCTAAAGCAATGGAAGCATGGGAATTAACATTGCGCGGAAATTGTAGGCAGGCACCTCTAGTGGGGCCATCGTAAAGAACTGTCGGCGTGGTCACTGCTTTAATTTCCGGCGCGACATCAAGGTTTTTAGGGTTCTTAGTAGTGGTTATGCACACTCTATCAATGACTTTCCTTCCATCGTGAATACCATCCAGACCAACTATCGCGCCATGGGGAATGTATATCTTTCTCCCTAATTCAGTTGCCATAATCTCCATTTCTTCCTGAAATTCTTTATTAGCGAAGGAGCAAAGAGAAAATAACAGAAGATCGTGGTGTTTAAGAATTTTGGGGCCTAGTTCCGATAGCGCCTTCGCATTGGCTACTTCAACAACTAAGTCAGTAGCTCTTTCGTGCAAAGCATCTAACGAGGGCAGTAACAGATTAGAGTCTATCTGTTGAATTTTTGAATGATCTGTTTCCAATATAAAACTTATATCCATCAAATCACTTTCTAGTACTCTATTAAAGATATAATGTCCAATAGTTCCAAATCCGATTAAACCGATTCTCTTTTTCACTTGATTCTCCTTAGCCTGGTTATTTGTCCGATTCTTTCATTAAAGCGGAACGGAGGCGTTTTTTTACCAGCTCTATAATTTCATCATTCAAATTAATAGAATGAATTATCAATAGCCCCTCATGTGCGTACTGTTCAATAACGTAGATAGGTGGAGAGCCATTTCTTAGTATTTTTATAACGTCCACAGTACTGCAGCCAGCTTGGGATTCATTAATCCTCAACTTAAGTATGGGATGGCCTCCTGGTGAGGTCTCCGTTGTTTCAGTCTCTACTCCTCTAATAGTACGAAGGCAAGTGGCAATATTTTGCAGCCACTTCTTGCGCTTTTCCAGTATTTCCAAAGATTTTTCTTCGGTAAGAATTCTAAGAGCAGTAACCAGACCAACGATTGCTTCTTTCGTTACCTTAAGACCTCGGCCAATTCCCTGCAGGGGTAGTCCGGCCAATCTTTCTTTGGGTATCAAGGAACGAGGTGGGTTCCAAGTTTCAAATGAAGCCTCCGCCATATCCAGATTCTGTAAAGCCGCTGCGCTTATCAAGTCCTTACGTCCGCACAAAATACCGCTGGCTTGGGGCCCCTGGAGGCCCTTTCCACCGCTAAAAGCAACTAGGTCAGCACCCATGGAGATAAACTTGCGTAAATTTGATACCGGTGGAACCTGTCCTGCTGCATCAACTATAACCGGTATGCTGTATTTTTTGGCCACATTAATTACTTCCTCCAGAGGCGGATGATTGCCAGTAAGATAAGCATAGCAAATGGCTGCGGTTCTCTTTGTTATATTTGACTCTATTTCCCAAATTCTGTGTATGTGAACCCGGCCAGGAGGACTGGTATCATTAGGTATGCCAACGCTGACCAGTTTGGCACCGGTGGCCTCTATAACCCGAATATAGCCACTCATCTGATGCTGGGGCATAAGAACCTCATTGGGTATACCACTGGTATCGGGTAAATGATTCATGAGACCAACATCAAGGCCCGTCAAGCAGGCTGCAGTACCCAACAGAAGCGCGGCCGAAGCACCGCAGGTAACATAGGCGGCTTCGGCCCCCGTGATTCTGGCTATAATGTTACCCGCTGCTGCCTGAAGCTCATCCATGCGAACCGAATGCAATGCTGCCTCCGACATAGCTTCAATCGTTTCTTTTTTCATCAAAGTGCCGCTGTAACGGGTTGCTGTCCCAACTAGGTTAATAATTGGTGTTACACCCAAATCTTCAAATATACCCATCTTGTTTCCTGCCTCCTTTAAGTTAATTCGAATGAGTAGCTCCTCCACGTAAAAACTCTGGACGTTGAGTTACTAGATTAAATCAAGCAGCAACCTGCAGCAGATTTTTCTGACTATTCATCCCTTTTTTAGTCTACAGGCTAGCATTACCAGTTTTGGGTAGACAGGTCACAATGCCAGAGGGTATTTACCATATTTTCTAATGGCCTCGACCATAGCCACGTAGTTCTCCGGTTTAACCCCAGAGTGAATCGAGTTGCTCGAGCTACAGATTAGCCCTCCGCCCATACCAGACTTCTTGATGCATTTTTTTACTTCCCGTACCACTTCTTCCTCGGTTCCCCAACTCAATATAGCGCCACAGTCAACATTACCCATAAGACAAATTCTATCACCATATTTAGCTTTGGCTTCGCCGATGTCCATTCCAGCTTCCGGGTCGATCGGGTGGATTCCAGCAATCCCAGTGCCAACGAGCATGTCAAAGACTGCCCAGATATTGCCATCGGTGTGTTTAAGACAAGGAACACTTTGGCTCTTGCACTCGTCAACCATTGCCTTCAATGGACGTATCTCGAATCTTTCAATTAGTTTTGGGGATACCATAGGGCCAATCGTGGTGGCAATGTCACCAGTAACCCAAATAATATCGACTCCTACCTCGATGCAATTCTTGATGTATTGCAGATTATAGTTGAGGACGATTTCATTGAGACGCTCTATCAATTCGGGATTCCTGACGACATCCATAAAATGGTCAGCCATTCCCCGTATTTCATTAACCTGATAAAAAACGCCCATGACGGTAGCGATAACTGACCTCTGGCCCTTAAATCTCTTCACTGCTGCCTCAAGAGCTTTGTATTTCCAAGGTACATTCGGGTCAGGATGGACATAGTTATCAAGATCCTTTTCCGACTTGATAGCTGCTTCGATTGGAACGGCATCAATTTCTGTGGTATGGCATTTGATTACACCAAACTTATCTCGGATGATTCCCTTAGCTTTATCCAAAGTCTCATATCTGTCATAGGCTTCTTGGTAATATACAGCTGCGTCTAAGTCCATAAATTCAACAAAATCTTCGTAAGAAGCACCGGGTAATATAGCATTTCGCACCTTTGGGTCAATGATAGTTTCGAAAGTGGGAACAACATCAGGCTCCTCAAGGTTAAGCGCCTTGATTACTCGTTCTGAATTGGTTAATTTTTGCATTTTAATTCTCTTGGGACCTACTCGCTAGTTTTTCCGCTTTGTTTACTGCCTCCACGGCATCGCGACAATAAGCATCAGCCCCAATCCTATCCGCGAACTCCTGTGTTACTGGTGCGCCACCAATCATTATTTTGACTTTGTCTCTCAAGCCGGCTTCCTTTAAAGCTTCTATTGTCTCAGTCATGTGAGGCATAGTCAGAGTAAGCAGGGATGACATGCCTAAGATTTGGAAGTCACCGTATTTTACCGCCGAGCAGAAATCTTTCGGGAACACATTCACACCCAAGTCTGTTACTTCCCATCCGTTTGCTTTTAACATCATTATTACGATATTTTTCCCAATGTCATGAACGTCGCCTTGGACGGTTCCTATAGCATATTTACCAGCGGAGGCGATCTCTCCTTTAATTAATGCTGGGCTTAAGTGCTCCAGAGCTGCTTTCATGGCCTCTCCTGCTAATAGTAACTCAGGGAAATAGTATTCACCCTTTTCAAAGAGCTCACCTACTTTCTTCATCGCTGGAACAAGGCCCTCATACATAATTTTCTTGGCTGACATGTTGGCATTTAATGCTTTCCGAGCAAGCTCTGCCGCTTTGGAGACATCTCCATTCACAACGCTATCACCAATCTCAACAAGTTCAATCACCATTTACAAAATACCTTCTTAAAGATTTAATATCCTAGCATCCTAAGGCGGCGGTTTTCCTTCGTTTCCTCCGGTATTTGACTTATTTCCTTAGTCTCATCCTTGCCTCTTTCCTGTACCGTAAACTCAAATCTGTCAGGATCCAGTAACTTACCTTGAAGACCCGGATACTCATGTCCGTATCTATATGCTTGAAACATCATATTAGTCCAACCCCTACGTTCGTGAAATCCATAAAATGGGCTAATGAATTCCCAGACTATTTCCTTATCTGATGTTACCTCAAATATTCTTCCCTTTGACGACTCACAAATGAGAGTGTTACCATTTGCCAATCGTTGAGCATTGGAGCAGAACACTGAGAAAAATCTATATATGAATTCATCTTTATACTCCCACTCGATCTTACCGGTTTTCGGGTTGACTTCTAAGACTCGGGAATAGCCTTCTGTGTTTATAGGACCTTTGCATAGTCGATGGAATCCATTATCAAATACCAGAATATTACCGTTATTGAGCACCGTTGGATTGTGCTGATGCCCAAGCTCCTTGTAACCCCACCGCCACTTTATGGCTTTGGTATTTTTATTGATAATCATTATATTATTCAGGTGACGAAAGCTAGCTACAATATCGCCATTTGGTAATACATCTATACCGTTGACGTAACCCCAGATGACCAAAGGGCATAGCGTACAAGGAATATCCAGTTCAGGGTCCATATGCTCATACCCTAGCCACTCCCAGACTATTTTGCCTTCAGGAGTTATTTCCTGAAAAGCGTTACCCCACATGACCTCTTTTAATGCTGTTCCAGGGATGCCGCCCTTAATCTTAGCTGCTAGTTCACGTGGAATTTCTACATGCCTGTTAATCAAGGTATTTCCGTTCGTTAAGCGGCAATAGTCATGGTGCATATATATGTCTTCATAACTCCATACAACATTTCCCCCCCAATCCACCTCAACCAGCTTTCCACCAGCGGTGCCAAGGTGAGCTGTAGGCTCCTTGAATGTTTTGTCCATACGTATTTGATTACCATTCGGTAGTAGACGGATCGGTCCTCCAGGTGGAGAGGGTAACTTCCAACGATGTACAATTCTGCCCTTCATATCTATTAACCAGGCATCCGTTGAGTGATGCTGTGCAAAGAGAGTATATCCACTATAGGCTTTTGCCGGCTTGTGGATAGTTACGGACTCCTCTGGCCTTTTTTTTATATACATGCTTACCTCCTCACCTTTTTGTGTTTATGACTTTATCAACTTGGAGATGTCGAGGCTCTCCTCGCTTATTCCTACTCTTATCAACTCCTTATTATATGCGTGAGGGATTACGCTCATTTGGTTAACCAAGGCCTCCTACACGGAAAGAAATGCTGCTCCCTTATTCCTCTTAGCAAAGGAAAACCACTCAAACCAGTCGCAAACGTACAATTTCGCAGTTTTGCATAGTCGTGAGTATAAGTATATATTTCCCTGGCGTGCCCATTATAGAGCCTTCGTAACGTTGCCATCTTTTCTTGGTTGGATGTATCTCTCTTCTTAAGTTCATTTTTTAAAAGGTCGAACGTCTCATCCTGGCTTAGGAAGAGCGAAGAGTCTGTCATATCTGTATATTTTTGCTCCGGTATGTACGGCTCATGAACGTCCATGAAGTGCACCCACAAAAGTAATGTTTTGTATTCCTGTCCTCTAGCGTACGAGTTCAGCCAGTTGTTTTTCTTTATATTCATTAGATTCACTCTGTAACTTATCCTGAACTCCACTTCGTCCTTCATGGAATCGTAAAAAACGTTCCAGCCCCAGTTCCAGCCGAACATATCGCTCATATAAGGGTTTGAATGGAATGCGGCGGTGAGTTTCCCTGCCCTCTTCAATTGCTCTGAAATCAGCATCTGCCAGGGTACTTGTATATATGAGGCGGTGCTTTGCCCCTGCACGAATATGATGCCTTGGTCTTTTAGCGAATCAATGAATATCGCAAGACCGTTTTTATTATTGTAAATGCCAAAAGTATCTTTTCTGGTAGCGTCCAGTGTGAGTAGGATAACGTTATTCATTTAGCCTTTTACCCTGTTTTGATAATATTTGACCAAAATATCAGCCACTTCCTTTCGGATATACTGCTCTGGCGGTCTTTCCCCCCGCATAAGCATCTGGCGCAGTTGCGTCCCGCTGATGGATAAATGGTCTTTAGCGTCATGTGGGCAGGTCTTGAGAGAAGCCATGGAGCCGCACTTTTCGCACCAGAAAGCGGTATCTAGCTTTAAGGGCTGTATATATAGCTCTCCTGACTTGAGGCTGTCAAAAATCTTCTGCGCTTCAAACGGACCGTAGTAGTTTTCAACGCCAGCGTGGTCGCGCCCTACAATCAAATGGCTACAGCCAAAGTTCTGGCGAATGATGGCGTGCAGTATCGCTTCCCGCGGGCCGCCATAGCGCATCTCCATGGGATATACCTTCAGCACTACCCTGTTCAACGGATAGTAGTTATCCAGAAGCTGTTTGTAGCATTCCATGCGCACCTCGGCGGGAATATCGTCAGCCTTCAGTTTGCCGACGATGGGATGGATGAGAACACCGTCGCAGACCTCAAGGGCAATCTTAGTCAGGTACTCGTGAGAGCGATGCAGGGGATTTCTTGTCTGGAAGGCAGCGATGGTTTTCCAACCCTTATCGGTAAATATTGCTCTGGTTTTTTCGGGACGAGCATACTCAGGGAAGCGTTGTGGATAGCCGCCTTCGCTGAATATCCTTAGTGCTCCGGCCAAATAGACTTCACCCTGCTCGTATATCTTCCTGACCCCCGGATGGTGTTCGTCATCAGTGCCGAAGACCTGCCTCGCTTCCGCTATCTTGTCGTAGGTGAATTTCTCTTCGACAGTCATGCAGGCCATGACCTCGTGATTATCTGAACTGAGCAGGGTAATCTTCTGTCCTTCCTTTATCTCGCACGCTTCCTCTATGGAAGCGGAGAGAGTTATGGGAATAGGCCAGAGGCAGCCGCTCTCTAGGTGCATAGTGTTAACAACGCTCTCATAGTCCTTTTTGCCTATGAAGC
Source organism: Dehalococcoidales bacterium (assembly GCA_034409565.1). Lineage (GTDB taxonomy): Bacteria > Chloroflexota > Dehalococcoidia > Dehalococcoidales > RBG-16-60-22 > E44-bin89. Next base: position 46,927 of record DAOUMS010000016.1, read on the forward strand.
CACCGAGAGGACTGAATGCACCAATGCCTAGCATTATCAGGTCTGAGGTCTCTTTTGAGCTTAGCTTAACTTGAAGTAAGGTCTTGGCTTCAGCTAAAGCTACCTCCCGCTCCTCTTCGCGAATGAGAAGCGGTAACAGTTCCCCTCCATGTGGAGGAACCAGAGCAGTCATAATTTTCCCCTTTTCGGTTGTCCATTATCATGATAAACCTATTGGCAAAGATAGCCACCAGTTCAATTATTAAAATATATATTTCAAATAACCCGTTTCCTCTTGGGATATCTGGCCAGCCCTACTCGTTTGAGCCAGGTTTTTTCCATCTTCCTGAGCTCTTTGAACACATCATCTGGTAGAGGTTTTGAATGATGAGTCCTTAATATTTCGATAATTTTATTTTTTAGTAATTCTTCACAGTCCTTTTTACCCACTTCTTTAAAGAGTGTGCGGTCAAATATACTCGGCACCCAAAATTTACGAAAATGCTCTAAAGTGTGAGGCTCAGTTAGGTAGTTAGCCCTTGGCCCAATCCGTTCAATAAGGTCAAGCGGGATATTTTCATTACTGACTTCAATGCCGCTCATTAAAACCTTGACCATATCAATAATTTCGTTAGCAAAAACTATGAGTTCTAAGGATCTCCACCCACCGTGGTAGATGGTACCTACATTATGGACAAGATCAGCCCCAGTTAATGCTGAGATAAGTATGTTATATGTGCTTTCTGCTACCGCTTGGATACCCATTACTTGGGCATCTGTGCAGCCAGCTGTACCATACATAGGAAGTTTGTAATAGTGACACAACTCAGTTAAAGCTGCAACCATGAGTACCTTTTCTGGAGCCCCGTATGAGTAAATCATTGTCTTCATATCCATAATGGAAGGCATACCGCCATAAATGACAGGTGCTCCAGGACTCTTAAGTTGTATAACAACCAGTTGGCTTAATACCTCCGCATTTGCGATGGCCAAGCAACCGGCAAAAGTGGCTGGGGTGGTAGCGCCTGCCATCGGCATGCTGTAGACAATATTTGGGATTCCTTTTTCGGCGCATAGTAAGCTTTTATCCAAGGCATCTCTTCCCTGTACTAAAGGGCTTACCGGCTCACAAGAGCTTACAAAAAATGGTTTTTTCTTTAACTGTTCCTCACCACCAGTAACAATGGAACAAAGCTCTATCGTTTCTCTTAGAGTTGAGGCATTAGTGTTTTGGCCAACTACTGGCTTTGAGCTATTATAAATGAATTGGAGGACACCTATCCGGTCACTGATGTCATCGGTGGTTACAGGTATAGTCAGGTTGCCCGCTGAAACAAGTGACCATTCAATGTTTGGTAGGGCATCAATTACCTTTGAATACTCAGCTATGTCCTCAACATAACAATCTCTAATCTGTCTAGTGTCAAGATCTTGAATTTTATGGGAGTCGTGGGAAGCTCCAAAATGAGAACCAGTCATTCTGTTAAGGACTATGGCTGGTTCTCCTTCACGTGTATATAAAGTAATCATCTTAGGTGCTGTTCTCAAGGCCTGTTCCACCAGATAAGAAGGGATTTTTACCCTATTAGGGTTGGAAACATCGGCACCAGCAGCACTCAATATCTCAATTGCCTCGTGACACTCGAAAGTAACACCGGTTCTTTCTAAAATTTGGAGAGTTGCCAAATGCAATTCTTCTAATTGTTTATCTGATAGAATATGAAATTGTGGTGTACTAAACTGTATATAATTGGAACGCATATATTTACCCAGGAATTGCCAGATTCTCAAGCTGATTCTTAAACAATCTCGTCTATATTCTCATTATCTCCTGTAATTCTTATTTTTTCTTTGGATATTCCTTCAGACCTATTCGCGTAAGCAAGGTCTTTTCCACCTTTTTGATTTCTTTTACCAGATTCTCAGGCAACGGCTTGGGATTGTGAGTTTCAAGTATCTGAACGGTTCTCTGGTTTAATAATTCCTCACAATCTTGCCCTCCTTCTTTGGTGAAGCTGCGGTCAAAAAGTCTTGGCATCCAGAATTTACGGAAGTACTTCTGGGTGTGCTTTTCGGAGAGATAATTTGCTTTCGGTCCTAGGCGTTCAATGATCTCAAGAGCAAGGGTTTCATCATTAATCTCAATGCCGCCTATTAGAACGTTAACCATGTCGATAATTTCGTTTATTAGGACCAGTGCTTCGGGCGATTTTACTCTTCCGTGATGTATGTAGCCCGCATCATGGATAAGGTCAGCTCCTGTTAGTTTTGCGATAAGTATTTGGTTGGTATATTCTATACCCGCTTGGATACCGATAAACTTCGCATCTGTGCAGCCAGCTGCGCCGAACATAGGAAGCTTATAGTGGTGACATAGCTCTGTTAATGCCCCGACCATAAGGCTCATTTCTGGAGCACCATACGAGAAAATCGTTGTTTTCATATCCATGATAGATGGTAAACCACCATAGATAACGGGCGTTCCAGGGTTCTTAAGCTGCAGGACCACTAGCTGGCTTAATACCTCGGCATTAGCGATAGCCAAACAGCCAGCAAAGGTAGCTGGGGCAGTGGCTCCAGCCATTTGCATACCATACACAACGTTTGGTATTCCTTTCTCGGCACAAAGGAGGCTTTTCTTCATAGGCTCTTCTCCTTGGAGCAAGGGGCTAACCGGTTCAGACGAACCGCCAAAAAAAGGCTTCTCTCGCAGCCGTTGTTCACCACCTGCAACAATGGAGCAAATGTCAATCATTTCCCTCAGACTAGCAACGCTATTTATTTCACAAATTATCGGTTTTGAGCAATTCATTATAAATTGGATAAGGGTGATCCTATCACTAATATCATCAGGCGATACCGGTAGAGTAAGGTTGCTAGATCCGGTATAGGACCACTCAAAATTTGGCAATGCATCAATTAACCTTGACATATCTGCAATATCTTCAACATAGCAAGTCCTTTCCTTTCTTGTATATGGATCTAAAATTATGCGTGGATCAGGATATCCTCCGAAATGGCACCCCGTTGTTCCATTCAGAACAAATGCGGTTTCTCCTTCTCGTGTAAAAAAGGTAACAGACTTGGGTGCTTCGCTCAGAGCGTGCTCTACCAGATGAGAAGGTATTTTTATTCTATCTGGATTAGAAACATCAGCGCCGGCATCACCTAATATATCAATTGCTTCCTCGCATTCAAAAGCAACCCCAGTTTTCTCTAAAATTTTAAGAGTTGCGGAATGCAATTCCTCTATCTTGCTTTCTGACAAAATGCGAAACTCAGGTTTTTCAGACTGAAAGTAAGACTCCCGCATACCATTCTCCTCAATAGATTATTTAGCTTCAATTAATCTTTTAACCAATTGAGCAGCGGAGTTCGCCTCCGGGGCATATCCGTCTGCCCCAATTAATTTAGCAAATTGATTATTTACGGAAGCACCACCGACTATGATTTTTGTCGTTTCTCTTAATCCCTTTTCCTTCAGTAAATTAATTGTTTCACCCATATTGGGCATCGTTGTTGTCAATAAGGACGACATAGCTAGGATATGAGGTTTATAGTCTGCCACGGCCTGAGCGAATGACTCAGCCTTAACATTAACACCAAGGTCTACAACATCAAATCCATTCCCTTCAATATAAGAGCCAACTATCTTCTTTCCTATATCATGAATGTCTCCTTCAACTGTGCCTATAATAACCTTCCCGATCAATTTCTGACCTGATTGAGCCAACAATGGCCTGATAATATCTAGCCCTGCATGCATAGCGCCAGCAGACATCATAACTTCAGGGAGAAATATTTCTCCCGTCCCCATGCGTTCGCCTACAACGCTTATCCCTTTAATAAGTCCTTTTTTGAAAATGTCACCTGCCCCTGTCCCCTCTTTAAGTGCCTTATTGATCTCCGATTCGACTCTATCGGCATCTCCTTTTATAATAGCTTCAGCTATATCCTGGAATATATCCATTTAGCTTTTCCTCCAATCTTAATCATCAATTCAACATAGGTCTTTTTTTATCACTTAGCTGATGCGCTTTAAACTTTTTAATTGTTATTCAAGTCATCTCTATCAATCCGATTTGTCAAAATACTTTTTTCAGTTTCAGCTACTTCTCATTACGTGGATAGTATGATCCCTCCTCCACTTACCAGCCCTTTCCCACATGCGCGGATACTGGCTAGTCACTAAATACCTCTTTTCTAGGTACTTATTAAGTAGAAGCGTGAAATATCGATACCGGAGATAAGACAGGGCTAGAACAATGGTAAAGGGAAAAGAGGCTTGTTGCGTTTCCGTCCTGTATGGTATTTTCCCTGACCATAAGATTGAATCTCTCAAGATCCGTGCCCTTATATAAACCGGCTTCATTATACTTGTACCACGATACTTTAATAATTAAATTTTGCCAGTAATGATGTGTAGGAATCACTATACTATTTCCACATACTATTTGGGAGCCAAAGTGCCAAATTAGGAAAGATTACAAGTATAACCATACTTAATATTACCAAGCCGATATAAGGAAGTGAGCCAAAAATTGCATCTTTAAGATCGACTTCAGGTACAGCCAACTTCAAAGCAAATAGGTTCACTCCTACGGGCGGAGTAATAGCTCCAATCTCCAAATTCAATATTAGGATTACTCCAAACCAAATGGGATCAAAATCCAATGCAACAATTACAGGAAACATAATAGGCATGGTAACCAATATTAAAGGCGTAGCATCCATTAACATTCCCAGAAAAAAATACAACACCATGATTATGGCTATAATACCGACTCTTGGTATGGTAAGGGAGGCAATCCACCCGGTGAATTGCGCACTAATACCAAAATAGGAGAACCCGAAACCCATAAAGCAGGCAGCACTGACTAAGATTCCAAAGAAGCCGAGAATACGAACAGTCCTTGTCAAGGCCACGATCATCCTGTGAATATCGAGCTCTCGATATACCAGACCTAAAATGATAGATGCAAAGACGCCGATGGCTGCTAATTCATTGATACCAGCTAGTCCTGTATATAATGAACCAAAAAGAGCGAATACTATACCAAGAGGTCCTGCTATCCATGGTATGGCTCGTAATCTATCCTTCAATGAGGCCATCTTGATAATCGGAGCTAAGGATGGATTTTTTATGCACCTTATCATCGTTAAAGCAATAAACATTGCAGCTATCATGAGTCCCGGAATAACACCCGCCATGAATAGTCGCCCAATTGATTGTTCGGTAACAATGCAATAAAAGATAAAAGGTATACTGGGAGGAATTAACATAGCTAGAGTGGCACCGGAACAGAGTGAACCTACTGCTAACCTAGCACTATACTTGTGCTGGAGCATAGGGGTGATGCTAATAGGACCCAGTGTGCTTGCTGAGGTCGAACTTGAACCACAAACAGCTGCGAAGATTGTAGTGGTGCAAATTGTCGAGACAGCAAGACCGCCTGGCAACCAGCCCATCCAGCGTGAAAGGCCATCATATAATCTCCTCCCCGTTCCAGTCAGGTAGAACACCTGTCCCATAAGAATAAACAGGGGTGCCGCTACCAAGCCATAGTTCTGTAGCTTACGATAAATTGTAATGCCAAATAAGTTCAATACATAATCAGCTGGTTCGCCCGAGAAGAAATATATTATAGGAATAAAGGAAAGTGCCAAAGAGTAATTAATTGGAATTCCTAAAAACACCAGAAAGACGAAACCACCCACCATAAATAAAAGAGCTTGGTACCATTCCACTTATTCATCTACCTCGCCTTTTATCGTTTTTACGGATAAGTCCTTGTCCTTAACAATAAGATTCACCAGGCTTCTTCCAAAACAAATTACTGTAGCTCCTGTTAGTAATAAGGCACATATGGGCATCATCCCTTTTTGTATATCGACAGGAAAGTGGGTAGCAGGGAAATAGCCACCTCCAACACGCGCATTAAAATAGTCGAAAGTAGCCTTTAAAAGAAGTAGGCTAAAAATTACAATAAGAGATGAGTCTAGCAACTCGATCCACGGTTTCACTTTTGGAGGAAGCCGGTCTATCAAAAATGTAATCCTAATCATCCCCCCAGACATCTGACTAAAAGCCATTGGTACTAATTTAACCCATATTACCAATATCACAACCCACTCCATGGGTGCGGGAGAAGGCATTCCTATATTACGTCCTGTAATCTCCCTTAGCAGGATAATCATCATCGCAACAACAATTAACCCAGCAAACAGAGCAACGAACCGGGAAAACTTTTCATAGGTTCTTTCCAGCCAATAGAACCATGATAATAAATTTCGCATTATTATAATTTCCTAAGAGGTACTTTGGGAGGTTCCTTAGAGTACCTCCCAAAGTACCTCTCTTGTAGGGATTCAATATTATCTACCCAAAGCGCTTCCAAGCTTCTTCAAGTACAGACTTTAGGAAAGGCCAGTCATCAGGGAACTCCTTTAATAGGGCCTCATGGTAAAATGGAAGGAATCCATCCACTAGCTCTTTCTTTATTGCTGGGTCAAGAATAATAAACTGCTCGATATCCCCACTGGCGATTAGTTCTTCACCTCGTTTATCTACATCGTCTATATATGCGTAGTAAAACTCCTCCTCTATATCCCGAGATACATCAATGATAGCTTTCTGAACATCCTCAGGGAAGGTGTTCCACAAGTCAAGCCTAAAAACACATTCCCCCCCCCAATTATCGGCCTTAAAAGTCTTAAAAAACAATACATTAGGGAAGACTTCATAGGTATGGCCGCCGACATACTGAGCGAATCCTTGTGAGCAACCATCGATAACGCCTTTTTGGCCAGCTTCATAGACCTCAGAAGTTGCTAAGGCTACGTGTGTTCCACCAACATATTCCAAGAATTTTGTATAAGTTGCTGAACTGGCCGATCGGAATTTATTTCCCTTGTAGCTCAGAAGGGGGTTTTCCGTATCCCAGGGTTCTTTCAAATACCAACCTTGACCATAACTTCCGTTCATCCCCCAAATATATTTGATGTTATGAGGTGCAAGACCTGCTTCTAGCTTGGGTAACATCTGATCTCTTACGAATTTAAATGAATCATAACCAAAGGGATAACCCAAGGGACAGCTAGAAGCATTAGAAAGAAAGGGGAAATCCTCAGGCGTGCTCGCAGCCGTAGACATCCAAGTCGTAGCGTCTATTATGCCTCCCTTTAAAGCGTCCGGAGCCTCTTTAATATCAGCAAGTTGCGCGGCTGGATAATAAGCAAACTGAATTTTACCTCCGGTTACTTCTGTAATAGCTGCTCCCCACTTCTCGGTATATATTTGCCTTACGTCAGTTGGCGAGACAAAAAAGGTAGACATTTTGACAGTTACAGTCTCCATTTCGGGAGGTGCTGGCGAGGGCGCAGGAGTTGGAGCAGGGGCAGGGGCTGGAGCAGGGGCAGGTGTTGGCGCTGGAGCCGAGCAAGATATCAGTAGTAATATGATTAAAGTTAAGACTAGAAATATACTACCAGTAAGGGCTAAAATGTTTTTCCTTATCATTTTAATCTTCTCCTTGTTAATCTTCCTAACTGGGTTCAATTATTACATTATTTTCACCTCCCTAGATATAGCTAAGTAAACTTTAAGGCATTCTTAGGATTGTCAACGAGAAAATTGTGTATTTGTTCTTCCGAAATCCCTTTTTGACGCATCAGCGGTATGACGTATTGTAAAATATAACTATAACCATGGCCGCCGTAACGTGTGAGGCACATTTTATAGCAAACATCATGGGACATCAGAATTTTTTCCCCATATCCTTCAGCTACTAGTTCACCTATCTGGTCTAAGCATTGTGCATCAGAAGGAATATCTACGGGCTTAGGGGTATATATTAAAGAACCTCGGCTAAAATGATCATATTCCAGATAGCAACCGGCTTGAGCTAGACTGAGACGATTTGCTGGCTTAAACAAGGTACGTGAGATATGGCATATTATAGTATGATTTAAGTCTGCACCGGAATCCTTAAGTATATCAACGATTTCGAATGGAGCACTTTCGTTGGGTCCTGGATGGATCATTAATGGAGCTCCTGTCTGTTTTTGTGCTATCGATGCTGCCCGCAATACTTTCTCTTCATTCTTAGTCAATGGCCAAGAGCAACCAATCTCACCAATAATTCCAGCATGAACTCCCGTGTCATCTACCCCTATTGTAATTTCACCAATAAACTCATCTGCGATCTGTTTTTCCGTCCTGTCATCTATTTCTGGAGGATGTGCCAAGGCCACATAGTATGCGGTGCCCATGATTATATTAATTCCTGTAGCTCTAGATATTCGCGTTAGTCCCAAAGGATCACGTGCCAAAGCTCTCGGAGTAACATCAGCGACTGTAATACCACCATTTCGTTTTAAAATTATGAGTTCATCTATGGCTGTATCTTCATCAATTAAGTTTGCGTTATCGAAGCTTTTCAGATAATTTTTTTGTACCCAAGCACAATTTTGCAGGGTTATCGGTTGATATGCTAAGTGCTTTTCAGTAGCCACTTCTGGCTCGACAAAATAGAGCGAATTGGCGATTAGTATATGTTCATGGGGCAGAGTTATTCCTAAATTTTCTGCATCAACAAGACCTAATACTGTCTGAATTTTTCCAGTTATTTCCGAGATTCTTGTCATCTTTTTACCTTGGTATCTTACAGCCCATAACTGCCATAATTATATGTAAGTAATGGGTGGATTTGCTATATCTCATTTGGTAAGCATACATAAACAGTAAAAACAGATTCTCTATTCATGGGCACCTTATATGTCGATAGGGTAGAATAGTTCAATCATAATTGAATATCATTATTGATAATCGGTAATGATTATACTATTATTTATTTTAGCGATTGTCAATAGTTGGATAGACAAAAATTTAGTAATAGCTAATCGAATCGAGGAATAGCTTCAATAATTGTAGTATAATTAAGATTGCATATATTTGAAAGGTCTATTTTCGAAATATACCAGTACTGCCTGATTGTTGTTCCTAATTGTCGTCTTTTAAGAAAAAAGGAATGAATTATGGAAAGAAGGACATTTACAGAGGAAGATGGAAGCTATGCATTATGGTTACTCCTGATTCAGGCAAATAAAGCAATACATTTAGCAAGGCAGGAGGAGTTAGACAGGATAGGAATTACTGTTGCAGAGGCTGGAATATTATATTATGCTGAGAAACTTGGCAATAGGGCAACCCCAGCCGAGATATCACGTAGATTATCTAAAGTGTCTCACGGGATTTCTGTTATTATTAAGAGGCTGGAAAACCAAGGGTTGGTAACAAAAGTAAGAGATTTAGAGAGAAAGAATCAGGTGAGAGTAGAACTAACAGAAAAGGGAAGGCAAGCTCATCAAAAGGCTATAAAGAGAGAAACAATTCACCAGATAATGGCTTCTTTGTGCGACGAAGATTTTAATAAAATCACCTCATGTCTTGAGCAATTGCGAAATACAGCGTTTGAAAGAATAACATTCAGGAAAAAACTAGTGTATTTAGGCTATGAAGAGTAGACCTCGGCTATTACTCTATCAATTTCCTCGCTGTACAAAGCTTGTTCAACGTAAATGACTCTGTAGGTTTCCCGGTAAATAATATTTTCTGTCCGGCCACGCATTGACGAGAGGAAATCGCTGCTGGGACTTTAGTAAAAATGAGGAGGATATAGACCAGACCATTGAAGCTTTTGCCTCTTCTCTCGACTTAATAATTGCAGAAGTGTCGTTTAACAGATACTTGAAGAGGTAAAGAAGATTGTAGAGTGCGGGGAACTTAATTATGAACCGATGGAGTGGTAGACAAAGCTGCCACGGGATCAACACTTTAACTCCTGACTTGGTGATTTTGCTGGGATTAACAAAGTAGCTACCGTTATTATGGACAGCGATAAGACTATCGGTACTACTTTCACTATCAAAACGTATGACGCAATAATAACCACTGGCATAGATGGGACAATCAGTCTCTCTAGTGCAGGAATGGTCAAATACAGAGATGACAAGACATTCATGATCAGCTTTGACAGTGGCTAACACGTCACTGGTGTCTTGGTCAATGTTGCCTCGGAACGAATCAGTAGGCACTTAATATGGTAAAGGAAACAATAATATTAGTGAGTAGACTTAGCCAATCTGCCAGTTCGTCTCAGCATATTAGAAGGTTTCATATTTTGTATTTACCGGTGCTGAGGCTAATAGACTTTTAGTACCGCCCTCAACGATATGATGACGGACGGCGTAATTCGAAAAGCCTGAATTCGGTCTGAATATTAACTTAAGATAACTGGAGGTGAGTTAAATGCCAAGAAAGATTCGCGTGGTTCAATACGGGTGCGGCCCTATTGGCTGCAGTGTAGCCAAGCTGGCTTCACAGCGTAAGAACCTCGAGATAGTTGGCGCCATTGATATCGATAAAAACAAGGCAGGTAAAGATTTAGGCGAAGTCGCTGGCCTGGACAAACGGCTCGGCGTTGCCATTTCTGATAATGCAGTCGCCGTTTTATCTCAAACTAAGCCCGACGTTGTTCTGCACGCAACGAGTTCCTGGCTGAAAAAGGTCTACGGGCAACTTATTGAACTCGTCAAGGCTAACGTCAATGTTGTCTCCACAGCGGAAGAACTGTCTTACCCCTGGTGGAAAGAGCCCAAGCTCGCTGCGGAGCTTGACAGGCTAGCCAAGAAGCATAGGGTCACCGTTTTGGCCACCGGGATAAACCCTGGCTTTCTCATGGATACCTGGCCGTTGCTCATGACGGCCGTATGTCAGGAAGTGAAGCGGATAAAGGTTGCCCGGATACAGGACGCCTCGATACGCCGTCTCCCGTTTCAGAAGAAGATAGGTGCCGGGTGCACGCCAGCGGAATTCCAGAAACTGGTAGATGCCGGAACTTTGCGGCACGTTGGCTTAACCGAATCCATAGCCATGATTGCCGCCGGTCTGGGATGGGAACTGGATGATATCAGGGATGAGATTGAGCCGATAATGGCCACACGTGAGGTTCGGAGCCAGTACCTAATGGTGAAACCGGGGCAGGCCGCTGGTGTCAAGCAGGTCGGACGTGGCCTGAAAAAGGGTCAGGAGTTAATTACCCTGGACTTCCAAGCTTACCTTGGCGCCAAGGAGTCTTACGATGCTGTCTATATCACCGGTACTCCCAACATGGAAGTGTTCATCAAAGGGGGTACCCACGGGGATATTGCTACAGCGGCTATAGTTGTTAATACTATCCAGCGAGTGCTGGAGGCGCCACCGGGGTTGACCACTATGAAGGACTTGTCTATTGTACACCATGGTGGGCAGTAGAGGATTTGAACCTCTGACCTCTGCGATGTCAACGCAGCGCTCTAACCAACTGAGCTAACCGCCCACTGCAACATCATTCTACAAAACGCTCTGTCTTTCGTCAACTGTATCTATTATGCCGCATGGTAAATGCTGGCGCGCTGTTTTTCGGGAATGAACTGGTGTAATCTGGCCTTTGGTGTGCTACAATACTAGTCAAATTGAAACCAGGACGGAGGTAGTCATGAATTTTTTGAAAGGTCTGCTGACGACGCTGCTGACGTTTCTCCTCTTTCTGTCGCTGGCGGCTTTCGGCACGCTGTTTGCGCTCCGTAGCACGCTGCTCGACCCGGACTTTGTCGTGGCGCAGGTGGAGAAGCTGGACATATCAGCGCTGGCGGAGGAAGTGACCGCCTTTCAATTAAGCGGGCAGGTCCCGGCGGAATCAGCCTTCCTTGAAGAGGCGCTGTATAGCACCATCGCCGAAAATGAACCATATCTGAAAGAGCAGGCGGGTGCCGCTATCCGCTCTGGATACGATTATCTGCTTGGTAAAAGCGACAGTCTGAACATGGTAATCTCTCTGGAGCCGGTAAAGGGAGATATGAAGGAAAAGCTGTGGCAGACTTTCCAGCAGAACAAAGAAAGCCTGCCGCCGGAAGTTGCCGCCCTGCCGCCGGAAATGCTGGAGCAGTATTTCGAGGAGTTTTACCAGCAATTTGAGGCCGAAATACCGTCGGAATTCGTCATCGACGAGGCTTCCATCCCGCCAGATGTAATGGGCGTGGTCAATATACTGCGGGAAAACGCCCACTATATCGAGACAGCTTACTACGGACTGATAGCGCTGATGGTGGTGCTGGTGGCGGGCATTATTCTGCTGCACCGCAGCGTCAAAGGGGCCACCCGGGAGCTGGGCGTCACCTTCCTGATTTACGGCATCATTGAGTATGCCGGCGTCTGGGCGACGCAGCGCTACCTGCCCAGCCTGCCCATGCCGGATATGCCAACATCGCTGCAGACCTGGCTCAACGGGTTTATTAACGACCTGATCGCGCCGATGCAGGTACTGGGCATCGGGCTGATGGTGGGTGGTGCGGTGCTGATTATCGTCTCCATTGTTTACCCGCGCCTGCGTCCGGCGGAGGAATAAATAACAATTTACATAATATTGATATAAATATGGTATAATATATAAATAATCATAAATATTTCCCTAAGGTGATTAAGGATGAAAAATCCTAAGGATGTTATTAGGGAAACGATTCTGAATTATCTTTACGAACTTCATCGAAAAGCCCGTAGTTTAAAGGGTGCTGCAACTAATATACGTGATTTGAAGAGCGCTATGAAGCGGAAAGATATTTCACAGCCAGAAGTTATTGCTAATCTTGATTATTTAATCGAAAAAGAATGGGTACGTGAGGTTGTTGAGGAAAAGACATATACAACTCCTCGAGGGATTACTGTTCCTTCAGTTAGTAAACGCTATAAAATCACAGATGTAGGTGTAGATAAAGTAGAAGGTGAATCTGCTTTTCAACGTCGTGATAGATACACTGGGATTAACATTACTAATATCAAGGGAGTCACAGTAGTCGGGGATGAAAATATAGTAAGTGTTAAATATTCAGATTTATATCATTCACTAGAAGAATTAGAGAACGCTATTAAGTCTAGCGGCTTATCAGACGAAGATAAGTTAAATACAACCGCTGATATAGAGAGCTTAAAAAATCAACTGTCCAAGAATGAGCCTGATAAGACAATAGTTTCCAAATTGTGGTCAGGAATAGAGAAGACTGCAAAAGTAGCTGGTCTCGCCCAAGCTTTAACTCAAATTATACCGTATATGCAGCAGTTTATTGTGTAGATTTCCTCGTTCTAATTAATAAATATCCCCCCCCTCCCAGTATTACCGCCCCCACTGCCGTGGCAGCGGCGCAGATGAGCGTGGCATCGTACCAGAAACCGCCCGGGAAGAGCATTATCAGGTAGTCCTGGCTCGGGTCAAGCTGCCAGAACTCGTTGCTGAAGCTGAGCAGGTGGAACTGGAGAAAAAACTGGTCGAAATTGAGCATGGCGCTCAGCCCCAGCACCAGCATCAGGCCCAGCGTGAGGCCGCTGCCCACGAGCAGTCCCCGCGCCAGCCACCGCCTTTCCCTCAGCCATAGCATAAAACCAGCATAGGCAAGCGCATATAGCAGCGAGCCGAGGAATATCCAGTAGTCCAGCCGGAACAGCCCTTTCACGTCTTTCAGGTGAATGACCTCCCGCTCGTTGAACAGGGTGAAGGTCTGGCCGTTCTTGACCACGGTCAGGTTGATGTACTCCTCGCTGGAATTGAAGTAATGGATGAGCCCTCCGGCGGTTTTCTCCAGTTCTGTCTCAGACAGGCCGGTGGTCCGGGCCACCCCAAATTTATCAAAGCCGTAGCGGTAAAGGGCGAGGCTGTTGGCGGCCCCGCCAGTGCTCGCTGAAAGCAGCAGTAAGGGCAGGCAGAGAAAGAAAAGCCACTTGGTGACCTCGTGAAAAACTCTCATTTTTTATTGCCCCGGCTATTCAGATTTTACACTTTTAAGGCCGAAAATGATACTGCACCCGCGGGCCCCTGTGCTATAATGGGATAGATTTTTCGCTGAAGGCCTATGTTTACACATCTCCATGTCCACACCGAATACAGTCTGCTCGACGGTATGTGCCGCATTCCGCAGCTGGTTTCACGGGCCAAAGAACTGGGTATGGATAACCTGGCCATCACCGACCACGGCGCCATGTATGGCGTCATTGAGTTCTACCGCTCTGCCCGTGAGGTGGGGATAAAGCCCATCATTGGCTGTGAGGTGTACCTGGCGCCGGGAAGTCGCTCCGGCCGCGACGCAGCGGACAGAAACCACTATCACCTCGTTCTCCTGGCCAAAAATTATACCGGCTACCAGAACCTTATCCAGCTCGTGACCAAGGCACACCTTGAGGGCTTTTACTACCGGCCGCGGGTGGACAAAGAACTCCTGGAGCAATACCACGAAGGGTTGATTGCTCTTTCCAGCTGCCTGTTCGGGGAGCTCCCGCGGTTGATTCTGGAGGGACGCCTTCAGGACGCCAAACAGGCGGCACTGTGGTACCGGCAGGTATTTGGCGATTTCTACCTGGAGATACAGCGCCAGCCCATCCCCGAGCTCGAGCGGGTGAACCAGGCCCTTATCGCTATGAGCGATGAACTTGGCATTCCCCTGGTGGCCACCAATGATATCCATTACATCAGGCGGGAGGACGCTCAGGCCCATGACCTGCTCCTGTGTATCGGTACCAACTCGTCAGTCCATGACGAGAAGCGGATGAAAATGGCCTCGGATACGCTGTACCTCAGGAGCCCGGAGGAGATGGCCGAGCTCTTTCAGGATATTCCGCAGGCCCTGGATAATACCGAGCGGGTTGCCGGGATGTGCGACTTCACCCTGGAGTTCGGCCGACTTCATCTGCCCGAGATTGAGCTGCCGCCGGGGAAAACGGCTGACGATTACCTGGCCGCTCTGTGCCGTGAGAACCTGCCCCGCTATTACCATCAGCCCACGGAAGAAATAAAACAGCGGCTCGACTATGAGCTTGAGGTCATTAAAAAGACCCAGTTTGCCAATTATTTCCTGGTGGTCTGGGACATCATTTCCTTTGTCAAAGAGCGCAATATTCTCTTCGGGGTGAGGGGCAGTGCCGCCGCCAGCATTGTCCTGCACTGCCTGGGCATTACCGCCGTTGACCCGATTGAGCACCAGCTGGTCTTCGAGCGGTTCCTCAATGTGGAGCGCAAAGAAATGCCGGATATTGACCTTGATTTTCAGGATGACCGCCGCGATGAGGTTATCGCCTACGTTTCCCAGAAGTACGGTCAGGACCACGTGGCCCAGATAATCACCTTCGGTACGCTCGGTGCCCGGGCGGCCATCCGGGACGTGGGGCGGGCGCTGGGCATGACCTACAGTGATGTTGACCGTGTCGCCCGGCTTGTGCCCTACTCACCGACCATGACGCTGGCCAGGGCCCTGAATGAGAACAACGAGCTCAGGAGCATTCACCACGATGACCAGATAATCCGTAACCTGGTGGACTCGGCGCGGAAAGTGGAGGGAATCGCCCGCCATGCCAGCACCCACGCTGCCGGTGTGGTCATTTCCCGGGAGCCGCTCACCAGGTATGTCCCGCTGCAGTGGGGCAGTAAGGTCAACAGCCATGAATCGGTTATGACCCAGTTCTCCATGGACGATATTGCTGAAATCGGCCTGCTTAAAATGGACTTCCTGGGCCTGGCCAACCTCACCATTCTGGGGAAGGCGAGGGAAATCATCGCCGAGAACTATGGCGTTGAGATTGATTTACATAATATACCCGTGGATGATGCCAAAACGTTTCAATTGCTCTCTTCCGGGGAGACGACCGGGGTCTTCCAGCTGGAAGGGGCCGGCATGCGCCGCTACATTAAAGACCTGAAGCCGACCACCTTCAGTGACATTTCGGCGATGGTGGCGCTTTACCGTCCCGGGCCGATGGAGCATATCCCCACCTTTATCAAGGCCAAGCACGGCCTGGAGCCTATCCGCTATCCCCACCCCGCCCTGGAAAACATCCTGCAGGAAACTTACGGGGTGATTGTCTATCAGGACCAGGTGCTGTTCATCGTCAGGGAGTTTGCCGGCTACAGCTTGGGGCAGGCGGATATTTTCCGCAAGGCCATGGGCAAGAAAATCCCCGAGGTTATGAAAAAAGAAAGGCGCCGCTTTATCGAAGGCGCTAAAAAGAACGGCTTTTCGACCGAGCTTGCCACCCAGGTCTTTAATCTCATTGAGCCGTTCGCCGGCTATGCCTTCAACAAAGCCCACAGCGTGAGCTATGCGCTGATTGCCTACCAGACGGCTTATCTCAAGGCGAACTACCCGGCGGAGTATATAACCGCATTCCTGACTATCCATGCCGACCAGCCAGAGAAGGTGGCCAGTGCGGTGGCCGAGTGCCGTCGACTGAGTATCAGCGTGTCGCCGCCGAATATCAACCGCAGTCAGGTGAATTTCTCCATTGAGAAGGAAGATACCGAGCCCGCCATTCGCTTCGGACTGTCGGCAATCAAGAATGTGGGGCCGGGCGCGGTCGAGCCACTGGTGGCGGAAAGAAATAGGAACGGAGAGTTCCAGTCTGTTGAGGACCTGTGCCGTCGCTGCGACCTTCGCGGCATCAACCGGCGGGTCATCGAGAGCCTGATAAAGGCCGGCGCCTTCGATTCATTGAGCAGTAGTCGGGCGGCACTGCTGAGCAATGTGAACCGCATTATCGCTCTGGCGCAGCGGGAGCAGCGGCGGCGTGAGTCAGGGCAGGCGACCATGTTTGACCTGTGGGGAGAGAAAGCGCCAGTGCCGATGCCGGACCTTGACCTTGGCGCGGTGGAAGATGTACCCATGAAGGAAAAGCTCGTCTGGGAGAAAGAATTGACCGGCGTATACCTTTCCGAGCACCCCTTCAGCGCCGTGGCCGGCGAGTTGAGCGCGGAAACCACGCTGGTTGGACAGATTGACATCGAGCTGGTCGGGCAGATGGTGGACATTGTGGGCATGGTGGGGTCAGTACGTCAACTGTTTACCCGGGAGGGGAAAGCCTTTGCCAGCGCGGTGCTCGAGGACCTCAGCGGGCAGGTGGAAATCATGGTCTGGCCGAAGGTTTTTGCTGAAAATGGTGACCTGTGGCAGGAGGGGAATATCCTTAAAGTGCGCGGCAAGGTGAGGGTGAGGGAAGACCGGGTGCAGTTGAGCTGTGAGGAAGTACGCCTTTACCAACCTGCAGAAGAGAAAGCCGAAGAGCCGGTGGTAGAAGAAGTCATCCCTGCACCTGTTAAAGAAGAGAAGAAGAGTGAGGAGCCTATGCCAAGCGAAATACCCGCGGAAAAACGCCGACTGGTCATCAGCCTCAGTCAGACCAGCGATGCGGAGAGAGATAAAGCCAGCCTGCACCGAATTGTTGAGATTCTGCGGAGTTATCCCGGACACGATGAGGTGAAACTGAAAGTAAGCAACGGCAGTAAAATAACGCAGATGCGTCTCTTTGATATTTTTGCTGACTACTGCCCTGAATTACACGAGCGTCTGGTGGCGGTGGTGGGGGAGGGAGGCCTCAAACTGGAAAAGAAATGAGGGATGCCGATGCCTCCCGAAGAGATACATAAAGGTCACCGCAAACGGCTCAGGGAAAAGTTCCTCAAGTCCGGGCTGGCCGGCTTCCACGACTATGAAATCGTGGAGTTGCTGCTGACGCTGGGTTCGCCGCGTAAAGACTGCAAACCGCAGGCCAAAGAGGCGTTGAAACGGTTCAAGACACTGCGGGGGGTGCTTTCGGCCTCTGCGGAGGAGTTGCAGCAGATTGAGGGCATTGGGCCGCACAGTGCCTTTGGCATCAGGCTGGTGCAGGAGGTGGCCAGGGAGTACCTGAAAGGTAAGATTGTGGACCAGCCCTTGCTTAAGTCCTCGCGAGAAATCTTTGACTATCTCTACCATGCCATGCGCGACCGCAAAAAAGAGCTGTTTAAAGTTATTTACTTGAGCAGCCAGAACCAGATTATCGAAGTGGCCGACCTCTTTGAGGGGACGGTGGACAGCAGTGCCATCTCGCCGCGTGAAATTATCGAAGAAGCGCTGAAGGATAACGCGGTGGCGCTGATATTCGTGCACAATCACCCCTCCGGCAACCCCGCCCCGAGCACCAGCGATAAGCAATTGACCAGGGAACTGGTCTACGTCGGTAAAATCATGCAGATGAAGGTCGTTGACCATATCATTATCGGCGACGATCGCTATTATAGCTTTGCCGACGAGGGGCTGATTGAGGAATATGAGATGGACTTCCTGAACCTGAGATTGCGGGGGACTTCCGAGGCGAAGCGCAGGCTTTATCAGGCGAGGCTGGTCCGGGATAAGAAAGCCTAGCTTTTATCCGCCGGATGGCGACGCTGGATGGTGGCCCCTAGGACAATCAACACTGCCCCGAGCACAATGCTGACCACGACCTTGATTAAAAGCGGGAAGTCCATGCTGAGAAAGAAGGCGTAGGTGTACAGGCCGGCGAGGTAGGCAATTCCCCGGACGATGGTGTGTGCTCGTATGGGCTGTTGCTTTACCCCCCGGTAAATCAGCCAGCCAATCAATGCCAGAGAAGCCAGTACCGCGACTGCCGTCAACATTCAGCTCACCACCCTATTACCTCAAAGTATTTGCTCAGAAAAGCGAACGTGGCTACGGTGAGCAGTAACGAGACCAGTTTCCCTGCTTCTGACAGATATTTCACGTACTCGGCGGCCAGGTAACCAACGCCGGCCAAGCAGAACAGTATGCCGAAGCCGAATAAAACGTATTCCAGTCTGATATTCAATTCACATACCTCCGGTTACCTTGGCGGTGCCGGCACTGTCTTTATTACCGGGTAGGGAGCGGGATTGACGTAGAGGATTATATTCCTCTCTATGGCCCCGCGCGTAATTTTCAGCGTGTAATTAAATTCCTGCTCCGGTGCCGCATCCGGTGGGATGAGCTCCACGGAGTCAATCTCCCATTCTATCTGTCCCTTGCTGAAAGCTCCCAGGGCCATATGCTGGGAAAGCACATCGCTCACCTTTGCCTGCATCTGCCAGACGGATACCTCAATGTCAGCTTCATACCGGGCGAACTGCCTGTTGTCCACTTCATATCGGATGAAGACTTTCTCCCCCCGCGTCATCCCGCTGGACCAGTACGGGTCATTGCGCTGCCAGACGTCTGACTCTATCTTCTGTTCCCGCTCGCTGGTGGTAATATAGATGGTGTCATAGATGCCCATGTAGCCATCGACGATAAAGATGGCGATAATGCCGAAAAAGCAAATCAGTGTCAGATAAAGATATAAATTTCTTCTTTTGGTGGCCATGTTTCACTTTATTATCGCATAGATGCGGCCGATTGCAAACCTTCATCTCAACTCCGGCTCAATCAAGCCGTAGTTACCGTCGTGGCGCTGGTACAGCACGTTAAATTCCTCGGTGTCAGTATTGAGAAAAAAGAAAAAACTGTGGTTAAGCAGCACCATCTGTTCGGCGGCCTCAATGACGGACATCGGCTTCATGGCAAACCGCTTTACTTTGACCACTTCCGGCTGGAAGGGTTGGCCTGGCTCTTCTTTGAATTCACCTCGTGCCAGCGAGCTGCCCTTGCCTTTCTCGTAGAGTTTTCCCTTCTGGCGCTCCAGCTGGCGGTCCAGCACTGAGGCAGCTTTGTCGATTGCCTGAAGCAGGTCTGAACCGCGCTCCTCGCTGTGCAGTTTGATACCATTGCCGAGCACGTTGGCCCGCACCATGAACTGCTGCTGGGGAGACTTGGTTTTTTCTTGGTTGATTTCCACAATAGACTCCATGATATTGGGAAAATGGCGGGTTAATTTCCCGATTTTACGCTCAACATAGCGCCGCACCTTCGGGGGTACTTCCATGTTCTGTCCCGTAATCTGCAGTTCCATCTTCTCACTCCTGTCGGTTAAATCTCTCGTGCCATGACCAGTCCCCATACCTCGGCCGCCCCGCTGGCTTTTAACACCGTGGCGCAGGCATTGAGAGTGGTACCGGAAGTGGCCACGTCATCAATCAGCAGCGCTCGCCTGCCCCGGAGACTGCTGTCGCGGCAGGCAAAGGCGTCAGCGATATTCTGTGTCCGTTCGGCTATGTTTGCCGTTCGGGCCTGTGGGGGCGTATGTCTCCGGCGAACCAGGACATCATCCACCACGGGTATATTTATCAGTTTTCCCAGTTCCTGCGCCAGCAATCTGGCCTGATTGTAACCGCGCTCACGCAACCTTTTCCGGTGCAGAGGCACCGGCACCAGGATATCCACATCCAGCGGGCTGGCGATAAGGTATTCCTGAAGCATTTTGGCCAGAGGCACGGCCAGCGCTCTCAGGTTCTGGTACTTGAGCTGATGAATTGCCTTGCGCATGGCGCCTTCAAAGCGAAATGGAGAACGGATGCCGTCTATGACTGCCGGCCAGTGTACGCAGTCGGGACACATTATCCCGCCGGGCTGGGGCCGACCGCATCTGGGGCAGATGGGTGGTCTTATCCTTGGCAGCGACTGTCGGCAGGCAGGACAGATAAAAGCGCCTTCCCGGCCACAGCCGACGCAATATGGCGGAAAAAGAAAATCAAGTGCTGCCCCCTTAAGTTTGACTAACTGAGGAAGCACGTTATCACCTAATATATAAGCTTTTAAGTAGAGCGGGTGTCCTATCGAGGGCGGCTGTTGTGCATCGCGCCGCTCATAATGGGCTCGTTAAGGTAGACATCACCATTCCTGATTTTCAGGTTGAAGCCACATTCAGGATTGGTGCAAACCCAGGCTTTATAGTGAATTGCGGCCCCTTGGCTGCCGAAATCGGAAAGGGGCACCAGGTCACCAGATTGACATTTCTGACATTTGGGGAAACTGAACTGTTCCATGAAGTCCTCCTCCCATCCTGAAGATTGTTTTTAAGTATACAATTAATCAGCGCCTTTTGACAAGGATTATTTCAGGCTGGCTTTGGTAATCTGGTGATAAATGGCACCGGCTGTGGTCAGTTGGCTTTGCATAAGGCTGATGCTGTCCGCTGTGAAGTGGTGGGCAGTCTCAAATTTGGCGCTGGTGATGAGCTGCCCGAAGCGCTGCTGTTCGGTGGGTGAAGCCTTTTCTCTGACGCGGGCCAGGGTCAAATGAGGAGTGAACGGCCGCGACTCCCGGGCGAAGCCGAGCGGCACCAGGTTGGACTCAAGGCGCTGCTGGAGCTGTTTCAATTGAGTGACATCTCCCCCCATACCGACCCAGACCACCCTTACCCGTTTGAAGTTGGGGAAAACGCCCAGGTCTTTTACCTCAAGGGCAAGAGGGGTAAAGCCCTGCGCCGCCTGCTCTATAGCGCGGGTAATATCGCTGATTTTGCCCGTGTCAATATTGCCCAGAAACTTCAGGGTCAGGTGTATGCCGTAAGGGTCAACCCATTTCACCGCCGCCTGCGGCTCTGCTTGCAGGCTGGCCTGTAGTTCGGCCAGTGCCGACCTTACCTCGTCAGGCAGTTCGATAGCGATAAAGGCACGAATCTGCTCCATGCTCGTCTACAGTCCCAGCAGCTTTCTGGCATTTTCGCCGGTAATCAGGCTCTTTTCATCGTCGGTAAGGGTGGTGGCCTTGATTTCCTGGAGCAGGCGGGTCTGTGGCAGCAACGGGTAATCGCTGCCGAAGAGTATCTTGTCCGCGCCGACCAGCTGGCTGGCCAGGGCATATATCTGGGGCTGGTACAGAAATGGCGAGGCGGCGGTATCAAAGTAGACATTCTGCAGTGCCTTCGGCACCTCGGGCATCAGCGCATAGAACGGCAGGCCACCTCCCCAGTGGGCGCAGACAATGTTTACCTCGGGGTGGTGGGTGATGAGGGGGTAGAGCACATCCGGGGTGATGATGCCCTTGCCGGGATAGTTGTGCCCCACCGGCTCGGAGGTATGGGTGAGGAGGATGAGGTGGTGTTGCTTGATGGCGGCCATGAATGGGGTGATGATGGCTTCATCTTCGAGGTCGAGTAGCTGTATGTCAGGTCGCATCTCACCGATGCCTCTGGCGCCGCCTTGGGCACAGCGCTCGATTTCAGCGATGGCGGCATCGAGCGATTGCGGCTGAACGGTGCAGAAACCTATCAGTCGCTTGGGGTAGCGGGCAACTGATTCCAGGATGTAGTCGTTGGTCTCCACGCACAGTTCGTGGGTCATCCAGCCGAGGTTGACGATGACCGAGGCGTCGATGCCCGCCCGGTCCATGCTCTCAATAAGCTCTTCGGCGGTGGCGATTTTGGCCTCTTTCTTGTCATACAGGAGCGCAAAACAGGGGTCGCGCTCGATGTACTGGCTGCGCTTTTGCTTGACGCGTGGTGGAAAGACATGCGTATGGAAGTCAATAATCATCGCCTGATAATCGCCAGTCACCTAAATATGCTGTTGTCGCGGACTGCCGCCGGCTAGCTTTCTTCCTCTGGCTTCCCCTCTGCGCCAGGAGCCTCGGCTTCTGCGGCCTCTTCTGCGACCGCTTCTTCCTCTTCGACTTCGGGCACTTCCTCGACCTCTTCCTTCACGGCCACTTCGCTTATCTTTACCACCAGTTGCTCCGGGTCTTCATGGACCGTGATTTCCGGGTCAAGGGCAATATCTTTAACGTGGACTGCCTGTTCCACTTCTTCCAGCTGGGTGACGTCAATCTCTATCTGTGGCGGCACGTTGGTGGGCAGGCACTCAACGCTCAGGCTGGTAATGCCGTGGACAAGCATGCGTCCCTTGAATTTCAGCGCGGGCGCTTCTCCCACGAGCAGGATGGGTACATCCACCGCGATTTTCTGGGTCCGCTTTACCTGATAGAAATCAACATGCAGCAGTTCTCGGCTAATGGCATCACGCTGAATCTCGCGGACAAAAACGCTCTTGGCTTTTTCGCCATCAACCTCTAGGTTAACCAGCCTGGTCTTTCCGGCGTGAGCAATCAGGTTGGCCAGTTCATCGGTGCTGCACTGCAGCGCCAGCGATTTAACATTATGGCCATAGATATGGGCGGGGGTTATCCCCTGACGGCGTAAAAATCGGGTCTTTTTTCTCAGCACTATCCGGTGCGTTGCTTTCAATCGTAAATCTTCCACTCGCCACTCCTTTCCAAAGCTCATTTAAGCACATATGGCGGTAAAAATCAACGCTGGCGGCTGCCAGAATATCGTTGGCTGTGATATTATGGAGAGGAAAATGAACCATCAGGAAAGGTGACCGGAATGAAAATTATTGACCTGCGCAGCGATACCATAACTTTGCCAACGGAGGAAATGCGGCGGGCGATGTACGAGGCGGAGCTGGGTGATGATGTTCATCGGGAAGACCCCACGGTCAACCGACTTGAGGCGCTGGCCGCCGAGGTCATGGGCAAGGAGGCGGCGCTTTTAACCACCAGCGGCACGATGAGTAACCTCCTTGGTGTCCTGAGCAATACCCGCCCTGGCGATGAAATCATCCTCGGTAGCGAGGCTCACATGTTATGGTACGAGGTCGGCGGGGCCTCGGCTCTGGGTGGGGTGGTCATCAGAACTGTGGCCAATAACGAGGACGGAAGGCTAGACCCGGCTGAGGTGGCCAAGGCAATACGACCGGAGAACATCCATTTCCCCAGGAGCGCCCTGCTCTGTCTGGAAAACACCCATAATCGCTGCGGCGGCGCCGTATTAACGCGGGAGTATACCGGGGAAATTTCCGGACTGGCCCATCAGCGTGGGCTGCAGGTTCATCTGGATGGTGCCCGTATATTCAACGCCGCTGTCACCCTCGGCGTGCCGGCCCGGGAGCTGGCGGCGCCGGTGGACACGGTTGTTTTCTGCCTTTCCAAGGGGCTGAGTGCACCGGTGGGCTCGCTTTTCTGCGGTACAGAGGAGGTGGTGGAGAGAGCAAGGAAGTGGCGCAAGATGCTGGGTGGGGGGATGAGGCAGGCGGGGGTTATCGCGGCGGCTGGCATTGTGGCGGTGGAAAAGATGGTTGACCGCCTGGCTGAGGACCACGCCAACGCGAAGAAGCTGGCGGAGGGGCTGGCGCAGATACCCGGTTTTTCTGTACGTCCGGAAAAGGTGCAGACGAATATAGTCAACTTTGAATTTCCGTCTAAAGTCGACGATTTCGTCATTAAAATTGGGGAGTGGGGGGTAAAATTTCTGTCCCGGGGTGGCCGTAGCGTGCGGGCGGTGACCAACCGCATGGTCGATGCCGGAGATATCGAGGAAGCCCTGAAGCGCATTGACCGGCTGGTCAGGGAAGCCGGTTAGGAGAAATAGGGCATTAAACGCTGGCGAATTTCTTTACGGTCGGGCGGGCAGCCAGCGATGCATTCCATTTTTTCATCCGTTTCGGTGCTGGTGCAGTCGCCGACCAGCAGGCAGGCCCTGCCTTCTGGGATGTCGGGTTCAGTACCCACGCAGATACGCAGCGGCGCTTTTAGTTTCGAGCCCTGTTCACTTAACATAAGAAGGTTCGACAAGAGCGGGATGAGGCAGCCGCTGCACGCTTTATCGATGCCACTTATCTCAAGCTGTGGGAAGCTCTGACGCAGCTGCTCCTGGGGCAGCTTCACCTTGAATTTGAGTCGTTTCAGTTCCTCACCGATGATTTCGATTCTGGTCAAATCTTTTTCCCCCAGCCCCGCCGCTGCTCCCAGGGTAACCGTGGGCACGGTGTTGGGGTCGATGTCCATCAGGGCGCAGCCGACGGCGTCCACGGCCACAGCGTCGCGGCTGGCGAGGAGCAGGCGCGCGCCGAGGGGCTGGCTGCGGGCGGAAGAGCCAACGCTGCCCAGCGTTCTGGCGGTGGCATCGACGATGTTGAGTGTTGGCCGGACTATTTTGTTCAGCTCGACGATGGCCTGGCTCAGGTCTCTTTGCTGGTGGAATCGCGGTTTGTCCTCCCGTTTCAGGCAGCCCTTCAGGTTCTTCATGGCTATGGTGACCGTGGTCTGGTAGTGCGTTTTCAGCACTGGCACGTTGATTAATTTGTCGCAGGCGAAGGCATATTCGGTGACCCGGAATTCATCGGGCGTGGCTTCGGAGATGCCCCGGAAGGTCCGGTATTTGTGCTCGTCAAAAAGCACCCACTCGATATCCAGACGGTCGGCGACCTCGCTGATGCCGGTCTGGGTGAAACAGGGCCTTAGCTGTGACTCCGACTGGTAGTAGCTCGGCCCCTCCCCGATAATCACCCGGCCCGCGCCGGCGTCAAGGCAGTATCTGGCCACGGCTTCAACAACCCGGGGACTGGTGATGTCACCGCTGTCGGGGGGCCTGGGCTCATAGAGGTTGGGCTTGATGAGCACGCGGTCGCCCCTTGCCACCGGCTTTTCGCCAAGGCCGTCAAGCGCTTGGAGAAGGGCAGCATAATAGTCGTTCTCGACTCTGACAATAGAGACTTTGCTCATTATGGCTTTTTCTTTCGCCTCTGCCGTCAGTCCAGGAAGCTAATCTGGGCCGGCGGCCTTGCTTTGGTTTCGATTGCAATGCCCGCTTCCTTAAAGAGGTCGGCGAAGGTGCTGTCATTGTAGTGGCCAAAGCTAACGAACCGTTTAATTCTGGCGTTGACCAGCATCTTGGCGCAGAGGACGCAGGGGGTGTGGGTGCAGTAGATGGTGCTCCCCTCCAGACTGACGCCGTGGAGGCTGGCCTGGATGATGACGTTCTGCTCGGCATGGATGCCGCGGCATATCTCGTGTCTCTCGCCGGAGGGTATGCCCAGCTCGTCGCGCAGGCAGCCCAGTTCTAGGCAGTCTTTGGAGCCGGCGGCGGCGCCATTGTAGCCCGTGGCCAGGATGTGCTTGTCCTTTACCGCTACGGCGCCAACGTGATGACGACGGCAGGTGGCGCGCTCCGCCACCACCGAGGCGATTTTCAAAAAATATTCGTCAATGGTTGGCCGGGTGACTTCTCTTTTCATTTCCATCCCGCCAGCAGTTTATTCACCTGTGCCTGAAGGTCGGACAGCGATGACTCGTTGCTGAGGGTGTAGTCGGCCATGGCAATCGGGCCGCCTTTATTGGTATTCTCAATTTCCGTCCGGTCGCGGCTGGTGGCTTCGGCACGGGTCAGCGGCCGTAATGCCCGGCGGCTGAGACGGGTGTACCGCGTCGCCGGCGATGCCCAGACGGCAACCACGGTGAAATCAGCGCCGTAGCGTTCTTTCAGCAGCCGGTACTCCTCCCACGAGTACAGCCCGTCCACCACGACATTTGAATTTTTCCGGGCGGCCTCGATTCTGGGCAGGTTCAGTTTGGCGTAGGCGGCCATGCCATGCTCTTTCCGCAAAAGCTCCCTGACGTGCCGCTCGTTGTCCTCATTGAGGACCCGGCCCCTCTTTTTGGCCTCTTCGTCGGTGACATCACCGAACCTGATTCTGGTGAAGCCATTATCTGCAAAGGCCTGGGCGACCTCTGACTTGCCCGACCCGGCCATACCCACGATGGCAACCACTTTATTCTTTGCTGGCACTATGGGATTAATTATAACGAAGATGGAGGAGAAATTAAAATGGGGAGCTTGTTGCGAAACTGTTGTAGCTCCGGAACTCTTGTTTGAGAAGAAGCAACTCATTCCGGCTCCGCAGCAGTTGCTTGTCTCTTCATTACTGGTGTGATATGGTAATGCCTACTAAATACGTTACTAAGTACGTGAGGTATTAGGGGGGTAATAATGAATAGAAAATTATTAATCGAAATAATCGTTGTACTTGGGATAGCATGGGCGACTTTGGCTTTGCTTCCGTTTTCTATAGCGGTCTGGATATATTTGGTATGGATGGTTTGGAAAAAGAAAGCCAATATATTCCATGACCAGATGGAACCAAAGTTAGCCGAAAGGCGTTTAAAAAGGCTGAAAGCGTCCCTGCTGGTAGCTGGAATATCTTTGGCGGCGTGTATTGTTACTGTCCTTGTGCAAATTGTAGTACTAATTGGAATATTCGGTCAGCCCGAAGAAGAAGGGCCTGCCGTTTTCTTCATCGCGTTTTTTTTGGCTGTGCTGTTTGCTATAGCAACTAGTGGCAGCTTGGTTACATTTCTCAAAGGACGACGAAAAACAACATAAAGGAATACCGAAATAAGTACAATTTGACGAAGAGTTTAGCAACAAGCTCAACAGGGAACAGCAGTCGCCACCTGTGCTATAATTTTGATTGCAGTGCCGGAAGTAAATAATTTAGCCAATAAAATAAAAAACCAGCTACCAAGAGAACTCATTGTGTTCCTGCGGCTGGCCGGTGAGATAGCGCAGCAGCGCGGGCAGAAACTGTATCTGGTGGGTGGGGTGGTCCGCGACTTGCTGCTGGAAAGGGAGAATTTCGACCTTGACCTGGTGGTGGAGGGGGACGCTATCGCTCTGGTGCGGGAACTGGCGGAAGCCAGACAGGGTAAGCTGGTTACCCACCAGCGCTTCGGCACGGCCAAGCTGCGCTGGAATGGCTGGAGCGCCGACCTAGCCACGGCACGGTCGGAAACGTACGCCAGGGCCTGCGCCCTGCCCACGGTTAACCCCGGCACCATCAGAGATGACCTTTTACGGCGCGACTTCACCATCAACGCCGTGGCCGTGGCGCTCAATCCCGGTCGCTACGGACAAATACTCGACCTGTATGGCGGCATGGCCGACCTTGAAAAAAAGCTGATTAGAATTCTCCACGATAAAAGCTTCATTGATGACGCCACCCGCATCTGGCGGGCCATTCGCTACGAGCAGCGACTTGATTTCCGGCTGGAGCCAAAGACGCTGGCACTGGTGAAACGCGATGCCAGCTACCTGAAAAAGGTGAGCGGCGACCGCATCCGCCATGAACTTGAGCTTATCTTTGGGGAAAAATACCCGGAAAAAGCGCTGCGCCGCGCCGGTGAGCTTGGCGTGCTGGGGAAACTGCACCCAAGTCTGAAGGCAGACGACTGGCTGTCGGCCAGATGCGAGCGGGCGCGGCAGCGGACTTCACCCGATGTGCCCTCCTTCGGTCTTTACCTTGCTCTGCTGGTCTACCGTATGGACGTCAGCGATGTTGAAGAGCTTATGTCCTACCTGAGATTGCGCAAGTCAACTAACCGGATGCTGGGCGACACCATAGACCTGAAGGCCAACCTGAAATTCCTGGCCTCACCGCAGATAACGGCGAGCCGGGTTTACACGCGGCTCATCGGTTACGCAGCGGAGGCAGTGGTCGCCAGCATAATTGCCGGCGAAATGCCGGAGGCGGGCCAGCGCCTCGCTGAATTCATGGATAAGCTGAGATATATCAGGCCCGCTCTCAACGGCGAAGATTTAAAGAAGCTGGGGGTGGCACAGGGGCCGGAGATTAAAAATGTGTGGCAGCAGCTCCTTGAGGCCAGGCTGGAGGGCAAAGTAGTATCCAGGCGTGACGAGGAGACCCTGGTTAAAAACTGGCTGGCGGAGAAAGGCGAATAATCAATGGAGAAAAAGAGGCCGTATTTTATCATCTTTGGCTTGCTGGTTCTGGCACTGGGCCTCTTCGGCTGGGCTCTGTCAACGCAGATGCAGCTTCGACATATGGAGAACGCGGTGCTGACCGTGCACCGGCAGTTTAAGTACAAGGACAATGAGCACAACCTGACCCTTTCCCTGCCCCTGCCGGAGTACCTGCATTACAAGGCAAAGCTCAGGCCATCATGGTTGAACTATAATCACGGGCATCCCTCCTTCTACTTCGCGGAATACGTTGCCATGGCGACAGACCCCGGTGATGACGCCACCATTGCGCAGATTGCCGGTTATCTTGATGCCGCCGCCGCTGCGTCTGAAGACAGTGATTACGGCACGAAAGTTGGGCTCGCGCTGGCCTTTGTCCAGAGCTTCACCTACATCGGGGACAATGTTACCGTGGCGCTGGACGAGTATCCCCGCTATCCGGTGGAAACGCTTTTTGACCGCGAGGGCGACTGTGAGGATACCGCCATTTTGCTGGCCGCGATTTTAAGTGAGATGGACTGCGATGTGGCGCTGCTCCTCTTTGAGGAGTTCGACCACATTGGGCTGGGCATCAACATGCCCCCGGAATACAAGATGTACGGCAACTCCTGGATATATGAGGACCGGCGGTACTGGTATCTGGATACGGCGGGGGGAAGGTCAATCGGCTGGTGCCCTGAGCCTTATGACGTAACCTCGGCGTATGTCTATCCGGTGGGGGAATAAGTCTCCACCAGATAAGTTTCCATTTTCTGCTGCTGGCACCGTGTATATAGTTCTTCGGCTTTAGTTTTTTCTTTAAAGAGGGTGAAGAGCGCCGGGCCGGAGCCGGCCAGGTGGACGTGGGGGGCACCGAGCTTTTTGATATGGTCGCGGTAGACCTTCAGTTCCGACCCGCTGGCGAAGGCGACGTTCTCAAAGGTATTGAAAAGTGTTGATGGCTCTTTCCCCTCCTTCAACTCGTTGGCCATTCGCTCTGTTATCTGACCATCGGTGAAATGGCCTGTATTCAGGCTGGCATAGAGCCTGGCTGTCTTGCCAGGCAGTCGGGGCACATCGGGCATGACCAGGACCACCCAGTGGTGTGGTAGGGGAGGCAGCGGTGTTACCACCTCGCCTCTGCCGGCCATCATGGCTGTGCCGCCGTAGAGGAAAAAGGGCACATCCGAGCCAAGCTGCGCGGCAAACTCAAGCAGTCTTTCCTGCGGCAGACTCAATTCCCAGACTTCATTCAGGCCGCGCAGGGTGGCGGCGGCAGCGCTGCTGGCACCTCCCAGTCCCGAAAGCAGGGGAATGCGGTTTTCAATTTCAATAGCGATTCCTCTGGTAACACCCGTCGTCTCCCGCATCAAATTGACCGCCCGTGAGACAAGGCTTTTCTCCGCCGACCATTGTGGTGAGTCCGGTCTGATGTCCACTGATGGGCTGGTTCGAAAGGTGAGTCGGTCGCAGAGGCTGATGGTCTGAATAACGCTCCTGATTTCATGGTAGCCATCGGGGCGTCTGGAGAGTACTTCGAGGGTCAGGTTCAGCTTGGCCGGTGCCATAATGGTCAGCATGCCACCTTCTTCCTCTGCCATTGAGCGTATGCCTGCCACAGCCGTGCCCATTCTTCAAGAGTGAGGGTCTCGGCGCGACGCGGCGGCGCGATGCCTGCCTCTTCTAATAACGGAACAACTTCGGCCTTGGGCAGTCCCAGACCGTAGGACAGGGAGTTGGCCAGTTGCTTGCGCGGGCTGGCGAAGCCAGCCCTGACCGTTTTAAAGAAGCTGTCGGCGTCACCCACCGCCACCGCCGGTTTTGGATACAGGTCAATGCGCAGAATGGCGGAATCTACCTCCGGCGCCGGGTAAAATGCTTGCGCCGGTACTTTGCTGATAACTGTGGGTCGACCGTAAAACTGCACGCTGATGCTGAGCAGGCTCCTTTTTCCCGGCCCGGCAGCAATGGCCTCGGCCACCTCTTTTTGCACCATCACCACCATCAGGTCCGGCTTCAGAGAGGCTTCCAAGAAGTGGCGCAGGACGGGTGAGGTGATGTAGTAGGGGAGGTTGGCCACCACCTTGTACCGTTCTGACTCAGACAGTAAAGTCGCCGGCGCAATTTTGAGGATATCCCCGTTGATAATGGTAACGTTGGTGTCAGAACGCATTTCCTGTGTCAGCAAGTCGGCCAGTTTGTCGTCAAGCTCAATGGCGATGACTTGACGGACTCTCCGGGCAAGCTCGCGGGTCAGGATGCCCAGTCCCGGGCCTATCTCCATGACGGTGTCGTCCGGCGTTAGCTCAGCCGCGGCGAGTATCTGCTGCCGCACGTCGCTATCAATGAGGAAGTGCTGCCCCAGCCTTTTTCTGGCCCTCAAATCGAAGTGGCGCAGCAGTTTTTTCGTTTCCGTCAGCAGCGCTGCTTCTTTCAAATGGCACCTGCCCGCAAATTGCCCTGAAAAGCGATGAGGCCGTGCACCTGCCCTCGACCCTGCCCAATAGCTTGCCCGGGCCAGCCAGCTCCAGCCAGGCAACCCTGCGGCACCCGGAAAATACCATTTACCGCTGCTTCCTCTCGGACCTGACGGGGTTCATAGCCTTCCGCCGCGCAAGACCCGGCCTTCAACACCGCTTGGCCTGAGTAGTCCTACCAGACAAGGGCCTCAAGCCGGAATTAAACCCTGCTGTAGCGGATTGCAGGTTCAGGGCACCGCTGGCTCCCCGTCTAGCACGACCTCACCAAAATGCTAATCTGCCCGGAGACCTTTGTCAAGGGTAGCGGCGCTGGTCCTCGCTTTACCTGCCATACTGCAGTCGTACCGCCAGTCGTACGGGCAGGCCTTTCGCCATCATTTTATCCTGTGTGGCGGCGATGTCGTAGGGTATGCGGTGGAGTCTTAGCATCCTGGTGTCACTGTCGTAGATAGCGTAGCTGGCGCGTGGGTCGCCATCGCGCGGTTGCCCCACCCCTCCCGGATTCAGTATCAGCCGGCTTTTGCCCAGTGCCAGCCCGATATTGTCCACCAGCCGACTGAAAGTGCAGGTGTCGCCTTCTTCCTTGAAGACAAGGGGGATGTGGGAATGACCGACCAGGCAGTAAGGCGACTGGAAGAAGCTGAAGTTTTCCCGGGCAATGCTGGGGGAGATAACGTATTCCCATATCGGCTCCCTCGGGCTGCCGTGTACCAGCGTGAATATGTCTTTATCGACGGCCAGGGGCAGGTTCTCCAGATACCGGGTGTCTTCCTGACTCAGTTGCTGCCCTGTCCACTGGCAGGCGAAGGCGGCGTCGGGATTGAAATCGGCGGTGCTTATCTTGCCAATGGCTCCCCAGTCATGATTTCCGGCCACGCAGACATGGTGGTGGCGTCGCAGCAGTTCAATGCATTCGTGGGGTTCAGGCCCGTAGCCGACAACATCGCCCAGACACCAGAGCTCGT
Source organism: Dehalococcoidales bacterium (assembly GCA_034409565.1). Classification (GTDB taxonomy): domain Bacteria; phylum Chloroflexota; class Dehalococcoidia; order Dehalococcoidales; family RBG-16-60-22; genus E44-bin89. The sequence continues at coordinate 78,666 of DAOUMS010000016.1, forward strand.
CTCCTGCTCCATGATGCTCAATATCGTCGAGCACGGCCTGAAAAGCGGCCAGGTTGGCGTGGATATCGGCGATGATGGCACAGCGCATGGTACTACTATAACAATTTTCGTGTGAGATGAGAAGGCGGGGGTTTAAAAAGGCCCTCTCCCCTTTTGACTTATCCAGCTATAAATTATATAATGCAAATTACATCCTTTGATGAGGGGAATTGTTGGCGTGAAGCGTGGCTTTGTTAGTGTGGTGATGAATATATGTATCATGCGTTGCCCGGAAGGGCTAACGGGTACTCAAACTATAACTATGTCTTGGAGGGCAATGCATGATGAAAACAATAGCGGAAATCAACGAGAAGATACGGCAGGGCAAGGCCGTAGTCGTCAATGCTGAAGAAGTCATTGACCTGGTCAAAGAAAAAGGCGTAAAGCACGCCGCTCAACACGTTGACGTCGTAACCACGGGCACCTTCGGCCCGATGTGTTCCTCCGGAATCTACTTCAATATCGGTCACAGCAAACCCAGAATCAAGCTTGGTGGTGGGCGCGTTTACCTCAATGACGTCCTCGCCTATCCCGGCCTGGCGGCGGTGGACGTTTTCCTGGGGGCCAATGCTCTGCCTGACGATGACCCCAGGAACCGGATACATCCCGGCGATTTCAACTACGGCGGTGGTCATGTCATCGAGGAACTGGTGGCGGGCAAGGACATCCGCATGATGGCGACCGCCTACGGCACCGATTGTTACCCGCGGAAACGACTGGAAACGTGGCTCAATATCAATGACCTGAACGAGGCGGTGCTGTTCAATATCCGCAATGCCTACCAGAACTATAACGTGGCCGCCAATCTATCTGACAAGACTATCTACACTTATATGGGGGTGCTCAAGCCGCGCTTGGGCAATGTCAACTACTGCAGCGCCGGGCAGCTATCACCGCTGCTGAATGACCCGCTTTACCGCACCATAGGCATTGGCACCAGGATATTCCTGGGCGGCGGCGTCGGCTATGTGGCCTGGCAGGGGACCCAGCATAACCCGAATGTGCCCCGCACGGAACTGGGTGTGCCAAAACGTGGCGCCGGGACGCTGGCCGTCATCGGTGACCTGAAACAGATGAGTGCCCGGTGGCTCGTCGGGACGAGCATGTACGGTTATGGCGTCACCCTGACGGTGGGTGTTGGCGTGCCCATCCCCATTTTAAATGAGGATATCCTGCGCCATGCGGCGGTCGCCGATGCGGAGATATATGCCGCGGTGGTTGACTATTCCGATGCCTATCCCAATCAGAAGCCGGATATCATTGACGAGGTGAACTACGCGCAGTTGAAGAGCGGCACGGTGAAGCTGCAGGGTAAAAAAGTGCCCACCGGCTCTTTGTCCAGCTACCCGCGGGCGCTGGAAATCGCGGAGACTTTGAAGGACTGGATTCAACGCGGCCAGTTCCTGCTCACCGAGGCGGTGGCACCGCTGCCGGGCGTTGAGTCGGGGGTCACCTTCAAACCTTTGCCAGAGCGCCCGCTGGAGATTTAAGTTGATATGAACTGGAGGTAATGACAATGAAAGTTACCAAAAGAATGGTCCTGCACTTTCCCAGGCGGCTGGTGGAGCAACCGGTCATCTACCGCCTGGTCAAAGACTATAATCTGGAATTCAATATTCTGCGGGCTTCCATCACCGCCGAACCGGAGGAGGAAGGGCTGCTGGTGTTGCAGTTGAAGGGAGAGCAGGGCGAGTACGATAAAGGCGTTAAATTCCTGCTCAAGTCCGGCCTCAAAATTCAGTCGTTGAGCCAGGATGTCACCCGCAACGAGGAGCGTTGCACCAACTGCGGGGCCTGCGTTACCATCTGTCCTCCCGGCGCCTTTGAGGTGAACCCGAAGACGAGGCAGGTCGATTTTGACCATGAGAAGTGCGTGGCCTGCGGACTGTGCATCAAGGCCTGTCCGCCTCGGGCCATGGAAGTGCACTTTTAAGGCGATGTATCAGCCGCGTACCTACCGCCACTGGGTGAAGGGCGATGACCTGGTCAGCTTCAGCGTCGTGGTGAAGGAGACGGACCTGTATCTGCGCGCGGCGAGCAACCTTCACCGCAAGACGCATCGGCTGGTGATGAAGCACCGCGAGGGCCTGGAGAAGTACATTGCCCGCCGCCCCGATTTCCTGACCTCCCTGGAGCCGGTTGAGGTTGAGAAGGACGCGCCGAAAATCGTCCGCGATATGGCCGCTGCCGCCAGTCTCTGTGGCGTTGGCCCGATGGCGGCGGTGGCCGGGGCCATCGCTGGATTTGTCGGTGGGGAGCTGCTTGAGTTCTCTCCGGAAGTCATCGTGGAGAACGGCGGCGACATTTTTTTGAGGACGCTGCGCCGGAGGACGATAGGCATTTATGCCGGCGGTTCCCCGCTGACCGGCAAGCTCGGTCTGGAGATAGCGCCGGAGGACACGCCGCTGGGCATCTGCACCTCTTCGGGGACGGTGGGGCACTCGTTGAGCTTTGGTAAGGCGGACGCGGTCATTGTGCTCGCCGGCTCCGCCACGCTGGCCGACGCCGCGGCCACGGCCATCGGCAACCGCGTCAGCGACGTGGCCGATATAGAGAAGGGCATTGAGTTTGCCCGCAGTATCGGGCAGCTGAGAGGCGTGGTCATTATAAAAGACGATAAGCTGGGGGTGTGGGGGGAGGTGAAGCTGGTGCCCACAGAATAAGTAAGGGGGGTCTGTTAGACAATTTTTTTATGCTGTTGCCTGAGCTGTTTCCTATACAAATTCACATACAACGTTAGCCTTAAATTTGCTAACACCCTTCCTCTTTAATTTACCCCCCAATGACACATGAGGTGTATTTATTCCCCCATATACTTCACTCTTAATCTTACAAATTACAGCATTTCCAATAAGGGGTCTTGCTGTCACACTCCCTTCAAATACACGTATAATTTCCTCAAAATCCGAAGGTTTCAATGTCCTTTGATGAATAGGCACCTTTTCCCATAACTGATATGGTTGCTTCTCCCAACCCTTTCCTTGGTGATATACTTCAACCCAAATGTGGCTACCGATGCCCTCGTATTGTGCGTCATGTCTATCATTTCTGTTCTTATATATCATATCAATTTGCAATTCCATGTGGAAATCAATACCATCATATTTTATTTGTAGGTCTCCATGGCTAATAATTTCCCAAGATGGACGATATTTCTTCCACCATCGCCATTGATTAAATGCCATTGGTCTCCTTAATAACCAACCCGCTAATCTCGCCATGAGCCTCTTTAGGTCGCTTAATAATCCCGCAAATTGCCGAATCAAAAGAACAGCGTTTAGGCATAGGCTCACTATTAGGGCAATAACTTTCCAATCCATGCCCCAATTCTATCACTTCTAGTAATGGCGTCAATGGGTATGTCCTCTCCTTTATCCCCCCACTCCCGCCGTGCTATAATCTTAAAGCTATGAAAGTCTCGGCGCTGGGAGAGTTCGGGCTGATTGACCTCCTGGCCAAGATGATTTCCGATTCACAGGATAAAGACGCGGCGGCGTACCGGGAACTGCTCATCGGCATCGGGGATGACGCCGCCGCCTGGAAAAGTGATGCTGGCACGCAGCTGGTAACCACCGACTCGCTTTTTCAGGGCGTCCATTTCCGACTGGAGACCACGCCCTGGTACGAGCTCGGCTGGAAGTCGCTGGCGGTCAACCTGAGCGACATTGCCGCCATGGGCGGTGTCCCTGAGTACGCGGTGGTCTCGCTGGCCCTGCCGCCGGACACGGAGGTGGCCAACGTTAAAGCCATGTACCGGGGTATGCTCGACCTGGCGCAAAAATTCGGGGTGGCCATCGTCGGCGGCGATACCTGCCGGGCGCCCCTGGTGTCGCTCACCCTTACCGTGCTGGGCAGTGCTAAAAATAAAGACGGCAAAATGCTCACCCGTTCTGCCGCCCGCCCCGGTGACCAAATCGCGGTGACCGGCGCGCTCGGCGCGGCCGCGGCCGGCATGGAGATGCTGGATAGAAAGTTGCAACTTGATGCTGAGGCGGCCAGCCAGTTGCGCCGGGCCTTTCTGCAACCGGAGCCGAGGGTGGCCGAGGGGCAAAAGCTGCCAGAAATGGGCGTGAAGGCGGCCATCGACATCAGCGACGGGCTTGCGGCCGACCTGGAACATATCTGTGAAGCAAGCCGGGTCGGCGCCAAGGTCGAGGTAGAAAAGATACCGGTGGCGCCCGTGGTCAGGGCTAACTTCGGCGAGCGGGCGCTGGCGCTGGCCATTGCCGGCGGGGAGGACTACGAGCTGCTGTTCACCGCCAGCGATGAGGTTATGGATAAGGTAAAGAAAGCGCTCTCCTGCCCGGTAACCGTCATCGGTGAGGTGGTGGCTGAGGGGCCGGGCAACGTGGTCGTGGTTGACGCGCGGGGCAGGCCCGTGAGGGTGGCGAAGGGTGGGTGGGAGCATTTCGGCGCGTGAAATAGTATTCAGGTGAAGGCAAGAATGAAAGAAAAACAATCAGCATCTTCCAGCGCAAGCGCCGGCCAGGGCATGTGCTTTGGCTGCGGCAAGAGGCACCCCTTTGGCCTGCGTTTGAAATTCCGGCGCGAAGGCCACGGCGTCGTCACGGAGTTTACCCCCGCCGCATATTATCAGGGGTGGACAGATATCATTCACGGCGGCATTGTCAGCACCATGCTCGATGAGGCCATGGGACATGCCGTGCTGATGGATGGCGACTTCGGCTTCCTGACCGCATCGATAAAGGTCAACTTCAAGCGTCCGGCCTATGCGGGTGACCGGCTTATCATCCGTGGCGAGGTGGTCAGGCGTGAAGGCAGAAAGGCTGAGGTGGAGGGAAGTCTGACGACCCCCGATGGCAGGCTGGTGGCTGACGGCCGGGCGGTGCAGGTTATTCTCGGCGGCAACCAGCTTGAGGCGGTGCTCTGGGACATGGACGGGGTGATTGCCGATACCGCGCCTTTCCATTTCCAGGCCTGGCAGGAGGTCTTCCGCAAGAGGAAAATACCTTACTCCAGGGAGGTCTTCAACCGCAACTTCGGCAGGCGGAATGACGTTATCGTCCGCAGCATCGTCGGGGAAGGCTATCCCGAAAGTGAAATGGAGGCCATTCTGGTGGAAAAGGAGGGGCTGTTCCGCGCCAGGGCCAAAGGCAAGATAAAGCCGTTTCCCGGCGCCATGGAATTGCTCGATGAGCTCAAGGAATACGGCGTCAAAGTGGCGCTGGCCACCTCCTCCCCGATTGAGAACGGGCAGTTTGTTACTCGCCAGCTGGGCATAGAGGACCGCTTTGACGCCATCGTCTGGGGCAGGGAAGTCACGGAGGGGAAGCCAAGCCCGCAGATTTTCCTGCTCGCCGCCGAGCGCTTGAACGTTGCCCCGGGGAGATGCGTGGTCATTGAGGATTCCGTGTCCGGTGTCACCGCCGCCAAACGGGCCGGTATGAAGTGCTTGGCGGTGACCAACAGCCACCCGGCGGCAAAGCTCGGGGAGGTTGACCTGATGGCGGACAGCCTGGAGTATGTCAGCATTGGCGATTTGGCCGGGATTTTCAGTTCGCCGAAGAGAGGATGAAGGCTTAAAATCATGACGGTAATGGAAAGGTCTCTGGTGCTGATTAAACCCGATGCCGTGCGCAACGGGCAAAGCGATGAAATTATCAGCCGTTTTAAGAAGCTGGGGCTCAAAATGGTGGCGTGCAAGGCGCTGCGCATGGATAGAGCCCTGGCGGAGAAACATTACGCCGTGCACCGGGACAAGCCATTTTTTGGCGAGCTGGTGGAGTATATGACGTCGGCGCCGATAGTGGCGGCGGTCTTAGAGGGGGAGGGGGCGGTGGGCAGAATCAGGCAGGAAATGGGCGCCACCGACCCGGCCAAGGCAGAGGCGGGAACGATACGGGCCGACTTCGGTCTGAACGTGACCCGTAATGCGGTGCATGGCTCCGACTCGGTAGCGACGGCGGAGGTAGAAATCAGGCTCTTCTTCACCGAGGAAGAAATCGTCGCCGCCGAGAAACGCTAGGCGGCCTTACTGAATCCGCAGCACCAGGTCGGCCTGCCCCCAGAGTCGGTCAAGCTGGTAGAACTCCCGTTCTGCTGAGGAGAACACGTGCACGATAACGTCGCCGTAGTCAAGGAGGAGCCAGCCTGAGTCTACCGTGCCTTCGTGGTGGACGGGGAGGACGCCCTCTGTTTTCAGGCTGTGTTCCACTTCTTCATAAATAGCCCGGAGCTGCCGCTCGCTCTCGCCACTGCAGATGACAAAGTAATCAGCGAAGCTGCACACCTTTCGGGTGTCAAGCAGCACGATATCACCGGCCTGTCTTTCCCCGGCGGCGTCCACGGCCCGGCGGGCTATTTCAATTCCTTCCAGAATTCAGGCCTCCCCAACTTTCGGTACTTCAAATTATAACATAGCCGTAGTAATTGTACAGGTGCATATTGACAAATGATTTGCATTTGTGCTATGTTTAACATAAATAAAGAGCAATTGGTCGAGATGAATAACCAGAAGTTTAACGCCTATTATTATTTTTATTATTACTTTTTCTGGCGCTTGAGCGCTGGGGAGGGTTTCGCATGAGTTAAACACAGCTGGAAGTCGAAGAAGGTAAGCAAGAAGTAATCAGAAGAGCCCTCCCCAGAAGGGCTTTTTTATTTTCCCTTTACGATGGAAAATAACCAAATACCAAGGAGAAAGAAGATGATAATCATGGACTCGACAGCAACCAAAGAAGAAATCACTAACGTGGTGAAGGAAATCAAGAAGTTTGGTCTCAAGGCTGATGTCTCGCATGGGGAGTTCCGGACGGTAATCGGCCTTATCGGGGATGAAAGGAAGGCGGACTTTTCCCACTTCGCCACCCTTCCCGGGGTGAAAGAAGCTTTCATGGTGGAAACCCCGTACAAACTAATCAGCCGGGATTACGGCCGGCGCTTTAACGGGGAGGGGGAACAGCGGCTGATAAAAGTGGGCAATGTGACCTTCGGTGGCGATGAGCTGGTGTTTATCGCCGGCCCGTGCACCATTGAAAGTCGGACGCAGCTCTTCCGCATTGCCGGGGAGGTAAAGAAAGCCGGGGCCCATGTCCTGCGGGGCGGTATCTTCAAGCCCAGGAGTTCCGTCCACTCTTTTCAGGGGCTGGGGGCCAATGGTCGTGAGGGAGCCGAGGAAGCGCTGCGCTGGCTGTACGAAGCCGGCCAGAAATTTGAGATGCCGGTGGTAACGGAGGTGCGGGGTGAGGCGCAGGTTGACCTGGTCGCCAGTTACGCTGATATAATGCAGGTTGGTGCCCGTAATATGTACAACCAGGACCTGCTGGCCAGCGTGGCCAGAGCCGAGAAACCGATACTGTTCAAACGGCACTTCGGCGCCGGGGTTGATGAGTTTTTGTCTTTCGCCGAATACATGGCGGCGGAAGGCAACAAGGATATTATTTTGTGCGAGCGCGGCATCCTGCCCGTGGGCAAGGGGAAAAACTACACCCGCTATACCTTTGACCTGTCGGCGATTCCGGCCATTCAGAAGGAGACCTACCTGCCGGTGATTGCCGACCCCAGCCACGCCACCGGGCGGCAGGACCTTATTTTCAATATGAGCTGCGCGGCGGTGGCTGCCGGGGCGAGCGGCCTGATGATTGAGGCGCACTACAACCCGTCAGAGGCCATGGTGGACGGCATGCAGATGGTAACGCCGGAAGAACTGAAAGAGATTATCATCGCCTGCCAGAAAATCCACAAGCTGATTGCTCGTCGACACCGGGAAAAGGTGTTAAGTGGATGAGACAGGTTAACGTGGCCCTCGACCGCAAAAGCTACCCGGTGTACATCGGTCCCGGACTGCTGGCACAGGCGGGCGGCTATTTAAAGGAACGCGGGTTTGCCGGCAGGCTGGTGGTTATCACCGACGCCACCGTGCATAAACTGTACGGCGGCAAGCTGAAAAAGGCTCTGGAGGCTGATGGCTTTCCGGTCAGCATTCTGGAAGTGCCGCCTGGTGAAGAGCAGAAGTCGCTGGAGAGCGCCGGGCGACTTTACCAGGGGCTGACCGCAGCCCGTGCGGAGCGAACAACACCCATTCTGGCGCTGGGAGGGGGCGTCATCGGCGACCTGGCCGGGTTTGTGGCCGCCACCTACCAGAGAGGCGTGCCGCTGGTGCAGCTGCCGACGACGCTGCTGGCGCAGGTGGATAGCAGCGTTGGGGGGAAGGTGGCGGTGGACCACGGGCAGTTGAAGAACATGGTGGGCGCCTTTTACCAGCCAGCAATGGTCATCGCCGATACGGCTACATTGCCGTCCCTGCCTGACGAGGAGCTGAAAAACGGCCTGGCCGAGGTCATTAAAAGCGCGGCCATACGGGACGGCCGGTTCTTCTCCTTTCTGGAGGAGAATGTGGAAAAGCTGAAATCGCCTGGCGCGGATATTCTGGAGGAGATTGTCTTTCAGTCGGTAAGCATCAAGGCGGCGGTGGTAGCCGAGGACGAGCTGGACCTGGGGCTGAGGCAGATATTGAACTATGGCCATACCATCGGACACGCCGTTGAGTCGGTCTCCGATTTTAAAATAAAGCACGGAAATGCGGTGGCCATCGGTATGGTGGTGGCCGCCAGAATCGCCAGTAAGCTTGGAGTGCTTGACGTGGCTGAAGTAAAAAGGCTAAAGGAATTAATTATACGGGCCGGCCTGCCCGCAGAGCTGCCCGACCTCAAGGCTGGGCAAATAATGCAGGCTATGGAGTATGATAAAAAGGTACGGGCGGGAAAGGTGAGGTTCGTTCTGTTAAAATCAATCGGCAACGCGGTGGTGGTTGATGATGTGCCACCGCCTTTAATCGCAGAGGTCTTGGGTGAAAATGGGCCGACCTAGAGTCTGTGCCTCCATAGTGAATAGCGACCTCGCCGCCGTCAGGCGCGTGGCGCCTCTGGTTGATTTATACGAGGTGCGCATCGACCTTATTGGCTCCGGCTGGCGAGAGGTCGCCCGGCAGCTTAAAAAACCCTGGATTGCCTGCAATCGAAAGCCGGACGAAGGGGGGAACTGGCAGGGTGCTGAGGAAGAAAGGATTACTGAACTGCTCAGCGCCCTAGAACTGGGTGCGGGCATAATCGACATTGAGCTCAGCACAGAGGGTCTCGGGGAAGTGTTAGCGCGGATTAAGAAACGGGCAAAGTGCCTGATTTCCCATCACGACGTGGCAAAAACACCCTCACTTGATACCATGAAGGGACTGGTACAGGAGCAGCTTAACGCCGGGGCCGACATTGCCAAGGTGGTCACCACCGCTCAAAAATTCGAGGACAATGCGAGCACCCTGCGGCTGATTCAGGAATTCCCTGGAAAAAGAATCGTCTCGTTTGCCATGGGACCGCTGGGAATGGTGAGCCGGGTCCTCTGTCCGCTTGTAGGCGGTGATTTCATCTATGCCTCCATGGCACCGGGTCGGGAGGCGGCGCCGGGGCAGATAACGGCTGATGACCTGCGAGAAATATACAAGATGGTAGAAATATGAGTTCCATAACCGGGAAAACAAAGGTCTGCGGGATAATTGGCGACCCCATCGAGCATACCATGTCGCCGGCGATGCATAACGCTGCCTTCAGCGCGCTCGGTCTCGACTACATCTATCTCCCTTTTCGCGTGCGGCGGGAGGAACTGCCGGGCGCCATAGCCGGTATGCGGGCATTGCATATCGTCGGGCTGAACGTGACCATACCGCACAAGGTGGCCGTAATTCCGCTTCTGGACAGGCTGGAGCCTCTGGCAGAAAAGATGGGCGCGGTCAACACCATCGTCAATAAGGACGGCGTGCTCACCGGCAGCAATACCGATGCCCCCGGCTTTCTGCAGGCACTGAGGGCGCAAAACATAGAGCCCGAAGGTAAAAAAATCGTCATACTTGGCGCCGGTGGTGCCGCCAAGGGTATTGCCTTTATCCTTGCCGAGGCCGGTGCCAGTCTGGTCGTCCTGAACCGCACTATCTCTAAGGCGGAAGAACTGGCAGCGCAGATTGCGCGACACTATCGCCAGAACCTGAAAACGATGATATTGAGTGCAGAAAATCTAACCGGGGCGCTTGATGGGGCTGACGTGCTGGTCAATACCACCAGCGTGGGCATGGTGCCGGACGTCGACCGGACGCCGGTGTCCTCCCACCTTCTCAATCCAAAGCTGGCAGTCTACGACATTGTTTACAACCCATTGGAGACAAGGCTGCTCCGTGAGGCAAAGGCGGCTGGCGCCCGCACCATAGACGGGCTGGACATGCTCGTCTGGCAGGGCGCGCTGGCTTTTAAGCAGTGGACCGGCCGGGAAGCCCCGTTTGAAATCATGAAACAGGCCGCGGTAAAGGCTTTAAAAAATGAAGACTAATATTGCCCTCATCGGTTTTATGGGCACGGGAAAGACGGCGGTGGGCAGGCTGCTGGCGGAGAAGCTGGGCAAATCTTTCCTCGAGCTGGACAAGCTCATTGAGCAGAAAGCGGGCAAGAGCATTCCCGAAATCTTTCAGCAGGACGGGGAAATCGCTTTCCGTGAGCTTGAGATTGAGGCTGCCGGAGACGTGGCGAAGAGGAAAAACACGGTCATAGCCTGCGGTGGCGGCATTGTCCTGAACCAGATAAACATTGACCGGCTGAAGAAGCGCAGCGCGATTGTCTATCTGACGGCATCGGCGGAGGCGATTCTGAAGCGGGTCTCAGCCGATGAGAATGAACGTCCGCTGCTGGCAACGGCAGATAAGGCAGCGCAGGTGGAGAGGCTGCTGAAGTTCCGCCGGCCGTTCTATGAGCGTGCTGCGGACATAACCGTGGACACTGCCGGGCTGGACGTGGCCGCGGTGTGCGAGAAAATAATCGCCAGATTGAAGGGGCATGAAAGTAAACGTTGAAAAAAGCGACCTTGGTGGCCGGGTAACCGCGCCTCCATCCAAGAGCTATACTATAAGAGGCCTGATGTGTGCCGCGCTGGCCCGCGGGGAGAGCCAGATAATAAACCCGCTGTATGCGGATGATACCGAGGCGGCGGCCAGGGTGCTGGCTGGCATTGGTGTGGGCGTGGCACGGTCGAAAGACTTCTGGCGCGTCAGCGGTGGTAGCTTCAGACAGCCTGAAGCCGACCTCTACTGCGGCGATTCCGCGGCGGTGCTGCGGTTCATGACCGCCATCGGCTCGATAGTGCCGGGCCAGTGCCGCCTGACGGCGGGCCCTTCTCTGGCTGGGAGGCCGGTGGGGCCGCTGGTGGCGGCATTGCAGCAACTGGGTGTGGACTGCTCGGCAGATAACGGCGTGGCGCCGGTGGTGGTCAACGGGGGGAGGTTGAAGGGTGGGGAGACAGCACTGCCCGGCGATGTCAGCTCCCAGTTCGTCTCGGCGCTACTGCTGGTCTCATCCCTTGCCGAAGGAGACATGCGCATCAGGCTGACCACACCTCTGGAATCAAAGCCATATGTCGCCATGACCCTGGAATGTATGGCGAAATTCGGTGTAAAAGTGGCGGTCTCGGAAAAGATGGACGAATTCCGTACTTCCCGGCAGGCATACCGTCCCGCCAGTTATGCAGTGGAGGGCGACTGGTCGTCGACTTCCTACTTCCTGGCGCTGGGCGCTGTCTCAAGTGGAATTGAGATGGAGAACCTGAACCCGGGGAGTTTGCAGAGCGATAAGGCGATGCTGGAGTTCTTGCGCCAGATGGGTGCGGAGGTGAGTGTAGCGCCAGATAAAATCAAAGTAGAAGGCTCCAGGCTGAAGGCGCTGCGGGCCGACTTGTCCGACTGTATCGACCTTCTGCCCACGCTGGCCGTGCTGGCGGCGGTGGCGGAGGGAACGAGTGAGCTTGATGGCATCAGCCGGGCGAGGCTGAAAGAATCGAACCGCGTGGCTGCCGTCTGGGAAGGGTTGGAACGGATGGGGGTGAAGGTTATTGAGGAAAAGGACAGGATGCTCATCACCGGCTCGAAACCGAAAGGTGCGATCATTGACAGCCACAACGACCACCGCATTGCCATGGCCTTCAGTGTCCCGGGCACTCTGGCGGGAAACACCACCATAAACGGTGCGGAATGCGTTAACAAGACATTTCCTGAATTCTGGGCTATACTAGGAAGCATTGGAGGCAGGGTGAAGATAGATGAGTAACAGTCTGGGCAAGCTATTTACCGTTACCAGCTTCGGTGAGAGCCACGGCAACTGCATGGGCATAGTGGTTGACGGCTGTCCGGCGGGTCTGCCACTCACCGGGGCCGATATCCAGTCAGAAGTGGCACGGAGGCGACCCGGCGCCGTCGGCACCACGGAGCGGTGGGAGCCGGACAAGGTGGAGATAATCTCCGGTGTCTATGACGGGCGCACCACCGGCGCCCCCATCGGTATGCTCTCCTGGAATAAAGACGTTGACTCCGGCGTCTATAAGAAAAATCGGTTTGCCCTCCGCCCCGGCCACGCCGATTACACCGCCTTCGTCAAGTACGGCGGCTTTAACGATTTCCGCGGCGGCGGCCGGTTTTCGGGGCGGATAACCCTGGCCTACGTCATGGCGGGGGCCATCGCCAGGAAGTTAATCGGTCGTCTGGGCATTGATGTCTTCGCCCATACCGTTGAAATCGGTGGCATCAAAGCCAGAGCGCAGGAGTTGACTGACATTAAGGGGAAAGCTAGAGAGAACCCGCTGTGGTGCGCCGACCCGGAAGCTGCCGGGAAGATGACGCGATTGATTGAGAAGACTCGGGAAGAGAAAGACAGCCTGGGCGGGATTATTGAGGGCATCGCCCTCAACGTGCCTGCCGGGCTGGGTGAGCCCGTCTTCGATAACTTTGACGGGGAACTGGCCAAAGCCCTGTTCGCCATTCCGGCGGTCAAGGGAGTGGCTTTCGGTGCCGGCTTTGCCGTCGCCGGTATGAAAGGCTCGGAAAACAACGACCTTTACGATATCAGGGACGGGAAAATCATTACCCGGACCAACAACGCGGGTGGGGTGCTGGGTGGCATCAGCACCGGCATGCCGGTAATCGTGCGGGTAGCGGTCAAGCCGACGGCCTCCATCGCCAAAAGCCAGGAGACGGTGGACATTGAGAAGATGGTAAAAACGAATCTCACGATAACGGGCCGGCATGATACCTGCATCGTCCCCCGGGCGGTGCCGGGGGTGGAGGCGATGCTCGCGGTGACCATATGCGATTTTGCCCTGCAGGCGGGGCTTATACCGGGGGTATTATCATGAACTTGGAAGAGTTGCGCAAGCAGATTGATGATGTTGATGCCAGAATCGTTGCTCTTATTGGCGAGCGGGTGCACATTGCCGAAGAGATAGGCAGGGGCAAGCAGGCAAAGGGGAGATTGATTGAGGACCGGGAAAGGGAAAAGAGGGTCCTGGAAAACGTCAAACGCGTTGCCCGCAAGCGTAATATCGACATTGACGGGGCAGATTTGGAACTCATTTATGAGCGCATCATCGCTGCCTGTAAAAATAAGGAGGGTACCACGGTTGCCTTCCAGGGGGAGGTGGGTGCCTACAGCGAGGAAGCCGCGTTCCAGTTCTTCGGCACTTCAATTGAGATTAAGCCCCGCGAGACGCTGGAAGAAGTCTTCGCGTCGGTGGAACAGGGAGTGCCGTTCGGCATCATACCGGTGGAGAACTCGCTGGAAGGGAGCATTAGCCGCTCCTACGACCTTATGCTGGAGTCCGGTCTCCGTGTCTGTGGCGAGATTGAACTGAGGGTAATCCACTGTCTCATCGCCGGCCCTGATGCTAGCCTGGATACGGTGAAGAAGGTCTACTCCCACCCTCAGGCCCTGGGGCAGTGCCAGAGTTTTCTGAAACACCTGAACGTGGCGCTGATTCCCAGCTATGATACCGCCGGCAGCGTCAAGATGCTCAAAGAGCACGGCTCGGCGGACAGTGCTGCCATTGCCAGTGCCCGCGCTGCGGAAATCTATGGCATGAAAATAATTGCCAGGGAGATAGAGGACAACCCGAACAATTTCACCCGGTTTTTTATACTGGCGAAAAAGGACTCGCCACCGAGCGGGAATGACAAGACGTCGATAGTTTTTTCCACCAAAGACCGGCCGGGCGCGCTGTATGAAGTCCTCGGCGAGTTTTCCCGTCGCCACCTGAATCTGTCCAAGTTGGAGTCCAGGCCAACGCGGCAGAAGCCCTGGCAGTACAATTTCTATCTCGATTTTGATGGCCACCGCGAGGATGCTGCCGCCCGCGAAGCACTGACCAATGTGGAGAAGCTGTCGATTTTCCTCAAGGTACTGGGCTCGTATCCGAAAGCAAAAAGACGGACGTGAGGTAAATACGTGAAGGTTGCCATAATTGGTGGTTCGGGGAAAATGGGGCGCTGGTTTGCCCGCCACTTGCTGGCCGAGGGCAACGAGGTAATAATCAGTGGTCGCACTGGGAGCAGGGTTAGAGAAGCTGTGGAGGAACTTGGCGTTGATGCTGCCCCAAATGCAGAGGCGGTCAAAGGGGCCGAGGTGGTATTGCTCTCCGTGCCCATAGAGACTTTTGAGGACATTGTTACCGAGCTGGCCCCGCATATCCAGCCAGAGCAGGTGGTAATAGATGTTACCTCGGTGAAGGTCATGCCCGTGGCCGCCATGCACCGGCATTTGCAGACCAGGCGGATACTGGGGACGCATCCCCTCTTTGGGCCGGGGGCGCAGGGAATTGCCGACCAGAATTTTGTATTGACTCCGACCAGTGATGAGGAAAGAACCCTTGCCGGGAAAGTAAGGGATTATCTGGGAAAGAGGGGTGCCAGAGTCAGCCTGATGACGCCCGAAGAGCACGACCATAAAATGGCCATGATTCTGGGGCTTTCCCATTTTATTGCCATTGTGGCTGCCGATACGCTCCTCAGTTTTAACCGGGACACGCAACCCGCGACGCTCGGCAGCACGACTTACAAGGTGCTGCTGACCCTGGTGGAGAGCGTTATCTCGGAGAACCCGGAGCTTTATGCCTCTATCCAGATGAATTTGCCCGGAGTCCCGGAAATTGAGGCGCTGCTTCAGGGAAAGGTGGTGGCGTGGGCGGAAATGGTGAAGAAAAAGGACCGGGACGCATTTATCCGGCAGATGAAAACGCTGAAAAGCAGAATGGAAAAGGATAACCCCGATTTTGGCAAGGCCTATGAGAACATGTACCGGCTTGCCTCGGGGTTATAGTCTTTATTTCACCTCATAGGCGCCGAAAATAAAGTCCAGGTCTTCCTGTAAGGCTGACACCTTCTCCGGGGAGAAGAGCTTATCATCAATGTCCAGCATTACCTTGGTTTCCGTTCTGGCGGAGCCAACAACGTGGGCCCGCAGGCATTCCCTTTCTTTGCCTGACGCGTCCTGAACTCTGAAGGTCAGCGTGCCCCGCGTGATGAACGAAGAGGTATCGTTGGGCAGGGCGTACGTTTCCATCTTTTCCTCGCCCAGACCGACTCCCTGCTTCCGGATGGAATCCCTTATTTCGGCGTAGAACAGTTCGGGGTTAACTTCCTGGTAGGTCTTTCTTATCTGCATGTATAGAACCTCTGCCTCCCTACCTAAATAATTGGATTTTCCCCGCCGTTTGTCAAGTAAAACTAAGTGATAAAAGTGTGTAATTATTCCACGTATTCAAATATTTTCACTGCGGGCACATTGCCCACGCCGGGCACGGATTCGGACTCCGGGGACTGGTAAACCAGTTTATAATGCTTTATTTCCTCAAGGGGCACCGGACTGATGAACGCCGAATCTCCGACTATCTGGAACTGCCCTGATTCCTGACCTGACAGGTAGTCTTGCGCCTCTTCGTAACTGGAAAAAGTCTCGTAGCCGGTGACCAGCTTGACCGTGCCGCCATACTGGAAGGGCCTTTCTTCATAGGCAATAACTATCGTCTCTGTGGGGGTCACCGCCTGGCCATCGAAGTTGTACAGCCTGACCGCTAGGGAACGGTAATATTCCGGGTGAAACAGGGTTGCCGGCGCCAGGTTGCCATCTTTCTGCGGCAGGAAGTAGGTGTCAAAGTATGTCGGCATTTCCTGCTTCGCCCAGTTGATTAATGCCCAGATTTTGTTGGTCGTGGTCTGGCTGTCCAGCATGATGTATTTAGCCCCCAGCTTGTCGATTACCCGGCTCTCCGGGATTGTTGCCTGTTCCCACCTGGTATGCCACTCTATTCCCTCAGATGAGTTTTCATCTTGGGAGAGAAAGAGCCTAGCCACATGAAACCCTCCAGGGCCCGGGGTGAGGTTTACCGGTCGGTGGGCAATGCGGGTTATCCAGTAGCCGTAGTCAACCCAGGCCATGACGGCATAAGCGGAATCGGGGTAATCAAATCCCTCACCGGGCAGAGGCGGCTCATATGTCTGGTAATAAAAATCAGGGTCGCCAAAAGGTTCGGGAGTATTCTCTTTCATCCAGGTCAGAGAACCAACCCAGGCATTGCTTGGCGCAAAACGCGCCCCGGAGGCGACGGCTATTGTCGGCTTGAGGTTGGGGGAAAAGGCGAGGAGGAAAATAATGATTATGACCACCGCGATGTTTATGTAGTATAGCGTAAAAGTTGGGCCTGCTGGCGACCTTTCTCGGTGTCTGGGCTTAATCTGAGGTCCGGTTGTGGGGCCCCTGAGTTTCAGGATATCCAGGGCCTGCAGAAATTGCCAGAAGATATAGGCGATAAGCAGTGCCACCAGGATGGCTACTATCACCGGATTAATGCCGGAATAAAAAACAAGGAAGATAAGGGCCGTAATGGCAACCGCGAGGTTTAAGTATATGGTTTTGGGGTGGACATCACGATTAATCTTGAAAAATTGCCAGCATAAATAACCGGAGAGCAGGGCTACATTGACCGCCAGATAATAGGCAAAGCGCCGCTGGCCAATAGTGGCCAGTAATATTACCAAGCTCCAGATAAGCAGGATGTTTACTCCGGCGTTGCCTGTCTGCCGGCGAAAAGCTATTTTGTAGAAAATCCAGTATAACAGGAGACCCACGGTAAGGAAAAAACCGGTGGTGAAATTGCCCCAGATGAGGCCTAAAGTGAACTGTCCTGCGGGGGAGAGAATTGGCTGCATCTCCAGTATGGTGCGCACACCGAAGGGGTTGAAAATGTCAAACCCGTAGCGAATATAGGAAGGGGCAACAAGCGCCACAATGGCCAGCAAGACAATACCCGTACCCAGAATGGTTACCGGGTAATAGTATGGTTTTATTTTCTTTTTAGTATATTTTGACGATATTAATTGCAGAATGATGGGAGTGACCGCCGCGATGAGCATAGCGAGCCACAGTATCACGCTGGAAGATTCGAGGGTGAAAGTGCCGCCGACGAATATCACATAGATTATGAAAGCGATGCCGAACGGGATTGTACCGGCCGGCAAAAGGTAATCAGTGCTGTTCCGTTTCAGGTGGTCGATGATGAACTGGATGAATAAATAGAGAAGGATAATGAAGACAAAGAGCAAACCGCCAATCCAAGTCACGAGGTAGATTCCCAGGGAGAGACCGGCAATTGCGCTGTAGATGATGGGCTTGCGGATGACTTTCCAGTCCCGGTCCCGGAGATGCTGGACTGTCAGGCCGCTTGCCTGTGCCCGTTTGACCGCCATAATGAAAAACATCAGGGCTAGGGTGGTGAACAGAGTCTCAGCAACGTGGTGGTCGGTGAAGCCCAGAATGGAGCGTCCCAGATATTCCCCGGGCATGATGGCGATAAGACCGGCGGCCATAACTCCGACCCAGCGTTCAAAAAGCTCCTTGCCAATGAAATAGACCGGAATAACGGTGAGCGCGGCCAGGACGGCCGGGAAATAAACGCTGACGACGTCAATGGTGTGCTGGGTGGGTGAACCGAGGCCGATAACCCAGATGATACCGGCCAGAAGCCAGTCGAAGAAGTGAATGTTGTCGATGTTCAGGCCAAAGGGGTAGAGCAGATAGGGGTCAAAGTTGGTGAGAACGGGGAAGTTGTGCACTATGCTGTCCACCAGGCGCATATGGAGGTAGGCATCAATGCTGGTAAACTTGACCCATTCGCCGACGAAGACCTGGTCATACGGCAGGTAGGTACGGATGAACAGCGAAACGCTGAAAAACAGCGCCACGAATAGACCGGCAATCAGTCCGGGGGAGATTTTTTTTGCCCTGATAGCACTTTCGTCGTTCATCTGCCGGCTCTCTCGGGCAGGCTGGTACCGGAGATAATTTGGTGCCCGCGGTTAATGGCAACACCTCGGCAGGGCAATTTACATCTCCTTGTTCAGGTTGTCCAGAAATTCAGCGTTGGTCTTCGTTTTGCGCATGCGGTCGAGGATGCGCTCCGTGGCATCAACGAAGTTGACTGAGTCGGAGGCAATCATGGCTACCATGCGCCGTAGCAACCATATCTTGCTCAGGCTGTTTTCGTCAATGAGCAGTTCTTCCCGGCGTGTGCCACTGCGCTGGATGTCCATGGCCGGGAAGACACGGCGCTCTGACAGCCGCCGGTCAAGGTGTAGCTCCATATTACCGGTGCCTTTGAATTCTTCGTAGATGAGGTCATCCATGCGGCTGCCGGTGTCAACTAGGCAGGTGGCAATGATGGTCAGGCTGCCGCCCTCGGCAGTGTTGCGGGCGGCGCCGAAGAAACGTTTGGCGGGGTGAAGCGCCACGGGGTCGATGCCGCCGGACAGGGTGCGACCGCTTGAGGGCATTGCCAGATTGTAGGCACGGGTAAGGCGGGTGATACCGTCCAGGAGAATAAGCACGTCCTTGCCGCTTTCCACAATGCGCTTGGCCCTCTCCAGAGCCAGCTCGGCAACGCGGGTCTGGTTCTCCACCAGCTCGTCAAAGGTGGCGCCGATTACCTCGCCTTTGACGGAGCGTTTCATGTCGGTGACTTCCTCAGGGCGCTCCCCGATAAGGCAGACAAGCAGGTGAATATCGTTATAGTTGGTCGTCGTGGCATTGGCAATGGCTTTGAGCAGCAGTGTCTTGCCGGCTTTGGGCGGGGAAACAATCAGACCTCTTTGCCCCCGGCCGATGGGGGCAATCATATTGAGCAAGCGCGTGGACAGCTCACCGGGTGAGTGTTCCAGATTGATGAGCCGGTCAGGGAAGGTGGGCGTAAGCGAGCCAAAGTGAGGTCTTTCTTTGGACTGCTCCGGGTTGATGTTATTAATGGCCAGTATCTGCAGGAGGCTGTAATATTTTTCATTGCTTTTTGGCGGTCTGCCCTGTCCGACAATCATGTCGCCATTACGCAGGTTAAAGCGGCGAATCTGTGATGGGGAAACATAGACATCGGCATGGTCGGGTAGCATCGTATCCTGTCGGAGGAAACCGTAGCCGTCACTCATGATATCTAGGACACCACGGCAGAATACATGGCCTTCCTGCTCAATATCCGACTGAAGTAATTGCATGACCAGTTCCGGCTTGTTCAGGTCCTCTGCCCTGGCAACGCCTTTTTCTTTGGCCAGAGTTAGCAGCTCGGTTTTCGTCTTGCCTTCCAGTTCTTCAATATTCATCGTATCACCTCACTCCCGTGCCCCTTTTCTTATCCGAAGGGGAAGTTGTTGTTTGATAATCGTAAAATCACAGTTTTTATTAAATATTTTTAGAATACCCGGTTTGGCTGGAGATTCATTGGCTACGGTCTGCCGTGTTGTAAAGAGGTGCATTATATCCTCACTGTTCTGCCGAAAGAGGTAGGGGTGGCTGTGCGCCTTCGCGCAGCACGTCCTTGGCCCTGCCGATGAAGTCGCGGAAAAGCGGGTGAGGACGGCTGGGACGGGAGCCAAACTCAGGGTGGAACTGGCAACTTACCATCCAGGGATGGTTGGTCAGTTCACAGATTTCCACCAGATGGTCATCCGGCGAGAGACCGCTGTAAACCATACCGGCTTTTTCCAGCTTGGCGCGAAATTCATTATTAAACTCGTAGCGGTGCCGGTGGCGCTCATTGATAAGATTCTGACCGTAGGCCTTTGCGGCACGGGTGCCGGGGACCAGACGGCAGGGGTAATTACCCAGGCGCATGGTGCCTCCCTTGTGGACCACCTTCTTCTGTTCCGGCAGAAAATCAATCACCGGGTAGGGTGTATCGGCGTCGAACTCGGTGGAATTTGGCCTCTTTGATTTCAGGGCATAGCGGGCAAACTCGATGACCATCACCTGCAGCCCCAGACACAGGCCAAGGTAGGGGATTTCATGGCTCCGGGCGTAATTGGCGGCCCTGACCATGCCTTCAATGCCGCGGATGCCGAAGCCACCCGGAACGATGATGCCCTGCGCGGCCCTCAGTAATGAGTCGCAGCCATCGTGTTCCAGGTCTTCTGATTGCACCCAGGAAAGGTTCAAATCCCGGTTGTGGTACAGGGCGGCGTGGCGCAGTGCCTCACGCACCGAGAAATAGGCATCGGTCAATTCAACGTATTTACCCACCAGAGCGATATTTACCGGCTCGTGAGATGTTTTCAGCCTTTCCACCAGGTCACGCCACCCCGTTAAATCTTTCCTTTTCATCTGGAGGTGAAGCTTATTGGCGAGCAGCCGGCCCAGGCCAGCCTCCTCAAGTATTAAAGGTATCTCGTAAATGGTGGGTACGGTGGGGAGGGGAATGACAGCCTCCCTTTCCACATCGCAGAAGAGGGAGATTTTATCACGAATGCTTTCCGGGATGGGCAGGTCGCTGCGGCAGATGATAATATCAGGCTGGATACCGATGCGCCGCAGCTCGTTGACGCTGTGCTGGGTTGGCTTGGTCTTCAGCTCCCTGGTTGAGTGCAAATAGGGAAGCAGGGTAACGTGAACGTAGAGCACGTTGTCCCGCCCGACGTCGTTGCGCATCTGCCTGATGGCTTCCAGGAAGGGCTGGCCCTCAATATCGCCCACTGTGCCACCAACCTCAATGAGGATAACGTCCGCCTTTGTCTTTTCCGCTAGTTGCCGGAAGCGCGACTTTATTTCCGAGGTGACGTGGGGCACGACCTGGATGGTGCCACCGAGGAAATCTCCCCGCCGCTCCCGGGAAATTACCGCGCTGTATATCTGCCCCGAGGTAACATTGCATTCTTTGGTAACATCAACGTCAATAAACCTTTCGTAGTTGCCCAGGTCCAGGTCGGTCTCGGCACCATCCTGGGTGACAAATACCTCGCCGTGCTGGTAAGGGGACATTGTGCCCGGGTCAACATTGAGATAGGGGTCAAGTTTCTGGGCCATGACACTTAGCTTGCGACTTTTCAGGATGGTGCCCATGGAAGCGACGGTTACGCCCTTGCCAACGGAACTAACTACACCACCGGTTACAAAGATATACTTTGGCATACAGGAAACCAAATTTCAAAAGAATTAAGAAAAACCTTCGCTTTTCTTGGCAGCATATTTATTGAGGTCGGACTTTGACAACCAGCGGCACCGATTTCATGGGGAAGGCTCTCGCACTTTATACAAGAAATAACCGCAGGTGTCAAGTTTCTACTGGGGGAGTTTTTTTTATTATAAAGAAGTACCTGCGTGTTGTCAAGTTCAGGGCGATTAAAATTTATGGTAGTGAGGTGAGCGGTTAATCGTGCTATAATTATATGTACTTAGTGCTATGGCCAAAGGAGACAGGTGCCGATGGATGAATTAAAGGTATTCACGGGTAATGCCCACCCGGAACTGGCCAAAGAGGTGGTCAGTTATCTTGGCATACCTCTGGGCAAGAACGAGGTATTCCAGTTCAGTAATGAGAACACCTTTGTCCGCATTCTGGAGAACGTTCGTGAGCGTGATACCTTTGTTATTCAGCCGCTGTGCTCACCGGTCAACACCAACCTCGTGGAACTGCTGATTATGATAGATGCCCTCAAACGGGCGTCAGCCCAGCGGATTACGGCGGTGGTGCCGTACTACGGGTACGGTCGTACCGATAAGAAAGACCAGCCTCGCGTACCAATTACCGCGAGGCTTATTGCTGACCTGCTGACCGTGGCCGGGGCCAATCGATTGCTGACCGTTGACCTGCATGCCGCGCAAATTCAGGGCTTCTTCAATATACCGGTGGATGAGCTCACGGCCTTGAATCTGCTGGCCAATTGTTTCAAAGGCAGGGATATGGATGACCTGGTGGTGGTGGCCACCGATATCGGTATCAGCAAACGGGCGCGGGACATGGCAGAGAAACTCAATGCGCCACTGGCCATTATGGAGAAAAGGCGTATCGGCAACGTTGACCAGGCGGAGACCCTGAATGTCATCGGTGAGGTGGAGGGCATGACCGCGCTCACCGTGGACGATGAAATAGATACCGCTGGTTCTCTGGTCAATGTGGTTGAGACGCTGATTAAGAAAGGTGCCAGGGAAGTATACGCCTGCTGTACTCATCCCATCTTTTCCGGCCAGGCGATACAGAGAATCGCCGCCTGTCCGGTAAAAGAAGTGGTGGTGACCAACACCGTCCCGGTGAAGAACGAGAAGAGACTGGATAAAATCACCATTCTCTCCATGGCGCCACTACTCGGCGAGGCTATCAAGCGCATTCATACCGGGCAGTCCATAGGTGCCATGTTTGAGTAATAGGCGGTGGCAAAACAGAAGAAGATGGTGGCCATATACCGGGCAGTAAGTGAGGCCGAAGCCCGGATTATCAAGAGCTTTCTGGAAAGCCATGGCATCCCGTGCCTGTTGAAAGCGAATGCCGCGCCTTCCGTGCATGCGTTTGCCGTCGATGGCATGGGGGAGGTGGCCCTAATGGTCTGGGAGGATGTGGCGGAAAAAGCCAGAGCACTTATCAGGGAGGAAGAGGATGCTTAAGTGGCTGGGCAGCCTGATTGATTCCAACGAAAAACAACTGAAGAAACTCCAGCCCATTGTCGAGCAGATAAACGGTCTGGAGCCTGAATTCGAGAAGCTCAGCGACGCTGACCTGCGGGCCAGGACGGACGAGTTCCGGGCCCGCCTGAAGGACGGCGAGACGCTCGACCAGCTTTTGCCCGAGGCTTTTGCTGCCGTGCGTGAGGCGGCCAAGCGGACCATCGGCCAGCGCCACTTTGACGTCCAGTTGCTGGGGGGCATTGTCCTGCACCAGGGGAAAATCGCCGAGATGAAGACCGGCGAGGGAAAAACGCTGGTGGCCACCCTTCCCCTCTACCTGAACGCACTCACGGGCAGCGGTTGTCATCTGGTGACGGTCAATGATTACCTGTCCCGGCGCGACCCGTACTGGATGGGACCCATTTACCATCTGCTGGGGCTGACGGTGGCCAGCATCTACCCGCAGCAGACGCCGGACGAGCACCAGCCATCGCGACTTTATGACCCGGAATACGATTCGGGGGACAGCCGGTGGCAGCATTTCCGCCCCGTTCCCCGCAAAGAAGCCTATGAAGCTGACATCACCTACGGGACCAGCAGTGAGTTTGGCTTTGACTACCTGCAGGACAACATGGTGGTCGAGCTGTCACAGTGCGTGCAGCACGAGCGGCACTATGCCATTGTTGATGAGGTGGACAACCTGCTCATTGATGAAGCTCGCACCCCGCTGATTATCAGCGGCCCGGCGGAGGAATCGGGGCAGATATACAACGTGTTTGCCCGCCTTATCCCCCGCTTGAAACCGGAGGTGGATTATGTCGTTGACGAAAAGGAGAGGAACGTCAACCTGACCGATGCCGGCATCAGCACCATGGAGGCGATGCTAAAACGGGAAGGACTGCTGAAGTCGTCGAACCTCTATGACCCGGCCAACTACGTTTTCACCCGTTTTCTGGACAACGCCCTGAGGGCCCACGTGCTTTACAGGCGCGATAAAGATTACGTGGTCAAGGACGGCGAGGTCATCATCGTGGATGAGTTTACCGGACGGCTGATGGTCGGGCGCCGCTACTCCGAGGGGCTGCACCAGGCGATTGAGGCCAAAGAGCATGTCAAGGTGCAGCGGGAAACGATGACCTATGCCACCATCACCATCCAGAATTACTTCCGCATGTACGGGAAGCTGGCCGGCATGACCGGCACCGCGGCCACCGAGGCGGAGGAGTTTCACAAAATATACGGTCTGGAGGTGGTGGTCATTCCTACCCACATGCCAATGATTAGAGAGGACTTCCCCGACCAGATTTACAAGAACGAGCGGGGCAAGTTTAATGCCGTGGTCAACGAAATCCAGCAGCTTCATCAGCAGGGTCGGCCGGTGCTGCTCGGCACCGTTTCCATTGAGAAATCGGAATACCTGAGCGACCTTTTGAAGCGTAAAGGTGTCCCCCACGAGGTGCTGAACGCCAAGAACCATGAAAGGGAAGCCTATATCATTGCCCGCGCCGGCGAGCCGGGAGCAGTTACCGTGGCCACCAATATGGCGGGCCGGGGCGTTGATATCGTGCTCGGGGGGAGTCTGAACGGCCAGGGCGAAGCCGGATGGCAGGCGAAGCATGACCGGGTGGTATCCGTCGGCGGTCTGCACGTCGTCGGCACGGAGCGCCACGAGGCGCGGCGCATTGATAACCAGCTCCGGGGCCGGTCTGGGAGGCAGGGCGATCCCGGTAGCTCGCGTTTCTACGTTTCCCTGGAGGATGAGGTGGTGCGGCGCTTCGGTGGCGAACGTATTAAAGGCATTATGGACTGGGTAGGCATGGACGAAAGCATGCCCATTGAGAACAAGCTGGTGAACCGCTCCATCGAGGGCGCCCAGGTCAGGGTGGAGGGCTTTCACTTTGACATGCGCAAGCACCTCGTTGAGTATGACGACGTTGTCAACCGGCACCGCGAGCTTATTTACACGGAACGCCGCAAAATCTTGGACGGCACCGACCTCAAGCCGAATATCCTGTCCATGGTGCGGAATGAGATAGGCAATATGGTGGCCAGCCGCATCGCCGATGAGCATGGCGTTGGCTGGGACGTAGAGGGTCTGCTGGCCGACCTGGCCACGGTCCTGCCTCTGCCCTACGCATTGACCGCCGACTCGCTGCTGGAGTTGAAGCCGAAGCAGATTGAAGAGAAGCTCACCGGGCTGGCGGAAACGCTTTATGACGAGAGAGAAAAGGAGCTGGGGGCGGAAAACATGCGGGTGCTCGAGCGGCTGGTCATGCTGCGCATCATTGACAAGCTGTGGGTGGAACATTTAACTGCCATGGAGGACATGCGCCAGCAGGCGCAATGGCAGACGCTGCGCCAGACGCGGGCCGTTGACGCCTACAAGCGCGAGGGGTACCAGCAGTTTCAGACACTGCTCGATACCATTCAGCATGACGTTGCCCATACCATCTACCACGTGAGCATTGTCCGGAAAGAACCGTCAGCGCAGGAAGTGTCGCCGATGGCCCAGGTCACCGGGCGGAGCCGCCCCGTTGGCAAACAGAAAGCGAAGGTTGGCGGACGTAAGATAGGGCGCAATGACCCCTGCCCCTGCGGGAGCGGGAAAAAATACAAACACTGCTGTGGAAGGTAGCTGATATTATGATGACTGAAGAACAGCTAACGGAATTACGTCAGGAAGTAGATGGGGAGCTGGAAAAACTGTCCAGCCTGGAAAGGCCTCTTACCGGTGAAGAAAAAAAACAGCAGGGCATATACCGTACCAGGAAGTACGTTCTCGAGAAGATAAAAGAGGCCAAGGACAAGAGGCAGAGAGGCGATGAGCTTTACAATACCACCTACTACAATATGATGGTGCCGTGGGGCGAAAAACACCCCATCCTGTTTGCTCTCTGGATGCGCATCCTCAAGGCGCGGTGGTGGGGTATCACGGCATATTCTTACGGAGACGCAGGGGAGAAGAAGAAGGGGAAATAGGTAACTTGAGGGGGTAAAATGATGGAAGCTACTTTAGGTGTTATAACCTGTGATAAGTGCGGGGAACTGATGAATACAGGACAAGATATTATTGTTGTAGCTGAAGGAGTCATAAAGAAAGCAGATACCGAGATAGATTTTCAAGGCTCTGCAATTAGATATGCATGCCATAAGGGTTGTTGGGATGGTGTGGGGGAAAACTAAGGAGAAGAAAAAATGAATTATTGGCTAGCGGTAGGGCCACCTGAAAATTGGGAAACTGCTTTTAACCAAGGAAACATCTGGGGACTTACAAATCAGCAAAAGCGATGGTGGGATAAGCTTAGTGAAGGTGATATTATTCTATTTTATGCTACAAAGCCAGTCAGTGGACTAATAGGGTATGGGACCATTCAAGCC
Source organism: Dehalococcoidales bacterium (assembly GCA_034409565.1). GTDB lineage: Bacteria > Chloroflexota > Dehalococcoidia > Dehalococcoidales > RBG-16-60-22 > E44-bin89. The sequence goes on from DAOUMS010000016.1 coordinate 104,810, forward strand.
AAATTTAAACAGGATAAACCGCTTTGGCCACAGGAAATTACCGAAGGAAAAATTCGATGGCCGCTTCGCTTTGAGTTTAGTGTGAATTATTGTCTTGTGCCGAGTGAATGGGATGAGCGAAAAATAACTTCAGACGCATTAAAACTGAAGGTTGGCATTGGTTTTCATCAACTGGAACATCAATTTGCGCAGCAAATGATTTCAGAACTTGAACCGTTAACTCCAATTAGCGCTGAAAAGGCCTTATCTTTACATGAACAAATAAAACAAAAATTGATAGAGATTGGAAAACTACAAGGGTTCATTGCTGAAGCAGAATATCCTGTTGAGATAGGTAAGCTTGATGTTGTCTGGAGGAAATTAGAGCGTTCCGTGCCAACTCGTGTCTTTGAGGTTCAAGTCGGTGGAGACATTTATCATGGACTTGCGAAGCTAAAACATGCCTTTGACCTTTGGAATAGCCATATTTTTATTGTGGCAAATCAATCAGACCTAAAAAAGGTAGGGAATCTACTATCGGGAACTTTTCACGAAATTAATGATTATTTAAGACCTATTGAGTTAGACAAGGTGGAAGAGCTTTACAATCGTAAAAAGTCTTATTTAGAGTTTGAAAAAGAACTAGGCATTATATAATTAGATGGGGTAAAGCATGCCTGATAGAGCCGTGGTTGAACAATTTTTAGAGCGTGAGTTAAAGGGCTTGAAAATCCCCGATGACATCCCAAAGGATACTTTGGTTGAGGCTTTCGGTCAGTATACAGAAAATGACTATTATGAATGGCTGAAAGATAATTTTAAATCATTCTTTAACTACGGTAATCCAGACTGGGACTGGATAAGGAAGAAGATTAAAACCCAATGACTAACGCTGAAATCTCTCAAATATTTTTTGACATCGCTGAACTCTTGAAGCTGAAGAAGGACAACATCTTCAAGATACGGGCGTATGAGAAGGCGGCGAAAGCCATCGCCGGGCTGGAGGTGGACGTGGCAAGGCTCGTGGCCGAGGAAAGGCTGCGGGAAGTCCCGGGGGTGGGGGAGGCCATAAATAAGAAAATTACCGAGCTGGTGACCACGGGAAAACTGGCCTACTACGAGAGACTGAAAGCCGAGTTCCCGGAAAAAGAAGGCTCTATTCAGGTAAAGCAGTGAAATGAAAAGCGCAGCCGAACAGATAAAATCTTCAAGCTCGCTTCTGACCAGTGATGTGGAGGCAATCAGGCACCTGGAGCAGGAGATTGCCGGCGGCCGGCACTGGTATCTGGCCCTGCTGGAGGCGATGGGGATGTGGCGCTCGGCCACGGAAGACCGTCACGACCGGGTGTACCGGTACCTCATTGCCGGCGAGGCTTTCGACTGGCAGCTGCTGGCGGAGCGGCTCTGCGAGGCGGTTGATGGCCTGCTGCCGGTGGAGGAGAAAGAGGCGCTCCTTTTCTACGCCAGACCGCCCGTGAGACTCGGTCCCGAAGAGGTCAGGGCGCTTATCGGACAGAAAAAATACCGCCAGTACCTGAACTATTTCTACGGCGTGACCGTGGAGCAGGCACTGCTCATGGCTGTCGAGGAAGAGGTGCACAAGGAAAGGCGGTTATCCGGATTCCATAACGAGGTTGACGTCAGCAACGAGGTGTACCGTCGGATATACGGGGAGACGAGGTCGGTACTGCTAAAACGCTTTCGCCGGGAAGCGGGTTATCCGCAACTGAGGTCGACCACGCTGGCCGAGATGAAGGGATTTTCCTACTGGCTGTTTAAATATCGTATTGAGCAGTGTGAGCGTGCCAAGGTGGCCAGCGATACCAGGAAGGCGCTGGAATATTTAAAAGGGCAGTGGGACCACCAGGGCATTTTTGGCGTACTTGCGGCCGATGATTTATCCGCCGAGCGCCTGCGCTGATGGCGCCACCCGGCTCTCTAGGTATTCTCCGTTTCTTTTGGCGCCCGTACCACCAGCACCGGCACGTTGGCGGTGCGAAGGACCTTGTCGGTGACGCTGCCGAAGGTCAGCCGGCTGAGACCGGAACGGCCGTGAGTTGACATGGCGATAAGGTCAACCTTGAACTCATCCGCCGCTTTGACGATTTCATCCGCCGCTTTACCGGTAACCACTTTCGTTTTGGTGTTTATCCCCTTGTTTTTCAGACATTCCCCGGCCTTGTTCAGATATTCCCTGGCCTTCTTGGTAATATGTGCTACCTCTTTGTCCGTATAGGGCACCTGAACGCTGGCCTCACCGGCAATCACGTAATGGCTCAGCGAGGTCAATACCTGGAAGAGGACTACCTCGGTCTTTACGGTTGGCTTTATCTTTATGATGAGTCTCTCCACTTGGTCAAGAGCGGCTTCACCGACCTCGGAGCCGTCCAGTGGTACCAGAATTCTCTCGAACATCTACCGCCTCCTCAGAGTTTGCCTATTTGCTCTTTCAGTCGCTCCAGCTTGTCAGTTATAGTGTACAGTTTCTGGCGCTCATTATCAATAACTGATTTGGGGGCTTTGGTCAAAAATTCCTGGTTGTCCAGCCGGGCTTTCAGGCGATCCATCTCTGCCTGGCTCTGGTCAATCTCTTTCTGCAAGCGCGTTTTTTCCGCTTCCAGGTCACCCATGCTGGACATGGGAATGATAACCTCTGCCTTTTTCAGGACGGAGACCAGTGATTCCTCTCTTGAGGCACCTTCATCGCGTCGCTTCAGGAAGGTAACCGGCCTGGCCCTGGCCAGGGTCTGAATGGTCTCGGTGTAGGGGACAATGGCCGGCGTCAGCTTGTCGGCAAAAACCTGCGCCTCAATCCAGCGGCTGCTCTCCACGCCGTGATGAGCCCTGGTATTACGGATGGCACGGACGATTTCGATTATGGTGTCCATCACCCGTTCTGCCTCCCGGTCAATGGCTGTCTTGTCGGCCTCAGGGTGGGGAGCAATCATGATGGACTCGATTTTCTGCCGGTCAGCCGGCAGGGAGCGTTTCAGGTTCTGCCACAGCTCCTCGGTGACGAAGGGCATGTAGGGGTGGAGCAGTCGCAGCGAGGTCTCCAGCACGTGAACCAGCACTGGCAGCGGCGATGGCAATTTGCTATCGGGGCGGAGGCGGATTTTGGCGAACTCGATATACCAGTCGCAGTACTCGCCCCAGAGAAAATCGTGTATCTGGCGCAGGGCTTCGCCAAGCTGGAATTCAGCTATCAGGCTGGCGACGCTGCCCACGGTACGGTTGAGCCGACTCAGAATCCAGCGGTCTTCCAGCGGCATTTTTCCCGCCCCGATTTCGGGGACAGTTTTTCCGGGTTCAATGCTCCGAATTACAAACCGGGCGGCGTTCCATAGCTTGTTGGCAAAGTTGCGGCCGGCTTCCAGTCGGGACGGTGCCAGCTTGATGTCATTACCCGGTGCCGTGCCGGTGGAGAGGGCAAAGCGCAGGGCATCGGTGCCGTACTGCTCCAGCGTGTCGATGGGGTTGAGCACGTTACCCCGTACCTTGCTCATCTTCTCCCCCTTCTCGTCGCGGATGAGGCCGTGCAGGAAAACGGTGTGGAAGGGGATATCGTCGCAGTCGGCAATGCCCATCATTATCATACGGGCTACCCAGAAGAAAAGGATATCGTAGCCGGTCTCCATGACCGAGGTCGGGTAAAAATAGCGCAGGTCTTCGGTATCATCCGGCCAGCCCAGAGTGGAATGTGTCCACAGGCCCGAGCTGAACCAGGTATCGAGAACATCCGGGTCCTGCTCCAGCTTCTTTGAACCGCACTTCTGGCAGGCGGTGGGGTCGGCCACGGAAACGGTAAGCTCGCCGCAATCTTTACAGTACCAGACCGGGATGCGGTGGCCCCACCACAGCTGGCGGCTGATGCACCAGTCGCGGATGTTCTCCATCCAGTTGAGGTACACCTTGGTGAACCGCTGGGGCACGATGGTTATCCGCCCGCTGGTTACAGCTTCAATGGCCGGTCTGGCCAAGGGTTCGGCGCTGACAAACCACTGCTGGCTGGCGATGGGCTCAATCATCGTCTGGCAGCGGATGCAGTGCCCCACGGCATGGGAGTGCGGCTCGGTCTTGAGGAACAACCCCTCTCTTTCCAGGTCTTCTACAATCGCTTTGCGGCAGGCGAGGCGGTCCATGCCCGCGTAAGGCCCGGCATTCTCGTTCATGGTGGCGTCATCATTGAGGATATTGACCAGCGGCAGGTTATGGCGCTGGGCTACCTCAAAGTCCACCGGGTCGTGCGCGGGGGTGATTTTTACTGCGCCGGTGCCGAATCTGGGGTCAACCGCCTCGTCGGCGATAATGGGGATTACCCGATTCACTGCGGGCAATATGACCTTTTTGCCCACCATATTTTTAAAACGCTTGTCTTTCGGGTTAACTGCCACCGCCGTGTCGCCGAGTATCGTTTCGGGGCGGGTGGTGGCCACGGTGATAAACTCCTTGGCATTATCGGCAAGGGGGTAGCGGACATAGTACAGGTGCCCGCCGATATCCTTGTGCTCCACTTCAAGGTCGGAGAGGGCGGTGGTGCAGCGGGGACACCAGTTGATGATGCGCTCGCCGCGGTAAATCAGCCCCCTCTCGTAGAGGCGGACAAAGGCAGTGCGCACCGCTTTACTCGGCCCCTCGTCCAGCGTGAACACCTCGCGGTCCCAGTTGCAGGAGACACCCAGTCGCTGGTGCTGCCGGGAGATGGCGCCACGGCAGCTATCGGCCCACTGCCACATCCTTTCCAGGAACTTCTCCCGGCCTAGTTGATGGCGGTCAATGCCCTCGGCGGCCAGCATTTTCTCCACCACCACCTGCGCCGCGATGCCAGCGTGGTCGACGCCGGGCAGCCAGAGCGTCGGCTCGCCCTTCATGCGGTGCCAGCGGGTCAAAATATCCTCCATGGTGGCGGTCAGGGCATGGCCCAGGTGCAGCTCGCCGGTGACGTTGGGCGGGGGCATGATGATAACGAAAGGCTTCTTTTCCGGGTCTATTTCCACCTTGAAGCAGCCCCTGTCCAGCCAGAACCGGTACCACTTCTGCTCGACTTTAACCGGCTCATAGGCCCTGGGCATTTCAGATGGAGTATTAACTGAGTCTGCCATAACGACCTTTCTAGATTTATTTATGGGGTGGATAGTCAATGAGTTCTGCTATGTAGTTAATTACGGCACCATGCCTACCGAGTTCTTCAGAAGTATATTCGGGGTAGTGGGGAACCTCTATTGTAAAAGGACCCCCTTTTAGTTCTTCTTTTAGTTTTTCCATCCCGCAGTCAAAACAATAGTCTTCAAACTTGGCACTACCCGTTTCATCGGTTACACCTTTCCAGATAATAGACACAGGACTATCTTCAAATCTCTTCTTACCACATTTAGAGCATTGCATCATTAACCTCCTCTATAGGCTAGAGATTATTCTACCACTACCTCTGGATGAGTAGTTTCCCCACCCTGTCCAGTATCTTTTCCGCCACCTCTCTCTTGCTCAGGAGAGGCAGGTTTTCTGCGTCACCTTTTTTATCAATAAGGGTTACTTTGTTGGTGTCCGTGCCGAAGCCACTGTCGGCGCTGGTGATGTCATTGGCCACGATTAAATCGAGGTTTTTCTTATTCAGCTTCTTTCTGGCGTTGGTGACCACGTCCTCGCTTTCGGCGGCAAAGCCGACCTTTATAAAATCACCCTGCACTTCGGTCAGGATGTCAGGCGTCCTCGCCAGTTCCAGCGTCATGGTTTCGGCCTCTTTTTTAATCTTGGACTTGGCCGTGCTCTTCGGCTGGTAGTCGGCCACGGCGGCGGCCATAATCAGGGCGTCGGCTTTTTCTACCGCCTTTGCCACCGCTTTTTTCATCTCGCTGGCGGTCTGGACGTGAACGACCGTAATACCTGTCGGGTCGGGCAGGGAGGTGGGGGCGGAAATCAATGTTACCCCGGCACCCCTGTCCCGCGCCGCCTCCGACACGGCAAGGCCCATCTTGCCCGAGGAGCGGTTGCCAATGTGCCGTACCGGGTCAACTGGCTCCTGGGTGCCGCCGGCGGTGACCACGATGCGTCTGTCGGCCAGGTCTCCCTTTCGGCCCAGGACCTGTTTTATGGTGCCAATAATGACCTCCACATCGGCCAGGCGACCGTATCCCATCTTTCCCGAAGCAAGGCGACCGTACCCGGGCGCAACGATAACGAAGCCTCTTGATTTCAGTTTACTTACATTTTCCTGAGTAATGGCGTTCTCCCACATGTTCGTGTGCATCGCCGGAGCCACTATAACTGGCGCCTTCGTCGCCAGCACCACGCTGGTCAGCATGTTGTCTGCTATGCCGGCGGCGAGCTTGGCGATGGTGCTGGCCGTGGCCGGGGCGATAACGATAATATCGGCCGCTTCTGCCAGGCTTACGTGCGTCTCACCGTACTCCATGGGTGAGGTGAACATATCGGTTATCACTGTGGTACGCGTCAGGGTGCGAAAGGTCAGTGGCGACACGAATTTGGTGGCGGCCTCGGTCGTGACCACCCTGACTCTGGCGCCGTCCTGTGTCAACTTGCTCGCCAGGTCGGCCGCCTTGTAGGCGGCAATGCCTCCGGTTACGCCCAGTACTATACTCTTATCACTTAACATAATACCTCCACGGCAGCAAGCCGTCCGTATAATCAGGGCTGATTCATGTGGTGAATCAATCTCAACCCGATGAGGGTGATATCAGGGTTCACGGTGTTGATAATGCTGGTCTCATTGGCGATTAGTCCGGCATAGCCCCCGGTAGCCACCACCGTCGTCTTTTCCCCCAGTTCTTTTTGCAGCCGGGACACGATACCCTCAACCAGTCCGATGTAGCCGTATATTATACCCGATTGCATGGCGGTGGTAGTACTGGTGCCAATGACATGCTTGGGGTGCACCAGTTCCACTCTCGGTAGCATGGCGGCGCGCGTATATAACGCCTCGGCGGCGATGCCTATCCCCGGCGCGATGACGCCGCCCAGATAGTCGCCTTCCTTGGAGACCACGTCGAAGCTGGTGGCGGTACCGAAATCGGTGATGATGACCGGCCCGCCGTAAAGGTGGTGGGCGGCGGCGGCATTGACAATGCGGTCGGCGCCAACTTCGCGGGGATTGTCCATGCGGATGCGCACGCCGGTCTTTACCCCGGCACCGACCACGAGTGGTGTGACATCGAAGTAACGCCGGCACATATCCGTAATGGTGGACAGCAGCGGTGGCACCACGCAGCACAGGGCTATCTCGGAGATATCGTTGAGCTTCAGGCTCCGGTGCTCAAGAAGCTTCATCGACAGGGCAGCGTACTCGTCAGCCACGCGGTGAAGGCGGGTGGCCAGACGCCAGGTAGCCCGAAGCTCTTCACCCTCAAAGACGCCGAGGGTGATTTCCGTGTTGCCAATATCAATTGCGAGCAGCATCGTATGTATATTCTACAACAAAGTGGCTATATGTTTTTAGCCGTTTCCCGCAGGTGCTTGATTACCACGGGCAGGACCGGCAGCAGGTCGGAAGCGAGCATGCCAGTATCTCCCCTGTCATCTTTGACTACCTCAGCCGCTTTGCCGTGCAGGTAAACACCGAGGGCAGCAGCATCAAAGAGGGGAAGGCCCTGTACCAGCAGGCCGGCGATGGCGCCGGTGAGCACATCGCCGGTGCCCCCCGATGCCAGCCCCGGGTTGGCAAAAGGACTGACGCGGCAGCTACCATCCGGTGCGGCAATAACGGTGAAGGCACCCTTGAGGACAAGCGTCTTTTTCCATTCGCGGGCGTATTTTCGGGCCGTGCCAGTCCGGTCCGACTGTATTTCGGCGATGGTGAGTCCGCTCAGCCTGGCCATCTCGCCCGGGTGTGGTGTCAGGATGGCATTATCATTGAGCTTCTGCCACCATTCCGGGGTTCTGGCCAGCGTGTTCAGGGCGTCGGCATCAAGGACCAGGGGTGGCAATTTTTTCTGGAAGAGCAGGGACGGGATGAATTCACTCACCGGTTCGCTCTGCCCCAGCCCGCAGCCAAGAAGCATAACATCGTATGATTTCAGCGCTTGCTTAATCAGTCCGGCGGCTGCCCCGGAAATTATGCCCGCCTCTGCTTCGGGCAGAGGTAGATAGGTGGCCTCCGTCAGCTTGGCGGCCAGAACCGACTGCAGGCTCGAGGCCGTGGCTAGAGTCACCAGCCCGGCGCCGACGCGCAGGGCACCGCTGCAGGCCAGATAGGCCGCACCGATGTAATTTACGGAACCGGCAACGGCCAGCACCCGCCCGAAAGTCCCCTTGTTGGCGTCGAGCGGGCGCCTGGGAAGCGCCTTTCCCGCCCATTCCTCGGTGAGCAGTTCAATGGCAATATCATCGGCCAGTTCGGCAGGAATGCCGATGTCCGAGATGCTTAATCTGCCCACCCTCTCCGCGCCGGGGAAGCGGAAAAGCCCCAGCTTGGGCAGGGCCAGGGTAACGGTGTAATCGGCGAAGGGGCAGACCGGGTCAACCTCGCCGGTGTCGGCGTTGAGTCCGGAGGGCAGGTCAATAGCAATTAGCATCAGCGCCGGCCGCTTCTTTTTCCGCTGATTTACCCTGTCCAGAACCCGGGCGAAAACTCCTTCAATAGGGCGAGCCTTACCGGTGCCGAAAAGCCCGTCAACAATGCCGTCGGCCGATGCCAGCAGTTCACTGAATTTGGACAGGTCTTTGTCCCGGGCGGTGTCAAGGCAGGGAATATTTCGCTGTCGCACCATCTCAAGGTTGGCGTCATCTTGGGGGCGCGGGTGGCACAGGTAGATGCTCACCTGTGCGCCCCATTCGTGCAGGTAGCGCGCGACGACCAGCCCGTCCCCGCCGTTATTGCCCGGCCCGACCAGGACCAGGAATTGCTTTGGCTCTATCGGCTCCAGAGTCCGCCTGATTTCCTCGGCGACGGCGCGGCCGGCATTCTCCATCAGCACATGTCCGGGTGTGCCGCGGCGGATGCATTCCCGGTCTATCTGCCGCATCTGCTCGCTGGTGACGATTTTCATAATAAAAAATCCGGTACGCTGCTTATGTGAAGTGTAGCAATATCGGGGGGCACGGTCAAGAGAGGAGAAAAGGGGAGGCTTGATTAGCTCTCCCCGTATATGCCTTTTCCAGATTTTGTGCTATCAGCCTGAGGCAAGCTGCTTTTCGTATTCCCGCTTGCCCGCCTGGTGCATTTTTACATGTTCTTTCATCATGTCCCTGATGGGCAGGTTATAGGGGCAGCGTTCCTCGCACTCGCCGCAGTCGGTGCACTCCAGCGCCTTGACAAATGCCTCGGCGAACTTTCCCGTGTACAGGCGGACCAGCGGCAGGCGTTTACGGAGGTTGGGGAACGACATCACATCGGAAATGGGTATTTCTGCCGTGCAGGGCTGGCAGTAATCGCAGCGGCGGCAGAACCTGGGGCCGAGCTCCTGCTTTATGCGCTCCATCTCCTGCTTTTCCCCGGCCGTCATCTCCTTTGGCCCCTCGAATACGCGGGCGATTTCCTCTATTTCCGGCACGCGTTCAATGCCGGGGATAAGGACAATGTCAGGGAACTGGAGTAGATATTTGATGGCGATGGTGGCATTATCAATCATGCCGCCGGCCAGCGGTTTCATGGCGATGAAACCGACGTCATGCTGCCGGCATAAAGAAAGCAGTTCGTCTCTGCCCTCGTAGGACATGAAGTTCAGGGGGAACATGATGGTCTCAAAGAGGTCGGTCTTCACCGCGTCCTTGGCAATGTCAATCTGATGACAGGTTATGCCGATGTGCCTCACCAGGCCGGCCCGCTTGGCGTCTTCCACCGCAGCGCGCGGCCCGTTCGGGTCGATTACGGTTTCCAGCGCTTTGGCATTGCTGACGTTGTGCAGCTGGTAAAGGTCTATGTAGTCTGTCCCGAGCCTCTCCAGGCTTAATTTGAGGTGCTTCTCTATATCTTCCCGGTTGCGGGCCAGCGATTTCGTGGACAGGAAGAGTTTATCGCGTTTTCCCCTGATTGCCTTGCCGATTCTTTCCTCGCTGGTGGTGTAGCCGTTGGCCGTGTCCAGGTAATTGATGCCCACTTCCAGGCACTTATGCACCACAGCGATGGCTTCCTCTTCGGAGACCCTCTGGATGGGGATACCCCCGAAGCCGAGCCTGGTCACCATCATCTCAGTTCTGCCCAGCCTGACCTTTTCCATAGCTTACCTCTTTTCCAATTGTGGACTTAATTCAAGCGCCTTTATCTGCCGCCCGGTTGATAATCTCAATCATGGCCTGGTAAAACTCATCAGGCTCTTTGCCCAGGGATAGCTTTTCCATGGGGCACATGTCCTCACCATCGTCTCTCTGGATGGCGGGGACGGTCCTGGTGAAATGATAGGCGATGCCGTGTTCTGCCAGCGTCTGCGCGGCAAACTCACTGCCGAGCGGGCTGAATACTTCCCGGCACCCGGCCTTGATGGCGAGCAGGGCGGCGGCGTTGCCGATAATCTTGTCAAAGATAACCACCCCTTTGTGCTCCGGGGCAAGGCGGTCAAGGTATTCCATCAGAGGCAACAGCCGGTCTTTTCGGGAGGAGAAGACGAGCCGGTCAGCTTTATATACCCGCAGGGTGTCATCGCTGGCGGCGAATTCCTGGAACAGATGATTGTATGCCATCATCCCTATTGTAAAACGATGAGCCCGGTACCTGCAAACGGCCAGCTAACGGCTGATGCGCAGACCACCGCCTTTGAGCAGGTTTTCCACCTCCGGCAGCGTCGCCCAGTTGGCGTCGCCGGGCATGGAGTGCTTCAGGGCGGAGTAGGCATTACCGTACTTGACGCCTCTGGCCACGTCGCCGGTGAGGTAGCCGTAGATAAACCCGGCGGTGTAGGAATCGCCGGCGCCGACCCGGTCCACTATTTCCACATCGTACGTCCGGTCATCGTATATCTTGCCGTCCGAGTAGGCAATGGCCGTCCAGCGATTTCTCAGCACGGATATGTCCTCGCGCAGGGTGATGCATACCACCTCGAACTTGAACTTATCGGCCAGCTTCTGCGCCACCTCCCGGTAATCTTTACCGGTGATGCCAAGCACCTTTTTGGTGTCTTCCTCTGTGGAAAAGAGCATATCAACGTACTCCATCAGCGACTCCTGGCATTTGCGGGCTTCCTCCTCCGTCCAGAGTCGGGCACGGTAGTTGAGGTCGTAGCTCACCTTACAACCAGTTTTTTTGGCTGCCTGCAGCGCCTCGGCAGTAACCTGGGCGGCGCTGGAACTCAGTGCCGGCGTTATGCCGCTGGTGTGGAACCATCTGGCGCCCTGGAATATTTTCTCCCAGGTTATCTCGCCGGGCTTTACCTGGCTGATTGAGGAATGGGCACGGTCATAGAGGACGCTGCTGGGTCGGGGCGTGGCGCCGAATTCCACAAAGTAAATGCCGATGCGGTCGCCCTTGGTCCAGACGATATGAGAGGTGTCCACGCCCTGCTCGCGGGCCTTGTTGCGTATCATCCGGCCCAGGGCATTGTCCGTCAGACGTGAGACCCAGGCCGTGCTGATGCCCAGTCGGCTCAGGTCAACGGCTACATTCCACTCCGCACCGCCAATGTTGACATCGAGTAGATTGGTCTGCTCCAGCCGCCGGTAGTTTGGCGGAGAAAGCCGCACCATGGTCTCGCCAAAGGTAATAATGTCAGCCATTTATAACTCCCCCTTTATTTTGCTTTAGCCTCCCCTCGCCTGCTTCACCGCCGCCACGAATTTCTGCGCCGTCTCGGTGATAAAACCCCAGTTCTTCTCGCTCACCGCCTTCTTATCTACCAGCGATGTCCCGGCGGCCACGGCCACTGCGCCGGCCTTGATGAATTCCGGCGTGGTCTCCAGGTTCACGCCGCCGGTGGGACACAGCTTTACCTGCGGCAGGGGGCCCAGTATGTCTTTCAGGTATCTGGGGCCGCCTACCGATGCTGGAAAAACCTTGACGATGTCCGCGCCCGCCTCCCAGGCGGTGAGTATCTCGGTGGGGGTAAAGGTACCGGGGATAACAATTTTGCTGTAGCGACGGCAAACCTTGATGACCTCGAGGTTCAGGGTGGGGCTGACGATGAACTCGGCTCCGGCCAGAATACAGGCGCGGGCCGTTTCCGGGTCGAGCACGGTGCCGGCACCGACCAGCACCTGCTCCTTTACCGCACCTTTGAATTCCCGGATGGCATCGATGGCACCGGGCACGGTCATGGTCACCTCGATGGGCCTGACACCACCTCTGGCAACGGCCATACAAACGTCCACCGCTTCTTTGGCGCTGCTCACACGGACAATGGCCACTACGCCACAGTCGGTGATGGTCTGCAGGTTTTTGTCCTTATCACTCATGACTGCCCTCCATCATTGTTGAACTGAACCGTCAAATCGCAAGCATATCTTGGACTATCAGTGGCGCTTTGTCAATCGTTCCAGTTTGTGCAGCATCGCCTGCCAATGGGTGCCGCGCCAGTAAATTCGATGGCAAACGGGACATTCCATGTACTGCGGCTGCGTTTTGAAAACGTAGGGCGGCACGCGGTCTTTGATTTCCTCTTTGCCCCTCTCCTCCAGGGGGTTATTGCACTCCAGGCAGATGGTGAACAGGCGCGACTGAAAATCGAGGTGCAAGGTCTCAATTACCTGGATGACCTGCTGTTCCGGCTCGTCACTGTCAATGAGGATGGCTTTGAGCCGGCCGCTGGTGATGACGCCTCGCTTCATGACCTGGGTGTCTCGGGTCAGTATCACCCGGTTTTCTTTCAGCGCCCGGTCTATCATGTAGGCGTCGTCATCACCCTCGAAGAATACGGCGTCGTAGCCCAGCATTCTCAGCCACTTGGCCAGCTTGCCTACGTTACTATCCACGATGAATCTGGGTGCGTCTTCGGCCACAGCTTCCTCAGTCGCCCGATTTTATTTTCTACGGGTATGGCAATCAGGGCAGACGCGGGTGTGCCAGTAAAGCCGCTTCCCGCACTGCGGGCACCGCCCCTCCCGGTCCATCTTTTCCAGCCCCGCTTCCAGGCCGTGGTCTTTAATGTACTGAAGCTCTTCAATTAAGTGTTCGTGATGAGAGATTCCGTTCTCGATGTGTACGTGCTTGAAATCTTCCAGTCGCTGGCAGGGGAAGTCGGGGCACTCAAAGCACCAGGTTACTCCGTGCTCCCGGGCGCACTGGCGGAAGCCGTGACGGCACTCGACACACGTGGGCATCACTTTGTCCGAGTGGCAGCCATCGCAGCGCACTTCTTCGATGGTGAAGCTCATATCCCGGGCCCGTTTCTCCAGCTCAGCCAGGTCATTTTCCTGCTGGGCGAGATAGCTGGGACAGGTCCCGCAGTAAATGCCGCAGATACCGACCAGCTTCCAGGCGTTCTTTTCCATGATTGCCCCCTTACAGCTGGACTACCAGTCCTTCATGCGCCAGCGTTATCGGCGTACCTAGCTCTTCGGCCAGCTGTTTTATTTCGGCTTCTATCTCCGTTTCCTGCTTCGGGTTCATGTGCACCACCCACACTTCTGGCAGATAGCCTTTTGTCTTCTGGAAGGCGAGCAGTTCCTCTTTAAGCAAGTTCGGGGTGAGATGCAACGCACGGCGGCCGAACTCCTCATAGCGGTTCGGGGCGGTGGCCTCGATAATCAAAAGCTGTGGCGATACATAAGGCCATGCCCCGGCCAGCCCCGGCCCGGTGTCCCCGGTGTAGAAGAGCGTCTTGCCGTCCGGGGAAGCGACCTGATAGCCAACGGCGGGCACCGAATGGTTGACCGGGACAGGCAGGATTTCATAGCCGTCAATGGCGAAAGCTTTGTTTGGCTCGATGACGGTGAAGTTGATTCTCGGGCTTTCCGGCGGCTTTTCCAGGAAGCTGACGTAGGTGATGCCGTTCAGCCAGTGGGACGCCAGGGCGTCCCTGACCTCCTGCGTGGCATAGACCTGGATGCTGGTTTTGTAGAAGAGCGCGTTCATGCCCAGCGCCGGAATATCCCGGATATGGTCGTAGTGGGCGTGGCTGAGCAGTACCGCTTTGAGCCCGAGTTGGGCGTCAATCGACAGGCTGGAGGTTAAACCGCCGGCGTCCAGCGCCAGGACATCATCAACCAGTATGCTGACCAGCCTGGTGGTGGCCGTTTCGCAGTTATGCGCCCCGAGGAACTGAATTTTCATCTTATTTATCCTCCCTGTCTAGTTTGCCATGAGGAAAGGATTGAACCTGGTGTCGTAATCATAGGTATCAACGGCCTCCCGCTTCTTCACCGAATTGACGATGGCGTAGGTGAGGGGGGTGGCCAGAACTTCGATTAGCGTTTTGGCCAGCCAGTGATAGAGAATCATGATGGGGACAAAGGACGGCGTGCCGATGAAGGCCACGGTGATGAAGATTGAGGTGTCCAGCCCCTGCCCGATAATTGTCGAGCCGATGGTGCGACTCCACAGCCAGCGCCCCCGCGTCATAATCTTCATTTTGGCCAGAATGAAGGAGTTGGCAAATTCGCCGGCCAGATAGCCGAGAAATGAGGCCGCCAGCAACCTTGGCGTATAGCCCAGAATGCGCTGGTAGGCTTCCTGTCCTTCCCAGAAGGGAGCGGCGGGTAATACCTGCCCCACCCAGATGAAGAAGACAAATATAAGGTTGCAGAAAAAGCCGAGCCAGATAACCCGGCGTGCCAGCCGGTAGCCGTAGACCTCGGTGAGGACGTCACCCAGGATGTAGCTCAGGGGGAAAATGAAGACGGCCGCCGGTAAAATGAATGGGCCCAGGCTGATAACCTTGACGGCGATAACGTTGGCGGTAATGAGACAGGTAATAAAGAGGGCAATGAATATCACCAGTCGGTGCGAGACACTCATGTTATATCCAGCGGTGGCGGCGGAAGAATAAGAGCATGCCGCCAATGATGGCCAGGCAGATGAGAAATACGTAGAGCGCGGAGTAAGGGGAGTTGCCAAACGCTCCCAGAGGGATGTTCATGCCGAAGATGCTCGCCACCACCGTGATGGGCAGTAGAATGGTGGCAATAACGGTCAGCATACGCATGACCTCGTTGGTGCGGTTGGTGGTCAGCGAGTCGTGCGTATCATTGAGGCCCTCAATGATTTCCTTGTATTCGTCCAGGCCGTCCCATATCTTGTCCACGTGGTCCACCGTGTCGCCAAAGTAAACGGCCAGGTCCATCTTGGTAAACCGTCGAATCTTCGGTTCCAGTGTGGCGATGACCGCTCTCATCGGCCAGATGGTGCGGCGGAAGGAGATAACGTCGCGCCGCAGGATGGAGATATCTTCAATGGCTCGTGGTATCCGTTTGCTGGCGAAGATATTGTCCTCGGCCTCTTCGATATTGGCGCTTATCCGGTTCAGAATCGGAATGCAGTAGTCAATAAGCCGGTCAATGATGCGGTAGAGCAGGTATGCAGACCCCTGATTGAAGTTCTCCTGTCGTGCCTCCTCCTCAAGCTGGCACTCCCGGAAAAGCTTGACCAGCGGCTTGAGGTCGCCTTTGTGCAGCGTAATCAGGTAATTGGCGCCAATAAACACGGACACCTGGCTGGGGGTGGTTATCCTGGCCTCTTTATTGAATACGGGAAAGTGCAGCACCAGAAACAGGTAGTCCCGGTACTCGTCGATTTTGGGCCGCTGGATACGGCTGAGACAGTCATCAAGGTCAAGGGGGTGGAAGGGGTAATTTTGGGCCAGGTATTCCGTCTCCCGCTCGGTCGGCTTTTCAATGTCGAGCCAGGTCAGGCCATTCCATTCGACCGATTCCATATTCAGTTGTTTGCCCTTTTCTTTGGTATCGGCCTCTCGAACTGCCATGACAACCCCCTCTCCCGCGTTCTCAAGAGCGCAGAAGCATCCGCCCTATTTTACCACAATTCATTAGAAGGTAAACAGGTTAGCACCGCCGCTGACTTCAATTGTCTCTCCGTTAATGAAGCCTGACTCCTCCGAGGCCAGAAAAGCAAGGACGTTGCTTACCTCCTGTGGGTCGCCCATCCGGCGCATGGGCATGCGCTTGATAATGCGCTCTTTGAACTCCGGGGTGACCTCAAGGAAGCCACCGGCGTCGAAGACGCCAAGCACCAGGGCGTTGCAGGTGACGCCCTTTCGTGCACCCTCCAGTGCTGCCGTCTTGGTCAGGCCGATGAGGCCCGCCTTGGTCGCGGCATAGCTGCACTGCCCCATGCCCCCCTGGGTACCGGTAATGGAGGAAATATTGATGATGCGACCCCAGCCGCGCTCGACCATGCCCGGCAGGCAGCATTTGATGGTGTTGAAGGCTCCCGTCAGGTTGACGGACAGGTCGCGGTCCCAGTCTTTTTTCTCCGTATTGACAATGGTGGCCGCCCGCACGATGCCAGAAGCAGCGTTATTGACCAGGATTGCCACGGGGCCAAGTACCTCCTCTATCTGTCTTATTCCCGTTTGCACGTCATCCGGTTCCGCCACGTCCATTTTAATGGCCACGGTGTTCCTTCCTAGGTCCTGTATTTGCCTGGCCACTGCCTCGGCCTTATCCATGCGGGAGTACCCGCCAACGGCCACGTGACAGCCAGCTCTGGCCAGGGTCAAACAATGCACGCTGCCCAGTCCACCGGAACCGCCGGTGACCAGGGCCACTTTACCATCAATAGACATATATCCTTTGCTACCTTTCTAGCTCCGATTTTTCGGAAGCTCTATTTATAATCGTAAAAGCCCTTGCCCGTCTTGCGCCCGAGCCAGCCGGCAGTGACCATCTTCGCCAGCAGGACCGGGGACGCAAACTGGGGATCTTTGAATTCGTCGTACATGGCGTTGCCAATATAGTAAAAGGTATCCAGCCCGACCAGGTCCGCCATGGCCAGCGGCCCCATGGGATGGTTCAGGCCGAGCACCATACCATTGTCAATGTCCTCTCTGGTGGCCATCCCTGCTTCCAGCATGCGGATGGCGTTGAATACCTGCGGCACCATCAGGCGGTTGACGATTAGGCCGGGTGAGTCCGGGGCGGTGATAACAGTCTTGCCCAGTGACCGCCCGAAGTTCCGGCCGGCTTCCAGAGTCTCCTCACTGGTGGCCACCGTCCTGCCTAACTCCAGCAGTTTCATTACCGGCGGCGGATTGAAGAAGTGCATACCAAGTACCTTGTCCGGCCGCCTGGCGGCCATGGCCATTTCAATGATGGAAAGGCTCGAGGTGTTGGTGGCCAGGATGGCGTGTTTGGGACACACAGAGTCCAGTTCGGCAAATATTTTTTTCTTGGTTTCCAGGTTTTCGATGGCCGCCTCGATGACGAGGTCGCAGTCGCCAAAATCTTTCATACTGGTGGTACCCTTGAGTCGCGAGATGGTGGCTTCTTTATCCTGCGGGGTGATTCTCTCCTTCTCCACCGCTCTGGCCAGTACCGAGTCGATTTTGGTCAGGCCCTTGCTTAACAGTTCCTCGTTTACCTCGGAAACGGTGACTTGGTAGCCGGACTGGGCGCACACCTGAGCGATGCCGCCGCCCATCTGCCCGCAGCCAACGACACCGACCCGTTTAATTTCCATGGCGCTCCTTTTCCTCCCGCATTATTTGGCCTTGAAGTCAGGCTTTCTTTTTTCCACGAAGGCAGTTGTCCCTTCGGTGAAATCCTCGGTGCTCATCACGTAGGCTTCCAGTGCGTTTTCCAGACGCAGACCGTCTTCAAGCGTGAGGCTACTGCCCCTGAGCATTGCCTCCTTGGCCGCCCTGACGGCCAGGGGTCCGGCCTGACAGATTGTCTCCGCCCATTCCCGGGCCGTGGACATCACCGCCTCTGGAGGGACGACCGTGTTGACCAGGCCGATGCGGTACGCTTCCTGGGCGTCAATCGGTTTACCCATGAGCAGCAGTTCCGCCGCCTTGCAGGCTGGGGCCATTCTGGGCAGTCTCTGGGTGGCTCCCCAGCCCGGTATCAGTCCCAGGGCTACTTCCGGCGAGCCAAAGCGGGCTTTTTCCGAGGCGATGCGCAGGTCGCAGGCCAGCGCGATTTCCAGACCGCCCCCCAGCGCTATCCCGTTTATGGCGGCGATGAGCGGCTTCCACAGTTCGAGGCCGCGCATGGGGGTAGCCGGCATTGCCCAGGGATGCTGATGCAGGTTTTCCTTCAGGAAGGGCAGCATATCTTTGATATCGGCGCCGGCGCAGAAGGCGCGGTCCCCGGCACCGGTGATTATGCCCACCCAAAGTCCGTCGTCATCACGGAAATCTACCATCGCCTCGTGCAGTTCTCGCGCCGTCTGCACATTGATGGAGTTCAGTGCGTCCGGGCGGTTGATGGTGAAGATGGCGATTTTGCCTTCTTTCTGATAGTCAATATTCACCTCAGGTCTCCTTGCCTTTATTCACGAGTAATTTTGCGCGCGCAGGTTTGTGCTGAACTGGTAGCTGGTTCAAAACATCACCTCTCTTCAGGCGAGGCCTCTTTGTCTGGAGGCTGGTTTTGCCTCAGGGGGATTTCGCTTCGTGCCGATTTTAACAGAAGCCTTGGGCAGCGTCAAGGAGGCTACTGCCATCGGCAGTTGCGGTTTTTCCTGCCGTTGTGCTATAATCACCGCCAGAAAAGAATATAGGTTTTCTTTCTCCGAGCCTGTTCTCCTAAGGGCATCAGCCTATGGGGACTGGCCGATAGGGTATCGCGGGAAACGGCGGTGCCTCCCGTATTTGGAAAGGAGAGATTATTTTGTTTCTGAAATCACGTGGTAGCTTTATCACTTACCCCAAGTCTCGAATTACCTTCTTGCTTTCCCGCCTTTTTTGCGTTATCCGTGCACCGCCCGGCATGAAAAACACGCTGGTATATTTTAATGGAGGTGCATAAAATTGAAGTTCAATCGAAAAATGAGAATTAAAATAATCAGTTTTTCTATCGCGCTACTTATTCTGGTTATCTCGGTGATGGGCGTTATCGGCTGTGCCAGGCCCGGTGAGGCAGCACCGCTGCCGCCCGCGCAGAGGCTTAGGGTGGCGACCACCACCAGCCTCTATGACACCGGCCTCTGGGGTTACTTGGAGCCAATGTTCGAGGAGCAGTACGGCGTGGAACTGGACGTCATGTATGCCGGCACCGGCAAGGCGCTGGAGTATGGCCAGAGGGGCGACGTGGATATCATCACCGTCCATTCCAAAGCCCGTGAGGAACAATTCATTGCTGACGGTTACGGGGTGGCGAGGGTACCCTTTGCCTACAACTATTTCCTTATTGTTGGCCCACCGGGCGACCCGGCTGGCATCAAAGGCATGCTTCCCGAAGAGGCTTTCAAGAAGCTGATGGAGACCGGCAGCGGCAGCTTTGTTTCCCGCGGCGATGGTTCCGGCACGCACTCCAAGGAGAAGAGTATCTGGAAAGGGGCTGGCTATGAATATGAGGCCGTCCAGCAGGCGGGTAAATGGTATATCGAAGCGGGGGCCGGTATGGGGCCAACACTGATGATGGCCAGCGAGAAGCAGGGCTATACCCTGACCGATATGGGCACCTATCTGGCCTATACGGGTAAGCTTGAGCTGGTACCCATCGTGGACAAAGGTGATATACTGCTCAATGTCTATTCCGCCATTGCGGTAAACCCGGAAAAGGTTAAGGGAGTAAAAATTGACATGGCCAATAATCTGATAGGCTTTCTTACTTCACCTGAAATTCAGGAGCTAATCGGTAAATATGGCGTTGAGGAGTATGGGATGCAGCTGTTTACTCCCTGCGCCGGTGCCGAGCCAACCCAGTAGTTACAGGTTTGAAGACGGATGGTTGAACTGTGGCACGGCCTGGTCAAGGCCGTAGAGCTTATCGTCACACTTGACCCGGAGGTGATGGAGATAGCGGGGAGGTCGCTGAGAATCTCGGTGACCTCCGCTATTCTCGCCTCCCTTATCTGTCTGCCTCTGGCCAATCTAATCCATTTCCACCAGTTCCGGGGTAAAAGGTTCCTCATCAGTTTGATACAGACTTTCTACAGCGTACCCACCGTTGCTGTTGGGCTATTTGTCTTTGTGTTCCTTTCGCGGGCAGGGCCACTGGGCTGGCTGGGGCTGCTTTTCTCCCCGACTGCCATAGTAATTGGCCAGATGTTGCTGATAACGCCGATACTGCTCGGGCTGACCATCTCCGCTCTCCGTGGGGTGGACCGAGCGCTCATTGACACGGCGCGGTCGCTGGGAGCCAGCGGCTTTCAAATGGCG
This sequence comes from Dehalococcoidales bacterium, assembly GCA_034409565.1. Classification (GTDB taxonomy): domain Bacteria; phylum Chloroflexota; class Dehalococcoidia; order Dehalococcoidales; family RBG-16-60-22; genus E44-bin89. The sequence continues at coordinate 124,951 of DAOUMS010000016.1, forward strand.
CTGGTCACCTTGCGTGAGGCCAGATTTGCCGTCATGGCGGCGGTAATTATGGCTTTTGGCCGGGCCATCTCCGAGGTGGGCATTTCCCTCATGGTGGGGGGCAATATCCGCGGTTTCACCCGGGTCATCACCACGGCCATCTCCTTGGAGACACAAAAGGGCGAACTGGAACTGTCCATAGCGCTGGGTATTATCCTGATTTCGATTGCCCTTATCGTCAATATCATTCTGAACCGGGTGCAGCAGAGGTAGGCCATGGCTTTAATTGAGGTAATCAATTTATATCAGCGCTACGGCGAGCAGGCCATCTTGAATAATATCAATCTCGGTATTGAGCGGGGTGAGGTGTTTGCCCTGATTGGCCCCACCGGTGCCGGCAAGACCACGCTGCTGCGCCTGATAGACCTGATAGATGAGCCGACCTCTGGGAAGATAATTTTCGATGGTGCGAATACGGCGGCACCGGCTAAAATGCGGCTCGCCATGCGACGGCGCATGGCGTTTGTGCTGCAGAAGCCGGTTGTCTTTAACCTTAGCGTTCAGGATAACATCGCCTGCGCGTTGAGGTGGCGGGGATTCAGGGGAAGCAGGCTGAAAAAGAAGGTAAACCATATCATTGATGTTGTCGGCCTGTCTGATTACCATGACCGGAATGCCAGGCACCTTTCCGGTGGCGAGGTGCAGCGGGTGGCTATCGCCCGAGCGATGGCTACTGAACCGGAAGTCCTGCTGCTGGATGAGCCAATGGCCAACCTGGACCCGCTTTCGGCAGCCAGAATCGAGGAGCTTATCAGCAGCATTATAAAGAGCTACGCGGCCACCATTGTTATGGCGACGCATGACCTGTCGCAGGGTCAGCGCCTTGCCGACCGTATAGGCGTGCTGATGAACGGGGAACTGTTGCAGACCGGAAGCGCCAGGGACGTTTTTACCTTGCCGCGCAATAAGGAAGTGGCCGAGTTTGTCGGCGTGGAGAACATTATCGACGGCAGAATCGTGTCCAGTGAGGATAACGTTGTCACCATCGAAAGTGGGGGCAGGTCTATAGAAGCGATTTCCGATTATGCGTCTGGCGAAAAGGTCTGTGCCTGTATCCGGCCTGAGGACATCACCCTAGCCCTTTCCCGCATCTCCAGCAGCGCCCGCAACTCCTTTGAGGGGGAGATTACCTGGCTGGTGAATATGGGGCCGCTGACACGGGTTGAGCTCCAGTGCGGGTTCCCTCTGGTGGCTATGGTGACCAAAAGGTCGGCTGAGGAAATGGGTTTGACCAAGGGAAAGAAAGTCTTTGTCACCTTTAAAGCCACCGGCGTCCACGTGATTAAGCGAAATTGACAATTAAAGCGTGTTGATGCTATATTCTACTCTGTTGGCAGCGTAGCTCAGGGGTAGAGCAGGGGACTCATAAGCCCTTGGTCGGCGGTTCGAATCCACCCGCTGCCACCATAAACGTGAGCGACTAGTTGACTCGGTTAAAGCTCAAAGCTAGAGCAAAGCCAGGAGCGACCAGGAGACTAGTAAAAATACAATACAGGACCGACCGCAATGAAAGGTGAAACATAGCAACGAAGGTATCGGTCTACAAGATCTACTGGAGGGATTCCTGTTTTCCCTCCAAGCCGAAGGTCGATCCCCCCAAACTCACGTGTATTACTCCAAGCTTCTAGGTTGTCTTTTAAGGTATTCCAAAAGCCAGTCCTGGCCCGGCCACGTTGACCAGTTAGATGTGAGGCACTTCAGGGAGTTCCTTTCTTGGATTGCATCGAGAAGCTTCGAGTATACTGCAGGTAACAATTGTCGAAGAGTTGCCCAACCCCGACCCTCAAAAGCCTGGCGCTATTATAAGGCAATCAGACGGCTGTTCAACTGGAGCGTCGAAGAAGGGCTTCTTGAGGAAAGCCCCGTTAAAGGGCTTAGATTCAAAGCTCCCCCTCCACCCCCGATTCAGCCCTACAACCTCGACGAACTGAAAAGGTTTCTCGCAGTCTGCGAACTTGATATCAAAAACGGGGCACGTTTTTGTGGTCTGCGCAACAAGGGTATGATTCTCTTATTTCTGGATTCGGGCTTGCGTTCAAGCGAGCTAGCCTTTCTCAGGCTTTCAGATTTAGATTTAGAACAAAGAGTCGTTCGGGTGGTTGGTAAGGGGAAGAAAATAGGTATTTGCCCGTTTTCATCGAAAACAGCCAAGGCCATCTGGCTTTACCTGTTGGAGAGAAAAAAGCGAGCCAAGTGTGATGCCCTGTGGGTAACCGAGGAAGGCAGGCCATTCACTGTAGCCGGCGTTAGCTCGTGGTTCGTTCGTCTGAAACAACGTGCCGGAGTGAACAGCCCTGGCCGTGTGCATCGTCTTCGCCACACCAGTGCCCTGCAATATCTTCGTGGCGCCAAGGATTCATTTTTACTTCAGCTCTTTCTAAGACATGAAGACCTTGCAATGAGCCGGCGGTACACGCAAGGGCTGAAACAAGAAGAGGCTGTCAAGGCACACCGCAACGGAGCAAGTCCGGTGGAGGGGCTGGGGCTAGGCTGAGGTCTCACCTCCGGGGTGGTCTCTCGACTTGTATTCCTGGTTCTCTAGCGCAACACAAAAGCGGCAGGTCCAACTGATGCCCTGGTGCTCCCATTCTCGACGGTCTGCACATATGGCCACGACAGCCAGTCTTCCGTTGAGTAGGTTGGTGGCCTCATTAATCATTGCGGTCAGCTTCTTGGAAGTCAACTTGGCTTCGTTTCTAGCGGCTACCATTGCAGCATCTTCGAACTTCTCAACGAGCCCAGATATCTGTTGTGCTTCACTTCCCAGATGCTCGGCCAGTGGTGTCCAATAAGCATCTCCCGTTAGTTTACCTAGGGCAAGATAGGCTGAGTCATACTGTTGGTAGAGAAAGGACGTCTCAAAATCGACCATTGTTGCTGCCGGGACCACTCGATACCCTGCTATCCACAAGGGAGGAAGGTGCATGTGAGCCTTGTAAGATTCTATTGTAGTTCGGGCCAGTTCCTGCAGCTTGCTTATATGGCGCAACTTCTGCTCAGCCAACTTCTCCATTTGTTGCTGGTGAATTTCGCTGATATACCTTTCGATTTGTCTGGGAGACCTGTGATAGTCCTTGCCTAGCTCTTCCAGGATTGTTTCGCGATCGTCACCTTTCGTCATACCTTGCCGATATCTATCAAAGATTACTCCCTTGTCTCGCCGAGTAATTCGAGTTGATAGGCGTTTCCTCTTTGTGTCCCACTTGGTTGCTTTTCCTCTGTTGTCTGTCATCAGTTGTCACCTTCCGAATTGCAGAATATCGGTGCAGCAATTGCCTTTGCTGGCTAGAGTATATACCAAGCCAAATACCGAGGCAAACATAGGGATTAGGAAGCAGCCAATGCCCACACTTCATGCTCATACCATAATCAGCTTGGGCCACGGAAGCTTCATGATCACTTTTTCGAAGTCTTGGCTGAGGTATTACGGGCTAGTTCCTGGCGATAAGCTTGAGGTTATTGCGAATGGCGAGCTTCGTATTCGGCCTCAGAGCCACGGTCTAGATCGTCGTAGGACACAGTGCAATCTTCAAGGTACTTCCTCAGGAGGTTCAATCTAGTCATGGTCAAGAAGCCTGCCCAAACCGATGCAAGGACACCTATCGGAATGTCAGTCAACGAGGCTGGCAGACGCGGTGGTCTTGCCACCCTTGAAAATCATGGAAGGGATTTCTACAGACAAATCGGCAAGAAGGGTGGGGAACGTACCGCTGAATTGTATCGAGACTTGCTAAGGCAATTCGGCCAGAGGGGTGGCCGACCGCGGCGTCCAACACCGTGGATGAACTCGCGGGGGAGGAAGACCGGCGATAAAGGAGGCGATTTGCGGTCGGTCCCTCAGGCTTCCTCCCCCACCACATTCTAGCACTGCTAAAACAAGATGCCTAAGCCGGGTTGAAGTTGTCAGGGGCTTGGATAATAAGAAGCGATGTAAGGCTATGTTGACTAGGTGAGATAACACTAATGACGCAGGTTGCCCCAATCCGTGACTTAACAGGATACCTTGTACCAGAGCAGTTGAGACGCGCCCAAGACACCGTGGCCGAATACGCCCATGACCATGCGGATCACCACGAATGCCCGTATTGCCATTCGAGGCGTAACTAAATCGTAGCGTGCCTCCACTGCCGGCGGGTCTTGGTTCTCCCTTGCACCCGTTCCGGCAGTGGGGGCTCCAGCAAGGAGAATGCTGTGAAAACACCAGGTCGATCAATTCTAGGGTCAGCCGAACGGTTAGTCGAGAGTGAGGACAAGCTGAAAGAGACCGGTGACCCAATCTGGATTGGATTTCTGAAGAGAGAGAGCAGTATCCTGCTGCGCCGTGCCTTCAGATTCTGGCTTAAGATGAGATTTGGGAAACGATAGCGGACTCGGGAGACCGCACTATTCGAGTTCTAGCAGTAACGAAAAATAGAATAGAGTCGAAGGTTGGCCCCTCGACTCTATTTTTTATCTCCGGGACAACAACGCGTTAGAAAGTGTGATGAAGTAACAAGATAAGCAAATGTCACCTCATACAATCCGGACAATTGTTGCATGCCTTGGGCAATTGAACTCTTCAAGCTCCTGTTTACTTATGAACAGCAGTTAATCCCGTAGTCTATTTAGCTACAAGCTATGCTATTCGTATATTCGGCTAGCTTCAATCAATTGCCCTCATCCTCAAGTTTAAGAAGCTATCTTCATATTTTTGAATCAGTTTCTCACCGGCAAAGCTGAAGTAGCAATTATCTCCTATTATGATATGGTCCAAAACTCTGATCTGAGTAGCACTCCCGATAAAGACTAGGTCTCTAGTTAGGCGTTTATCGCTCTTGCTGGGCGCAGGGTCACCTGAAGGGTGATTATGGGCAAAAATCATGGAAACAGCCCTACGACTGATGGCGCTCTCTATGACCTTACGGGGAGATATAAGGATATTGTTTATAGTTCCCTCAAAAAGGTCTAACGATTCAATAATATGGTTTCGACTATTCAAATAGATGACTTTTAATACTTCATTCTTCAGGCCTCGCATAGAGTAGCAAAGATATTCGTAGATTGCCTCAGCTGACTCGTATACCGGCCTATCAATAATCCTCTGTTTGAGAATCCTCACGGGTATTTCATGGATAAGCCGAACACATAGAATTGCCAGAGGCGTAATCCCCGCTTGCTGCAGTTCCTCGGGAGCAGCTTCGACGACCCCTCGCAGACTTCCGAATTGTCTAATGCACTGCTTCGCCAGCTTCGTATGGGTTCTATCATACGAGTGTAAGTTCAACAGCAACTCAATGAGTTCATAGTCTTCGAGGCTGTCAAGTTTCGACTTGCTCAACTTATCCACTCTATATATCACGGCTCGCTACTTAAGTAGAATATCTTATTGTGTATGGCTCGACAGATCGAGGATACGTATTTGACCTCTGCTAGCCAACTGTCGCACTCTTACCCAGTTCATGAGGCAGCCTAGCTTTGGCTACGATGAAAATAAGCAGTCCAATCGCAATGAAGACGTCGCCGATACTTATTACAATGTGGATGAAGTTAATGGAGATAATGTCAGACAGTAACCACAGATTTGTCTGGTCAATAGGCAGCAAAATGCCCGTCCCTTCAGGCAACACCTTACCGATCCCAGATTCCCCGAGAGCTGGCTTCCCGGCCCATAATCTCGCTTCTGGCGAAACTGGCATTAGGCCACCATTCGCCACGATCGCTATGAAGTTAAGAAGTGTCCCCAGAAGTAGAATACGCATGCCCCAGGAGTGAAGATTACGAGACAGTACCCAGAGCAATAGCACATATGAAAGGACTAAAAGAGCTTTCTTGAGCTCAACGAACGAGGACGGTGCGGAAAGAGCAAATGGCATGCTCTGCACGAGCACAGCTATGACTATGAGCCAGCCAAATCTAATTTTGATATTGGCCAAATTTGCTGCCACCAAGCTCAATCTTGAAGACCGAATAGAGATGCCTTTCTTGACTGTATCCATTTCAATTTCGGCTTCTTTTTGAATAGTCATATTCTACTCTCTAGTGAATTCTAGATGGATCTAGTAGGAGGATTGAGGCCCCCAGATCTAAGTATGTGTGGTACCTAGGAGCCCCTTCCTCCTTTGGCGGACTACGGGAAAAAGCCGTCAGGTGCGCCTCCAGCTATCGCCATAGCTGTCATGATAGTGAGGACGAGTAGAGCTTTCAGTGCGACCCCGTGTCGCGACGCCACGTGGAACAGCTGCTTCACGGCTCTCACCTCCTTTCTGTGGGCGTTGAGAAATTTGGGGAAACATCGACCCTAGAATAATAGGAGATGAGTTCTTACCAGACGCATACCAAGACTGGTGGATGAGACAAATAAAAACGGGGGCTTACCTTTACAGCAAGCTCCCGTTCAGGTAGGACTGAGGGCAAAGATAGACTCGACTTCAGGCCGTCTCTTTGTCTGTTATTACGCGCTTATACATTTCCTTCATTCGAGGCGAGAACGTAGAATCCGTTTCAGCAGCTACTGTATCAACGTACCGCTTGTATGTGCGCAAGGCCGAAGCCTTGTCGCCGACCACTAAGTGCCACCCCATTATTTTGCAGTATATTTCATCTTGATATGGGTCAATAGCAAGGGACTTCTCTAAGAGCGTTATTGCTCTATCATAATGTCCTTTGCCACCATAGAGGTCGGACAACATTGAAATGCATTTCAAATGCTTGTCTTCAAGTTGACGGCGTCGCATTTCTGTCCACTCACTGTAGGATTCCTGCATAAAAGGTCCCCTATATAGGTCGATGGCTCGTTCTAGGTTGGTCGCCCTAGCCTCACTGTCAGGCGGTAGTTTCTCTGACTGACTCAAAAGGCTTTCGAACTCTGTTACGTCGAACCAGATATTGAGGTCAGGATTGAGCTTATATTGCCCTTGCTCAAGTATGAAAACTCCCGGAAATACCGCCCTCCGAGCTCGGTACAGATTGATATGAAAGTTGCTACTACCTTTAGCAGGGGACAGGTCGGGCCACAGTGCGGTTGTTATTTGTTCTTTTATTTGCCCGGTGCCGCAAGAAAGCATATTGAAGAACATTTCCCTGGCCCTATTGCTTCTCCACTCCCCCTTACTAATTGGACGAGAATTCACTAGAACACAACTTTCTCCTAAGGCCCGAGCTTCAATATCTGGCTTCTCTGTCACGCTAGGACCGACTGAACTCTTCGTAGCTGCTATCCTTCTCTGGCTATCGCAACGCCTTCGGATTTTCTCCATAATGCGTACGAAGCGATTACCGCCTACGCTTTGTGAAGCACCATACCGAATTAAAAGAGTTGCGTTTCTCCCTTCAACCGCAAAGAAGTCTTCGTAGCCAAGCTCATCAGCTAGCTCGGACGCCTTTTCAAGCCAATCAACAGTTGCGTCATATTTCTTCGATAAGAAAGATGCTTGAGCCAAATGAAAGTACGCTTTCGCCAAAGCATCCTTGTCTCCTATCTTTTTCAGACGGTCGCCAGCACGGGAAAGAGCAGCTATCGCACTGTTACATTGGCCACGCTCATATTCGATGACTCCCAGTTGTATAGCGAATAGTGCTGCTTCGTAGGTCTGGCCCTGCTCCTCAGCGTGAGAGACGGCTTCTTTGAGTAGCATCTCTGCTTTGTCACGAGCACCAAGAAGCCGATAGCTTTCTCCTATTCCTGCCATAGCACACGTCACATAGTATGCTTCCATTACCTCTCTGGACAGCTCGAGCCCGTCATAATAGGCAACTAGCGCATCATCATACAGATCTAGATCGCGCAGCACTTCTGCCATTGAGATAAGAATAAGAGCTTCGGTTCGTTGATATCCCGTTTCTCGAGCTTTTTCCAGAGCAAAGCGAAGTGTATCCAAAGCCAAGTCATATTGACCCTGGCGCTGATATACGATGCCAATATTGTTAAGCACCAAAGCCATAGCGCCATAATTCTTTGCCTTTTGACACGCTTCTCTAGCGTGTTCGAAGTACGTGTTGGCCTTCGTAAGGTTGCCAAGCCGCTTATAGATAATGCCCAGAGAATTGTACACAGAGGCCATCTGGCTCACATCAAAGACGGAGGAGTAGTGCTTCAACGCACGCCGCAGATGCCTTAAAGCTAGGCGGAACCGCCCCTGTTCTGTATGAATGTCGCCTAGACGTCTCTGAGCGTCACCAAGAACATCGGGAGGTCCGCCGTACTGCTCTAACAAACGAATGGCGGCCTCAATGTCGCTCTTGGCTTCTACAAAATGGCCAGTAAGACGAAAGGCGGCACTTCGCCAACTCAGCGCCTTGGCCCGGTACAACCAGTCTTCCTTGCTCGTGACCTGGCCCAGGAGACCAGTCAAGACGCGAGCAGCCTCATCTACCTGGCCTACATGGATTAAGCTTTGAGCATGAAGCAAGACCAATCCAGTATCAGATAGGCGCATGTGTCTTGGCAGAGCCTCAACCCACTTTGAAACGGTGGTCCATTTCCCGGACTTTACGAAATCTTCACCTACAGTCCTGATAATTCTTAGAGCTTCGTCATGTCTTCCAGCTCTCAGAAAGTGAGTGATTGCCTCATTCCACCGCTGGTCTTGTTCAAAGAGTGAAGCTGCCTTGCGGTGTAGAAGTACGAAGTGCTCAGGCTTTTCCTCCGATAGCTTCGCCTGAAGGAATTCGCGAAAGAGAGGGTGATAACTATACCAAGTTTTCTTAGCATCGACGCGTTTCATGAAGAGATTACGCCTTTCAATGTTGTGCAGTAGTTTTCGAGAATTGACCATTTCTAACAAAGTGTTACAGAACTCCGGCTCCATTTCATCCAGTATACTTGATGTCAGTAAGAAGCTTTGTATCTCAGATGGCTGCCTATCAAAGACCTCTGATGCCAGATACTGAAAGACATTCTGCTGAGTTAACGTTGGCACCTCTTTATGAAACCCGCCTGCACGTAAGCTGTGAGTGCTGAGCAGTATGCCTAGTATCCAGCCCTCTGTCTCCGTTGCCAGCTTATCTGCCTCTCTATCTGATAAGTGAAGGCCGTAGTGAGTGGACAGTAGATCTTTCACCTCTGTGGCACTGAAGGAAAGACACGCTGTATCAAGACTTGCTACTTGACGTTGGGAGGTGAGCTTGGATATGGTTGGTAAGTCGACGGAGGTGCGGCTCGAAATTATAATATGGCAATTGTCTGGAGCGCGGTCTAGAAAGAGATCTAGAAGTCTCTTCACCGAATCGCTGTCCTCAACAAAGTGATAATCCTCTATCACAACGAGAAAATAGTCAGGAATGGCTGCATGAATTTCTCCCGTTAGTAGACCAATCAAATGGACAGCCTCTCTCGCTACATCTTCGGCCACAAGTAACTGGGATTGCATAAGTTGGCCGAAATCGTGGAAACGGAAGCGAATCGATGCCAAAATACCTTCGAGAAAAAATCTGGGATCTTGATCTGGCGTGTCCAACGAATACCAACAAACTGGTATGTCAAGGTCGTTAGCAAAATCCGTCAACAAGGTTGTCTTACCGTAGCCAGCTGGTGCGGATGCACTTTGAAGACGCAGATGAATATTATTGTGAAGGAAGTCAATCAACCTTTGACGGCGTATGATATCCTTCCGTCTTCGAGGAACCAAAAGCTTTGTCGTGAATTTGGCATCCACAACACCTGTAGTTACCATCTCATGCCTCTTAAAAGCTCGCCTAGCTATAAGTCGCAGGACATTGCACGATCGTACTGCGGTAGACACGGTGTCGGCTGCTCCCAAGCGAAGGTTTCATTGCCCTAGTTCGCCTGGCACGTAACTGGCACCCCAGCAGAAACGGAACTAGCGATGTAACGTCACTGGTCAGCAAAATACCACTCCTGGAAATTCCAACCCGGCCGCATCCCAGGATCCACTCCTTCCACATTAGCCTGAAAGCCGTAGTTGGACCTAGGGAAAGCGAGAAAATCAGTTGGCTGGTCTTCAGCCAATATCTGACTTATCTCAACATACATCTTCTTACGTGCTTCCTTATTAAGCGCCTCTTTTGACCTGACCTTTCGGAAGAGTTCATCTATTTTTCCATTGGAGTAACCCCAGAAGTTTAGTCCACCGTCAGTAGTGAAGAAGACCCCCGAACCTGAGGGAGCGATAGGATGAGTTGAGAACCCCATCACTATCATGTCCCAAGGCTTTTCGCTGACCGCGTCGGGTCCATTGTTATACCTGGGCTCTTGGTCCGTGCCAGGAAGTTTGTCCATCATGTATTGTCTAAGGAGGGTGGGAAAGGGGACCAGCTTGATGTCTACCTCTATCCCGATATCGCTCAGTTCTTGCTTTACAAAAGAGGCGATATCTTCTCGCTGCTTTTCACCCGAGTTGGTGGCCAGAGTAAGCTTGATAGGCTTGTCATCCTTGTCCCGAACCACTATTGTTCCACCCGGTTCTTTGATACCGTAGCCAGCTTCGTAGAGCAGCTGCTTAGCTTTTTCCTTATCGTAGAGTGCCCCATCGCCATACTGTGGTATCCCCTCCCCTGTATACCAAGGGGATGGCTTGGGAATAAAGCTGAAAGCTGGGTCACCAAAGCCGAGTAGTATGGAATCAATGATGGTTTTCTTGCTTATTGACATGGACAGGGCTTGCCTTACCTTCTTGTTCCTAAGCCCCTCCCAGCCATTCTGACGGAGATTATAAGTTATGAGCAGATAGCCTCTAGCAGGGACTGTATATACCTTTATGGTATCTATTTGTTTGAATTTGGCTGCGTGATCGGAAGCTATTTCTGCATACGTAATATCTCCAGCCTCAAGAGCACCATGAACTGCGGCAGGTGTCCCGAGGATCTTAGTTACATATTGCTCAAAGTAGGGGGCACCAGTTTCCTGGCCCAAATAATAGTCCGGATTACGCTCCACTACATACTTATCATTTCTAACCCACTGTTTGAATTTGTATGCTCCTAAATTTCCGGTATAGGTCAGGTTGTTGAATTCCCCAGCTTCAGTGAAGGCTTTTACATCACCCTCGTATTTGATAGCAATGTGCTTGGGATAAGGGCTCAACGAATAGATCACATTATCTATAAATTCTGGGTCAACGGTCTGTCTTTCTATGGTAAAGGTTGTTTCGTTGATTACCTCAGGTTGAACGAATACCGTTTGCCCATTAACTGTTTCTTGCCACTCACTTTTGTAGGGATAATTGAGCCAGTCGGAGAACATGAGGTTCTTTAAGGTATATACATAGTCCTCAGCAGTGACACTTGTGCCATTACTCCACTTCAGATCGTCCCTGATAGTGATGGTATAAGTAAGACCATCTTCCGAGACCTCCACTGGCTTGGCCAAATGACGTAGAACTACATTCCACTCATTGTCATAGGTGGCAAGATTATCCACGGTGAAGGCAACATACGAGAACGAGGTCAGGTCAGCGGCTAGGAGCCAATTTAGAGTTTCGGCATTTCCCACTGAGACACCTTCTATGAAGTTACCTTTTACCTGGGGCCTAACTGGTGCTTCAATTTGCTGCTGGCAGCCAAGTATGACTACCATGCACAATAAGAGAAACAGGATTGCCGCAAATATAAATAGCCTTTTTATGTGTTGAACCTCCTATATTGAAAACCTACTTGGCCAGAAATGACACCAGCCGCCGCTGTATCATTTAGCAATTCCAGCGCCATCCTTTCATCTCCACACCTACCTCCCAAAGATCCCCATTATGTAAATTGTAGTTTGCCGAATGGCAAGTGTCAACACTCAGCGGAAGTCCATACACTAGTGCGTACTGCTGTCTGCTCTCGGCAGAAATCGGCTATCGCTTCTTGATGCTCTTAGTTGCCTTCTATCTTGAGCAAGTGTACGCCTGTGGGGGGCTGAAGGATGCAATTGCTTTCTCTAACTTTACAAATTGGGCAATTGTGCAATAGTGAAATAGACCCTTCTCATGCTGTGTCACGTAAAAAGGTCCCTTTTTAAGAACATATCTTCCATACCTAAACCACAAGCATAAATCCTGTGGTTCTTTTTATGCTACAATTCTCTTAGAAAGATAAAATAGCTAGAAACGATGAAGAGAAGCATATTATGCATTTTGAGGTTGAAGCAGAAGAGGGCACGAACTTTTGGATTACAGGGGACCAATTAGAATTATTGGAACAAGAAATATATAGCTTGGGTTTTAAAAAGCAAGAATTAAGATGAATTACCGCCAACTGGGAAAAACAGGACTCACGGTCTCGGAAATCGGCTTCGGCTGTGGCAATGTCGGTGGATTGATGATTCGCGGCAACCATGATGACCAGGTGGAAGCGGTGAAGCATGCCTTGGAGCTAGGTATCAATTACTTTGACACCGCCCCAGTTTACGGAGATGGACAGTCGGAAATCAACCTTGGCAAAGTCTTGGACGAGCTGAATCCGAAGATTATGCTAGCCACCAAAATACGCATCGGCAGGGATGATCTCCAAGACATAAAGAGTGCGGTGCAGCGCTCTCTGGAAACTAGCCTGAAACGATTGAAGCGCGACTCCGTGGACGTTCTGCAACTGCACAACCCTATCTCGGCTAATCAGGAGACTACTGTTGCCCGGGACAGTATTGAGCTTAGTTCCGTATTGGGTAAATTTGGTATCGCCAATGCCTTTGATATCGTCCGCTCCCAGAAGATGGTACGCTTTATTGGCTTCACTGGATTAGGTGATGCCAAATCCCTGCATAAAGTTGCCAAAAGCGGGTGCTTTGATCTGATACAGGTTTATTACAACCTGCTTAATCCGAGTGCTGGCTTGAAAGTACCGCCATACTTTTCTGGGTACAATTTTCAACAACTGATTGATATCGCAGCCAGTCAGAGCATGGCAGTAGTTATCATACGGGTAATGGCAGGAGGTGCACTAGGCGGAATTATCGCCCGTACCGGCTATGCCTCTCCTCGAGTCGACGAAACAATAGTACCTGGCAGTGAGTACAAAGCTGATGAAGTCAGGACTAGCAAACTTGGGTTTTTACTGTCTGGAGATATTGATAACCTTCCCCAAGCGGCGATATGCTTCGCTCTAATGAAATCAAGTGTGTCTACAGTGCTGGTGGGATTTTCTAGCTGGGAACAAATAGATAAAGCTGCAGCTTGCTCGGGGAAAGCACCTTTATCGAGTATTGCCGTGGAGCAACTGCAACGACTCTGGTTTACCGATTTTGAGACAAGATCGGCCTAATCTCTCTTTATATTTGCACGAATACTGTCCCGAATATTTTATTTTCCTGACATGCTTTGCCACAAGGTAAAAAGGTGCGCTACATTTCACACCTGATGCTTGAGAGTGGGATATTAAAGTAAAAAAGGAATAATAATTAGGGGACGTCGAAAAGAGACGCCCCCTAATTTCACTGTCGGAGAACTAGGTATTAAGCCTAGTTCTTGTCCTTACCTTTTCCGTTCCCCTGTCCGTGATTTGGATTGCCGTTTTGGTTACCTTGGTCGCCACCTTGACCAGGATTAGAATTGCCGTTTTCGTTACCTTGATTATTGCCCCGTCCGGAGTTAGGATTATCGTTCCCACCACTCTGGTTGTTGCCTTGTCCGGGGTTTGGATTGCCATTGCCGTTACCTTGGCCCCCGACTGTTTCAGGTTTTGAGCTCTTATTTGGCTTTCCCTTGCCTTCCGGTGGGACTATCCTCACTGAATCGGTGCCGGTTATTTCAACACCATCCATGGTCTGGCCTGTGAGCGTAGCTTCGGTATCTTCTGTCTCGAGACCAGTGTCCTGCGTCCGAAAGTGAAAGATCATATCCAAGTCGCCATCACTGTCAACATCATCAAAGGCATAGTGAACAGGCTCAGCCTCATAGCCTGTTTTTCCAAACATGACTGTGGTTGTATTGACACTGGCCGCATCGAAGCTACCTTCAGTTAATATAGCTACTGGAATTACACCTCGGCTGTTAAGATTGATGCTATTGGGATCGCTGCCAGGTTTGATGTCTATCTGGACGATTATCTCAGCCATCTGGTTGCCGAAGTTAATGTCGGTCAGCACTTGGCCGGGAGAAAGGTTTAGTTCCCAGAAACTGGGAGCTGCCGGGAATGTTTGCCGGTAATCCTCCGGCACTACCTCGCTTATCCGGAGACTCTCTCCTGAGGGCAATTCACCAATCGAGTACCAGCCGTTTTCATCAGTTACCGTACCAGGCTCACCTTCATCGAGTATGCCATCCTGGCTAAGGTCGACATAAATGGTCACGCCTGGTATGCCAGGCTCACCCTGGTCCCACTCACCATTGCCGTTGATATCCTCCCATTTGAAGCCCTGGACCTCAGCCAGGGCTTCAATAGGCTCCCCTGCTACTAATATGGTGCCCTGCTCCCCTACGGCCACATACTGGCTGTCACCGTTCCAAGTTATCCCGTTTAGCTCATTATCGGTAAACATGGACTGTACTGCCCAGGTGCTGCCATCAGAGCTATGCATGACCACCCGGCCGACGGCGGTGTACTGGCTGCCGTCCCATACGAGGCTATTGAGCAGTGAGGCCGATGGGGGGGAAGTAACGGCCAATGTCCAGGTATCTCCATCAGGACTGGTGTATATCGTCATTCCGGACTCAACTGCCATAAACTGGCTGCCATCCCAGATTATGTCTCGGAACTGACTGGTGATGATGGGGTAGCGAGTAATATTCCAGCTGACTAAGTCTTCACTTGTAGCCACGAACCGGTCAGACATGGATAGACCGCCACCGGCGGCGACGAGCTTGCTGCCGTTCCAACCTAAGCTGTCAACGCGCTGGTTGCTGGAAAGCCCAATAATAGATTTCTCCGTCCAGGTTACCCCGTCGGCACTTGTGGATATCTTGTTCCCGGGCCCTGCAGCCACGAAGAGGTTCAGGGGCTCGCCTGCCCAGATTACGTCCCTGAAATTGATTACCGGGCTGGCCCATTGACCTGTCCAGGACACGCCGTCGGGGCTGGTTACGATGATCCAGTTCCCCACCGCAACGAACTGGCCATTGCCCCAGGTAACGGCTTTTAAATCCGGTATCAGGGTTAGCGGCGCTACTTCGGTCATGGTGAGACTGTGGTCGGCCCAGTTGATGCCGTCAGGGCTGGTCACTATCACACCGTTCATACCAATGGCCACATACTGGTTGCCATTCCAGACGACATCGTTAAGGGTCTGTACTGTCCCATGGCTGATTTTATCCCAGTCAGTTCCGTCACTGCTGACGGCTATGGCTCCGTTGAAACCAACGGCAGCGAGGGTATCGCTGCCATTCCAGGCCACCCCGGCAAAGGAAGCGCGAAAATCGTCATTATGCTTTGTCCAGGTAGTACCATCCGGGCTGGTGAGAACGCAGATTTTTTCCCCGGCGGTACTGGGGTTTCCGACAGCGACAAACTGGCTGCCATCCCAGGTGATATCAAGCAGCTGGCTTGAGGTTCCGGAAGTTTGCTGGGTCCAGCTGGCACCATCGGTGCTGGTAATGATAGCACCACCATTACCGATGGCGGCAAAAGTGGTGCCATTATAGCTAATTGCTCTTAAATGTTCACTAACCGGGGAAGTTTGCTCTGTCCAGGCGATACCATCAGGACTGGTAACTACGGTGCCCTGGTCACCGACAACTACGAACTGGCTTCCGTCCCACGTGATGTCCCACAGCATTCTATAGGACCACCCGAAGATGGTCCCCAGGTTAATGAGATTCCAGTTAGCCCCATCATCATCGCTATAACGGACACTGCTGGAAGACGTTATAACGTAGCAGCTGCCGTTATAGCCGATGCTACTGCCACTAACTGCCGCGCCTGTGTTTGGATTAATCCAGTTAATGCCGTCAGTGCTGTTGAGCACAACGCCACTACCGACACACCAGAACTTGTTGTCCAGCCAAGTGGCGCCATCAAGATAATTGGATGTACCCGAGTCCTGTATGTCCCAGGTTTCCCCATTGGCACTGGTAAGGATGACGCCATCATCGCCAGTAGCCACGAACATGCCATTACCGTAAGTAATGGATGTGAGCTCGTTACCAACGGGATACGGGTTGGCCCATGCCCATTCTAAATCATTCGAGGCATGCACTGGTGTAATAGCGGCAAAGTTGAGAGCTGAGACAACGGCGATTGCTAAACAGATAGACAGCAGCCTTTGCACCGTGGACACCTCCTTCGGCACCCAGTTTATTTCTTTGCTCCACCTAATGTCAACATCCCCCAAAAAGGAACCATTTTCAGTGAAGCTATTTTGAACAGAACGCTAAATTGTGTGATAAATAATAAAGAAGGCTGGATACCTAACTAGCTTAAGTATCCAGCCCTATGTTAACCCTGATACTATTGGTATCCGGACTTAGCTCTTTCCTATTCTGAACATCTTTGTGCCACATGTCGGGCATGTTCCTTGTGTTGCTGGTTTCCCGTTCTTCATAGTTATGCTCTTGGGATCTTTCATTTCCTTCTTAGCACGACATTTCACACAGTACGCTTGCATCATTTCACCTCCTTTCTTGTTGAGTGCTATGAACGATAAACCATCTCCTCCATAATGTCAATAGGCGAGAAAGTGAGCCCAGAGGTAACAAAATAAGCTATTGTGTCGCTTGCGAAAAACGATGGAAATTCACCGTGCTATGTGCTATTGTAGAATAAGTCTCAAACTGACACCTGTCTGTTTCAATGCCTTCCTTTCCACCAAACCTCATCTTCTAAATATTTCAGAACCTCTATCAGCTTTTCCTGCTCCATCAGCCCAAACAGTCTTCTTGAGTCAAATCGGTCTGCTAGTTGAATCATCCTTTCTGTCGTTTCGAGCGTTCTGGTAAATGCTTCTATCGCATTAAGCCGTACAGGTGCTACATCTGACGCGATCCATCCCTGGTAGTTTAATTCTTTTAAATAGAATATGAATTCAAGGTAACTCCAGAAGTTAATTACCCCAGGGATAAGATCCCAGTCCCATTTTCGGTTGTTGTCATTAATATGGATGTAGTAAGACCAGGGGCTTGAGGCAACTACACACAGTGCTTCAGCCGGGCTCTCTCCTGCAGCCAGCGCATGCCCTACATCGATAGTAATTCCCATATTTGGTTCATCGATCACTTGACAGAAGTACAGAATTTTTGCTGCCGTATCGACCAGACATTGTACCCTTGGCTCGCAGGGCTTGTATTCTATAGAAAGGATTATATCCTTATTATGTCTGGCCGCAGTTCTCAGACACGAGACGGTATAATCCCACACTTTGCGATAGTCTACCTGGAAAGGATAGTCATAGCCGTCATTGAGAGGGCAACAGGTAATACGGTCAGTGTTTAATTCCGCAGCCGTCTCCATTCCCATTTTGAGAAAATCAACTGCTTTCTCCCGCACCTCTTTTGAGTAAGAACTGATTGCCCCGTTGACAAACTCCGGTTCGGTCTTGATATTAACGTTGACTGCAGACACACCCAGCTGGTAGCGGTTTAAATATTCCTTTAGCTTATTCATGTCTTCACAGTCATAGGGGTAAATAAGCTCCACTCCGTCTGCCCCCTTTATCCTCGACACTGCTTCCAGCTTTTCCTCAAGGGTTCTAGGCTCATGGTATTCTTCAAAACGGTCTTTAAGCTTTCCCAAGAAACCTGTCATAATCGCCTGCTTGACTTTCATCGCTCTTCCTCCTTATAGGTTTGAGTAATTCTAAATGTATATGCAACAAGCATATTCTATATATTAACGATGAACTCTTGCATGCCCTCGGCCTGTTGCCGGCACCACTGATAGAAAACCACTAAGTCGAAACCGATACAAAAGTGACGGACTCCCATATCAACATATTCTTTAGCTTGTTCAAAGCTACCAATTTCTACCCGGGGGTGAATACCCTTCTTTAGTGCTAACTCTATCATATCCCTTTCTTTTATCTTTATGTCGGGACTGTTCCTCTGCCCTGGTCTACCAAGGCTAAGTGCATAGTCGCATGGACCAAAATTGACCATATCTATTCCCTCTACCGACAATATTTCCTCCAACTGCTCCATAGCACCTGCTTTCTCGATCATAATAGCAATCACAACGTCCCGTTGAGCCTGAGCCCAGGCCTCATTACCTACGTCGATAACATAACCACCACTCCGCTGTATGGAACAGCCGCGGACACCACCATCTTCAGGTGTTTCTGGTCTCGCTGCGCGTACACACTCTTTAACCTCTTCTGCTGAATGGCAATCACTGAAAAGCACGTTCTGAATACCGGCGCCTATTGACCTACTGGCAATAAATATCCGTGGCTCCTGCTCTACTTTCATCATTGACGACATATTTGGAAACAAATCGACTGCTCGAGCAAAGTTTTCCAGATCGGTGAGTCCCCAAGATGCGTATTCGCCGGTTAGCTCAATATAATCAAAAGCACCAGAGTGTCCGATTACCTCAACAAGTTGTGGCGAAGTAATTACCATATGTGTGCCTACGGTTGGTTTTCCTGCATCTAAGAGTTCCCTAAGTCTGTTCTTCCTCATTCTGGTCTCCTTTTGTATAAATTACATTTAAATGGAAAGTGAGTCTAAATAAAAGCTTAATCGTCCTAAGTCATAGGGACTGTCTCGTAAAGCCTGATAAAATCATATCCATGAATCAAGGCAGTAAGAAAATCTACCTATTTATTTTCCTACCTTATCATCTGGCCGGGTAACCAGAGTATTATTTGTGGAAACAACGTGCATAATGCTAGGGCCACCATTATAAGTAAGACAAATGGAATAACCCCTCTGATTATATCAGCCATCGTTATGCCAAGTTCTCTGGGAGCGGAGCCTCGAAGATAAAAAATCGCTGAGGCGAAGGGAGGGGTCATGAAAGCCATCTGAAGGTTAACGCATATCATCATCCCAAACCAGACGGGATCAAATCCTAGAGCGTTACCGACAGGAGACACTATAGGAATAATGATGAAGACGATGCCAATCCACTCGATGAAAAATCCAAGTATGAAGATGATGAACATGATTACGCTGAAAACGCCCCACTTACCACCTGGTGTGGAAAGAATGACATCCTGGACCACGTTTCCGCACCTGGCTGACATAAAGACCCCTACGAAGGCAACAGACATCGCGCCTATGAGCATTATCATAGCAGTGATACGCATTGTCTGGACCATTGTCTCTCGTAAATTTCTATAGTTAAGCTTTCCGTAGACTAGAGCCAATAACGTAGCGGCAAAGGCACCCATTGCTCCGGCTTCAGTTGGCGGTGCCAAACCAAAGAAAATGGTACCAAGCACCGATAGGATAATGATAGCAGTGGGCACTACGGCGATAATCACCTTGAAAGTTTTTCTGGCAAAACTGGCTCGTCGTTCTTCAATAGGGACTGGTGGGGCGATGCTTGGTTGAACCAAACAACGAATGCCGACATAGCTGCAATACAAAAAACTAAGTAAAAGACCTGGGAACATTGCCGCCATAAATAGCTTTCCAACAGAGACTGTGGCCATCGGCCCATAGATAACCAGCATGATACTGGGTGGAATCAGAATTCCCAGTGTACCTCCAGCACATACTGCACCGCTGGCTAAACTCTTGCTATAACCACGCTTTACCATCGCGGGCAGGGCGACGAGAGATAACATCGTAACTGAAGCACCAATTATACCAACACAGGCAGCAAGAATAGTGCCCATCAATATGGTGGTTATCGCCAGACCACCTTTGAGCCCACCCAGCCACACGTATAATGCATCATATAGTGTTTCAGCTACTCCCGAACGTTCCAGCATGGCCCCCATAAAAATGAACAAAGGCGCTGCCAAAAAGGGGTAGCTCAGGACTATGGTGTAAAGGCGCTGGTAGACGAGTTCAAAAACAGTATTTCCAAACAACATATACCCAACCGCTATCCCCACTGCACCTACCACGATACCCGTGTAATACCCAAGAAGAACTCCTAATAGAATCCCTCCCAGCATTATGACCGTAATAATCTCCGGGCTCAGTTTTATCACAGAGGTTCACCCCTTATAAGCAGGCGCAAATCGCGAATAAATTGAGCGATGCCTTGAAGAGCAAAAATGCCCAGCCCGATAGTGACTACCGTCCTGATTGGAGCGGCTGGAGGATACCAATATGTTTCGACCATTACTTCGCTCATTTTCCAAGCGTCCACCGTCCAGGGAATAGAAATCCATAGAAGAGAAATAACTAGTGGGAAAAAGAGTAGCAAGCCACCAAAAATATCAATTACCGCCCTTTTTCTGATTGACATCCGAGAGTAGAAAACATCCACTCTAACGTGTCCATGATGCAGCAACACGTACCCCCACCCCGCGACGATTATAGTAGCGCCAAACATACATGATGTCTCATATGCCCATATTGTCGGTTTATTGAATATATATCTCAAAACGATGTCGTATACACTGACCAAGACCAGGGTAAAGGCAAACCAACTGATTGACCTTCCTGTCCATTCGCTCATGGAATCTATGATGGACAGTAGTTTATTAACAAGCGACACCCCATCCTTACGCAAGGTGGGGTGTCGCTCCTGCACTGAATTTGATAAACTCTTCGCCTTCAACCTTCAATATCCCAAGACTTAATATTTCGGTGTAAAGAGCTCATCGTAATCCTTAATAGCTTCATAGAATGCATCCTGGGACGCGACAATTTCGCCGTAGAGCGGATCCTTGGCGCTCATTTCGGCATAGAATTTAGTCGCTTCATCTAGCAGTGCCCGTTCCACATCTGCTGGAAGCTTTTCAACCGTGACGCCGTAGTCCTTAAAGTTCTCTAGAGCTACAATATCCGCGGCCCTCTGGAAAGCATAATTCTCTATGCCGGTAGCAATCCAAGCGTCTTGCAGGATCTGATACAATTCACCGGGAAGTTCGTTCAATTTATCCCTGTTTATTACGATTGGTGGTCCATCAGTTGGGGCTCGGCTGTTAGAAATGTACATATGGTCAGCTACTTCTTGGAAGCTCTGCGTCCAGTTTGTGTCGACGGTGCTATATTCAAAAGCGTCTATCACACCCCGTTGCATGGACTCGTAGACTTCGCCACCGGGAAGCATGATTACCGAAGCACCCAGTCTGGTTAGAATCGTGCCGCCGTCACCGGCAGTGCGCATCTTCAGCCCCTTGATATCAGCCGCTGTTTTTATCGGTTTTGTAGAATGGCACCATACCTCAGCAGTGGTGGGGATAAACGGGAACAAAACCTTACAGGTAAAACCACCGGCCTCAACGGCCCGTTCAACCAGTTCCTTACCTCCTCCATAAAAGTACCATTCAAACATCTGAAGACCATTCATACCGCCAATCTTCGTCTGTACTAGGCTACCTGCAGGAATCTTGCTCACGTTATAGGAGAGGGAAGTATACGCAATATCTAAAACACCTGTTTCGACTGCTTCCATCTCCTTTGTGGCTGCCGCAATCGCACCACCCGGGAAGAGCTCAAGAATGAAGCGTCCACCGGATGCAGCCTTGACTTTTTCACTAAGCCACTCACACTGTCTGAACTGACCGGTTCCAGGACCGGTTATAGTCTCAAACGTCCAAGTAATTACCTCTGCCGGCTGTGCGGGCGCTGGGGCAGGGGCCGGGGCAGGGGTCGGTGCTGGGGCTGGGGCAGGGGCCGGTGCTGGGGCCGGAGCAGGCGCTGGGACTGGGGCTGGCGCCGGTGCTGGGGTAGGCGTCGGTGCTGGGGCTGGCGCAGGCGCTGGTGCGGCACAAGCCCCTACCAAACCAGTAATTAAAGCTATCACCATCACCAAAGCCAACATCTTCTTCTTAACCACTTTCAACCTCCATTACCTTGGAATTCACCCAGTGATAAATCCCTCTTCTGAAAGCCATCACCCCCCTTTAGCTAATGGTAATAATTCTATTAAATTTCTCTTAATTAATGAGAGCCAAATTAAATATGATACCCTCATAAACTAAATGTATTTCTCCCTTCTCTTAAACCACAAAAAGCACCGCTAAACGCCATCACTTGCTGGAAGCGCTCACGATGCTTCTTTTCCATAGCATCACCCTTAAAGATTATTTTTTACTTTTAAAGGTTCTTAAAGTATTGCGTTGTGTAGTTTAGTCCCAACATAGTGCTTTGTCAATACCTTTAAAAATATCACTCTTCTCTGTTCGCTTTGATGGTCTTTAACAATTGTTCTTGATTCTTACTATCGGGTAGCTTTAGTCGGACGCCTCCTGCAGTTGCTTTCGCACTAAAAAGGCTCCCGTTGCTCCCAAGTGGAATCACAGCAGGATCCGGTTCTATCTTTTCGTCCGTACTGGGTCTCTTTGCTTTGGTAGGATATGTGTCGGCTATTTAAAAAGTAGATTTGGAAGCCATGTGACTGTATTTGGCAGAAGAATAAAAATGAGTAATCCTATTAGCTGACAGCCAATAAAAGGCAATGATGATAAGTAAATCTCCTGCATGGTTACATCCTTAGGGGTAACTCCCTTCAGATAGAACATTGAAACGCCAAAGGGTGGACTGATATAGCCAATCTGCATCATCACCATGAAGATTAACGCATACCAGACTGGATCAAAACCAAAATTAATCATTATGGGCACAAAAAGCGGTGCGCATATCAGTATTATGGGTACTGCGTTAATAAGCATGCCAAGAATAAAAAGAATAAACACTGTTACCGCAAACACACCCCACTTAGTTCCCATGCCGAGAGTTAATAGTACATTCTCCACTAAGTCTCCCCCGCCTATGGCGATAAAGCTAGAGGCGAAAACGCTGGCTCCAATCACAATCCAGGCAATCATACCATTTACTTCTATAGCGGACATAACTGAACGTTTAATCAGCCCCCAATCAAGCCTGCGTTGCAGAGCGGTGCAGATTAAAGCCCCCAGTGCTCCCATGCCGGCGGCTTCCGTCGGGGTAGCGGCCCCGCTGAAGATCGCGCCTAGCACCAGCAGTATCAGCAAAGCTGGCAACACAACTCCCCGCGCTGCCAGGAGTTTCTCTCTTAAACTGACCCCCTCTTCAGGAGGCAAAGCTGGGCACAAATCTTTCTGTATATAGGATCTGCCAAGGACATAAGAAATATATAAACCTGAAAGAATACACCCCGTTGTAATGCCGCCAGCAAACAATCTCCCTACAGATAAGTTTGTGCTCACGGCGTATATCACCATTATGATACTCGGGGGAATAAGTTCTCCCAAGGAACCCCCCGCTGTAATTGCCCCCATAGCCAGCCTTCTGTTATAGCCACGTGCGGTCATCCGAGGTAAGCTTATAATTCCCATAGTGACGACACCAGCAGCAACTACACCCGTACACGCAGCAAAGATTGTGCAAGCAATTATTGTAGCTACTGCTAGCCCACCTCTTAACGAGCCCGCCCAAACCCAAATAGCATTATATAGGTCTTTCGCCAGCTTTGACTCATTAAGTATCATCGCCATGAAAATAAACAAAGGTGCTGCCAGAATAACCCAACCGTCTGTTACTCCGTAGGCTGCGGATAAGACAGTATAAATGGCGTTAGGCCCCCAGAAGAACAAAGTACAAATTACCCCGGCACCGCCAAGGACAAAAGCTATAGGGTGACCACTAATTATCCCGATTAATAATGTCCCAATGATTACTGACCCGCCAATCATCCCGTTCATTCGACTTCTCTCCCGGTAATGGCGGTATTTAAATTACGAATAAAAGTAGCTATCCCCTGAAGCAAGAGTAAGGTGGCTGCGACTACCAGTCCCCATCTGGTAGGCCAGATAGGTGCGTTAAAAGTACTGCCTGTAGTCTGTAGCCTCATCGTGATTATCCAAGCGTTCAAGCTTGATTGCCACACTATAGTACCAATGAAAACAAAGAAAAAAGGGATAGAAGTGATGAGGCTAGAAATAGCCCTTTGCCTGGGCGGGAAGCGATTATATATAGCATCCATCCTGACATGGGCATCTCGGAGAAGGACAAGACCTCCGCCAATTATGAAATATACACCGTTGATTAATATAGCGACTTCCTGTGCCCAGAGAGTAGGACTGTTGAATATATATCGAGCTATAACCTCAAAAGCGATGACGGCGGTGATGGCGATAATGAGAAAAGCAAATATTCTGGCCGAATATTCGCTCATCATATCAATAATATGTAATACTTGTTTCACCGATGTCAGCCTCGTTCCTTCAAACTGTCCCACTCTACACGGTGAGACTAAGCTTTCATTGGCCTTTTTTATCTAAATATCTGCAACAATATCTTACTACAGAATTTGAGGCAATTTCCTCTGATTGCTATGCAGATGGTATTTACTCCAAGAATAGATGCTTTGGGGGTTGTGGGCGTCGTAATCAGCAGCACCCACAACCCCTATCTTAGCTCTGCCTTAGGTGCAGCTTTAGTCTGCTGCTCACCCATTTACTGGCTGTAGCCGAAAGTTTCAAGTGCTGACTGAATCGTATTTACTACTTTAGCGCTATACTCGCTTTTCTCGGCAAAGTCAGCCCACGACTGTTGAATCACCTTCAGTATTTCGGCTTGAGCTTCCGCTGTCAGGTAGACTTCCTCGAGCCCATAATCCAGTTGCAGTTTTCTGGCCTTCATCGCCTCCAGGTATTCCTCGGTCCAGTACTTAATTCCGTAGTCACGCGCGACAACTATCAACATCTTCTGTAAATCCGGAGGCAAGCTGTTGAAAGCATCCCAGTTAGCGAGAACCCAACCACCACGCATTGGTGCATCCCAGTTTGGCATTATGGCGTACTTGGCTACTTCGTAGAATGCCATGTCATAGTTCGTCTTCCAATCAAAGAACTTCCCGGCATCGACGGTGCCCAATTGCAGTGCCGTGTATGTCTCCGCATGCGAAACGACAACTGGGGATGCTCCGAGACGTTTAACTACGTCATCAATCGCCGCATATGACCTGTACTTTATTCCTTTGTAATCCTCCACCGTCGTTATGGGTACATTGGAGAGAGTAACCGCAGAAGCCTTCAACTCTCGTCCTACAACGTGGGCATTTATATATTTTGTGAACATTTCGTCAGCCAATTCCCACCAGCCCATCTCATCAGTGAAAACTACGATTTCATCTTGATCCAAGGGACAACCAACAATGCCTTCAATCATTTTAAAAGCATTTTCCTGACCTGCAATGCTGGTAGCCCAAGACTGTGCCAGTTGGACAGTTCCTCTATCCAAGTTCTCATGCCACTCTGCTTGTGGGAACAGCGTTTCACTAGGAAACGCCTCAACTTTGATTCTACCCCCGCTCACTTCATTTAGAACATTGCAGAAATAATCTCTGCTGCGAACAAAGAAAGGGCTAGAGGCAGTCCCAACACTGGCAAATTTCCATTCGAAGACCTCAGCGGGCTGTGCAGGTGCTGGAGAGGGAGCAGGAGCAGGAGTTGGAGCAGGTGCTGGAGAGGGAGCTGGAGTTGGAGCAGGTGCTGGAGAGGGAGCTGGAGCTGCACAGCCTGCAACAAGCAAACTAATTGCCAGAACAAGGACACAAATATTTAGAATCCATCTTTTTCTCATTGTATTTATCTCCTCCTTATCCTCAACCTATATCCTGATTGCTTATCTACACTCACATCACTCATGCACCTCCTTCCAACAAAGGCGTTTGCCCATTTATCAAAATCTGTATCTGGCTGCAGTTAAGTAATCATAGTATTTGGCTTTGCTTTGTTAAAACTTCCCTCAGTTCATTGGCATCAAGATTACGTGGTGCCACGTTTTTCTCACACGACATGGCAGCAGCTACTCCAGCCGCCTGCCCTAACACCATGGGAGTTGATATCATCCTGGTAGTAGCTAATGCTTCCTGAGTACATGAATAGCAACGCCCGGCAACGAGTAGATTATCAACCTTTAGTGGTACTAGGCACCGGTAGGGAATGCCAACAGGTTTGGTATCCCAGGAGTGGATGGGCTCTCCCCCTCTATGAAGATTTACCATCTGATGTGATTTGGCTATAGCGTCAGGGAAGATAGGCGGATTAAGGCAGTCATCTAGTGTTAGCACATATTCACCTATCGCTCGCCGACCTTCACGGACCCCCATAAGAGGGGCGATATTAGCTAAGTAGCACTCTTCGCACCCAGGTAAGTACTTTCTCATGAAGTTAGTAATTACAAGCGCCTGTTGCATTCCTTCTTTTATCAATTTGGTTAATCCCTCTCCACTCGTAGGATCCCCTAATACATTTGAGGCATTCACCACTACTTCGCCTTTTCGGACGGATGGCTGTAAAGCAAGAATATGTCGACCTTGCCATTCACCCGCTTCTCTTCCCTTCTTAACTAAATTTTGAAATCCGTAGATCATTAGAGCCCAATGCGGAAGTTCTCTCAATGTTTCCGGCGTTTGCATGCTTTTAATATATACTTCAGGGAAATCAATAGATTCGAATTCTTCTGGGTGCTCAACGATGTACTCCTTGACTTTATCAATGTTTATTCCAGCTATTCTCATCATTGTTGAGGTACCCATTCTGTTCTCCGGCTGATCGTAGGGTGCTCCGGCGGCAACAATGACATCAGCATCTCCGGTACAATCAATGACAACACCAGCTTCTATAGCTACGCTACCTGATTTATTGGCAGTTAGAATGCCGACTATCTTGTCACCTTTTTTAATAACGTCATAAACGAAACTATTGAGCAGTAGCTCTACCTTAGACTCATCTAAAATATCAACCAGAAGGCATTTTGTTAGTTCTGGATCAACAACAATCCAGCTATAGTTCAGCGGTGCGCCAGGACGCGGGTCAAGAGAGGCAAAAGGTGACGCAGCCCCTGCTTTCTGGGCTCGCTCAGCTATCTCCAGTGTGATCCCCCCTACTATAGGGATACCAGCGTATTCCCCAAAGCCGTGAAAATTCTGCCACTGGTTAATGTGACCATTAGTCATGGCACCACCAATCATAGGGAATGATTCTATAAGCAATGTATGTGCGCCAGACCGTGCAGCCGCTATTGCGGCTGTAATGCCAGCGGGGCCTCCACCACACACCACGACGTCAAATTTACCACCATTTTGTATAGTCATTTCCCCTCCTTCTTTTGCAATATGGAAGAATAATCCACAATGTGATTATACTAGCACTATTAATCCCTTGTGTCAATATCTTTGCTGAATTTTCATAGTATATTTCAGAAATTGCTTCCACATCGTGCATTGTGGAATAAGCACTGAAATCTGTCATCTTGACAAATTGGTATTTTCCTAATAAAATATTGGCATGATACCACAATGTGGAAGTAATGCATCAAGATAAGAAGTTCATGGTAGAACGTGGTAATGTGAAATCCATAGTTAAGGCTGTGGAAATATTGAAAACCTTTTCTCGTGAAAAGCCCACTCTGACGGCAACAGAGATATCTAAATTAACAGAGATTCCTTTATCGACAATGCATAGACTCTTAAGCACATTGGTAAATACAGGTTTATTGAAACGAGACGGAAAAGAAGGCAATTATTCAATTTCGCATTTAATGTATACGGTAGGAAATCTACACACACGTTCTACCGATTTATTAAATAGCGCGCAGCCAGTAATTGAACTGTTGAATGAACTAACCGGGGAAGCGGTAAACTTAGGGATTTTGCTCGATCAAAAGGTGGTTCATTTGTTCAGAAAAGAAGCAAAACAACTATTTAGAATCATGTTTCCAGTTGGATGGTCAGCTCCAGCCTATGCTTCTGCAATGGGAAAGGCACTGCTTTCTGAGTTAAAAGATTGGGAAATCGATAACCTTTTCCCGGAAGAAGAGCTTAAAAAAGTTACGGATAAAACTATTTCAACAAAAAGTGAACTGAAAATGACTTTGGCACGCATAAGAAGTACCGGAATATCTTTCGATAGCCAAGGAACCTTCGAAGGTGTCGAAGGAATTGGATCAGTAGTTCGTGACAGTACTGGCAACGCAGTAGCTGCGATTAGCATTCCTGTGCCAATATTTCGAATGAATGAATCTAATCGCGAGCGATTAGTTTGCCTAGTAAAAATGGCTTGTGATTTGATTAGTTATACACTAGGTTACGAATCGGGTAAGGCACAAATCTATAATGCTGAAGAAATTCGTACGTGGTGGAATCAACATTTACCTACCCCCTAAATGATGGGTGAAAACAAATCATTTTTGTTTTATTATGCATTAAGCTGGCTTTGTTTCCATTGTTCAAGTGGGTAATATTTGTTTAGCGCATAAAGTAAGCTCCAAGCGAACAATATAGGGGGCTCATTGCTCTTCGCATCGTTTTCCTCGAGTTGCCCTCCCAATCTGGGATGGCTTTTCTTTTCATTGAGCTTTTCAACTGCCCCAAAGAGGAAGAGGATGCAATTGCTTCCTCTAATATAACAAAATGGGCTTTTGTTACGTAGTCAAATATTCCATATTCTGTTTACCTTCAATAAACTGAAAAATAAGATACGTTATTTTCAGTTATGCTCATGGGCGTAACAAGGTGTGCTAAAGCTGTTGAATTCAGCAACAGACGTTGAGCCTAACAGCTTTAACGGAGTTATTGAAGGCGTTACACTCAACAACA
>DAOUMS010000017.1:0-123226 GCA_034409565.1 Dehalococcoidales bacterium
CCCCTTAAGCATGACCTGCCCCTCCGGGCTCAGGGGGCTTCTGGCTTTGCCCCGCATCCCCACCATATTGGGCAGGCCGACCAGCGTCTTACGCCTTAAAAGGCGGGTGACAAATATGAAGTTGACCACGCCGAAGACCGCCCAGGCGACCATCACCACAATCAGCACCCACACTGGCACCTTGATATCAAACTCCGGCAGCACCCAGCGCCATACGGCGTAGAGGGCGAACACTTCCGCCAGCGTGCTGACAATGGCTATTATTAATCTTGCCGTGGTCATCTTTTATACAGGTTAATTATAGCAGGAGAGGGAGAGGGAAGACACATATTAAATCTTTTTACATCAAATGTTAGTTCTGAACACGGTGGTATAATTAAACATAAAGACAAAAAATAGAACACGAAAATGACTAGTTAGTAAAGCGCTATCACCTATTTCAATACAGGGGGAATTAGATCAAATGGAAGAATGTGTATGTTGCGAGATTACGCAAGGGTGTGGGAAAGGTTACCAAAAGATTGTTGTGGAATTAGAGGGAGGATGGGTGCTAAATCACTTTGGTACAAGTAAAGAAACATATCTGGGTAGGTTAGTAATACAGACAAAGGAACACAGAACTGATTTTGGTGAACTATCCGCTAAAGAAGCAACGACCCTAGGCACTAATATACAGCGTATTAATTATAGCCTTCGGCAGTATTGGGTAAAGATTTACCCTGAAGACCCTATAGAGCTTATCCATATTGCTTATTTAAATGAGACACCCTATATTAGGCGCTTGAGTGGTAAAGAATTACTTAACAAATTACATGTACATATGCACATTCTAACTCGCACCCAGAAAATGGGCGAGGCTCTGGGCTATTGTGCAGAAAAAATTGGGTGGCATCTTGTGGACTATGTAGATAAATTTCCATCTGATTACATAGATATAACCGAAGACGATCAGCGAGTTTTAGATTTAATGGATTACTTGAATAAGTCTATTAGCAGATAGAATGATGGTTATGGGATACCAATCACGATTGAACTTAATTTAGCAATTTAGCCCCTATCAGTATTGACAAAATTTCCAGTTCATGGTATCATTAACCTTTGACTATGGCCTCAGAAGGTTTATCCCCATTATATGATTCCTTTCAATATAGGCATTAGTGCCACATGCCTCAGTTTTTGAAGTAATAGATTAGGGATTTTGTGCCTTTTTAAGGAGCAGGTATAGCATGGTTTCTATTTCACCAGTGAACGCGCAGACTGTTAATTCCCTTCCCAGCAAATCTTACGCCAGACTACCCCAGATTTTAGACGTCCCCAACCTGATTAAAGTCCAGCTGGACTCCTTCCAGCGCTTCAAGGAAGACGGCCTCAAGCATTTACTCAAAGAAATATCACCCATCAAAACGCTGACCAGCAGCAAGCTGGAACTCAGCTTCATGGGCTACGAGTTCCGCGAACCGCGCCAGGGCCATTCCGAACTGGAGTGCCGCGACCGCAATTTAACCTACTCGGCGCCCCTTTATGTCAGGGTACAGCTACTCATCAGAGAGACCGGGGAGATTAAAGAGCAGGACATTTTCCTGGGCGACATACCGCTGATGACGGCCAAAGGCACTTTTATCACCAGCGGCGCCGAGAGAGTGGTGGTGAGCCAGCTCCTGCGCTCGCCGGGTGTCTACTTCACCGTTGAGGAAGATGCCGTCTCAGGGCGCGAACTCTGTTCCGCCAAACTGATTCCCACCCGCGGCGCCTGGCTGGAATTCGAGAGCAGCAACCGTAACATTCTCTCCGCCAAGATTGATGGCAAGCGGAAAATCCCCATCACCACCCTGCTCCGGGCCATAGGCTACGGCAATGATGAGCAGCTGCTCAACCTTTTCTCCAGTGATGATAACCACCCCGACCATCAGTATGTCGCCACCACCATCGAGCGCGACCCGCTCATCAAGGATGAGGCTGAAGCCCTGCTTGATATCTACCGTAAAGTCAGGCCGGGAGAGCTGCCCAACCTGGAGAACGCCCGGAAGTTGATTCAGAACCTATTCTTCGATGCCCTGCGCTACGACCTGGGTACGGTCGGGCGCTACAAGCTCAACAAACGGCTTGGCCTGTTCCGCATTGACGCTGAAAAAATATTAAATCGCCTTGAGACACTGGAGTTACCCTTCGAAGCGGTGGAACTGGTTTCCCGACTCCGCCAGGCTGGAGAACGCAACGACCGCGAGGTAATCAGGGTACTCAAAGACATCAAAGCAGCACTGGCCAACAAGCTTGACCACCAGGAAGAACTGCTCCAGTTTTACACCCTGCTGGAAGAGACACTCAAACAGCTGGAAGAGCGTGCTCTGACCAGAGACGACATCGTGGAGATTGTCCGGCACATCATCATGATTAATAACGGCGCTGACTCCGGTGACGATATCGACCACCTCGGCAACCGCCGGGTGCGCACGGTCGGCGAACTGATACAGACCCAGTTCCACGTCGGCCTGCTGCGCCTCGCCCAGGCGGTCCGGGAGCGCATGAGCATCATCGGCACGGAAGCCATTACCCCCAGCGCCCTGGTCAACATCCGCCCCGTGGTGGCCGCTATCAGGGAGTTCTTCAGCAGCTCGCAGCTTTCCCAGTTTATGGACCAGACCAACCCCCTCGCTGAGATAACGCACAAGCGCCGTCTCTCGGCAATGGGCCCCGGCGGCCTCTCCCGCGAGCGCGCCGGCTTTGATGTCCGTGATGTCCACTTCTCCCACTATGGCCGTATCTGCCCCATTGAAACACCGGAGGGCCCGAATATCGGCCTCATTGGCTCGCTGGCCACTTACAGTCGCATCAACGAGTACGGCTTTATTGAAACACCCTACCTCACAGTTATCAGTGAAATGGACAGCACTGACGAGCGACTGGTCGGCAAGAAGGTCAGAGAAGCCGTAGCCGATAGCAAGGGAAATACGATAGTCAGGGCAAAAACCACCGTGACGCCCGCCATTGCTTCCAAGCTGGCCAAGCTCCCGGATACCAGAGTCAAGATAGAACCCTTTGTCTCTGATGAAATTGTTTACTTAACCGCAGATGAAGAGGATATATATTTCATTGCTCAGGCTAGTGCCAAACTTGATGAAAAGGGTCACTTTGTTGATGAACAGGTTGAAGGCAGACTGGGTGACCGGTACCTTCTGGAACCCCCGGAGAAAATCCAGCTCATGGACGTTTCCCCCAAGCAGATTGTCAGCGTGGCCACGGCACTGATACCTTTCCTCGAGCATAATGACGCCAACCGGGCCCTGATGGGTGCCAACATGCAGCGGCAGGCGGTGCCATTGCTCGCCCCCGAGTCGCCCGTGGTGGCCACGGGTATGGAGACCGAGGCCGCCAGACACAGCGGCCAGGTTATCTTTGCCCGAAACACCGGGGTTGTTACTGAAGCAGGCAGCGTTACCGATAGCGGTATCGAAGCCAGATATCGCATTATCATCACCGCGGATAACGGCCGTAAAGACGAATACGAGCTGATGAAATTTGTCCGCACCAACCAGGGAACTTGCATTAACCAGCGCCCCCTAGTACACAAAGGCGACCGCGTTGCTGCGGGCCAGGTAATTGCCGATAGCTCGGCTACGGAAAACGGCGAACTGGCCCTCGGTCAGAATGTACTCTGCGCTTTCATGAGCTGGGAAGGCTATAATTTTGAGGACGCCATCATCATCAGCAGCCGGCTGGTGGAAAATGACAAGTTCAGCTCAATCCACATTGCCAAACACGAGGTGGAAGCCCGTGATACCAAACTGGGCCCGGAAGAAATCACCCGCGATATTCCCAATGTTGGCGAGGAGAGTCTTCGCGAGCTCGATGAGAACGGCATTATCCGTATCGGCGCTGAGGTAGGTCCCGATGATACGCTGGTCGGTAAAATCACTCCCCGCGGCGAGACGGAGCTTTCCGCCGAGGAGAAGCTGCTGCGAGCGATATTCGGGGAAAAAGCCCGTGATGTGAAAGATACCTCGCTGCGCGTTCCGCACGGCGAGTGGGGTAAGGTTATTAATGTGAGAATATACTCCCGCCGTGACAGCAGTGATGACCTGCCTGCGGGCGTAAATGAATGGGTGCAGGTATGGATCGCCCAGAAAAGAAAGGTTTCCGTGGGTGATAAGCTGGCCGGGCGTCACGGCAACAAGGGTGTCATTGCCCTTATTGCCCCCAAAGAAGATATGCCCTTCCTGCCCGATGGTACGCCGGTTGATATCATCCTCGACCCGATTGGTGTGCCCTCCCGGATGAACATCGGGCAGGTCCTGGAGACCCATCTCGGGTGGGCCGCCCAGACACTGGGCTTCAGAGTGCTCACGCCGGTCTTTGATGGCGCAAATGACATGGCCATAGAAGATGCTCTGGCCAGAGCCTGGATAGCCCACCAGGCAGCCGCCGTTGACTACGCACCAGACAGAAAGCAGTCATCAATTCAACTGGAGACGGCCAAAGCATGGGTGGGCAGTCATGGCTATGATGGCGACCGGGTCTTCAATGACAGTTACCCCGGGGAAGCCAGAGAGGTCTGCCTGCGCATCTGGCTGGAAGAACTTGGCATACCGAGTCGCGAATTAAGCCAGCATGAGCTAATGCAGGCCGTGGAGAAGGCCACTCAGGAAGGGAAGACTGTCCCGCCTACATTCGGCAAAGTAGTCTTGCGCGACGGCCGTTCCGGTGAGCCGTTTGACCAGCCGGTAACGGTGGGCAATATCTATATGATGAAGCTCATTCACCTGGTTGAGGACAAGGTTCATTCTCGCTCCACCGGTCCCTACTCTCTGATTACGCAGCAGCCTCTGGGCGGTAAAGCCCAGTTCGGCGGCCAGCGCTTTGGCGAAATGGAAGTATGGGCACTGGAGGCTTACGGTGCTGCCCATAACCTTCAGGAAATGCTGACCATAAAATCGGACGACGTCACCGGACGGGCCAAAGCCTATGAAGCCATTATCAAGGGAGAAGATATCCTCCAGCCTGGAGTGCCGGAGTCATTCAAGGTTCTGGTCAAAGAACTGCAGAGTCTGGGCCTTGCCCTTGAAGTAATCAATGAGAGAGAGGCGGACATAACCGCAGGTGAAGAAGTAATTGAAGAAGCCCCCAGGCTGGAACCCGAGTCAACCGTGATTGAAGAGGCGCCCATGCCGGAAACAGAATCAACCGCAAGTGAAGAAACCGCCAAACTCGAAACCGAATCAACGCCGAATGGAGATACACCTGTGAGAGAGGTAACGGAAGAAGATGCTGGAAATTAATGATTTTGACGCCGTACGAATTTCTCTGGCCTCGCCGGAGCAAATCCGGAGCTGGTCATACGGTGAAGTAACCAAGCCGGAGACCATCAACTACCGCACGCTGAAGCCAGAACGAGATGGCCTGTTCTGCGAGAGAATCTTCGGCCCGACCAAGGACTTTGAGTGCTACTGCGGCAAGTACAAGAAAATTCGCTACAAGGGTGTCATCTGCGATAAGTGCGGCGTTGAGGTCGCCCGGGCCAAGGTACGCCGGGAGCGCATGGGGCATATTGAGCTGGCCTGTCCGGTAAGCCATATCTGGTTCGCCAAAGGAACGCCCAGCCGCCTGGGGCTGCTGCTTGACCTTTCCCCACGCAGCCTGGAACATGTGCTCTACTTCTCCAATTATATCATCACCTCGATTAATGAAGAGGCACGCCAGGAAGCCATCAAACAATTGCAGGCAAATACCTCCGGCGAAGTTGACGAACGCCAGAAAGCCGTTGATGAAAAAATCGCCCAGATGGAGCAGGAAGAGGCCAGCGTTGAGGAAATCAACGAGCTGCGGCGTCACTCCACCGAGGAAAAGGTACAGCTGGAAGAAAACCTGACCAGTGAGGTGGACCGACTGAAAGGCCTGCACGTCAAGGACCTGCTCAATGAGACCCAGTACCACGAACTAAAGCAGAAGTATGGTGAGGTCTTTGAAGCCGGTATGGGCGCTGAAGCCATCCTGCAAATAATCAGAGATATCGACCTGGACAAGCTGCGCAATGACCTGCTCCTGGAGACCCAGTCCTCTTCCGGTCAGAGGCGCAAGAAAGCAAGCAAACAGCTGCGGGTGGTGGAGGCGTTTCGCAACAGCGGCAATAAACCGGAATGGATGGTCCTAACGGTCCTGCCCGTGCTCCCGCCCGACCTGCGCCCCATGGTCCAGCTGGACGGCGGCCGGTTTGCCACCAGCGACTTGAATGACCTGTACCGCCGCGTCATCAACCGCAACAACCGCCTGCGCCATCTTATTGAAATCGGGGCGCCGGAGATTATCATCCGCAATGAGAAGCGGATGTTGCAGGAAGCCGTTGACTCCCTCATCGACAACGGCCGCCGTGGCCGGGCAATATCGGTGAGCGGTAATCATAAGCTGAAATCGCTCTCCGACATGCTCCGCGGGAAGCAGGGTCGCTTCCGCCAGAACCTGCTGGGCAAGAGAGTCGATTACAGCGGCCGCTCCGTTATTGTGGTTGGCCCGGAACTCGGGCTGAACCAGTGCGGCCTGCCCAGACGAATGGCCCTGGAGCTCTTTAAACCATTTGTCATGCACCGTCTGGTGACGCAGGGACTCGCCCCGAACATCAAGAGCGCCCGGCGCCTTGTGGAAAGGGCCAAGCCGGAAGTCTACGATATACTGGAAGAAGTGGTAAAGGAACGTCCGGTCTGGCTGAACCGGGCACCTACCCTTCATCGCCTCAGCATCCAGGCATTCGAGCCCGTGCTCATTGATGGCAGCGCCATCCAGATTCACCCGCTGGTCTGCTCAGCCTTCAACGCCGATTTTGATGGCGACCAGATGGCGTGCCATGTACCCCTCTCCAAAGCAGCGGTACGTGAGGCAAGAGAGCTGTCACTCAGCCAGCACAACATGCTGCTGCCCAGTAGCGGTGAGCCAACGGTCACCCCTACCCTTGACATGGTCTTTGGCTGTTACTACCTTACCACGGAGAGACCCGATGCCAAGGGAGAAGGCCGGCGCTTTGGCAGCTACGATGAAGCCAAGCTTGCCTATGAACTAGGCAATATCGACCTCAGGGCCAGAATACGGGTCAGGGACCAGAGTCTGGACGGCCAGGAAATCGAGACCACAATAGGTCGCATTATGTTCAATGAAATTCTCCCTCCAGAGATTGGTTTCCAGAATAAAATAATCGACAAATCTGGACTCAAGCAGATTGTCTCGGAGTGCTGCCGGATACTCAATGATGAAGACACCGCTAGAGTCCTTGACAGCATCAAGCAGCTCGGCTTCCGTTACGCCACCAAATCCGGCATCACCATCGCCATGAATGATATTGAGGTGCCGGAAAGTAAAGCCAAGATGCTTGAGGAAGCGGAGGAGAGGATAGCCATCATCGAGAACCAGTATAACCGCGGTTTAATCACTGAAGACGAGCGGTATAATGGCGTCGTTGGTGTCTGGATGGAAACCATGGACCGGATTACCAGTACCATCTCGGATACCCTTGACCGTTACGGTGGTATTCACATGATGGCCACTTCCGGCGCCAAAGGTAATATCTCCCAGATAACGCAGATGGCCGGTATGCGCGGTCTGATGACCGACCCCTCCGGTAAAATCATTGACTTCCCCATCAAATCCAGCCTGCGGGAAGGACACACCGTCCTGGAGTACTTTATCTCCACACACGGTGCGCGCAAGGGCCTGGCAGATACGGCACTGAGGACTTCGGATAGTGGTTACCTCACCCGGCGACTCATCGACGTGGCCCAGGATGTCATCATCTTTGAAGAGGACTGTGGCACCGTGGATGGTATCTGGATTTCGGAGCCAAAAGAAAAAGCGCTGCTGCCCTCGTTTGCCGAGCGCATCACCGGTAAACTGGCGGCAAGCCAGATAGCCCACCCCGAGACCGGGGAAGTCATTGTCGACCGCAATGAAGAGATTCATGAGCCGAAAGCGGCAAAAATCATTGCCGCTGGTATTAACCGGGTGCACGTCAGGTCGCCCCTCTCCTGCCAGTCAAAACGGGGTACCTGCCAGATGTGCTACGGGCGGGACCTGGCCCGCGGCAGTTCAGTTGAACTCAACACGGCCGTGGGCATCATCGCCGCCCAGAGTATTGGTGAACCGGGCACCCAGCTTACGCTGCGCACTTTCCACACCGGCGGCGTGGTCGGCCTTGATATCACCAGCGGTCTGCCCAGGGTAGAAGAGCTCTTTGAAGCCAGAACCCCCAAAGGCCAGGCCATCATCTCTGAGATAGATGGCATAGCCAATGTCATTCAGGACGAACAAGGCCGGAGAGTCAAGATTACCAGCTCCGAGACCTACCGTGATGAGTATGTGCTACCTGCCGGCTGGAAGGCAACGGTAAATGATAAACAGTGGGTGGATATTGGCGCGGTGCTAGCGACTCCGCCCACCGACAAAGAGACCAAAGGCAAAACCAAAGACGAAACTGCAGCCGTCTCCAAAAAGACGCCGCCCATTGTGGCGCGCATTGCCGGTGAGGTTAGCGTTAAAAAGAGTCGGTTATATATCAGTTATGAAGAGCGGGAGGAACGGGAGTATCCCGTACCCACTGCCGCCGGTATCAGAGTCCAGTCCGAAGAACCAGTGCATGCCGGTCAGCAGCTTACCGATGGCTCGGTGAACCCTCAGGATATCCTGCGCATTCTCGGCCGCGAGGCCGTGCAGCAATACCTGGTTGATGAGGTGCAAAAAGTGTACCGCTCTCAGGGCGTGAACATAAACGATAAGCATATTGAAATCATCGTCCATCAGATGCTGAAGAAAGTACGCATTGATTCCGCTGGCGACACTGACCTAGTGCCGGACGAGCTGGTAGACAGGTTTATCTATGAAGACATCAACGCCAAAGTACTGGCTGAAGGCGGCGAACCGGCCACAGCACACACAGTGCTGCTGGGCATAACCAGAGCGTCGCTGAACACGGCTAGCTGGCTGGCGGCGGCTTCCTTCCAGGAGACGACCAGAGTCCTCACCGAAGCGGCTGTCTACGGCAAGATAGACAGACTGGTCGGTCTCAAAGAAAACGTCATCATCGGCAAACTGATCCCAGCCCATTACCTGAAACTGGAAGAGATGCTGGCAGAACCACCAGAAGAAGCGGAACCATTATTAGAACTGTCATTTGGTGAGCTGACAGAAGAGGAGGCACCAGGCCCGATGGTCGCGGAAACACCAGCGGAGCCCGTGAGTCAGCTACCTGACGAAGAGAATCAGGAAATGCCCAGCCCGACCACCTCGGAAGAAGAGACAAGCCCACCAGTCAGCGGAGATGATGAACCGAAGTCAGAAGATTAACGGGGGTGAGATTTAAATAGCTCGTATCATATCAGGTAAACCCAGCACTGAAGATGCTCCCCTTGACACCAGCCTCCGGCCGCGCCATTTTGATGAGTTCGTCGGCCAGGAAAAGACCAAAGAGAACCTGGGTATTGCCATCGCGGCGGCGAAGGGCAGAGGTGAGGCGCTTGACCACGTGCTGCTTTACGGACCGCCCGGACTGGGAAAGACCACCCTCGCCCACATTATCGCCGTCGAAATGGGGGTGAACATCAGGGTTACTTCCGGGCCTGCCATTGAACGCACCGGCGACCTGGCGGCCATACTGACCAACCTGCATGACCAGGATACCCTCTTCATTGATGAGATACATCGCCTCAGCCGCGCTGTTGAGGAAATCCTTTACCCGGCAATGGAGGACTACGCCCTCGATATTATCATCGGCAAAGGCCCCGGCGCCAGAAGCCTGCGGCTCAACCTGCCCAATTTCACCCTTATCGGCGCTACCACCCGTTTTGCCCTGCTCAGCCCACCCCTCCGCGACCGCTTTGGCGCGGTCTACCGGCTTGATTTTTACGACCAGAAATCAATAGAGACGATTCTGCACCGCTCCGCCCGCATTCTGCAGACTGAGGCGGAAGACGAAGGACTGAAGGAAATTGCCCGGCGCGCCAGAGGAACGCCACGCGTGGCCAACCGACTGCTCAAGCGAGTCAGAGACTATGCCCAGGTGGTAGGTGATGGCGTGGCCACCCACAAGGCGGCCGTCGAGGCGCTGGCCAAGCTTGAAGTCGATTCCATCGGCCTGGATGAAGTCGACCATAAGCTGCTACTGACAATTGTGGAGAAATTTAACGGCGGCCCGGTCGGTCTGGAGACCCTGGCCGCCGCCATCAGTGAGGAATCTGATACCATTATGGATGTCTACGAGCCCTACCTGCTACAGCTGGGTTTTCTGGAGCGCACCCCCCGCGGCCGCACCGCCACTCAGCTGGCTTACCAGCACCTGGGACTGCCTTATAATCGAGAGAAACCTCCCCAGGCAACCCTGTGGTGATGCTTAAATACCGCCCAGCGTGGCGACCTGCGCCATGGCATCATAGTTGTAATC
This sequence comes from Dehalococcoidales bacterium, assembly GCA_034409565.1. Lineage (GTDB taxonomy): Bacteria > Chloroflexota > Dehalococcoidia > Dehalococcoidales > RBG-16-60-22 > E44-bin89. The sequence continues at coordinate 10,412 of DAOUMS010000017.1, forward strand.
TTTGGCAGAACTGACCCGGAGACTATCCGGTTTCTTTATCGGGGGCTCCCCTTTGATTGACTTAACCAGCTCAAAGGCTTTCACCACCCGTTTCTCATCACCCTCCAGCGCCAGCACCACCGCACCCTCGGAACCACCGACACCTCCAGAACTGATGTGGTACGCTCTGACTCCGGTCAGCACACCGATAGCCTGGATTTCGGTAAGCACCTTACTCAGCACCACCGGAGTTATCTTGCCCGGCAGTCCCATGCTGTATTTAAAATAATAGATTCCAGAGTGCCTGGCCGCTTCAATGACCGATGGCACCAGCTTCTCCAGACCCACCGGTATGATAACATGTGAGCCGCGCGACGTTACAATTGGCCAGTACCTGCCGATGGTGCCGCCTTTCCTGCTGGCGGTGTAAACACCGGCGTTACCTTCCATATCTATGGCATTGGCGCCCTTGATAAAGACGTCGTCCGGGCCAAAATCATCCAGATTGGGCTCGGCACTCTCCATCACCTCACCCTTGCGGACAACGTGCCAGGTACAGGGTGGCGGGGCAGCGGTGCTATTGGTTATACCATTGCAGATAATCCCCGCAGTCTGATTGGCTTTGTTCTCTATCTTGATGCCGAAGAGCTCTTCGCTGATGAAACCATTGGTGATGCCGCGGGCGATGATTATCATGCCGTTTTTATAGGCGTTCTGTACCTCGGGCAGCGCCACCGTGGCTTTCGCCAGCAGCCGCCTCGACTCCGCCGGATTCAGCACTACCAGCGCTGAAATCTGCTTCTGTCCGGGCTCGGGCTGTGGATACTGTACTTCGTAAAACAAGTGCCACCTCCTCAAGAAATTTTGTCCTATTCTAGCATTTTTCAACCTTTATGCAAAAACTGATATGCTAACGCGGTAAATTTTGCGTACCGCTTTCTCATTGTCTACAATATAGATTAGCGATGAAATCAGCGCTGGTTCACGTCTGCTGCGCGCACTGTGCCGCCTACACTGTCAGTCACTGGCGGGAACAGGGGTATGAAGTCACCACCTTCTGGTACAACCCGAATATCCACCCCTATACGGAACACGAGCAGCGCCTGGAGGCAATGAAAGCACTGGCAAAACAATTGCCCGTCTCCCTGATTGTCAGTGACGGGTACGAAATCATCGCTTACTTCCGAGAGGTGGTCGGCCATGAAGGCGAGCGCTGCGGCCACTGTTTTCAGATGCGCCTCTCCCGGACCGCCAGAGTGGCTCTTGAAAATAAATTTGACGCTTTTACGACCACGCTGCTTATCAGCCCCCAGCAGAAGCACGAGCTAATCCGGGAAACCGGCACCAGGATTGCGGAAGAAAAGGGCATTGAATTCCTCTACGCAGACCTCCGTAAAAGATACTCGGACAGCCGCCACATGACTAAACCGCTCGACCTCTACCGTCAGCAGTACTGCGGCTGTGTTTACAGTGAGTGGGAACGGTACGCCAATATCAAGATAGAATGATGGCAAAACAAGAGGGAGCCCAGTACCGGGCCCCCTTATTCTTTCCGGTGTGTACTATTAATTCAGTCCGTATCTCGAAAATAAGACCGGCTCAAAAACCTCTACCGGCTCCAGCTTTTCCAGCCCTAATGCTAGGGCCCGCGCAGTTATTGAGCCGCTGCTGGATATTCTGCTTTATCCCCTTGCACTCCTGCCAGCCGTTACCGGCCGCAGGTCCGGAGTACGGGCGCATCACGCCGAAGCCTTGCTGCCATAGGGTACCGTTGAGAGCTTCCGGCTTCTGCACCCACCATTCCCTTATGTCCTCCGCTTCATCATCGGTAAGCAGCCCTTCCGCAATCGCCCTGTCCAGTAATTCAGAAAATACCACCTCTCCACGCTCATCTGCTATCTCCTGCCTCGCCTGCGCAAAAGCACCTCTCAGCTCTTCTTCAGGGATGTCCAGAATTCCGGCCACCCTGGAGAGAAGCTCGCCCGACCCTGCCGAGGCCATAAATAACCTGGCTCTGGGCACGAGCTCATCCAGCTCTTCAATTAATGCTTCTTCGTCTGGTTCGGGCTCATCGTCCTCCTGAGCCAGCACTGCCACCGTACCGCTCACGGTCAGGGTAATGATGGCTACCAGCGCCGCGATGAGGACTTTCATTTTCTTGTACATTTTTCCTATCTCCTTTTTACTTTTCTGTTTACCGTCCATATAAACAGAGTGGGGGGATTTCCCCCCCACCCCGGTCATTTTCACGCTACTCTAAAATCGCGTAGGCTACCTGGACGCTAAGGCTGATTTCCATCTCGCCGGCGCTGATTGGTGTCTCCATTGCCGGGGCAGCCTCAACTTTACCGTAGAAGTCCTGTCGGTAAATCGGGTACGGATAAGAAGTATTCTCCACGATATAGGTTGGCTTGCCCAGCTTGACACCGGCCATTTCCGCCAGTTGCCCGGCTTTGGCGGCAGCATCCGCCATGGCCTTCGCCCGTGCCTCATCGTAGTAGGCTGATGGCTCATCAATGGTGAAGCCGATGCTGTCAATGCGGGTGAGGTCACCCCCCGCCACCGCCACCGCGTCAATTATGGCCCCGCCCCTTTCCATCTCACGAACCTTGGCCGTGACCACGTTGGTCACCCGGTAACCAATCAACACTTCCCGCCCTTCTTTTTCATCCCAGCGCGTTACCTTCTGAATGTTGAAGTACTGGGTCTGGACGTCTTTCTCCGCAATGCCACTGCCAGTGAGGGCGGACATCACGGCGTTCATCGCCCCCTTCGCCTGTTCCTGGGCCAGAGCGACGCTTGCTTCCTGGGACTCAATGCCCAGCCTGAGTATGGCCGTATCCGGAACAGCACTCACCTTACCACTGCCGCTGACCCAGATACCTTCCTGTTGATTGCTCAGGTTGAACTTTAAACCCGATGCGGCTTCACCCAGGGAAACGCTCCCCTGGGGACTGCAGCCGACCAACCCGGCCACGGCAATCACCAGTGCCAGACCGACGGCTAGAAACCACTTCTTCTTCATCCTTTTACCTCTTGCCTCCTTGTTTTCAGTTTCCACTAATAAATAACGAAAAAGTCGCCGTTTGGTTAGCGGCGACCTTCTAAGATGTTTCTACTTTTTATCTGACTTTACTACTCAGGCAACGTGCTGGACATACCGGTCAGTCTTTAGCATTGTTATTGTTATCGCTATCCTCACCCTCTTCCAGAAACTCGAGCAGCTTTTCGTATTCTATATTGGACGCTTCAAGCGCCCGGCGCAAAGCCGGCTTGGCCGACTCCGGAGCTCTCTGCAACGCCGCCCGCAGGGCGTCAGGATGTTTTCTGGCGTACCGGGCAAGAATTTCTCTGAGCTTGGCCCGCCTCGCAAGCATCTCATTGTCTTCTTCTGCCACCTCAACCACCGGCTCTGGAACAGCCGCCGGCGCTGGTGCCAGCATGGGCGCTTTTTCCGGCACCGGTCTGGCCGGTGCGGCCGTTATTTCCGGCTTTCCCTTCTGCGGCTCTCCAGCTCTGGCGGGTGGGGGTGTTTCAGCAGCGGCTTCCGGGGGCGGCGGGGCCATCATCACTTCCGGCTGCGGTTCCTCCGACGCCTCGGGAGCAACCAGCATCGCCGGCGCCTCCACGGCTGTTTCTGCCGGTGCGGGGACGGCTTCTGGAACCGCCGGCGGCGCGGTAAGGGCAGCCGGTACTATCTCCTCCGTACTCACCAGAACCGCCATGGCCATCAGCTGGTCATTCATGCGCCTGGTGGTCGCCTCCATATGCTCCAGCTTGCCTTTATCCGACATGCTCACTATCTCGCTGACCCTTCTATCCACCAGTTCCGCGTAGTATTCGGCCTTGCCCAGCTTTGAAGGAATCAGCGCCATTCTTACATTCTCCGTGGCCAGTTTCACCGAGTACAGCGTCTGGTCCGGCATGCTGTTCCCGGCGGCAGCTACTGTGCCGCCGCTGGCCATGAGCAGCACCAGAACGGCAACCACCACCGTTGCCCAGCGCGGCTGCCAGGCAAACAGCGAGAACCGGCGCTGTTTCCTCTCCTCGATATCCCTGAGCTCGGTGAGTATCTGGTACCTAGCCCTCTCCCGGAATTCGGGACGGGGTGCAATCTCCAGCGTCTCCTTGGCAGCCAATGCCGTCTGCAGCAGTGGCTTGAGCTCGGCGGCATGCTCCGGAAAGCTGGCCAGACACTGCTCTATGGTCTCGCCACCGGCCAGGACTCTCTCCAGGCACTCTTCAAATATATTGGCCAACTCTTTATCGCTCTTCATGGCTTTAACCTGTAGCCAGCATTCTGCGCAGAGATACCACGGCACTGTGCTGCAACGCTTTTATGGCCCCCTCGCTTTTACCCATCAATCTGGCTACCTGCGCCACTGACAGACCACCGGCAAAGCGGAGCGAAACCACTTCCCGCTGCAGACCGGTCAGTTGTTTGGTGGCCGCAACCAGATTTTCAATATCCATCTTCCTTTCTGCCTCGGAACTGGGATTGTTGTTACTGCTGCCGATAAACGTCTCCTCAAGCGGGACTGTGGGCCGTTTCGATTTCTTTCGCCAGTGGTCAACCACCTGGTTGTGAGCGATGCGAAACAGCCAGGAAGAGAACGGGCTTCCCCTTGGCCTGTAGCCGGAGATAGATTTGAACGCCTTCAGAAAGACCTGCTGTGTCATGTCCTCTGCCTCGGTCCTATCTCCTATTTTGAGAACTATATATCGATAAATCTTATCGAAGTTCTCCTCATATAATTGTGTTAAAGCTGCCTCGTCATGCTCTTTCGCTCGCTGGACAAGGCTCTCTTCATCTTGCACCTGACAACTCCATACAGCCAGCCACTCGTTTCAGGGTACCTCGTTTTTGATGCCATATGGGGTTACCCCGTGCATATAGTATAACGAATGAGTGTGTAAAAAGATAGCAAAGATGCCTGTGAACTGCGCTGTGGCGAGACGCCTAAATATGCTAAAATCATACGTAACTGTATCTTTGCTCGTTATGGAGGCAAGGCCTTGGCGTACTACGTGCGCTACATGTGCAAAGAGGATATACACCAGGTCAATGAGATTGACCGCGAAGCGTTCCCCACGCAGTGGCCGCCGCCCGACTACCGCCACGAACTGCGGAACCCGCTGGCCCACCTCATCGTCGTCTGTGATGACAGCCGCAAGGCTGAAGCGCCGGAAACAGAGACCTCCGGGGAAAATGCCTCCGGACTGATGCCCAGAATAAAACGGTGGTGGCGGCGGAATCGATTCTCCGGCAACGAATCCCCTGAATCAGGCGGTCAGCGTGTCATCGGCTTTGCCAGCATGTGGTTGATGGCCGATGAGGCCCATATCACCAACATCGCCGTGCGCCAGAGTTACCAGCGGCAGGGTATCGGCGAGTTACTGCTCATGTCAACCATCGACCTCACCGCCGAACTCAGGGCCAATATCGTCACTCTGGAAGTGCGCGTCTCCAACCTGCCGGCACAGAGCCTTTATCACAAGTGGGGCTTTGTGCAGGTGGGGGTGCGCCGTGGCTACTACACGGACAATCGCGAAGACGCCATCTTGATGTCCACCGAGAGCATCACCTCCGCCCCGTTCCAGACACAGCTCCAAGAACTGAAACACGCCCACGCCCAGAAATACGGCGAGAGTATTAAGCCCCTCGACAGTACCGCTGCCAGATAAATCGGGCAGAAATAAGCAGTTTCAAGCCGTAATTTTATACCCATCAGTGCTTTGACCGTTGACAGACGGCGTGATAGAATTAAGACACAAAGGGCTGGCCTCGCAGCCGAGGAGGTTTAAAGCGATGTCAGGTCATTCAAAGTGGCATTCCATCAGGCACCAGAAGGGCGTTGCCGATGCCCGTCGTGGTCAGCTGTTCACCAAGTTGACCCGTGAGATTATCGTTGCTGTGCGTGAGGGCGGCAGCAATCCGGACGCTAACTTCCGCCTGCGACTTGCCGTCCAGAAGGCCCGCGATAGCAACATGCCCATGGATAACATCGAGCGGTCCATCAAGAAGGGCAGCGGTGAGCTGGGAGGCATGACTCTGTCCGAACTGGTTCTGGAAGGCTACGGGCCGAGCGGCACCGCTATCCTCGTGGAGGCGCTCAGCGACAACCGCAACCGGACGATACAGGACGTGCGGAGCACTTTTTCCCGGCACGGTGGCAGCCTCGGTGAGAGCGGCTGCGTGTCCTGGATTTTTGACGCCAGAGGACTGCTCACGGTCAAGACGGATGGTATTGACGCCGACGACCTGGCACTGAACGCCATTGATGCCGGCGCCGATGACGTGAAGGTAGAGAGCGGCTACATGGAAATCTACACCATGCCGGAAGACCTTGAGACGGTCAGGTCGGCGCTGGAAGCGAAGAACATTCCCATTGCCTCGGCGGAACTGTTCCAGGTGCCCAAGACGATGGTCCAGCTTGATGACAAGGCCGCTATGCAGACCATGAAGCTGCTGGAAAAGCTGGAGGAACTGGACGAGGTGCAGCGCGTGTCCAGCAATGCCGACTTCCCCGATGCGGTTCTGGAGCAGTACCAGTTGCAGGCTTCCGGTTGATGGTGGTACATAATGAGAGTTTTAGGTATTGACCCGGGCACGGTCAACATGGGCTACGGGGTGGTGGAGAGCAACAATGATAACCTGGCTATGATTGACTGCGGCGCACTGGTAGCTTCGGAGCGCTCCCCTATCGGGGAGCGTTTGTGTTACCTCTACCGCGAGCTTCTGTGCCTCATGGAGAACTACCAGCCGGATATGGTCGCCGTGGAGCAGCCCTTCGTGGCCAGCAACGCCCGCTCGGCGCTGGCCATCGGCCGGGCCCAAGCCATTGCCCTCCTCGCCGCCGCCACCCAGGGTATCCCCACTCAAGAGTACACCCCCGCCCAGGTCAAGCAGAGCGTGGCCAACTATGGCGCCAGCAGCAAGGCGCAGGTGCAGGAGATGGTCCGACTCCAGCTTGATTTGAAAGAGATTCCCCAGCCCGATGACGCCGCCGATGCCCTGGCGGTGGCCATCTGTCATTTACGCGAGATGCATATCAGCGAGCTGCTCGCCAGGCAGGGGGAGAAGCAATGATATCCAGTTTACACGGCAAGGTGGAAGCGCTGGGCAGCGACTGGGCCGTCATCAACGTGAACGGCGTTGGCTTCCAGGTCTTTATGCCCACCTCCACCCTGAGCGCTATTGCCGCGGTCGGCAAAGAGGCACAGCTTTACACCCACCTCCACCTCCGCGAGGACAACGCCGCCCTTTACGGCTTTGCCACCCCCGAGGAGCTGGCGCTTTTCCAGACCCTCATCGGCGTTACCGGCCTCGGCCCCCGCCTGGCGCTGGCCATGCTCTCGGGGCTGAGCGTGGAGCAACTGGTGACCGCCATCGCCACCGGCAGCATTGATTTGCTCACCGTGATTCCCGGCATCGGCAAGAAGGTGGCCAACCGCATTGTCCTCGAATTGAAGGAGAAGATAGGCGCCGGCTGGATAACCACCCCCGCCACCCAGCTTGCCCAAGAAAATACCGATGTTCTGGCTGCCCTCACCGCCCTGGGCTACTCCGCCCCCGAGGCCGCCAAGGCTGTGGCTACCCTGCCCCCCGCCTCCGATTTGTCTCTGGAAGAGAAAATCAAGCTGGCACTGCAGTATTTTGGGCAATAAACATGCTCACCATAAGGAAAGCAACCCTAACGGACCTGGACGCCATCACCGAAATCTATAACGCGGCCATTCTGACCACGGTGGCCTCGTTTGATACCGAGCCCAAGACCGAGGCCGAACAGAAAAGGTGGTTCCGCCATCACGGCAGCAGATACCCGATACTGGTCACCGAAGAGGACAACCTCATTGTCGGCTGGGCTTCCCTCAGCCAGTGGTCGGACCGCGGTGCCTATTCTGAAACCGTCGAGGCCTCACTCTATGTCAGGGACGGCTATCAGGGTCGGGGCATCGGGCGCAAGCTCTCGGAAGCCATAATCAAGGCCGGCAGGGAAGCCGGCTTTCACACCCTGATTGGCCGCATCGTGGACGGCAACGATGCCAGCCTGCACCTCGCCGGGTCAGTCGGCTACCGGCACATCGGCGTCATGAAAGAATGCGGCTGGAAATTCGGCCGCCGCCTGGACATCCACCTGGTGCAGTATATTTACGAGTGAAGGGTATAACAATCTTTAGAGGGGAGTAGAAAACTACATATAGTGAGGTAGCACTATGAAGTTTTGCTACCTAGACGAGAGTGGAACTGGCGAAGATCTATTTTCGGTTATGGCAGGAATAATTGTAGATGCCTACCGTAGCCGCATAACCAGAAAAGACTGGACAGACCTACTCTCATTACTATCAGATATTTTAGGAAAACCACTTTCAGAGATACATACTTCCGACTTCTATACAGGTAACGGCAAATGGCATGATATACCAGGTGAAAAAAGAGCCAGAATAATTGATTCGATATTTATTTGGCTGAATAATCGTAACCACAAGATTGTATACTCTATTGTCAATAAAGAAAAGTTTAGATTTGAATTCCACGAAGAACCTTATGCTGAAAAAATAGGTTCATCTTGTTGGCGTTTTATGGCTTTTCATACGTGTCTCTCCATCCAGAAGTATGCAAATTCATCCAGCGAAAAAAATAAATGGCAAACAATTATGATTTTTGATAAAGAAGACACAGAAGAAGATGAATTCATTAAACTAATAAGAAATCCCCCAGAGTGGTCAGATACCTATTATAATTTTAATGAAGCGGAAGATACAGAAAGGTTTAATCAGATAATAGATGTACCTTTCTTTGTAGATTCCAAGCACGTTGGACTGGTTCAAGTGGCTGATTTTGTTAGTTTTTTCTTACGCAGATATATTGAAATCCAAATGGGTCTTCCATCTAACTACCCTAAAGAACCTAACCTAATAAACAAGTGGGGTAATACTATTATAAAACAGTCTATCCCACGAAGATTTATATATCCAGCAAAAGGTCGATGCGAATGTGCCAGTCTATTTTATCGGTATGCGCCAGACTGTTTAGAGGAAATATTATAATCGGGAAGATTAGATTTATTTTGAGTACCAAGAGAGGCCTCGCCTCTCTTTTTTTATTCCTCCCCCTCTCCTTTGTTTGCAGGAGAGGGGGACACAGGGGGTGAGGTAGCCCCCTCTCTAACCTCCCAGTACTAATTTCCCAGATAACGCCCTAACCAGACGGCATATAGAACGTTATATAATATGAATGTAACTTACCAGGAGGTCAAAATGCTAAAAGTAAAATTGATTGCCGGGGTCATGCTGCTCAGCATGGTTGCTTTTCTTTTTGCAGCCTGTGTCCCCACACCCAAACTCACGCCGGCACCATCGCCTGCCCCAGCCCCATCTCCGGCACCGTCGCCAGTGCCAGTACCAGCGCCAACACCTGTGCCTGTGCCAACGCCAGCACCGGAATCTCAGCTCGCTTCGGGCACCGTTGACGTGTACGTGACCGATGCCCCGCCTGACAAGGAGATAGCCGCCGTCTGGGTCACCGTTCCCAGCCTGGAAATTCACCTCGCCAAAGCGGAAATGGAACAGTCGGGAAGCGGTAACCAGAGCCAGAAGCAGGAAGAGGGAGATGGTGGCAAGTGGATTTCAATCAACATCACGGATGATATGTCCACCTTTGACCTGCTCGAGGTGGAAGGGATTGAGGAGTTCTTCGGCTCCAGTGAGGTGGCCGCCGGTAAATACACGCAGCTAAGGCTGATAGTTGACAGGGCCGAGGTAATCACGGCCGACAATGTTACCCATGAAGCCACTGTCCCCAGCAAGGAAGTGAAAATTGTGCGCCCGTTCAACGTCAACGGCGGAGAAACCACATCCCTCCTGCTCGACTTTGACGCCGAACACTCGGTGGTCGCCACCGGTTCCGGGAAATTCCAGATAAAACCGGTGGTGAAGCTGTCCATTACTCAGGGTAAAGATGAGGACAAAGACAAAGACGAAGAAATAGAAGTAGAAATCGAAGTATCCTGCGATGAATTCAGCAGCGAAAACCACACCAGCCGCGAAGCCGAACTGTCCGTCGGCGACCTGCTGAAGGTAACCCTCTGCTCCAACCAGACCGCCGAATTCGAGTGGTCGACGGCGAACATCAGCGACACCGTCGTCCTGGAGCAGGTCAGCCATGAATATATCCCCCCGCAGGGCAACCAGTCCCAGACTGGCGCAGCCGGCCGGGAGGTATGGGTCTTCCAGGCACTGGAGGCAGGCACCGCCACGGTTTACATGGAGTACAGCCGTCCCGGGGAAGAGGCGGTCTGGACGTTTGAGCTGACCGTCAGCGTCGAATAACGATTAGTGCCAACAGACTTAAGGGGGTGGGGCGCTGAGATGCCCCACCCCCCTTCTTTTTGCCCGGTTTCTGCCTCTTTAACATATCCATAAAAACACTTATAATACTCTCAATATGAAAAGTGGTGTCTTCCTTTCCATACTGCTGCTCATTTTCATCGCCGGCTGTGCCTGCCCGGCAAAACCTCCAGAACCAGAACCCGCACCGCCACCGACACCAGCACCAGCACCACCTCCAGCACCCGCACCTCCGCCAGTACCTGCTCCCACACCCACCCCCGGACCTGGCCCAGACTATGCCCGGCAGCTGGCCGGGAAATTCTGCCCTGTTATCCACCTCAACGGGGAGGCGGAGACAGAGGAAAACTTTGAGCCCGACCCCGTACAGGTCATGGTTGACCTCTCCCTGCTACACGCTGTCACCAACCCCGCCTTTGAAGAGAAACCGTCCATACGAGACCTGCGGCAATGGTCACGGAGCGATTACTACCTGGATGTCGCCAGGCTGGACCCGGAGCCGCACGCCATCGAGCAGTACAAGGCAATATATGACGAAACCAAGGTTCGTTATCCGTCCACCGTTTACGCCCGGTTGAAAGAAGACGCCAGCGAAACAGTGGTGCAGTACTGGCTCTTCTACTACCTCAACGACTGGCGCAACATCCACGAAGGCGACTGGGAGCTGGTGCAGCTTCACTTCCCGGCCGGCACCGCCAGGGAGTTGCTGGAGAGCGAAGCGGTACCCACCTTCGCCGCTTACTCGCAGCACCAAGCCGGCCAGCGCATGTCCTGGACCGATATGGTAGGCAAAGGCCTGGTGATGGATACCCACCCGTCCGTCTACGTGGCCCGGGGTTCGCACGCCAACTACTTCACCCCGGGACATTTCTGGTCGGGGCTTGACTTTGATGACACCGGCCTCGAGGTCTGGCGGTTAATTGAGCCGGAGCAGCTTGAGGTCGTCCTTATTCCAGAAAAGGTCGGCGAAGGCTTGGAATGGCTGGACTTTCAGGGCTACTGGGGAGAGTACCTCGGCTTTTCCGTGTCAGTGATGGGGTTGAGCTTCGGGCAGCGCGGGCCTTTCGGCCCGCAGTGGGGGGAGGATGGCAGCCTGAGCGAAAAATGGACGCAACCGGGAGCGTGGGGGGCGGGACTATCGGCATACCCGCAGCCTTTCTGGAAATCCCTCATCCCCATCCCCGGCGACCTGTCCAAGCTGGCCATATTCAGCATCTTCAGCCCGGCGCAGCTCCATGTTTACGACTCAGCCGGTCGCCACGTTGGCGTTGATGATAAAGGCATTCCGGAGATGGAAATCCCCGGCGCCATCTACCTTCACCCCGCGGGCACGCAGTACAAGACCATCATCATCCCGGAGGCAGACGTCACCCACGAGTATACGCTGGAGGTGGCCGGAATTGACACCGGCACCGCCGAAATAAAAGCCCTTGTGCCTGACGCCGCCCGTAAAGCGCAGCACTTCATCAACTACGCAAACGTGCCCGTAACACCCGTCACCACCGCGCGCGTGCAGATAAAACCAGAACTGTTGACGGTACCGGAACGGCCAGCCCTGAGCCAGAGCGTGCGGGAAAGCGCCCTCAAGCTGGAGATAGATACCGACGGCGATGGCGCATTTGAACTCGAGGGCACGCCGGGCGATTTTGAGAAAGTAAAGGTGGACAAATTGCTGACGTGGTGGCAGGAATATCAAGAGCCCTTCAAGCTGGACAGCTCAACCTACCCGGCATTCTACCGTGGTGCCTGGGCATCGCGGCTCGATGAGGCACGAAGCTACCTGGTAAACGCGGAAAAACTGATGCAGGCTGGCGTTGATACCATCATGCTGGGCATTGACATCGTGTTCGACCCGGACACCGGCGAACCCAGGTCGCTCGGCGATGACGCCTTCATTTTCTACCTCCAGGCACTGAAAAAGGCGGGCTTCAGGGTCGTCCTAGTGCCCAACCCCATGCACCCCAACCTAGACATGGGCAAAGGCTACGAGTGGGATGAACCTGACCCCACCGCAACCTACCACCGCAGCGCCGACCTGATAAGGAAATTCGATTCAGTAATCATCAAGTGGGCTAAAATAGCGGAGAAATATCAGGCGGACGGCTTTGCCCCGGTGAACGAACCGTACAAGCTGGTCTGGCAATATGAGGATGCCGGTAAATGGCTGCAGGAGATTTTGCCCAAAATCAGGGCAGTATACCGCGGCAAAGTAATCGCTATTGATACCATGTATGACATCGGGGGTGGCATTAGCATGCCCTATCCGTATGATTACAGCGGTTATGACCTTGTTCTGGGAGGACCACCGGCGGGGAGGAAGGATGTAAAAAGCTGGGAGGAGATGATTACAGTATACATCAACAAGGGCATTGAGTATGCCCGCCAGTACAAGCTCAACGGCTTCGGCCTCTATGAGTGGGGCGGCTATACCGGCGGGGCCTGGTACGAGGATGCGCAGATGGAGAGCTTCGACCAGATTTTGAGCCAAGAACAGGCGCAACAAATCCTCGAAGCGGGCATACGGCAGGCAGAAGACAGAATTATCGCCAGCTTCCCCAGGATTTCAATTGGCTGGGTAGACTTGGGTACACCGGCTTTCGACAAACTTGCCCGGTGGTATCTGGACATGGGCAAACCCGTCAGGCCAATTGATGACCGGCGCTGGTCTTACCCGGAACTCATCGCCATGGAAAAGAAGCTGGCCGGCGATGATTACCAGCATATCTTCCAGATTGAGACTGAGGCCATTGTTGAACTGGAAAAAACGTTAGCTGACCGGTAATGATAGAAGTTTTAATCTCTGGCAAGCCCTGACAAATGGTAAGGGCAGGAAATCCAGGCTAAAAATCGGCAACTCTGGTTCTGAGTTCCTGTCGCCTCTTATACTGCTCAACCGGCCAGAGGTTATGTTTTAAAGACGCAGCATCAGAACCATTTCTCGGCATAGAAATCCGGCGCGCACTCTCCACTTCCCCCACTATTCTGGAAAGGGGGCCCAGTCTGGCCCTCATCCCCGGTGTTAACGCATCAAGATAGGTCCTCGTCAACATTTTCGCCACCTCCTGCTGGGCATAATACCACCTGAATGGTTAAATAAACATCCATCTTAAGTAATACTTTTATCAGTACTTTCGTCTGGTTCAGCAACATAATGAAGCGGTTGCAGTCATATCCTGACTTTCATTGAAGCCATCAGGATAACAGGATATACTATTTGTAGTATCAGCTCTTTGGGTTAACCATGCCAGAGTTTAAAATCGTTTCCGATTTCAAGATGACCGGCGACCAGCCTCAGGCGGTGGATGGGCTGGCGGAGGGCTTGCTTAAAGGCCACAAACAGCAGACGCTGCTCGGCGTTACCGGCAGCGGCAAGACCTTCACCATGGCCAACGTGATTGAGCGGGTGCAGCGGCCCACGCTGGTCATCTGCCACAACAAGACCCTGGCGGCGCAGCTGGCCAGCGAGTTCCGCGATTTCTTCCCCGATAACGCTGTGGAGTATTTTGTCAGCTATTACGATTATTACCAGCCGGAGGCCTACATCCCGCGCACCGATACTTATATCGAGAAGGAGATTGACATCAATGAGGAGATTGACAAGCTGCGCCACGCCGCCACCAGGGCCCTCTTTGAGCGGCGCGACGTGCTCATCGTGGCCTCGGTGTCCTGCATCTACAGCCTTGGCGAGCCGGAGGAATACCGCAGCTTTGTCGTTTCATTGAAGCGCGGTGAGAGCTACGGTCGGCAGAAGCTGCTGCGCAAGCTGGTGGACATGCAGTACGAGCGCAACGACATTGATTTTACCCGCGGCCGCTTCCGCGTCCGCGGCGACACTCTGGAAATACAGCCATCCTACGAGGAGCTGGCGCTGCGCATCGAGTTCTTCGGCGATGACGTTGACCGCATTGTCCAGATTGACCCGCTGACCGGGGAACTGCTTGCCGAGCTTGACGCCATCGATATCTACCCGGCCAAGCACTTCGTTACCTCGCACGATAAGCTGGTGCTGGCCCTCGAGAGCATAAAGCAGGAGCTTGAGGAAAGGCTGGCCGAGCTGAAAGCGCAGGGCAAGCTGCTGGAGGCCGCCCGCCTGGAGCAGAGGACCAACTACGACCTGGAAATGCTCCGCGAGGCCGGCTACTGCCACGCCGTGGAAAACTACTCCCGCCATCTCTCCCAGCGTCCGCCGGGCAGTCCGCCCTGGACGTTGATAAACTACTTCCCTGATGACTACCTGCTCTTCATTGATGAATCACACATGACCCTGCCCCAGATACGCGGCATGTACCACGGCGACCGCTCCCGCAAGGAAACACTGGTGGAGTACGGCTTCCGCCTGCCCTCGGCGCTGGACAACCGGCCACTCAACTTCCCCGAGTTCAACGAGCGCGTCAACCAGGTGGTCTACGTTTCCGCCACCCCCGCCGACTACGAATACGAGCACAGTCAGCAGGTGATGGAGCAGCTTGTCCGCCCCACCGGCCTCCTGGAGCCAACGGTCGAAATCAAGCCGACCAGAGGGCAGGTTGACGACCTGCTCGACCAGATAAAGGCCAGGGTGGATAAGGGGGAGAGATGTCTGGTGACCACGCTGACCAAGCGCATGGCCGAGGAACTGGCCGACTACCTTATCGAGATGGGCGTCCGGACGCATTACCTCCACTCCGAGATTGACACGCTGGAAAGGGTGGAGATACTGCGCGACCTGCGCCTCGGCGTCTACGACGTCGTTGTGGGCATCAACCTGCTGCCGGAAGGGCTTGACCTGCCTGAGGTCAGCCTGGTGGCCATTCTGGACGCGGACAAGGAGGGATATTTGCGGTCGAGGCAGGCCCTTGTCCAGACCATGGGGCGCGCCGCCCGCCACGTTGACGGCCACGTTATCATGTACGCCGACGCCGCCACCAGCTCCATGAAGGCCGCCATCGACGAGACCAAGCGCCGCCGACAGGTCCAGGAAGCGTTTAATAAAGAGCACGGCATCACCCCGCAGGGTATCAGGAAGGCCATCCGCGACATCACGGAACGGGTGAAGGTGGTGGCGGAGGCACACGCCCCCTATATTGCCGAAGCCGCGGTATCGAAAGAGGACGTGGCCCGCCTGATTAAAGAGCTGGAGACACAGATGAAGGCCGCCGCCCGGAGCCTTGAGTTCGAGAAGGCGGCATTGCTGCGCGACCGCATCATCGAGCTGCGGCGGGAGTTCGACCAGGTGGAAATAAAGAAGTGAACGAGGAGAAGCCGGATACCAGGCAGGAGCGCCGCGCCCAGAAGCTGAGGAAAAAGCGGGAGCAGATGAAAAAGCACGGCAAAAACCTGGCCAGAATTTACATGGACGCGATTTTGAAGAGATTAAGGGGGAAGTGAGGCGCTCTAAGGCATTTTTTGCCTTTCTTACTATTTGTGGATCGGCCAATATCTGGGGATAAGATTACGATGAGTATGAGTTAGACTCCACCGCATGTCTCTGCGGCTTGTGGTTGACTTACCTTTAGTGCTTAGTGTTAGTTTGAGTGAGTGAGCGTAAAAAGCATCGCCATCAAAAGATATTGGGAACATGACGCTCATTGCAAGGTCAGCAGGTGTATCCTCTGTTCTTGGGTCAATTCTCGCAAAATGTGCCCCTACTTTGTTTCGCCAGACATAAACCTCAGGTAACACGCACATCAAGTAATCTCTTGCTCTGGGTGAGCTACCACCGTTGGCTAACCAGCCAACCATTTTCACATAATTACATACTGTTACTGCGTACCAGTGGAAAGCGCATGCCACTAAGTCTTGGTTAATTCCTTGCATCTCTGGGGCATTACCAAAGATAAAAACCTGTTTGTCCTTCGCTAATCTCTTAATTACCTCGGCTTCCACGCTTTGTACTTGGGCATATAAAAACTCCAGCCCTCTAGCGAGATAATTTATTGAGTGAAGTTCATTAGCGTAATTTTTCTCCTGGGCCTCTGTGAGTTCAAGGTTGTCGATATGGTCGATTATCATAATATTAGAAGTGCTAACCAGCCCTCGCCTGTTCTTCCTCTCCCCCACCAATGTCTCCCCCCATCTCCTCCTCAAGCTGCTCCATGATGCGGGCGGCCCTGGGGTAGCCGATGTGCAGTTTTCTCTGCAAGAAAGACGTTGATATGTGCTCGTGCTCCTGCGCCAGTTCGCGGGCGGAATCCAGAAGCGGGTCCTCCTGCTGGCCGCCACGGCTGGTTATTGCCGCCGGAGGCACCATCTCCTCCACTTTAATCGGCGCCGCTTCCTGTTCCCTCTGGCTGTTCCAGAAGTAGACCAGCCGCTCCACCTCGGAATCGGAGACAAAGCACCCCTGGAGCCGCTTTGGCTTGGCCGCTTCCGTGGGCATGTACAGCATATCGCCCCGGCCCAGAAGCTTCTCCGCCCCGGCACCGTCAAGGATGGTGCGCGAGTCCACCTGAGAGGTAACGGCAAAGCTGATGCGGGTGGGGAAGTTGGCCTTTATCAAGCCGGTAACCACGTCCACCGAAGGGCGCTGCGTAGCCACCACCAGGTGAATACCGGTGGCGCGGGAAAGCTGGGCCAGCCGGCACAGAATGGTCTCGACCTCGTCAAAGCTGGTCATCATCAGGTCGGCCAGCTCGTCAATGACCAGCACCATGTAGGGCAACTTATCGGTGCCCTCTCGGTTCTTGTTGTAACCCTCAATGTTGCGGGCACCAGCCGTCGCCAGTTTCTGGTACCTCTGGTCCATTTCCTGACTCAGCCAGCGCAGCGCGCTCAAAGCCTTCTTCGTATCAACGATGACCGGCGTGGCCAGGTGCGGAATGCTGTTGTACGGCGTGAGCTCAACGCGCTTGGGGTCAATCATGATGAACCTGGTATCGAAGGGGGTATTGTAGAGCAGCAGGCAACTGATAATGGCATTGAGGCAGACCGTTTTCCCGCTGCCGGTGGCCCCGGCGATAAGCAGGTGCGGCATCCGCGTCAGGTCCCCCGCCGCCGATTCACCGCCGGCACCTTTACCCAGCGCCAGCGCCAGCTTCGTCCGCACCTGTAATTTCTGGTACGCGCTAGACTCGATAACGCCGCGCAGGCTGACCACGCTGGCACTGACGTTCGGTACCTCAATGCCAACGATTGACTTTCCCGGCACCGGCGCTTCTATTCTGATGCTCGGTGCCGCCAGCGCCAGCGCCAGGTCATTGGCCAGAGAGGTAATCCGGTCCACCTTGACCCTGGTCTTGGACACCTCCTCCAGCGTCACCTTGACCTCGCCGTTGCTGTCCCGCTCTTTCTTTTCCCTTAACTTCCGGTCCCATCCCGGCTCCACGCCAAACTGCGTTACTGTGGGACCGGCGTTTATCTGCACCACTCTGGCCTCAACGCCATAGCTGGCCAGCGCATCTTCAATTATCTTCGCCCTCTGTACGTTATCTGCTTCACTGAACTCGATTTCCGGCGTCACGTCGAGAATATCTATCGGGGGCAGCCGCCAGCCATCGACCACCACCAGGTCAGACGATTGACCATATTTTTTCCATACCTCCTGCGCCACCTGCCTCAGTTCCTGCGTGGTCGGTGCCGGCGCCGGGGCTCTGGCCATGGCTTCTTTCTCCGGAGGGGTCACCAGCGGCGATTTCGGCAGCACCTTTTCCGGTCTCATCGCCGGCTGCTCCATCTCGTACGGCAGGGCCGGCTTTTCCTCAAGAGGCGGCTTCGGGTGAAGCTCTACATGGGGTGGCATGGCGGCGCGTTCCTGCTCAAGCTGTTTCTCCAGATACCTCGGCACCTTCTCCGGCCGCCGCTGGAACTGGCCTCCCATCCACGCCAGGAACTTAGCCACCAGTTTTATGCAGGCTTTGGGGGCCACCATGACGACACCGAGGATAAACAGCCCGATAACGATTAAAATATCGACTACCGGCGCGGGGTCCATGATAAGCGCGTCACCAAATTTGCCCCCCAGGTCAAAAATGGCCAGTATACCCCAGACCGCCAGGACAAAGGCAGCCGTTCCCAGCCAGCGATTGAAGCGGAGAACAAACGAGGACAGCTTCCGCCGCTTCATCTGAACGATAACGATGATAAACGCGGTGGCAATGAAGAGCAGCCCCCAGCCAAATAAGCCAGTTAACGCCGACCATTGCCACCAGGCCAGCAGCCCAATAATCGCCAGCAGAATGGTATTGCGCACCGGCGGCCACCACAGAAAAGCAAAAAAACCGCCCAGGAAAGAGCGCCGTCGCCGCTTTCCCCTCAGGAATTCATTATCTTCTCTGGGTTTTCTCTTTGGCATGACAACTACACCTTGACCATGAACGGCAGAATCATCGGGCGAAGCTTGGTCCTGTCATAGTAAAATTTATCCAGCGTATCCTTTACCTTGGCGTTGATAAAGCTCCATTCGGTAGCCTTGCCGCCGCTGTGGTCCAGTGCCTTGGCCAGCAGGTCGCGACTTTCATCAATCATCTCTTTGAACTCCCGGGTATCGACAAAACCCCGTGTCACGATGTCAGGACGCCCCACCAGTTTGCCCGTCTGCCGGTTCACCGCGATTATCGCCACCACGATGCCGTCTTTGGACAGCATGCGCCGATTACGCAGCACCACGCCGCCGATATCGCCAACGCTCAACCCATCAACATACACGTTCCCCGAACCGACCTTGCCATCTTTCTTCGCCCATTGCGGGGTGAGCTCAAGAATATCGCCATCTTCCATCACGAAAATTTTGTCCTTCGGGATGCCTACTGATTCCGCCAGCCTGGCATGCAGACTGAGATGGCGGTATTCACCGTGGATGGGCATGAAGAATTTCGGCTTGACCAGATTGAGCAGTAATTTGAGTTCCTCCTGGCTACCGTGGCCGTGAACGTGAACTTGCGCCACTTTATCGTACAGTACCCGCGCCCCCTGCTTGAAAAGGTTATCCACGGTGCTGTTGACAACGGCCTCATTGCCGGGGATTGGCGTTGCCGATATCACGATGGTATCTCCGGCGTGGATGTTAACGTTGGGGTGGTCACGATTTGCCATGCGCACCAGCGCCGAGGTTGGCTCTCCCTGACTTCCGGTGGTAACAAATACCACTCTATCATGCGGGAGGCCGCGGGCTTCCTCAATTCTGCCCAAGATGCCATCAGGGGCCTGAATGTAACCGAGCTCCAGCGCCATACGCACCGTATCATTCATGCTGCGGCCGACAATGAAAACTCGTCGTCCGTGCTTGGCCGCAGCATCAATTACCTGCTGGACACGGGATACCAGCGAGGAAAAGGTGGTGACAATCACTCTCCCCGGGGCGTCCGACATGATGTGGTCCAGGGCCTCCCCAACCAGTCTTTCTGATGGAGTATAGCCGGGAAGTTCGGAATACGTGGAGTCGGACAAGAGGAGCAGGACTCCCTGTGCCCCCACCTGGGCCAGACGGGAAAGGTCGGTGGGCCGGCCACTGACCGGCGTGTAGTCAAGCTTGAAATCGCCGCTATGCACCACCACACCCACCGGCGTATTGATAATGAGGCCGACGGCATCAGGAATACTGTGGCAGACGGGAAAGAACTCCACCTTGAATGCCCCCAGCGTGATTTGCGTGCCCGGTGATACCAGTTTTAGTTTGGCGCTGGCCAGTGCTCTCCTCTCTTTGAGTTTAACCCGTATCATGCCGAGGGTCAGGCTGGTGGCATAGACCGGAACATTAAGCTGTGGCAAAACATAGGGCAACGCGCCAATATGGTCCTCATGACCGTGGGTGACGACAATGCCCCTCACTTTGTCCTTTTTATCCAGAAGATAATTGATGTCCGGTATCACCAGGTCAATGCCGAGCATTTCTTCCCCGGGAAACATGAGTCCAGCATCGACAATCAAAATGTCGTTCTCATACTCCAGCAGAGTCATATTCTTGCCGATTTCACTGAGTCCACCGAGGGGAATAAGCTTCAGTTTCGATTTGGTCATCTTACCAGTCCTAAAACATACTCAACTGCTGGGGGCCGGGTTCAGTCTTGGGAACGTTTTTGGCCTCAGCCAGCACGAGCGGTATCTTCTTCATATCTGCCTCTATCGCCTGCCGCAGGCTCTGCTGATGCAGCGCCGCCGCCGGGTGGTACATGGCGAAATATATGGTGTTGTCCTGCTTGACCGCAGTGCCGTGGATTTTGCTTATGCTTTTGCCCGGGAAAAACCTGGCCATCGAGTAGCGACCCAGAGTAACCACTATCCTGGGCTTGATGATATCTATCTGGCGGTCAAGCCATGTCTGACAATTCTGAATTTCCATTGGCAGCGGGTCACGGTTATTCGGAGGGCGGCACTTGATAACGTTAGCGATAAAGACCTGCCGCCGTGTCAGGCCAATGGACGCCAGCAGCTGGTCCAGATAATGGCCGGCGGGCCCAACAAAAGGCCGCCCCTGCTGGTCTTCATGCCAGCCCGGAGCTTCACCGATGAACATGATTTCAGCATCCTCCGGCCCTTCTCCAGGCACAGTATTTGTCCGGTGCTTGGCTATCTCACACAGTAAACAGCGGGCAATCTCCTGGTTAAGCTCATTTAGCGTTGTCATAGCACTCAGGAATTCAGCCAGGCTTAATAAATCAGCCTTCTGACTTATGTGCTTATGATAGCATTACCTATATGTCAAGTCAATTTGAGATACAGCTGTAGAAATAAAAAGAGGCGCATACGCCCCTCCCATGGCTACAGTCCAGCGAGCCGTTTCTTACTTTACCCGTGGCAGGCCTATTCTTTTCCAGCGCTCCATCCCGCCCAGCATATTGTAGACCCTGGTAAAGCCCAGTTCGGCCATCATATCCAGAACCTGGCCGCTAATATCATCTTTGTGGCTGTAGAGAAGATAGACCTTATCACGGTCGAGTTCATCCAGTGCTCCGGCAAAATCAGCAGCGCTGTAATCAATATTTACTGCCGCCTCTATATGGCCTCCTGCGTATTCCCCAGCGGAACGGAGGTCGATAATCATGAAATCCTGGCTGCCCCGCTTGTCCTCCATCAGCGTAAAGGCTTCTTCAAGCGAAACGTCCTCAATTACCTGGACGGGGATTTTCGTTTCCTCCCTTTCAGAGCAGCCGCACGGCAGTATCAGCGTGGCAATCAGTAAACCCAATATTGCCAATACACACAGTTTCTTCGCTGTCATTTACCTCAAAATATATTACGCGCCTACCCTGGGCAGTACTTCCTTCAGGGCAGAGATTATCTCTTTGATATCCTCTTCCGTTACCAGACCCAGGTGCCCGATGCGGAATATCTTACCCTGCAGGCTCTGCTGACCACCGGCAAGTACTATCTGATATTCCTCGCGCAGTATTTTGAGCATTTCCTTTACATTCATGCCGTCCTTGACTGACACGGCCGTAACCGTATTGGAGGCGTACTTCTCGTCAGCGAAGAGGGATAAGCCCAGTGATTTTACCCCTTCCCGGGCCGCTTTGCCAACCCGGGCGTGGCGGGCAAAGACATTGGCCAGTCCTTCCTTCAGCAACATATCCAGTGCCACCGAAAGCGCAAACACGATTGATACCACCGGCGTCCACGGCGTCTGTCCTATTTCCAGATATTTCCGGGCCAGAGCCAAGTCCCAGTTGAAACGGGGCATTTTGGCTTTGGCATAGGCCTGCCACGCTTCCTGGCTAACACTGACCATGGCCATCCCCGGAGGCACCATCCACCCCTTCTGGGACGCGGTAACGGTGACATCGCAGTGCCACTTATCCACCGGCAGGTCAATCGAGCCCAGGCTGCTTATGGCGTCGACCAGCAGCAGCTTATCAAATTCCTTGACCACGGCACTGATGGCCGCCAGGTCATTGGTAACACCGGTGGAGGTCTCATTATGCGTTACCAGTACCGCCTTGATTCCCGGTTCCTTCTGCAGTGCGCGCCGGACTTCATCAGGGTCAGCCACCCGGCCCCACTCCGCACGGACGGGAATGACCTCGGCACCGAACACGCCCGCCATGCTGGTGAACCTTTCCCCGAACGCGCCCACCGCCACGGAGAGAACCTTGTCCCCCGGAGAGAGCGTGTTGACAATGGCTGCCTCCAGTCCCCCCGTACCCGAGCACGTTAATAAATAGAGGTCGTTTTTCGTCTGGAATAGCTGCTTCAGCTTGGCGGTGACATCACGCAGCATCTTCTCGAATTCCGGCCCGCGGTGGTTTATCATCTGCCAGGCCATCGCCTGAAGCACCTCCGGCGGGCATGGGGTAGGCCCGGGAACACGCATCTGTCCCATTCTATTTACCTGCCTTTCCTTCAACATCGGTATTAATTACTTTAGCAAAACGGCGTTTGCCTACTTTTATAATATCTCCACTGTCAACCGCCGCTACATGACTAGTCACTGTGTCACCAGCTATAGTAGTACCTGCTTGAGCAATGAATCGGTTTGCTTCGCTACGACTTTTAGCCAGTCCTATTCTCACCAGCAGTCGACTGATATCTATATTCCCAGGTTGCGATAAGTCGGGCGCAAATTCACTAAAAGACAGGCGATATTCCTTTATTTCTTCCGGCACTTCCCTTTTTTGGTGGACCCTCTCGAAAGCCTGCTCGGCTTCACTGGCTGCCTCTTTATCATAAAGCTGGGTGACCAGCTCCCTGCCCAGACGCTTCTTCAACTCCATCGGGTTGACGGCATTGTTTGCCAGCGCCTGCCTGAATTCCTCAAGTTCTTCATCAGACACGTTGGTCACCAGCTCAAAGTACGGGACAATCAGGTCGTCACGGATGGACATGGTCTTGCCGTAGATGTCTTCCGACGGCTCGGCCACGCCAATATAATTCCCCAGGCTCTTGCTCATCTTCTGGCTGCCATCGGTGCCCACCAGCAGCGGCGTCATAAAGCACTGCTGGGGACGCTGCCCCATCATGGACTGCAGTTCCCTGCCCACCAAGAAATTGAACTTCTGGTCGGTGCCGCCGAACTCAACGTCCGCCTCTATGGCTACCGAGTCGTAGGCCTGGAGCAGCGGGTACATGAACTCGGTGAGGGCAATCGGCTGCCCGTCGTTGTACCTGGTATTGAAATCATCACGTGCCAGAAACTGGGCAACGGTGAACTTGCTGGTCAGATGAATAACCTCAGTAAGGGTAAACTTGTCAAACCACTCGCTCTGCCACCTCACCTCGGTCCTTTCCTTGTCCACAATGGTAAAGAACTGTTCCATATAGGTCCGGGCATTGTCCCTGACCTGTTCCAAAGTGAGCATGGGGCGGGTTACCGAAACACCGCTCGGGTCACCTATCCGGGCTGTCCAGTCGGCCACGATGAGCACCACCTGATGTCCAAGCTCCTGGAACTGGCGCAGCTTCCGGAGCGATACCATATGCCCGAGGTGAATATCGGGAAAGCTGGGGTCGAAGCCTTCCTTCAACCGCAGTTTTTTACCGGAGCGGAGCAGCTCCAGCATCTCGCTCTCCACGATTATTTCCGCCACCCCACGTCTCAGAAGAGGACGTATTTCCTGCTCAGTGATTTTTCTGGCCTGGCCTTTCATGTTTACCTTCCACCTTTAGCACTTAATAGGGCAACGCCCCGCTTCACGTCTCTGGACATCTGCCGTTTCAGCTCCTCCACGCTATCAAATCTCTTCTCTTCACGCAGGCGCTCCACAAACTCGACCTGTATTTCACGCCCGTAGAGTTCGCCCTGGTAATCAACTACATAGACTTCTACCGCGCGCCTGTTATCACCGAAGGTAGGTCTGGTGCCAATATTGGTCATTGCGGGGAAAACTTTGCCATTGATGCCTGCCCAGCTGGCATAGACGCCGTCGGCGGGCAAAGCCTGTTCGAGGCTGATATTCAGGTTGGCGGTCGGGAACCCCAGGGCCACTCCCCTTCCCGTACCGGCAACAACGCGTCCCTGGAGGCTGAAGCCACGACCCGCCAGTCGCCGGACTTTAGGCACATCTCCGTCCGACAGGGCCTGTCTGATGGCAGTGCTGCTCACCACTTCTCCATCGATTACCACCGGAGGCACCACAGTAACGCTGAAGCCCATTTCACGTCCCAATGTACAGAGAGCGTCCGCGCTGCCCTCCCGTTTCTTGCCCAGAGCAAAGTCAGGCCCGATTACCATACCGCGCATGCGCAGATATTCCTTGAGCCAACTGGTGAAATCACGCGCACTGAGTCGAGAGGTCTCGACAGTAAAGGTAAGCGGAATAATTATATCCACGCCTTCATTTTTAAGCAGTTTTTCCCTCTCCGCAAGGTCGGTAAGAAACGGCAATTTGAAATCAGGGCGCAGCACTTCCTGTGGATGCTGCTGGAACGTCACCACCACACTCAGCGAGTTCTCCTGCTCCGCCTTGCCCACCAGCTGTGAAATCAGATGTTTGTGACCGAGGTGCACGCCGTCAAACACGCCAACGGTGACCAGCGTCTCCTTATCGGGTGAAAACCGGGCCAGCTCTTCCTCGACCAGCATTGATCTTTTCCCTGTCAGTAATTGCCCTTATAATATAACTTACTACAAGGATAAAATGAAAAAGGGGCTCTTGGCAAACCCCGCGTTGACCATCTTTCCCGGATGTCCCTATGGTAACACAGGCCAGACACGAACGTCAACGGAACATGTAGAATACCAGTCCCGAGGGCAGCTTGGGATAAAAGTAGGTCGACTTTCTGGGCATACGGTCGCCGACGTCGGCCACCATTTTAATAACGTCCGCCTTCACCGGGCTTATCAGGAACGCCATCTGACACTCTCCGTTACGAACCCTATCTATGGCATCTAACTGGTCGTAACTATAGGCCAGTGCCTCTGCCTCCTGCTCCCGCTTCAGGCCCAGCAGGTTCTCCAGAATAACGTGGTCCAGAATACTGACGGTCAGCCGCCTGTAGTGCTCCGAACGAGAGCCGGGCATGAGCTTCTCCAGCAAGGTGAAGTCGCGCGGCTTCAGCAGCCAGAAATTCCCACCGTCCGGACCAAAGAGAACAATTCTGCCCCTCCCCACTTCCCCGGCCAAAAAGGCGTCCACCTTCTGCCAGACATCGGGCGAGTCGAGCGATAGTTCCTGAACATGAAAGAGTGAGGTCAACCCGTTTAAAATACTGTCCGGCTTGCTGGCCGGTAAAACGCGGACCATTCTGTGCGGCGGCAGGATAACCAGCCCGGGGTCAGCAAAGTCGACGAGCGTCATCATCACGAAATCACAGCCCCTGTCTGAGGTGGATTTTACCGTTTTCTGGCGCTGTTCTCTCCGGTAGGCCAGGGCACTTTCATAGCGATGGTGCCCGTCGGCAATATAGAGTGGCTGGTGGGCCAGGTGCTGCCGTATTGGCGCCAGCATTTCCCCTTCACTGATAGCCCAAAGAGTGTGCCTTTCCCCGCTGCCGGTATTGAAATGAACCGCTGGCTTATCTTTTTCCTTGGCGGCCAGTACTGGAGCAATTCGCCCTCCGGGGTCTTCAAAGAGGGCCAGAATGGAACTGGTATTGGCCTGGAGGGTACGCAATAAGGTAAGCCGATCACTCTTTGCATTGGCCAGCGTCCCCTCGTGAGGGCGTATCACCCGCCGGTCCCACTCCTCCAGCCTGACCAGCGTAATAATACCCCGCCGCCGATATTCTTTGCCCTGATATTGAAAATGGTGGTCGTGGAGGTACACGGCGGGGGCTTCCTCAACGGCAAGAATGCCCTGTGCCAGCCACTGCGTCAGCGTAGCTGCCGAACGGGTGTACTTGTTTTCCGAAGCCGTATCCTGAGGCAGTTCCCGAGCATACTCAAGTCGGATGAAATTGTGCTCGCTGCGCCAGTAAAGCTCCGACTGCAACTGCGGGGAGATGATATCATAAGGCGGGCAGATAACCTTGTCCAGGTCAGCCGTCACTGCCTGATTATAACGAATACCCTTAAAAGGATAGATATCAGCCATTAATGGAATTCCTGTTTCGCTGGTAACGCAAAGGGGTAATCATACATAGTTTAACGTATCTGCCGGCTAAATAACAAGGCTTTTTAATTGAGCAGACCCGGGCATAATGGTAAAATGCGGGGACGGCGTCAATATCGTTTGGCGCTGTTCACTAATATAATCGATACTGGAGAGCACGATGATTTTAAAGTCGCTGGTGGTCGGCCCACTGGCTTCCAACTGCTACATCGTCGGTGATGAGGCCAGCAAAGAGGGGGCCATTATCGACCCGGCGGATGACGCGGGGGAAATATTGCAGGGCATCAAGGAGCTTGGCCTTACGGTGGGGCTCATTGTCCTCACTCACGGGCATTGCGACCATATCGCTGCCCTCAAGGAGGTCAAAGAAGCCACCGGTGCCGAAATCGCGGTGCATACCGCTGACGCCGAATACCCCCAGCAACAGGCTATGGCCCTCGCCTTTGGCTTACACTGCCCTACCCCACCACCCCCGGACCAGCTGCTGAAAGATGGGGACAGCGTAGATATCGACGGCCTGCATTTCAAGGTTATGCACACGCCGGGGCATACTCCCGGAGGCATCTGCCTATATGGACACGGCGTCCTTTTCAGTGGTGACACCCTTTTCAACCAGGGCATCGGGCGTTATGACCTGCCCGGCGGGGACTACGCGCAGCTCATGCATAGCCTTAAAAACACGCTTATGTCCCTGCCCGATGAGACCATCGTCTACCCGGGACACGGGCCGAAGACAACCATCGTTGCTGAGCGGGGGAGCAATCCGTTCCTGCACGAATAAAAAAACGGAGGCGGTACCTCCGCTTTTTCACTTCCCCACGAAGTCGGGAATTATATCTTCGCCTTACAGCGCTACCAGCATGATGAAGACCGGCCCGAAGATGACCGCCACTTTACCCACCAGCTTGATGAGTATATTGAGCGATGGCCCAGCGGTGTCCTTGAACGGGTCACCGACCGTATCGCCGATGACGGCCGCTTTGTGGGCATCGCTGCCCTTGCCACCGAGGTTGCCGGCCTCAATGAATTTCTTGGCGTTGTCCCAGGCGCCGCCGGCATTGGCCATCATCACCGCCATCAGGAAACCGGTGAGCAGCGACCCGGCCAGCAGCCCAGCTACCGCTTTCGGGCCCAGGGTAAAGCCCAGAATCAGCGGCACCGCCAGCACCAGGATGCCCGGCAGCATCATTGATTTCAGTGCCCCTTTGGTAGCGATATCAACACACCTCACGTAATCGGGTTTGGCCTCACCCTCCATCAACCCTTTGATTTCACGGAACTGTCTCCTTACCTCGTTGACGATGGCAAAGCCACCTGCCCCCACTCCCCTCATCGCCAGAGCACAGAAAACGAAGGTGAGCATACCGCCAATCAGTACTCCGGTGATAACCGCCACATTGGTCAGGCTGGCCATTTCCACTTTGGCCACCTCAAAGTAGGTCGCCAGCCAAGCCAACGAGGCGAGAGCTGCCGAGGCAATAGCAAACCCCTTGCCCAGCGCTGCCGTGGTGTTGCCCACCGAGTCGAGTGCCTCGCACCGCTCCCGCACCTGTTTTCCCAGGCCCGCCATCTGGGCAATGCCGGCCGAGTTATCGGCAATCGGCCCGTAGCAGTCCATGGCCAGTGACATTCCCAGGTTGATGAGCATACCCATGGAGGCAATAGCGATGCCCAGCAGACCACCGAAAATGTAGGCGAGCACGGTGGCTATCGCCACCAGAAGGATGGGTATAACGGTGCTCATGAGCCCGGTAGCAATGCCCTCAATAATGGTCACCGCCGCCCCACTCTCCGCCGCCCGGGCCAGCTTTTTCGCCGGACCGTACTCCGTCGAGGTGAAGTATTCCGTCGCCTTGGCAATGAGGAGACCGGCGATGAGACCGGAAATAAGCGCCCAGAAAAGCCCGAGTTCACCAACGTAAAACCAGATAATCAGGCCACTGGCGATTATCATCAGTATGGTACTTATATATACGCCCCAGTTCATGGTAGCGTGTGCCCGGGCCACCTGTTTCTCGAAGTTGGCCTCGACCTCTTTCGGTCTGACCGAGAGAGCACCGATAATGGAAACCACAATGCCAATCCCGCTCAGCGCCAGGGGCAGCAGCATACCTTTCACGGTGCCGAGAACTATGACTCCCAGCACCATTGAGGCGGCGATTGCGGAAACGTAGGACTCATACAGGTCAGAGCCCATGCCGGCCACATCACCAACGTTGTCGCCAACGTTATCGGCGATGACCGCCGGGTTGCGCGGGTCGTCTTCCGGGATACCTTTCTCTACTTTACCCACCAGGTCAGCACCCACGTCCGCGCTCTTGGTAAAGATGCCGCCGCCCGCCCTCAGGAACAGGGCCACCGATGAGGCCCCGAAGGCAAAGCCCAGCCAGACATGGCTGTCCTCCCAGATAAAGGCGGTGATGGAAAGTCCCAGCAGCCCCAGACCAACAACGCAGAAGCCCATCACGGCACCGCTGGAGAAGGCGATTTTCAGCCCCCTGGCCCAGCTGCCGATGGCCGCATTGGCCGTCCTGGCATTGGCCAGAGTGGCAATGTTCATGCCCAGCCACCCCGACAGCGCCGAGGTAAACGTGCCACATAGATAGGCGATGGCGACAAATGGCCTAGGGGCAATGAATACGGCCAGAATAATGAAGACCACCACGGTAAAGATGGCCAGAGTGGTGAATTCGCGGCGCAGGAAGGCCATCGCCCCCTGCCGGATGGCATGGGAAATTTCACGCATTTTCTCATTACCCGGGCTCTCACGCAGAATCGTAGACACCAGATAGCCCACAAAGCCCAGAGCCAGTACCCCTGCCAGAATAATCAGCACACG
This sequence comes from Dehalococcoidales bacterium, assembly GCA_034409565.1. Classification (GTDB taxonomy): domain Bacteria; phylum Chloroflexota; class Dehalococcoidia; order Dehalococcoidales; family RBG-16-60-22; genus E44-bin89. Next base: position 39,479 of record DAOUMS010000017.1, read on the forward strand.
CAAAGCCGTTTCACCCATATACCAGACCTCCTGAAAATCATTTCCCTAAAATAAAAAAAGAAGGCGGCTGCGGACCGGCCTTCTCAAAATGAACTTCATTTTTTGTTTGCTCACCGACGTTGTTAGTTTAGCGCATTTTTAAATCAAGGTCAATCAGTGGTTATTCTTGATTCTCTCTTAACTTTTCCAGCCTGTTTTCCAGGTCTTTCTGTGTTACGATAAGCGTGAGGTCGCTGCGCGTTCTCTCCAGCACACCACGGACCATATCGGTGGTGCGACGGAGCCCGCCGGTAATGGCATCGGGAAAGTCCATGGTCACCAGCACGCTGTAAATATCGTCCATAACCCGCAGCAGCTCCTCGCCTCGGGAGACATCGCCCTGTCTCATGCTGTCCAGCAGGTAACGCCTCAGTTCACCAGCCGCTTCCCCCAGCCCGTTGAGATAGGCGGCATTATCAATGCCCAGTGCCTCCGGCGAAGGTATCTGCTGCCCACCGACCACGGAGAGAAGGACACTCCCTTCGGCGTATTCTTTCTGAGCATCCCGGAAAAAGCCGGTATAATTCAACTCGTTATAATTATCCACCGTCTGTTCCGCCTCGTTGAGCAGATTCCGCGCCTTCTGTAGTAATTCCGCCGCGTGGTCAAACTCCTGCCGGTGTACGGCGCGGATGGCCTGGCTGCAATTGCGGATGACCTCACGGCAGCAGGGCAGCGCCTTCTCCCTGGCCACATCAAGCTCGGTGAAATCCTGCCTTATCTGCCCGGCAATCTTCTCCAGATTATCACTCAACCCGCTCATTTTTTACCTCAAATCGTTTAGCTATCTGGCGGCACGCCTGCATCACATTGTCAGCCGACCCATCAGCTCCTTCTCTATCGTGTAGAGTGAGAATCGGGCCTGCTTGTACTTCTCCGAATCCAGAACCGTGTCCGACAGTTTGGCCAGCTCTTCCATGACCCGCAGCGATTCCTGCACCCGGCGCGAATTGGCCATCACCATGGACGGCAGGTCTCTCTGCTTCGCCTCCCCCGGCACCTCAAGGTCGCGGCCAACATCACCAGCTGCGTCCCGCGCCTGAATGAGCTGCCGGTCAAGTGCCGGCTCCGTCCTCACCAACTCGTGGCGCAGGTTCTTTAACCGATGGCTCAGGTCGCCGCTGTTGAGCAGCAGCCGGCTGACTTCCTCGAGGACGCGCAGGCCCTCACCAATGCGGTTCAGGTTGGCATCAATAATGCGCAGTGTTGCTTCGGGTAACTTATCCATTTCCAGGCGGGTTAATTCTAGCACAGCCGATTAAGTCAGTAAAGCTGCGTTTCAGGCTTCTCCGACGGCATTTTCAATATGTTCCATTCGCCGCGGCCGGTTCTGCCGGTCCAGCTCAACGGCAACCACATCAATCCGCCAGGAAGCCGGCATATCGCCGTGTGTCTGCCGGTAATGAGCTGCCACTCGCCTCAGTTTGTCCATCTTCGCTGGTGTGATTGATTCCTCCGGACTGCCGAATTCCGTGCCCCGCTTCGTCCGCACCTCGACAAAGACCAGGCAGTCTTTATGCCGGGCCACAATATCAATTTCCCCTTCCGGACAGCGGTAATTGGTCTGCAGGATGCAGTATCCCCGCTTCTGCAGAAGTCCCGCCGCCATTTTTTCCCCCAGATGGCCCGTTTCCTGGCGCTTCATGGTGCCTGCCTGAAATAGCTACTGACCGGCTGAAAGCTCCGCCGGTGGATGGGCGAAGGCCCCAGGCATGACAGGCCCGCCACGTGCGCCTCGGTGCAGTAGCCCTTGTTTTCCGCCAGCCGGTACCCGGAAAAAAGTCGGTCCAGCCTGACCATCATCTCATCCCGGGCCACCTTGGCCACAATGGAAGCACAGGCAATGGAAAAGCACTTGCAGTCGCCGTCAGTGATTCCTTTCTGGGGAAGGGGTACCTCCGCCAAGCGCAAATAATCAATCAGCAGGTACTGCGGTATCGGCGAAAGTTTAGCGATGGCCATTTTCATGGCCAGTTTGCTCGCCCGCACGATGCCCATTGTATCGATGAGCCTGTGACTCACCGCGCCAACGCCGAATGATATCGCAGTCTCCCTGATATGGCGGGCCAGGATTTCACGCTTTACCGGGCTCAACTGCTTGCTGTCTCTTACCTCGGTGAGCCAGGATGCGCCAATATGACCGGGCATGATAACCGCCGCCGCCACCACCGGGCCGGCTATGGAGCCCCGCCCCACCTCATCCACCCCGGCAATGAACCTGATGCCCTGGGACAGCAGTGTCTCTTCCTCGGTGAAAGACGGCCTCTGGTTAATATTTAACAACCCCATCCCCTTTATCCCCTTCCCCATGGGAAGGGGAAGCATTAAAAAAGAGGGGCTTCGCCCCTCTCAGACACCCTTCAAGGCTTTTTGGAGAGCAACTGGCTGACTTTCTGCCAGATAATGCCGGCGACTTTATCTTTGGACTGTGTAGCGTCTACTACTAACCACCTATCAGGTTCGGCTCTGGCCAGTGCCAGATACCCCCGGCGCACTTTCTGGTGGAAATCCAGGGTCTCCTGCTCGAAGCGGTCCGGCTTTTTATCCTTCTTGCGCGCCAGCCCGGCCGCCACGGGCATATCGAGCAGTACCGTCAGGTCAGTCCGCACTCCCTGCACCGCGACCTCATTGACCGCTTTGACCATGTCCAGAGCCAGCCCCCGGCCGTAGCTCTGATAGGCAGTGGTGGAATCGGCGTAGCGGTCGCAGATAACTATATTACCCTTTTCCAGATTAGGCCGGATAACTTCACCCACCAACTGCGCCCGGGAGGCGTTGAACAGCATCAGTTCCGCCATCGGCGATATGGCCATATCATCCGCCCATTTCAGCCAGCGCGCGATTTTCCTGCCCAACTCAGTCACGCCGGGCTCGTGGGCCAGTATGGCCGGGATATCCAGCCGGGAGAGCCGGCGGTACAGCGCCCTGGCCTGAACGCTTTTCCCGCTCCCCTCCCCACCTTCAAAAGTAATGAATAGGGACATAGCACACGTTATCCCTTATAAATCCTGACCCTTCGGTTCGGGTCTTTGCCCTCGCTGCGTGAGGCCATCTCGTTTCGTTCGGCGATTAAATGTTGCAGGCGGCGGATATAGGCGCTCTGCGGGCTGAGCTCCACCTCGCCCTCGCTACCGTTCCTTATCTGTTCCACCGCTTCCTCGGCTTCGGCCAGCGCCATCTGGAACGAGTCGCGCTTGCCCGGAGCGGTAAGCGGATAGATACTCTGCAGCATCTGCCGTATCTGGGGCGGGGTATTGCTTTTCAGGACGTAGATGGGCAGGTTGGCCGCTTCGGCGTCCCTGACCTTCTGCGGCTTGCGGCGGTAGTAGTTCTTGGAGGTGACAAAGAGGTTGGCCTCCCGCAGATTAGCCACGATATCCAGGCTTAAATTCATCTCCCCGGCCATGTGCTCCAGCCTGGTACGGTTGACGCCGAAAAGGTAAATGCGCTGCTGGTCGCGGCCGGCCGGCTTCTTCTCTTTGCCCTTTTTCGACTCCACCGTTGGCTTTTCCACCCTGACCTCACCGTTTTCGTCCATCCAGCGTATCTCTGTTTCAATATGCTGGCTGCGCAGAATGGCATCAACTGCCTCGGCCACATCGGGGTGAATGGCCACGCGGTCCCGTTCCTGAATCTCAACCACGATGTCGAAGGTGGGCGGGGATGTCCGCTCCAGTATTGACTTCTGGGTACCCCGCCGCCGCGCCTCCTCGTCCCCCAGCGTGACCGACTGTATGCCGCCGATAAGGTCGGCGAGGGTGGGGTTCAGCATCAGGTTTTCCAGGGTATTGCCGTGGGCGGTGCCCACCAGCTGGACGCCGCGCTCGGCGATGGTGCGCGCCGCCTGCGCCTCAAGCTCGGTGCCAATCTCGTCGATGACAATGACCTCGGGCATGTGGTTCTCCACCGCCTCAATCATCACCGCGTGCTGCATGGCCGGCGTCTTTACCTGCATGCGGCGGGCATGGCCGATGGCAGGGTGGGGGATATCGCCATCGCCGGCAATCTCGTTGGACGTATCAACGATGATAACCCGTCGGTTCACATCGTCGGCCAGCACCCGGGCTACTTCTCTTAACATCGTTGTCTTGCCCACGCCGGGTCGCCCCAGCAGCATGACGCTCTTGCCTGACTCCACCAAGTCTTCGATGACCCTTATCGTGCCGAAGACAGCCCGGCCCACGCGGCAGGTCAGGCCGACGATTCTCCCCTTGCGATTTCTGATGGCGGAGATGCGGTGCAGCGTCCGCTCAATGCCGGCGCGGTTGTCATCACCGAAGCTGCCGATGCGCGAGACCACATAGTCGATATCCGCCTCGTCAACCTCTTTGGGGTTGAGCACCACCTCCCGACTGGGAAAGCGGGCTTCCGGAGTACGTCCCAGGTCCAGCACCACTTCCAGCAGGTCACGGAGTTCTTTCTGCTTGCAGAGCGGCTGCCGTATATGGGGCGGCAGGATATCGAGCAATGCATCAAGGTCATCCGTAATTACCTTCTGCAACTACCCCCTCCTGTAACCACTTATTTCTGTCTGGACACCATATCCAGAAAATACCGATGAAACCTCAGGTCATCGGTCAACTCGGGATGAAAGGCCAGCGCCAGCATTTTACCATCGCGTACGGCCACGATGGTGCCGTCGGCCAGTTTGGCCAGCACTGCCACGGTACCGTTGACCTGTTCAATCAGCGGGGCGCGGATGAAGACGCCGGGGAACGGCTTTTTGCCCAGCACCGGCACGTTCAGTTCGGTCTCGAAACTCTCCCGCTGCCGCCCGAAGGCATTGCGCCGGACGGTTATGTCCATCAGCCCCAGCGGCTCGAAGCGCGCATCATCGCTTTTTTTGGCCATGAGTATCATGCCGGCGCAGGTACCAAATACAGGCATTCCTGCCTTGGCCCGGTCCAGAATTGCCTGCGTGAGCTTGTAATCCCGCATCAGCCGCCCGATGGACGTGCTCTCGCCACCAGGAATAATAAGCCCGTCCAGACCCTCCAGTTCTCGGGGCAGGCGGACGGGCATAGCTTCAACTCCCAGCTGGCGCAGCTTTTCTATGTGCTCGATGAAGGCTCCTTGCGAGGCAAGGACGCCAATCTTCATGCTACCAACCTCTCGGTGCCAGCAACTCCTCAGATGGAATTTGCTTTATATCAAGTCCGGGCATAGCTTCGCCCAGATTCTTGGAGACCTCGGCAATAATCTGCGGGTCGTTGTAGTGTGTGGTGGCTTTGACAATCGCCTGCGCTCGCGCCGACGGGTTAGACGACTTGAATATACCGGAGCCAACGAAGACGCCATCCGCGCCAAGCTGCATCATCAACGCCGCGTCCGCCGGCGTGGCCACGCCACCAGCCGCAAAATTGACCACCGGCAGCTTACCCGTCTTGTGCAATTCAGCCACCAGCTCAAACGGGGCTCCCATCTCCTTGGCCTTGGCCATCAGCTCTTCCTGTGGCGTTTGCACCAGTTCTCGGATGCCATCCATCACCGCGCGCATATGCCTGACCGCCTCAACGACGTTGCCGGTCCCAGCTTCACCTTTGGTCCTTATCATCGCTGCCCCCTCACCAAGGCGGCGCAGGGCTTCACCCAGATTGCGGCAGCCGCAGACAAAGGGTACTTTGAAATCGTGCTTCCAGATATGATGACTCTCGTCGGCCGGAGTGAGCACCTCCGACTCGTCGATATAGTCCACGCCGAGCGCTTCCAGCGCCTGTGCCTCAACGAAGTGCCCGATGCGGCATTTGGCCATCACCGGTATGGAGACCGCCTTCATAATGGCCTCGATGATAGTCGGGTCGGCCATCCTGGCCACGCCGCCCGCCGCCCTTATATCGGCCGGCACCCTTTCCAGCGCCATCACGGCACAGGCCCCGGCATCTTCGGCAATCTTGGCATGCTCTGGGGTGACCACATCCATGATGACCCCGCCCTTGAGCATCTGAGCCAGTCCGGTCTTAACCTTCCAAGTTCCAGTTTCCATTCCCATCACCTCACTACGAGAAACCTACACGCCTGCATTGATATTCTACTACTGTTATTTTTGTTTAGCAACCACGACTGGCTACCCCAGCGGCCTTTTGGCCGGTATGCCGGGGCGGCGGGGATATGGCGGCGGCGTTTCCCTGACTTTATCAATGACCACCAGCCAGCGCTCATCATCAAACTCGGGTAAATCAATATTCTTTACCTCTCTTAAAACACCACCAAGCACCTCAATCGCCCGCTGTGCCGCCTGTACCTCATCCCCTATATCCCCTTTTTTCTGGGCGATGAACCGACCGCCAGCGGCGCAAAAGGGCAGGGTCAGTTCCACCAGCGTGGTTAAATTTGCCACCGCACGTGATAGCACCAGGTCAAATCGCTGGCGGTACTCAGGCTGGTGGGCAACCTCTTCCGCCCGCCCGACCACAATCTCCACACCTTTCAGGTCTAGCTTGTTTACAATGTGCTCTAGAAAGGTAGCCTTTTTCTTCGTGGCGTCAAGGAGCACCAGATGGATATCAGGCATGACAATTTTCAGTGGAATTCCCGGTATGCCGGCCCCCGTACCGACATCGATAAGCCTGATTCCCCTGCCTGATGGCGATTTCACTGCCAGGACCACGGTAAGTGCATCGAGGAAGTGCTTTACCTGAACCGCCTCGTAATCGGTAATCGCCGTCAGGTTCAGCCGTCGGTTCCACTCGATAAGCTCCTGATAATAAAGCTGAAACTGCTCAAGCTGCTGATGAGTAAGACGTAACCCCAGCCTTCTGGCTCCAGAGACAAGCTTTTCCATGAGTTCAATTATAGCACTATCGCTCTTTAAATCAGGTAATAATCTAAATAAATTATGAAGATAGTTAAAAGAGGGAGTTATCAGAAAAGAGAAAAACAAGGTCAGCTACAGGATAAAGAAGCTATAGTACAGGTAAACCACCACCCCGGCGAAGACGACGCTGTCCATACGGTCCAGAAAACCACCGTGCCCCGGAATAGACGCCCCCGACTCTTTCACTCCGGTATTACGTTTGAGCAAAGACTCCGCTAAATCACCAATCTGCCCGAAAACGCTCACCAGTAAAGCCAGCACCACGCCCTGCCCGATGCTCAGCATTATCTGGAGCGGGGTTGACAGCGTAAAGAGCAGGCTCACGACGGCGGCCCCCAGCAGCCCTCCAATCGCCCCCTCCCACGACTTGTGCGGGCTTATCTGAGGGGCCAGGCGGTGCTTGCCCAGCACCCGGCCCACAAAATAGGCGGTGGTATCGGAGCCAAAGGTGGTAAACAGGGCAAAAAACACCCAGTTCCGGCCCGCTTCAAGTCGCAAATCCACCAGAAAGCTCAACATCCAGCCGGTGTAGAGAAACCCCACCAACATCCATGCCCAGCCGGTGAAAGCCCCCTCGACCCGCTGGCGCAACACCAGCCAGACGAGCGGCAGCACGACCGCCAGCGTTACCAGCAGCGGGGCAGCAAACGGGGACGGGCAATGCGGACTGATTATAATTAAGAGCGTGAAGAGCATCCCGAAGACGGTCAGTGATGAAATGCCGGCAACGCCCACCAGCCGGTAGAATTCGTAAGCCGCCAGCAGCCCCCAGATGGCGATAAAGACGGTAAACCAGGGTAGAGGCTTATCAAACCAGACAACGGCGATAAGGAGAGGGATGCCCCACAGTGCGGTTATGAACCTTTTTTTGAGCATGCCTTATATTTACAGCGCGCCGAAGCGCCGTTCCCGCTGACTGTAGGCAATCAGCGCCTTGTCCATATCTTCTTTGCTGAAATCGGGCCAGAGGACATCGGTAAAATAATATTCGCTGTAGGCGGTCTGCCACAGCAGGAAGTTGCTGAGGCGCCATTCATCACCAGTCCTGATTAAAAGGTCCACATCCGGGATACCGGCGGTGTACAGATAATTACAGAAAAGTTTCTCGTTTATCTTTTCCGGTGCAATACCTTCAGCGACAATGCGGCGAACCGCATCAATGATTTCCACATGCCCGCCATAGTTGAAAGCCAGGCTCAGCGTCAGGCCACCATTATTTTTGGTGAGCTCCTCCGCTTTCCGGATGGAGTTTTGCAGCCAGTCAGGCAGTTCGCCAAGTCTCCCGAGGTGGCGAACCTTGATATCTCTCTTGTGCAACTTGGGGACATCCTTTTCAATCCTCTCGGCCAGAATACGGAATAACCCCTTTATTTCATCCCCAGGACGACCCCAGTTCTCCGTGGAAAACCCATACAGGGTAACGTATTTTATCTGCCGTTCATTGAGATATTCAATCAGGGAACGCATCTTTTTCACTCCAGCCTCATGCCCAGCTAGTCTGGGCAGCCCACGCTTTTCTGCCCAGCGTCCGTTTCCGTCAGGTACAATAGCAACGTGAATCGGCAAACGTTTAATCTGCTGTCTGATTGCTTTCATCGCCCCTATCTTTTCCCTAACCGCAATAGCCTGCACGCCGACAGACTATGCCTCCAGAAGTTCCTTTTCCTTATCCCGGCCGACTTGGTCAATTTCGGCGATATGGACATCGGTGAGTCGCTGCAATTGGCTGAGGGCCTTTTTATGCTCGTCCTCGGAAAGTTCCTTATCCTTTTCCATGGCCCTCAGGTCATTCATGACCCCGTGTCTCAAATTACGCACTGCTACCTTTCTCTCCTCCACCCTTTTACGCACCACCCGGATAAGCTCCTGCCGTCTTTCCTCAGAAAGCGGCGGAATGCTAATTCTGATGATGTTCCCATCATTGGTCGGGTTGAGACCGAGTTCAGACTTCAGAATAGCCTTCTCAATATCGCGAATATTGCTCTTGTCCCAGGGCTGAATAATGAGGAGGCTGGCCTCGGGCACGGAAATACCAGCAATTTGATTGATGGGTGTGGGCACACCAGCGTAGTCCACCCGGATGTGCTCGACAAGTGCCGGCGTGGCACGCCCGGTACGCAGCGTCGTCAGTTCCTTGCGCAGGCCACTGACAGATGCCCGCATCTTTTCTTCTATCTTCTGTAACTCGTCACTGACCATTTTCCCCTACCCGCTTGATACCAGAGTGCCAATCGGCTCACCCCGGACCGCCTTTTCCATGCTGCGGGGCGCCTGAAGGTCAAACACAATGATGGGTAGTTTATTCTCCAGACAAAGGGAAAGGGCTGTAGCATCCATCACTTCCAGTCGCAGGTTCAGTGCCTCCAGATGGGTGAGGCGGTCGAACCTTTTCGCATCCGGGTTCCGGATTGGGTCGGCACTGTAAATGCCGTCCACTTTGTTCTTCGTCATAAGCAGGACTTCAGCATCAATCTCAATCGCCCGGAGCGCGGCGGCGGTATCCGTGGTCATATAGGGGTTGCCGGTGCCGCCGGCAAAGATAACCACCCGGCCCTTTTCCAGATGACGGACGGCGCGACGCCTGATATACGGTTCGGCCACCTGGTTAATACCAATCGCGGTCTGCGTCCGGGTATGAACCTCTTCCCTCTCCAGTATATCCTGCAGAGCCAGGGCATTAATAACGGTGGCCAGCATTCCGGCATAGTCTGCGGTTACCCGGTCAATGCCGTTCGCCTCGGCCTCATCACCACGCCAGATATTGCCCCCGCCGACGACGATGGCCACCTCCACCCCCATTTCCACCACGTTCTTTATCTGTCTGGCCACCTTGGTAAGAGTGGCGATATCAATGCCGAACTTATTGCCTCCGGCAAAGGACTCGCCACTTAGTTTGAGAAGCACTCGCTTGTACTTAGTCTCAGCCATCCCCCTAGTCCCTTATGCCTAATTCAAACCTGGAGAAGCGGCTTACCCTGATATTCTCACCTACCTTGGCAATAACTTCGACGATGACATCACGGACGGCCCTGGCGGGGTCCCTGATAAACGGCTGCTGCAAAAGACAGGCGACCTGAGGCTCAACGCCAGCTTCCTCGGGGAGGTCTTCCTCGGATATATACTGCGGCGAGAGTGCCGCGACCTGCATGGCCAGGTCATGCGCCAGTTCCTTGAACTCATCGGTGCGCGCCACGAAGTCGGTCTCACAGTTCACCTCAACCATTGCCCCAATCCGCCCTCCGGTATGAATATAGGCCTCAATTAACCCCTGCGTGGTGACACGGTCGGCCTTTTTCTCTGCTTTGAGCAGCCCTTTTTCCTTTAAAATCTGGAGCGCCCTTTCCACGTCTCCTTCCACTTCCAGCAGCGCATTCCGGCAGTCCATAATTCCGGCACCGCACTGGTCCCGCAATTCCTTAATCATCTCTACCGATATTTGCAAAACTAGTCCTCCTTATTCCTCTTCCGGCGTGAAGATAAGCGGCTCCATCGTCTCCAGTGCTTCCACTTCCGCCTCTCCCTCCAGCTTTGCTGCCTCCACTGGTATCTCGGCAACGCCAGCTTTACCCTCGAGAACGGCGTCGGCAATCTTGCCACATATCAGCTTTATCGCTCGAATCGCATCATCATTCGCCGGCACCGGGTGGTCTATCGTATCGGGATTACAGTTGGTGTCCACGATGGCCACCACCGGTATTCCCCTCCGCTTGGCCTCAGCGAGGGCGATATTCTCCTTCGTCGGGTCAACAATAAAAAGCGTACTGGGCAGATTGGTCATCTCCTTGATGCCGCCCATCTGCTTGTTCAGCTTTTCGATTTCCTCATTTATCTTCATTATTTCCTTCTTGGTAAGGCGACCGAACTCCCCTCTTGACTGCTGGTCCTCAAGGCGTACCAGATGGTCAATACGCGCCTGGATGGTGGCAAAGTTGGTCAGCATCCCCCCCAGCCAGCGCTGGTCAATGTAGGGCATGCCACAGCGCTGTGCCTCTTCTACAATTGACTCCTGGGCCTGCTTCTTGGTGCCGACAAACAGGATGGTGCCGCCTCCGGCCACCAGTTCCCGGACATACTCACAGGCTTCATCCAGCATGGCCGCGGTCTTTTCCAGGTCAATGATGTGAATGCCATTGCGCTTGGTAAAGATATAGTTCTTCATCCGGGGATGCCACCGCCCCGTCTGGTGCCCGAAGTGAGCACCCGCTTCCAAGAGTTGCTTTATGGTCGTCGTATCCGGCAAATTCTCCCCCCTTTTCCCGCCTGGAATTGAATATACCGCTTAACAGTATAGCATACCCCTTAACAGGCAGCAATATGAAGGGGGTGTACTTGACAAACGTACAGCCGGCTGTTAAACTTACCTGAAATAGTTAAGCGCAAAGGCTGTGAACAGGACTAATAGGCTTCAGAGCGAGGCACAGAGAGTCGGGTAAGGTGTGAGCCGATGCCAGCGCGGGAGCAGAATGGACCTGGGAGCTGCAAACCGAAAGTTATCATCGCGAGTAGGCCTTGACGCAGGGGGAGCGTTATCAGACCCCAGGGTATCGAGGTGAGCGATAAAGAAGAACCTCCGTACCTGAGAGAGATGGTCAGCTATTTCCCTTCTGTTCCATGACCAAGAAGGGTGGCAACGCGGAAGCAGCCCCCGCCCCTTCCAAGGCGGGGGTTTTTTAATTGTGGAAAAACAATCAGGGGGTACTGCCATGGCAACCATATTCCGGAGGTGGCCCCACCGGGGCCAGTAGATAAATTAATCAGGTTAAAAACATTAAGAAAGGAGAGAACAATGGAAAGAACCAAGTTTATACTCGATGAAAAGGATATGCCGACACACTGGTATAATATCCTGCCCGACCTGCCAGAGCCACTGCCAGCAGTCCTGCATCCAGGCACCGGCAAGCCGGTAACCCCTGATGACCTGGCACCCCTCTTCCCCATGGCCTTAATCATGCAGGAGTTCAGCCCGGAGCGCTACATTGAAATCCCGGAGGAAGTGCAGGAAATCTACCGCACCTGGAGGCCCACCATTCTGCATCGGGCACACCGGCTGGAGAAGGCCCTGGATACGCCGGCCAAAATTTTCTATAAATACGAAGGGACCAGCCAGGCCGGAAGCCACAAGCCCAATACGGCGGTTGCCCAGGCCTACTACAATAAAAAAGAGGGCGTAAAGCGCATCGCTACCGAGACCGGTGCCGGACAGTGGGGCAGTGCCCTGGCCATGGGCTGCATGTTCTTCGGTATTGAGTTAAAGGTGTACATGGTTAGGATTAGCTACGAGCAGAAGCCCTACCGCCGCATCCTGATGGAGACCTGGGGAGCTACCTGCGTACCCAGCCCCAGCCCGGATACAAAGGCAGGGCGCGATATGCTGGCCAAAGACCCCGACTGCACCGGCAGCCTCGGACTGGCCATCAGCGAGGCAGTAGAGGATGCCGCTACCCGTGAAGATACCCATTACTCTCTGGGCAGCGTCCTTAACCATGTCCTGCTTCACCAGACCATCATTGGCGAGGAAACCAGAAAGCAAATGGAGATGGCTGATGCCTACCCCGATATCATCGTCGGCTGCATCGGCGGTGGCTCCAACTTCGCCGGGCAGTTCCTGCCCTGGATAAGGGACAAGATTAGCGGGAAGAAACCGGACCTGCGCATTATCTGTGTTGAGCCTAAAGCCGCCCCCACCCTGACCAGGGGCCCATATACCTATGACTTTGGGGACGTCGCAGGGCTTACCCCCCTGCTCAAGATGTACACCCTGGGCCATGACTTTATCCCGCCGCCGGTCCATGCCGGTGGCCTGCGCTATCACGGTATGGCGCCCATCATCTGCCACCTCTACAACCTGGGCCTGGTTGAGGCCAGGGCTGAGCACCAGCTGGCTACCTTTGAAGCCGGGGTACAGTTTGCTCGCACCGAGGGCATCATTACCGCCCCGGAGCCCTGCCATGACCTCAGGGTGGCGATTGATGAAGCCCTTAAATGCAAGGAGTCCGGTGAAGCAAAGAACATCCTGATAGCTCATAGCGGACACGGACACTTCGACCTGGCGGCCTATGATGCCTATCTCTCGGGGAAGATGCAGGACTATGAGTTCCCTGAGGAAAAAATGAAGGAGGCGCTGGCCTCGCTGCCCAAGGTACCCTCCGCCTAGAATCCATACACGAGGGGCCGGGTTATACCGGCTCCTCGTGTTGTCATTCTTCTGGGGATTGTGCTAAAATTTAAATTGTAATGGGCCGCACAAGAACCAACTTTATACTCACGATTATTGTTGCCATTTTCCTGCTGGTGATGAGTGTGGGATGTGCCGTACCTGAGATTACGATAACGCCAGAACCGGCGCCAAGCCCACCCCCAGCACCAGCACCGGCACAGCTGCCACAGCCGATTAACCCCACCTGGACACCACCCCCAACAGCACCAACCGGAAACGCTACCATGGTGCTGCCCAACATCGCTGATGTCGTGGCCAAGGTAAAGCCATCGGTGGTGGCCATTACTACTGAAGTCGTCTCCTTCGACTTTTTCAACCGTCCCTTCACTCAGCAGGGGGCCGGCTCAGGATGGATTCTGGACAAAAACGGCATCATTGTGACCAACAACCACGTGGTCGAGGGTGCCAGCAGCATCACGGTTACCATGGATGATGGCAGCACTTTCACCGTTGACCAGAGCGCCGTCTTCACCGATAGTCTGAATGACCTGGCCGTCATTAAGATAAATGCGCCGAACCTGCCCGCCGTTACGGTGGGTGATTCCACCCCGTTACGGGTCGGGGAGTGGGTGGTGGCCATCGGCAACGCGCTCGGTCAGGGGATACGCGCCACCGAAGGCATCATCAGTCGCCAGGGGGTGTCCATACCGGTGGCGCCGGGACAGACCCTTTACGACCTCATCGAGACCACGGCCGCCATCAACCCCGGTAATAGCGGTGGACCGCTGGTCAACATGGCGGGAGAGGTAATCGGCATCACCAGTGCCAAAATTGCCACCGTTGGTGTTGAGGGCATGGGCTATGCCATCAGCACGGACACGGCCATTCCCATCATTGAGGAACTGATTACCAATGGCTACGTTACCCGTCCCTGGCTGGGGGTCGTGCTCTATACAGTAGACCAGTTTGCCATCGCCAGATATGAGCTGGCAGTAGAGAGCGGTGTTCTGATAACCCAGGTGGTTCAGAACAGTCCCACTGATATAGCCGGACTCAAACCCGGAGACGTTATTACCCGCTTCGCCGGAAAGGATATCGCCACTGCTGAAGACATGATAAGGGCCATTCACCTCTCGGAAATCGGGCAGAAAGTGCCGGTAACTTACTGGCGTGGTAAAGCTGAATACAGCACCGAGATAACACCAATCGAGAGCCCGCCGCCCTAACCCAGTTTTTTAACCCCGACAGATAGCTCGTGGCCATCCAGTTTGAAGCTTTCGGTGTGAGCTCCCTCTTCTGGAGCCCCCTCGACAAGTCGTTCCGAAAGCGTTTCCTGCTTTATATAGTCGGCAAAATCGGCTATCACGCTCTTTATAAATTCATCACCCTGATAGCAGGTGGTAATGTGGTCGCTAATCTCAAACCCGGCCGAGCGCCGCATCATCTGCAGGCGGCGCACTAGCTCACGCGCCATACCTTCCGCCGCCAGTTCTGGCGTAATATCAGTATCCAGCATCACCATCACGTCGCCTTCGGAGGCAAGGGGCCACTCTTTATGCCTAGTCACCGGCATATCATCAACCGCGTCAAGTGCTTTCACGTTGACCTCTTCCAGCACCTGCGGAGCCAGACGTTTTAGAGCTCGCTTGTGCCGCTCGGAGGTAACCTTGACCAGAAGCCTGGACAACGGCTGGCGCACCTTGATGCCCGCCTCGCTGCGGGCAGCCCGGCCCAGGCTGGAAACCCGCATTATCAGCCTTATATCAGCCGCCAGATGCTTGTCAATCTTATCCATATCCGCCACCGGAAAATCGGCCAGGTGCACGCTTTCCGGCGCTTCCGGGAACACCGAGCATATCAGGTTGCGGTATATCTCCTCGGCCACAAAGGGCATGAACGGGGCCAATAATTTGGACAGCGTCACCAGACACTGGTAGAGCGTGGTGTAGGCAGCCAGTTTGTCAGCGTCATTCTCACTTTTCCAGAAACGTCTCCGACTCCGCCGCACGTACCAGTTTGACAGGTCATCAACGAAGGCCTCAATCTTCCTGCCAGCACCGCTTGGGTCGTAATTTTGCAGCCCGCTGTCAACGTCAGCCACCAGCTGGTTAAGCTCGGAGAGAACCCAGTGGTCCAGCTCAGAGTGGGAAAGGATGCCTTCCACGCCCGGAGTGAAGCGGTCAATATTGGCGTAATTGACCAAGAAGGAATAGGTATTCCACAGGGTCAGCAGAAAGCGGCGCGTCACCTCTGACACCATATTGGTGCTGAAACGCCGCACGTTTCCGGGTGGTGAGGAGGTAAAGAAATACCAGCGGAGAGCGTCAGCGCCGTACTTGTTAATCACCGCCGTCGGCTCAATGACGTTCCCTCTGGCCTTGCTCATCTTCTCGCCTTTGGCATCGAGGATATGGCCGAGGCAGATGCAGTTCATAAAGCAGGGGCGACCGAACAGCAGGGTGGAGATGGCGTGCAGGCTGTAGAACCAGCCGCGCGTCTGGTCAACTGCCTCGCAGATATAGTCGGCGGGGAAGCGCCCATCTTCAAGCAGCGTATCATTTTCGAACGGGTAGTGCACCTGGGCCACCGACATGGCACCCGAGTCAAACCAGCAGTCTATGACCTCAGGCACCCGCCGCATGGTACCACCGCACTGCGAGCAGTTATAGGTCACTTCATCAACGTAAGGCCGGTGCAGGTCGAGAGGCTCTTTAAGACCGCTACAACCAGGTTTACCCTTTAAATCATCAATGCCGCCGACGCATTCCCGGTAATCGCAAGCTTCACAGCGCCAGACGGGCAGCGGCGTCCCCCAGTAGCGTTCGCGGGAGAAGGCCCAGTCCACGTTGTTCTCCAGCCAGTCGCCAAAGCGTCCGTACTTGATATGCTCGGGGTACCAGTTTATCTCGTTATTGCCAGAGATGAGCCGGTCTTTTACGGCCGTGGTCTTGATATACCAGCTTTCCTTGACATAGTAGAGAAGGGGAGTGCTGCAGCGCCAGCAGAAGGGATAGGTATGACGGATGGTCTCACTGCGGTAGAGCAGCCCCTTTTCTTTCAAATCCGCTATCACCAGAGGGTCGGCGTCCTTGACAAATTTACCCGAAAACGAGTAGTTGCCGGTGATGTTGCCCTGCAGGTCCACCTGCTGCACGAAATCGAGGCCCTGCTCTCTGCCCGCTTCAAAGTCAACCTCACCGAAAGAAGGCGCCACATGCACGATGCCGGTCCCGTCCTCCAGGGACACGAAATCGGTGGCAATAACCCTGTAGGTTAAATCTCTATCCGACTCCTGCACCTGGAGATCACTCCGTACATGGCCGCTCTCTTGGTCATGGCAGAGGACAAAACGCCGGCGCTCAATATCGTACTGGTGAGGGTTATACAGCGGTTCGTATTCCACGGCGCTCTTACCCTCACCGCCAGCAAACTCTTCCCCGACCAGCTCATCCACGACCTGACTGGCGTCAAAGCCTACAGACCCGAGCAAAGCGGCAGCAAAGATAAGGTAGCCCTCGTCGGTTTCCACCACCGCGTATTCCGCGTCAGCGGCTACCGCCAGAGCGGTATTGCCCGGCAAAGTCCAGGGAGTGGTCGTCCAAGCCAGGAAATAGGCCGGTTTATCTGAGGATTTGAAGAGTTTAAACAGCCTCTCCCGTGCCTCGGAGCCAGCCAGAGACGAAAGGACGATTTTAAACTTTATGTAAACCGAAGGGTCTTCCGTGTCCTCTTCATAGCCGAGAGCAACTTCGTGGGAGCTGAGGGATGTGCCACAACGAGGGCAATGCGCCGCTGTCTTGTAGCCCAGATAGATAAGCCCCCGGTCCCACATCTGCTTGAGCGCCCACCAGACTGTCTCAATGTAGTAGTTCTCCATGGTGACATAGGGGTGTTCAAGGTCACACCAGTAGGCGATGCGCTCCGTCAGCGCGTTCCAGTCCTTGAGATATCGGAAAACACTCTCCCGGCAGCGGGCGTTGAATTTGGCGATGCCGTACTGCTCAATCTGCGTCTTGGTGGCAAGGCCGAGCTCCTTTTCCACCTCCAGTTCCACAGGAAGGCCGTGGGTATCCCAGCCGCCGATGCGCGGCGTGTAGTAGCCCTTCATGGCCCGATAGCGCGGAATGATGTCTTTGAAAATGCGCGAAAGGACGTGGTGTATCCCGGGGCTGCCGTTGGCCGTTGGCGGACCCTCGTAGAGGGTAAAGCGGGGTCCACCCTTCCGGTTCTCCACGCTCCGCGCAAAGATTTTGTTTTCCTGCCACCAGCGGAGGAGCTTCTCCTCGACCTGTGGCAGATTAAGCTGGCTGCGCACCGGATGGAACATGTTGGTTGTTACTCCCCCTAAAAATACTAAACCCGCCCCCTAGGGACGGGAATATTTGACCCGCGGTACCACCCTATTTCCCCGATTTCTCGGGACGCTTTTCAAAGGCACCCCCTGATGCCCTCGTCACCGATAACAGCTGACGCTACCGGCCAAGCCTACTGGGCGTCAATGCCACTTAATCACCGTTCGGTTGGCAGCTCGGGAGGGATTTTCGGGAAGGCGTCCACGTCTGCTTCCACCTCACCAGACTCGCTAAGTGACCGCAATCTCCCCTACTCTTCTCCGTCAAAGCCTTTATGGCTAAAGGTTAACACACTTCAGAAGGCAAGTCAATCTGACGGCAGCCCCTTCGGGATAATGACCACTCGCCGTGCCTCACCCTCACCGCTGCTCTCGGTGGTTACGTCCGGATGGTCAGCCAGCGCCAGGTGGATGATGCGCCGGTCGAAGGCAGGCATTGGTTCCAAGGCAAACGGCTCTCCCTTCTGTGTTACCTGCTCGGCAATCCTGAAGGCAAGAGCCTGCAGCGCATTGCAGCGGCGCTGCTTGTAACTTTCAACATCAATGACAATGGGCAACCATACCTTCTTCTGATGGCCGACGATAATGCGTACCATATACTGGAGACAGGACAGGGTCTGTCCCCTCCGACCGATGAGGATACCCAGGTCATCACCCTCCACATTACGCGTTATGGAGCTTGGAACCCCGGTCTTGCTATCCACCAGCGCTTGTTCTACCAGGTTTACCGAAGCCAGAACTCCCATAAGCTCAAGCAAGGTCTCCAGGATGCCTTTGACTGCCTCAGCAATCTCGTACTCGTCATCATTCATCTTAATTTACTACCTTAATGGCGATTACCTTCGCTTCGGGCGTTTGCTCTTCTTCGGATGGCGCTTCATTGCCCTCAGGCTCGATTGGTACCTGGCAGATGTCGTGCCCTCTTTCGGCGACACATCTGCCTCCACAATATCGGCGCCAACGTCCGCGCCAATATCAGACTCGGTCGCCGAGTAGTCGGCTGCTTTTTCCTCCACCGTGGTAATGCGCTTCAGGTACTTCCGGTCTCGAACCGCTGGCTTGACTGCCGAAGAAACCAGACCTCCCCACCCCCCGGTAATGAAGTACTGCATGACAATGCTGATGACATTGGATATCACCCAGTAAAGCGCCAGCCCACTCGGAAACTGCATGGTGAGGAAGGCGAACATCAACGGCATTATCCAGAGCATCATCTGGCTCTGCGCCTGCTGCTTGGGGTCGCCTGTTTTCGGGGTGACCATCTTTTGCTGCAACCACATGGTGCCACCCACCAAGATTGGCAGCATCAGGTATTTGTCCGGCACTGCCAGGTCCAGCCAGAGAAAGCGACTGTTGAGCGGCACCAGCGAAAAGACCTGTGGCCACGAAGCGTAGAGATGCCCGGCTAACTTCAGGAAATCTTCGGGGACGACGGCTAACACGCGGATAATCGACTGAAAGAGGGCTATCCAGATTGGCAGCTGGACGAGCATGGGCAGCATGCAGCCGGCGGGGTTGACGCCGGACTCCTTGTAGAGCCGCATCTGCTCCTGTGCCAGCTTCTGCTTGTCCTTGCCAAATTTCTGCTGCAACTCGGACATCTTTGGCTGCAGCTCCTGCAATGCCTTGGTTGACCGAACCTGCTTGATGTTAAGCGGCGCGGTCAGACCACGCACAATAATGGTCAGCACAATTATCGACAGGCCAAAATTATTGAACAGAGCGCCGGACACGACGATAAGGACATTTATCATCGGCGACAGGATGATTAAATCCCAGATTTCACCAATCAAAATAACTTACCTCACTCGCTTTCCAGCTCAAGACTCCACAGCGTGGCCCCGGAGCGGGCATCCACCGCATAGAGGACATCGTCAGCACTGTGAACGTAGATAACCCCGTCACTGGCGGCCAGAGGCGCATAAATATTGTCCTCCAGGTTGGCCAGTTGTTTTTTCTGTCTGGTACCGGCCTCCAGGGAATAAACCTGACCTGCCTCGACGGCCACAATTACATTGCCTGCCGCCAGAACCGGAGAGGAACTTACCGGGCTTTCCAGGTCAAAGACGATGACCACCTCCCCACCCTCAGCCTTCAGGGCATGTACCTTACCATCGACCGAGCCGGCATAGATGACTTCATCCGCAATCACGGGGCGTGACCAGAACCAGTTTCTGGCCTGATATTTCCAGCGCAGGCTGCCGTCAGCCTCATTCAGGGCATACAGGTTACGGTCAAAAGAGCCAAAATAAACCGTATTGCCGTACACCAGCGGGGTGGCGACAATCGCCCCCTCCGTTTCAAACTGCCACTTCAGGCTGCCGTCGGCCACGTTCAGCGCATACAGCTTTTTATCAAAGGAGCCGATATACAGCGTAGTCCCGTTTACGGCGGGTGTCCCCCAGATTTCATCCCCGGATTCAAACACCCAGAGCCTGTCTCCCGTAGCGGCATCGAGGGCGTAGAGCTTGCCATCGGAACCGCCGAAATACACTTTATCCCCCCCCACCACCGGCCCGCCAACCACCGGGTCAAGTTCATCTTCTCGGGGATACACCCAGCGCAAGGCGCCGGTTTCCGTGTTCACGGCATACATTTTGCCATTATAGCCGGTAATATATACCAGCTCAGAGGTTACGGCTGGTGTTCCGTAAATGGCGACCGCTTCGGTTCCCTGGGCACAGGTAAACCCACCGGACTGCTTCTTTTCAAACAGGATATCCGGCCAGAGGCGCTGCTGGGTGTCCTTATCTATGGCGACCAGTTTCCCTTCCATTGAACCCAGAAAGAGAGCGCCATCCGTAACAGAGGCCCCTGACCAGCCCCTCGGTACACTTTTGGTCGGGCGACAGGTAGGAATGGCCAGCCCGCTGGCCAGCACCAGCAGCAATACTGCCAGTAGCAGCACCTTGCTGATGGTTCCTTTTTTTAACACCCGATTGGTACTCCTCACCTCGTTTCCTTTATCCAGCAAAGCAGTTCCCCCTGTATTCATGGCACCGGGTCATATCCCCCTCCATGGAAGGGATGGCAGCGGCAGAGGCGTCTCACTCCCAGCCAGCCCCCCTTTACCAGACCGTGCCGGGCGATAGCCTCATACGTATACTGAGAACAGGTAGGGGCAAATCGGCAGGAATGCAACGTGACCTGGGAAAGGGTCATCTGATAAAGTTTAATGAGACCTAAGGCCAACTTTCTCATAATTCTCAACCAGTAAACCGGCCCTCGACAGCAAATCCTTAACGGCTGCCTCAAGCTCAGCATAATTAACACCAGCGGCATATGAGCGGGCAATGAAAATAATATCCCACCCCGGTTGCAGAGGGGTCGCTCGCAGAATTTCGCGAAGCAGACGTTTCACCCGATTTCGCACCACCGCCTTGCCTACTCGGCGGCTGACCGAAAAACCATATCTGGACAACGCAAGCCCATTGGATAGTGCCTTCATCACCAGTAAATTATTCACCCAAGAACTGCCTTTATTGTAGACTAGCGCATACTGCACGGGTTTCGTCAGATACTGCTCACCCCTCACGGCACACGCCCCCCTTATTCAACTAGCTAGCCAGACATTACACGACGGTTAATCTCTTGCGACCTTTTAGTCGCCTTGATTTCAAAACGGCGCGTCCGTTTCGCGTGCTCATCCGCGCCCGGAAACCGTGCTCTCGCTTCCTCGGAATTCTCTTTGGTTGATATGTCCTTTTCGGCATTTCAGTTCACCGTAACAAATAAAACAATCTTTTCCCTTTTATTCGGGGGAAAGCAAGTAAAAATAACGCTAGCTATCGTCGCCACTAATCAACCAGCTGTTTCCATTTCACGGATATGAACTGGTGCATGCGGCAACAGGGCCAGGTGACGGGCCCTTTTTATCTCCCTTGCCAGAAGGCGCTGATGTCTGGCACAGGTACCAGTTTTACGACGCGGCGCAATCTTTCCCCTATCGGTAATGAAGTGCAGCAATTTCTCTGGCTTCTTGTAATCTATGACCTGTGCCTTATCCGCACAGAACGAACATACCTTGCGCTTGGGCACATACCTTGGTTTGGACCACTTCCTACCCCTGTGTGTTTCTCTCGCTTCTGCCATTCACGACCCTTTCAACCTGCATTTATCTAAAACGAAATATCATCAGGCTCCAGCTCCGCGGCATCGCTTTCCTCGACTTTGCCGCCAGTGGCGGCAGCCTCTTCCTGCCTTTCCTCGGGGAGTGGTGACATTCCCCTGCGGTCAAGGAATATTACCTTGTTGGCGATTACCTCTGCCCTTGAATGCTGCTGACCGTCCTGTCCTTCCCAGGTACGAGTGTGCAGCCGGCCTTCGGCGTAAACCAGACGACCTTTGGCCAGGAACTGGTTACACTGTTCGGCAAGCTTATTCCAGGTTACCACGCCGAACCACTCTGTTTCCTGCCTGTGTTCTCCCTCCGGAGTCGTCGATACCCAGTTGGTGGCCACACGGAACGAGGTCACGGGCTTCCCGTTTGGAGTAAACCGCATTTCCGGTTCCCCACCAATATTCCCGATTATGATTACTTTATTCAGACTTGGCATGGCTCCGACCCTCCTTTTACCCCCACCCTTCATCAGGAAAGGTAAGGGCAACCCCCCAGTTTAACTGCCGACCTTTAACAACAGGTGCCGTAGAATTGCCTCAGATATCTTCAGGTTTGCATCCAGTTCCTTGGCCCAGGTGGGCATCATTTTGCATCGCGTTAGCACATAATTACCTTCCAGATGGCTTTCGATGGGATAGGCCATCTTCCGCTTACCCCACCGTTCTTCCTCGGATATGACGCCACCTTTACCACTTATGAACTGGTTTACGTTTTTAATCGTGGCCTCAAAAGCGTCCTCACCAACCTCAGGGCTGACCACCAATACCAGTTCGTAGTCCCGTAACTGTATGTCTTCGGTTTTTGCTTCTTTGACTTTACTCTTACTTATCGCCATTTTTCAATCCAGAAATTTTCTCGACCATTATACCACAAACAGCCGACACCCACAATGTCTCCACCGACCAAGCATTTTATCCGGCCCCCCGCCACCTGTCACCACCCCAATGGTGAACTTGACACAGTATACCACCTTTGTTACACTCTAGTTAAGTATAGGGGATTAAGAATCTCAATCAGTCTCACCAGTATATCAAATGGCCCCGTGGTGTAGCGGTCTAACATGCCACCCTGTCACGGTGGAGATCAGGGGTTCAAATCCCCTCGGGGTCGGTGAATACAAAAAAGGCGACCTACCAGTCGCCTTTTAATTTTTTAAACAAGCCAACGAATTGCATAAATTTTAGGTCTGCTGGACACCCCCGAGATTTCTTTGGTAAGATAGGCCACACAACTGGAGTAATGAAGGATTTACCTGTAGTTTCGGCTCCAGGGAACAGCCCTTAGGGCCAGTGATACTGATTCACACATACGGAGGTCCAAGATGACACGAACTGCTCCGAACAAAGCGAGCCTGGTTGATGAGTACGTAAAGAAGCGTCCAGGCTCCAAGAAATGGCACGACCGGGCAGTGCCGCTTTTTTCGGCTAATGGTGCCACCCACAGCGCACGCCTCCTCGACCCTTTCCGTCCTTACATCACCCATGCTCAAGGAGTTAAAAAATGGGATGTTGATGGCAATGAGTATATAGATTACTGCATGGGACATGGGGCATTGATACTGGGCCACAGTCACCCGAAATGGGTCAAGGCAGTACAGGAACAGTTAGCCAAAGGGGTACACTTTGGGGAAAACCACCAGCTTGAAGTGGCATGGGCGGAATCGATAAAGAGCATGATGCCCGTTGCGGAAAGAGCGGAGTTCTGCGCCTGCGGCCAGGAAGCCAATTTAATGGCCATAAGACTGGCCAGAATCTTCACCGGAAGGAAAAAGGTACTGCGTTTTGTCGAAAATTTCCATGGTTGGGCCGATGAAGTAGCCCCGGAAGGCTCTGCTGGCGTGTCCACACCCGATGTTAAAATCATCCCGATGAATAATCTAAACCTGCTCGAAGCAGAACTGGCGACCAGAGAGTATGCCCTGGTCATGACCGAGGGCGGTGGCGCTCACATGGCCGGGCAGATTCCCTGGGATACCGAATTTATCCAGGCAATTTCCGGCATCACCAGGAAATACGGAACGCTGTGGCTCATAGATGAAGTAGTCACCGGTTTTCGAGATGACCGGGGCGGCTGGCAGGCGATAGCCGGCGTCAGGCCTGACCTGACTTCCCTGGGCAAGTGCACCAGTGGTGGTATGGCCGTTGGTGTCATTGTCGGCCGGGCTGACGTTTTTGAGGCTTTTAATCCCAAAACCCCTGTGGAACAACGCGTAAGGCACACGGGAACGTGGAACAGCAATCCCCTGCTGTCATCAGCCGGAGTGGCCGCTTGCCAGCTTTACCGGGATGGTGGGCCACAGAAAAAAGCCACTGAAATGGCTGCTTACCTGCGACAGGAGGGCAACAAGATACTCAGACAACATAAGATTAGCGGTCGTTTATATGGACGGACGATAGTCCATCTTTATCTGGGGCCAGCTGACTTCGAGGCCCGCGATGAATATTCACCACCCACAAGAGATGTAGCTAAAATCACGAGCCCGGAAATGGCCGCCGTGAAAACTATGCTCTGCCTGCACCTGCTCCATCGTGGTATTGCCACCATGGGTGGCCGGTTCTTCGTCCTCTCCGCTGTGCATACCAGAAAGGACATTGACCAAGCCATGGCAGCGTTTGCCTCATCTCTTGACGACTTGCTAGCCGAGGGATGGCTGGCAACAGAACCGTGAGGTTAATACTGACACCGACTTTTGACGTCGGTTTTCATCTGAATATGAAGTTCAATTCATAACCGAGTTTACTCTTTTGCCCGACAAGGCTATAATAGGGTAGTATATAGAAGTATATATATAGATGCTAGTCGTTGCCTGTATTAAACAAGTACCTGATACCACTCAGGTTGAAGTCGATCCGGTAACGGGCACTCTGAAGCGAGAAGGAGTGCCCTTTATCATGAACCCTTTTGATGCCCATGCTCTGGAAGAGAGCCTCCGGCTCAAAGACCGCTACGGGTTCCGCGTCGCCGTCATTTCCATGGGCCCCCCCAATACCGAGATTACGCTACGTAAATCTTTAGCCCTGGGTGCCGACGAGGCCATGCTCCTCAGCGACCGCGCTTTCGGTGGCGCCGATACTCTGGCCACGAGCTTCGTGCTTGCCGAAGCCATCAAGCGGCTGCGTCAGCAGGATGAGTTGGTGGCCGTAATTTGCGGGCGGCAGACCATTGACGGCGATACCGCCCAGGTTGGACCGGGCATCGCCACCCGTCTCGGCTTCTCGCAGCTAACCCTGGTTGACCGCATTGAATATATCGACCTTGAGGCGAAAAAGGTTAGAGTAAGACGCAAGGTGGGCAGCTGGCGCGAAATAGTCGAAGCCCCGCTGCCGGCATTGATTGCCGTGGTACGGGAAATCAACCGGCTGCGCTACCCCACCCTGCCCAGGCGATTGATGGCCGAAAAAGCCCCCGTGGCGTTATGGGACAACCGGGCAATGAACCTGGACGAAAATATGGTCGGTCTCAAGGGTTCGACAACACAGGTGCGCCGTATCTTCTCACCGGAAAGGGCCAAGGGGGAGATTCTGGGTGACGGGTTAAATAAACCGGAAGAGGCGGCCAACCTGCTGCTGGGAAATCTAATTGAAAAAGACGTACTTTATTTTGGTTCAGAGTAGATAACCGAAAGAGGCACATGGAAGACAGGAAGAAAATAAAGCGACCGCGTGGCGTTGCCCGGCTTATCCCCGGCAAATGTATTGCCTGCGGTGCCCGCTGCCAGAGTTCCTGCCCCAAAGATGCCATCGAAATGAATGAGCAAGGAGAGCCGATAATACTCGTCGACAAATGTATCGGCTGCCGCAAATGCCTCAAAGTCTGCCCTGCGGATGCCCTGGAAATTTATCTGACCCCGGAAGAACAGAAAATCCTGGCCGAACTGGTGGCAAAAGAAAAAGCCCCTGCCGCCGAAGAAGCCCCGGAGGTAAGTGAAGAGGAAGCGGCGTTACTGGCCCGGCTCAAGGAATACCGGGGGGTCTGGGTGTTTGTGGAGCAGACAGCAGGGGAGCCGGCCGGCGTTTCCTGGGAGTTGCTGGGGGTCGGGGCTGATTTGGCCAGAGAGCGTGGCGAGGAACTGTGCTCCGTGGTCATCGGCGATAAGGTGGAGCATCTCTGCCACGAGTCATTCGCCTATGGCGCCAGCAAAGCCTACGTTATTGATGCCCCCCTGTTTCATTACTACCGCACCGAGCCGTATTACAAGGCCATATGCCATTTGGTCAGAAAATACAAACCGGAGATAATGCTGGTGGGAGCCACCGGACTGGGCAGGGACCTGGCCGGGGCAGTGGCCACCGAACTCCAGACCGGCCTTACCGCTGATTGCACCGGCCTGTCCATTGACGACCGGGGGTATCTGCTGCAGACCCGTCCCGCCTTCGGCGGCAACATCATGGCCACCATCTTGACCGAGCGCACCCGACCCCAGATGGCCACGGTGCGCCCGCACGTCATGCCCCTGCCGGCGAAAGAGCCTTCACGCCAGGGTGAAATTATCCGTGAGATGGTGCCGTTCCAGGAGACGGACATTGTGGTCAAGGTGCTTGAGGTGATAGATGAGCGCAAGGCAGGCGACGTGGATGTGGCGGCGGCGGATATCATCGTCTCGGGCGGCCGCGGCATGCGTGCCAAGGAAAACTTTGCTCTTCTTCAGGAGCTGGCCGATGAGCTGGGCGGGGTGGTCGGCTCCTCCCGTGGTGCCGTCGAGGCCGGCTTTATGCCCGCCGAACGACAGGTCGGCCAGACCGGAAAAACGGTCCGCCCCAAGCTCTATATCGCCTGCGGCATCAGCGGCGCCATTCAGCACCTGGTCGGCATGCAGGATTCCGATACTATCGTGGCCATCAACAGCGACAAGCACGCGCCCATTTTTGAAGTGGCCACCTATGGCATTGTCGGCGACGTGCTGAAAGTTGTCCCTTCCCTGACACAAAGGGTCAGAGAGCTTCGGGCGAAGGGCGTGGATTTCAAAGTGGAGAGGCACTGAATAAATTGAAAGGTACCAGTAATTAGCATGAGTCCAGTGAGTAATCTGGGAATCGCCGGATATATTCTGTTCTGGGGGCTCACTGGTTTTGCCGCGGGTATATTCAGCCACCGTATTTATCAGCTTTACCGCTATCTGGCTCTGGGCAGGAAAGAGGAAAGTTACCGCCAGCTTTTCCAAAGGGCGTTAACAGCCATCGGCCATTTAATCGCCCAGCAGTGCCAGTTTAAAAACCTTACCCGGAAAGACCGCGCTGGCCTGGGGCATATCTTCATGGCCTGGGGCTTTCTCTTATTTGTCACCTACTACTTTTTCTTCATTATCATTGGCTCCGGGTTCGGCATATCTGCTGCCGTGGAGCATAATCCGGTCTATGTCATCTATACCTGGATTATGGATATCGTCGCTCCCTTCATCATGCTGGGAGCACTGTGGGGCATTGTCCGGCGCTACATTATCCGGCCCCCACGTCTTGAAGGCCACCAGACTTTTGAGGCGCTGGGGATACTGCTCACCGTTCTCATCCACCCCATAACGCATGTGGGGAAAATTGCCACCCAGATTGCCGCCGGACACCCGCCGGCCGGTCTTGGTCTGGCCACACCACCCATTAGCACCGCCTTCAGTCATATCTATACTGCCGGCGCCTCACTGGAAATGTGGCACAGCGTCTGGTTCTGGAGCCACTGGGGATTTGTCCTGCTGGTACTGATTATCATCGGCTATACCCGATACCTGCATATGCTCGCCGCCCTCTTGAATGACCTCCTCTCCGCACCACCTCCCCACGGCATTCCCGGCCGCATCAATCTTGACGACGAGGCCACTTTCGGCGTCACCAAGATAGATGGCTTCGACCGCAAGCGACTTCTCGACCTTTACGCCTGTGTTGAACCCGGTCACTGCCAAGAGGTCTGCCCCGCTTATGCCACCGGCAAACCACTTAACCCGCGTACGCTGATTAAAGACCTCAAGCACAATCTGCTGACCAACGGGCCCCTGCTCCGGCAGAAAAAGGCGCCATCCCTGCCGTTAATCGCCGAGGACGGGGAAGGCAGCATTGCCGAAGAGGTGCTCTGGGAGTGCACCACCTGCGGTGCCTGCATGGAGGTATGCCCGGTAAACATTGAGCATGTGCGCCACATCATTGATATGCGGCGCAATCTGGTACATTTAAAGGCCAAATTTCCCGATGAATTGCTGAACCTTTTTGAAAATATGGAACAGAGGAGCAACCCCTGGGGCATCGCCCCGGCGGAGCGCATCAAGTGGGCCAGCGATATTGACGTCAAGCCTTTTTCGGCTACTGAGACGGAATTCTTGTACTATGTGGGCTGCGCTGGCTCCTTTGATGCCCGGAGTCGGCGTACCACAGTGGCGATGGCCAGTATCCTGAACGCTGCCGGCATCTCCTGGGGTATTCTGGGCAAAAACGAAAGGTGCTGCGGCGATAGCCTGCGGCGCCTAGGCAACGAATATGTCTTCGACCGCATGGCGCAGGAGAATATCAAGCTCTTTACCGAGAGAGGGGTGACCAAAATCATCACCCAATGCCCCCACTGCTACAGCACCTTTAAGAACGACTACCGGCAGTATGGCCTTGAACTGGAAGTCTACCATCACACCGATTTCATCCACCAGCTTATTCAAAGTGGAAAACTGAAACTGAATCGTGTGACCGACCTGGGAAAACTCGTCTTCCATGATTCCTGCTACCTGGGCCGTTACAACCAGATTTACGAAGCTCCCCGTGATGTGCTCGCCGCCGTCACTGGCCGCCCGCCGACGGAGATGGACTTACACGGCAGGCGCTCTTTTTGCTGCGGCGCTGGCGGTGGCCGGATGTGGCTGGAAGAAAGCCTGGGCCAGCGCATCAACGTTGTCCGCGTGGAGCAGGCACTGGCAAAAGACCCGCAGACAATCTGCGTCTGCTGCCCCTACTGCATGACCATGTTTGAAGACGGCCTCAAAGACAAGGATGCCACGGAACAGGCTCAGGTTCTTGACCTCGCCGAAATCACCGCCCGGGCGATAAGGTAGTTACCAGGGCCAGACAGACAAAACCCCTGACACAGCGATTTTTCAGTTTCCCGCATTTAGAAAATTTATCTCCACCTTTCATGCTTACCCCTGGCTTGGTATTTTGAAAAAAAATGCCAATTATATCAATATGGCCTTGACAATTGTGAAACCAGATATTATTTTATAGTAAGTTATTCATGATAATTAAAATAAAATCGGTCATTTGACAAGCATAATTTTAATCTTAGACACGTAATTTAAAGTGTGAGCGTGAGTGACTCTCATAAAACAAGACCTTAGCTCACCATGCTTAAATCTGATTGAACAGTCAGTCAAACTGAAACGCGCAAAAAGGAGGTGATTGAATTCAATTAAAATCAGGGTATCGGTGAATACTGTATTCTGATTAGTAGGAGGTATAAATTAGTGAGGAAGTCAATATTTTTTGGCCTAATAGCCGTATTAGTAATTGTCGGCATTATCGCTGGCGCCTGTGCCAAACCAGCCCCAGCACCAGCACCGGCCCCAGCACCAGCACCGGCCCCAGCTCCAGCGCCAGCTCCAGCTCCAGCTCCAGCACCAGCTCCTGCTCCAGCCCCAGCTCCGGCACCAGCCCCAGCCCCTGCTCCGGCACCGGCCCAACCCGCAGTAGTACATAAATGGATTGGACAACATCATACCGCTGCTGGGAGTCGCTACGCTGAATCATTTACCAGACTATGTAGCGAAATCCAGGCTTCCAGCGTTGGCCAGATAACCATTGAAGTTCACCCTGCTGGTGGCGTCGTGCCAGCCTGTCAGGAGTTTGACGGCTGTGACCAGGGCTTGATTGACATTGGTAGCACCTGCACCATGTACTGGAAAGACAGGTTTAACACTGCCAACCTTTTCACCTACACTGTTGCCGGTCTGCCACCCGCAGAATCAAAAATCTGGCACATGGAGATGGGTCTTAACTATCTCCAGCAGATAATTGATGAAGGCGGCTATGATGTCATCATTCCCGCCGGTGTCATCACTACTCCTGAGATGTTCCTCAGCACAGGTGAGGGTAAAGAGCTTAAATCGGTGGCTGACATCAAAGGGCTGAAGATTCGTACTGCCGGTGACGATGGCGTCATCTTATCCAGGATGGGGGCAGCCGTCGTCTTCCTGCCCAGCTCTGAAGTATATGAAGCCATGCAACGTGGCGTTATCGATGCCTTCCAGCTGAGCTCCCCAGCGATGGACTGGTCACTCTCCACCTATGAACTTGCCGAGAATGTCTATCTCTCGCCAGTCCGGCAGCCCTGCGAGTGGCTTCCCGTTATGTTCAGCGGGGAATCCTGGGCAGAGCTGGATGACGGCTTGAAGAGTCTGTGTATTAATTGTGCTCACTCCGAAGCTTGGAGATACCTGGCCGAAATGACGCAGCTCGATGTCCAGGCGGTAAAGGACTTCCAGGATTATGGCACTAACATTACCCAGATTCCAAAGGATATCGAAGACGAACTGTACCGGCAGGCCTTGATTCTGTACGGTGAAGAATCGGCCAAGGATCCCTTCTACAAGGAAGTCTTCGACTCCATAGTCGATTTCCAGACCACCATGTACGCGACCTTCCCACGATTGTAAGAGCTGATCTCCCCTGCTCCGTGAGCAATTGCGCGGAGCAGGGGACTTCCCCCCTTGGCAGGTTTGAGAAAGAAGAACAATGAGAAAAGTACTCGGGTTTATTGACAAGCTTAGTGACCTGTCAGGCAGGTCAGTGCGCTGGTTAGCCATAGTTCTGGTTCTGGTAATGACCATGGAAGTTACCATGCGCTACGGATTCAACCATCCGACAATGTGGGCATATGAGAGTAGCCTGCAGCTAGGTTGTGCCATGTATGCCCTTGCTTTTTGCTATGCCCAGCGACACGACGCCCATGTCCGGGTTGATGTCTTTTATTCGCATCTATCACCGCGGGGAAAGGCAATGGTTGATGTCATTTGCGGGATAGCGATGTTTCTGCCAGTGATTGTCTTCGTCATCAGCGCCTCGTGGGCGTGGACGCTCAAGTCCTGGAAAATCCAGGAGAAAATGGTGGAGACATACTGGTATCCGCCGTACTATCCTTTAAGAACGGTGGTGGCACTAGGCTGGACATTACTTGGTCTCCAGGGCCTGGCCGGAATCACCCGCAGCTTTTATATGTTGATAAGGAATAAAAGCCTATGATTGAATTGAGTCCGGAAGTTGTTGCTGTTGTAATGCTTGGGGCAGTCCTGGTTTTGGTCTTAACCGGTTACCCGTTAGCCTACGTGGTCGGCATAATCGCCCTGGTGGTCGGTATCTTTGTCTGGCAGGGCCAGGTATCGCAGATGCTTTATCTCCGTGCCCAGAAGATAATGCTCAACTACACTCTCCTGGCGGTTCCGCTGTTCGTTTTTATGGGTGTGATGCTGGAACGCTCCGGGATAATTGAAAGGCTTTATGATGTATTATACCTGTGGCTGGGTGGTTTCAGGGGTGGACTGGCGGTGGTTACCGTAATTGTTGGTACTATTATGGCAGCAACCGTCGGCATTATTACCGCCTCGGTCACGCTGCTGACACTGGTCGCCCTGCCCTCAATGATAAAACGAGGTTATGCGAAAAGCTTTGCCAGCGGCGCCTGTACCGCTGGTGGCGTTCTGGGTATTCTCATCCCACCCAGCATTATGATTGTCCTCTACGGGCCTATGGCAGAACTATCCGTAGGCAAGCTATTTTTTGGCGCTTTTGTTCCCGGTTTCATTCTCTCTGCTCTTTATATCAGCTATATTGCCATCCGTTCATTTATACAGCCAGGTATCGCCCCACCGGTGCCTATTGAGGAAAGGGCTCTCCCCTTCTTACAGAAAACGACGAAGCTGCTCGTGGCGCTGGTGCCACCGGCCATACTCATCATGTCCGTGCTGGGGGTTATTTTTATGGGCATCGCCGCCCCCACTGAAGCTGCCGGTGTTGGTGCCTTTGCCGCGACTTTGCTCACCATAGCCTACCGCCGTTTTACCTGGGACGTCCTGAAAGAGGTCACCCTGATGACCGCCAGGCTCTCCGGCTTCATTCTTCTCGTCGGCTCAATGTCTTTCGCCTTTACCGGTGTCTTTCTAGGTGCTGGAGGAGGGCAGGTAGTCTCCGAGCTTATCCTAGCTACTCCAGGGGGCAGGTGGGCTGCCTTTGCCGTTATCATGTTCATCTGTTTCCTCCTAGGCATGTTCATTGACTGGATTGGCATTATCTTCATCATGGTCCCGATTATAACTCCTATTGGTGAAGCTCTTGGATTTGACCCCATATGGTTTGCCATCATGATTTGCGTTAATCTCCAGACATCTTTTATGACGCCACCATTTGCCATGGGTATCTATATCTGCCGGGGTGCTGCCGACCCATCACTGGGAGTGACTGTAGCCGATATAATACGTGGGGTAATTCCCTTCGTCATTCTTATCCTGATTGCCATCGCACTACTGGTTATCTGGCCCAACCTGATTCTGTGGCTGCCGAGCATGATGATACGGTAAAGGTGAGGCATCGTAACTTTTAAATAGCGCTGGTCACTGGAGGCAGTGACCCGGTTTAAAAGCAAACCGGATATAAAGAAAGCGGGCCGACTTTACGCCGTGCCCGCCTTTCTTTTTATCTGACCGCGCTCTTCTGAAATACTGCCTGACCAGAAATTAGCCTGAGTTGCTTATGCCCCAATCCAGCTATATGATATACTGTTATCGGTCTAGCCTGACTAATATTGACTTTTAGCCTGGATTATGAAGATAGACATTATCCTGACTCCACGGTTGCTTCCACCCCGCCTTGAAGACGCCATATGTGTGGTTATTGATGTCCTCCGCGCCACCACCACCATAGTCACGGCACTGGCAAATGGCGCCCGTGAGGTGCGTCCCTGCACTACCGTCGCGGAGGCCAGGCAACGTGCCAAATCAGGAGATAACATCCCCTTCCTGCTTGGCGGGGAAAGAAGAGGACTGCCCATTCCCGGATTTGACCTGGGGAACTCCCCTATCGAATATCTTGACGCAGGCAAAATGGCCGGCAAAGTGATTTATTTCTCAACCACCAACGGCACACCGGCCCTGCAACGGGCTTTTCGAGGCAGTGCCAGGCCCGTGTACCTCGGGGCACTGGTCAACCTGTCCGCAGTGTCCGCGGCAACTATCAAAGCCACGGCCGGTAACGCCATAAGCAGAATTTTTCTCGTCTGTGCGGGGCGTCACGGCGAGCCATCGCTGGAGGACACGTACGGCGCTGGATTGCTGGTGCTACGCCTGCAGTCCGAACTGGTTAAATCTGGAACGCCGCCCGAGCTCGGTGATGCCGCTATATCAGCGGCCGAATACGCCGGGATGAACCGGGAAAAGCCGCTGGCCGTGCTCACTGCCAGCGAACATGGCCGCTACCTGGAAAGCATTGGCTTTGCCGCTGACCTGGAATACGCCAGCCAGATAGATAAATATCAAGTTGTGCCTCGCTTTGACGGGAAACGCATTATCAGCTCTGAATAGCACCGATAAGGCGGGTGACCTTCTGAATCACCCATTAGAGCATGCCGAATCGTAAAAATGGGTGATTTACTATCAGCACGGCGCATAGTAGATTAAATATATGTCATGAACGGGAATAATGCGGGGTAGTTGTGAGGCATGAGATTTCTTTACGTTAATGTACCGCGGGTGGCGCTACTCGCCATCATCTCCTTCTCATTTCTATTACTGGGCAATAGCTATTTCACCTTTGCCCAGCCTGATGACGAGATGGAATTCAGCTTTATGAACCTGAAGATTTCAATTGCTGAAGCGCCAGCCGTAGCTTCAGGACTGATAGCAGAAGCCCAGGAAGTATCGGCACTCTATGAGCACTATGTAGTATCGACCGCCCTCCAATCCATGAGAGTGCTGGAAAGGGTGAAAGAGGTCCCGGCTATTACCAGGGCAACAAATGACATGGCGCAGTTTCCCTCAGTGGAGCACAGCCTTTATCCCCACTACCTCACCAAGCGATTCAGCCAGTTTAAATATACTGTTGACCGCGATGGCATTGTCGATATTGATACCACCTCTCCCAACACTGTCTGCCACCTTGAGCAAATCAAAAACTGCCTCAAATACATCGAATAAAATAACTCCTCGGATGCTGGCTCTATAATTACACTCTTTCCTTTATGCCCGCCCTCCCCGGCCAAATTTTCTCGTGCTTCATTATTGATACTTGACAGCTGGCGTACTAAAATAGTGGCAAACCGTTGGTTTTAAATTGATGAAAGCGAGGTGCCTCTATGATTAACAAAGTCAATTTGTTCATTTCGCCAAACAAGGTTATATTCGGCAATGGCACAGCCAGTATGGTGGGTCAGGAAGCAGCGCAATTCAAAGCCAAAAAGGCGCTTATAGTTACCGATAAGGGAGTGATGAAAGCCGGCCTGCTGGCGGGTGTACAGGATTCATTGAAAGCCCAGAAGATAGATTACGATATTTTCGACCAGGTCGAGGCTGAGCCACCGGCCCGGAACATTGATGACGGGGCAAAGCTGGCAGTCAGCATCGGCGCCGACATCGTTATCGGCGTCGGTGGGGGCAGTTCGCTGGATGTGGCCAAGGGCATTTCCATCATGACCAAGCACAAGGGCAAGGTACTGGACTATGCCGGACGGGACACTGTGCCCGGCAGAGGGCTCCCCAAAATACTGTTGCCGACCACGGCCGGCACCGGCAGCGAGGTCACCCGGGTGATAGTATTCATAGATGAAGCCGAAAAGCTGAAAAAGTCGATTTACAGCCAATTTGTTTTAGCGGATGTTGCTATCGTCGACCCCCTGCTCACATTGTCAATGCCACCCAAGGTCACCGCCGATACCGGCATTGATGCCATGATTCACGCCATCGAAGCTTATGCCTCGCTCAATGCCACGCCTTTCTCCGAAATCACGGCCATCGAGGCCATCCGCCTGGTCGCGGAAAACCTGCCCGCAGCTTACGCCAAGGCGGAGAACATCGAGGCCCGTGCTAATATGTCGCTCGCGGCTACGCTTGCTGGCCTGGCCTTGAATAGTGCGGGAGCCGCCGCTATTCACGGCCTTTCTAATATACTGGGTATCAAATATAAAATGTCCCACGGCCGGGCCAATGCGGTCCTGCTACCGTATGTAATCGATTACAACAAAATCGGCGATTTAAACAGGTACGCCACCATCGCTCAGGTGGTGGGTATAGATACAGAAGGACTGTCCCCTTACGAGGCAGCCGAAGAACTGGTGGACTATCTATTCAACCTGCTTGAAATCCTCAACATTCCGGCCAGATTGAGCGATTATGGCGCCACCGAGGCCGACATTCCAGCTCTGGTGGAAGGGGGTATGAAGCTGGCCCGCCTCTTCGTGCCCAACCCCAGAAATATGACGGAAGAGGACGTCAGGAATATTTATACCAGCGCCCTGTAATATTGTAAAAGGCGTCTCTGCGGTGTAGAATTGCTGGCTGTGGGCAGTATAATGAACCTGGCCGCCTTCCTGGTCAGCAAAAAGGTGGAATTCGAATTTCTGGAGAAAAGGGCCACCCACCATGCCGCCGAGGCGGCAGAGGCCAGCGGCGTACCTTTAAGTGAGATTGTCAAGTCCCTCGTCTTCGTTGACCAGGATGACAGGCCGGTGCTGGCGGTGGTGCTTGCCGATACCGATGTGAGCCGGCACAAGCTGGAACGTTGCTCCGGTTCGAAGTCGGTACGGCTGGCCTCCGATGTGGCTGCCACGGCGGCCACCGGCTACCCCACCAGCGGCATACCACCGGTAGGCCACAAAAAAAGAATACCGGTCTATATTGACCGCAGGGTCATGCTCCGTGATTACGTCTGGTGTGGCGGCGGCGCCAGGTCCAAGCTGGTCAAACTGAAGGCAGCAGATATTGCCCGCCTGACCGCGGCCACAATAGGCGACCTGGCCACCGATTAGACGGCCGCCTCCCAACTCCCCGACCCATATTGACCAGCCAGACCAGAGCCATTACAAAATTATTACAAACACGCTCAGGGATGTGGCGGTAAGTTGTAATTGCACGCTGTCTCGTATATGATACTAGTAGTAGACAACAATATGTAAATCTTCTGTTTAACCTTTAACAGAACCATGGATTGGGTCGGTGGAGGAACAGTATCATGCGATGGACGCGAGACAGGGCCGGCAGCATGAATCTGGGGCAGAAGGGCGTGACGTTTCTTGAAATCCTCGTCGGACTGGCTATACTGGGCGTAATTACCGTCGCCTATATCAGCGGCATGACCAGCACCTTCAATGCCATAGGTATCAGCCAGGAAAGAGTGGCCGCAGAAAGCCTGGCCAAGTCACAGATAGAATACGTCAAGGTTCAGGGCTATATTCATGTGGAAGATTACAACCCTGATTACCCGGCAACGAGCTATGAGCTGATTACTGTTCCATCCGACCTCGCCGCCGCCGGCTATTCGGTTAATATCAGCGCGCCAGAAGTGGTCATCAGCGAAGCTGAGGGCGGATTTGAACTGCAAAGCGTAAACATAACCGTCAGGCGAAATAATGAGCAGAAAATGCAAATATCCATATATCAGCATAGTGGCTAAAGTGATGATTAAGAGCCAGAAAGGCTTTACCCTGCTGGAACTAGTTGTTGGCTCGGCCATCATGGCCGTGGTGGTCGGGGCAATTGCCGCCACCCTGACCACTTTATTCTTGAACTACGGTCAGGCAGCCGGACAGAATTCCGCCCTGCCCAATGTACAGAACGCCGGGTTCTGGATTACACGCGATGTCCAGACATCAAGGAACGTTACCGCCACTGCTCCCGATGGTTTTCCATTAATTCTGAAAATCCCTGTTGACACAGATGAGAACAATGACAATCGCGCTGAGTACAGCTTCGATGGCAGCCGATTGAAACGGGAGCTTTATGATGCCTCTAATAACCTCATTGCGGAGACCATGATTGCCGACTATATGAACACGGATAACTGCTCTTTCAACACGGTGAACGTCACCCTGGGGTACTACCGGCTTACTATAAGCGCCTCCCGCGAAGGAGAAACGGTAACCAGAATATATGATGTAGGCCAGAGGTTGTAGTTAGCTGAATTTAGGAAGAAAGCCGGGACTCTTTTTTGAGTCTATTACTTTAGTTTTTAGGAAATATTAACCAGTTGTAACAACTTTGTAATAAATTATGCCCGCTCTTAATTGACTTGTAACATGTATGACAATTAAAATCAAAGTATCCTAAATAAATTAGGAGGTGGGAAAAATGAAAGCGAAATATGTTCTGGTTAGTTTACTGCTGGTAGCGCTGATGATAAGCGGTACGGGATATGGTGTGAGCGCTGGTTCAGGAAGCAAGGTAACCGGTGGCGGTACGTTTGTGCACAACGCCTGGCCGACCGCGTATGCGGCTCCCGGAGATAAAATTTCGTTTGGCTTCAGCGCCCAAGACCAGGGAAATGGCGCCAAGGGGCAGTTTCATCTCATCAACCATAACTCCGGGATGAAGGTATCCGGTACCATTTCTCAATGTAACGTTATGGGCAGCTTGATCTTCTTGAGCGGGTCTTGCGTAGTAGACGGAGTGCCAACAACCTATTGGGTTGACCTAAGTGACGGTGGCGAGGGAGGAGCCTCCTATGATTTGGTAATGGGAGTCTGGTTTGGCAGTAAGAGTGGGCCGCCTGCCATTTTTGGTCAGCTCGACAAAGGGAACATACAGAGCCACAAATAATAGCATGGTGTAGCTCAAGCACAAAGGTTCAGCCTTGATAGCCCGGGGGTTAATCCCGGGCTATCTTTTTCTCTTGCTGACGGTTTTAAATTTTAGGAAATTAGAATTGTTTTGCTGGCATGAATCTTCATTAATCGCGCTTCCTGTAGTATCATATTTATAGAGTGATAAAAATGTTTAAGAACTACCAGTCCGGACAAACCCTGATAATCGCCCTTATCCTGCTGGCGGTAGGTAGCCTGCTGGTAATTCCAGTATTGCAGCACGTGTTCACCAACCTGCAGTACAACCAGACCATTGAATGCAAAACCTTAAATGATTACTCGGCAGACGCCGGCGTGCAGTATGCCACCTGTGAAATATACAATGACCCTGGCACTTATATTGACACACCGCTATCGGCCAATTTCACCCTTAATGACCGGACGGTAAATGTTAATGCCGAATATCAGGGGGGCGGTCTTTATTCCATAAACTCCACCGCCAGTGGCGGCGGCTGTGGCAGCACCACAATAAGGTCATTTGTTAACCTCAGTCACGGTGCCTTTGCTTATGCCCTGGCCGCAGTGGACTATCTTTATATTGATAATACAAGTGTGGATACATTCCCGGACCCGGGTATTGGCGCCGATATACATTGCAATGATGATATAGAGCTTGTCGGTCCCAAGAAAGGCGATAGAAAGGTATACGGCGATGCCACCGCCGTAACCACGATTGACGGCGAAGAATACATTGCCGAGCCCTGGACAGCCACGCCAGGCAGCGAGAATATAACTTTCCCCGGCACCAATGCCGCGCTGTATCAGGCCATAGCCCAGGAAGGCGGCACCCACGAAGGTAACCTCCAGTATAGCGGTGGCGGCACTTATCCCGTGGGACCTCTGTACATTACCGGCGACCTGATAGTAGACGCCTGGACGGTGGTGGAACTGGAAGGGCCTCTATATGTTCTCGGCTCCGTTACCGTCAGCAACGGAGTCATACTTGGCAATGAGCACGTTCTCTGCGAGGGAGATATCGATATAACCGGAGGCGCTTATTACGGTTCTGAATTTATTCCCGTCATCACCTCCCTCTACGGAGATATCACGATAGCCGGACCCGGCGTTGCTGAGACGGTGCTGTATGCTCCCACTGGTACTGTATTATTGTCCAATGTGCAGTTGTTTGGCGCTGCCGGTGGCGTACAGGTTCTTGCGCAGAACACTTTCGTATGGTATTCCGAAGAACTCCACGGCCGTGCCGACCTGCCCGGCAGCGAGCTTTACCCACTCACCTACAGCTACGATTAAACACTGCCTTAAATCAATGCTCCGCCTGATACCTGGGCAACATTCAATAACCCCATTTATAACCCGCCTTGGCACGCCACACCGAACTGCCAACGGTTTCAGTTTATTACTACCTGAGATACCGGTTAATATGCTATACTAATACCCGCAATAGCCATTGCTCATACTTTACAGAAACTTCTTTTCGGGGGAGTAGCTATGAAAGGAGCGTTCTACCAGGGAAATAAGAGCTTCCGGGTTGTTGATTCCCCACCCCAGCCACCGGAAACCGGAGAGGTCAGGCTCAATATTGCCTATGGCGGCATCTGCGGCACGGATGTCCATATTTATCTGGGGCACATGGACCACCGCGTCAAGATACCCCAGGTCATCGGCCACGAGATGTCCGGCACGGTGGCGGAAGTCGGCAAAGGCGTCGCCAAATTCAAGCCAGGTGATAAAGTGGTGGTCAGACCGCTGGTTGCCTGCGGTCGCTGTCCGGCCTGCCAGGCAGGCCATTTCAATGTCTGCCACCACATCAATGTGCTCGGCGTGGACACGCCGGGGTGTTTACAGGGCAGCTGGACGGTGCCGGCGGAAACACTGCACCGCCTGCCGGATGATATCGACCTCAAGCTGG
The DNA here is from genome assembly GCA_034409565.1 of Dehalococcoidales bacterium. GTDB lineage: Bacteria > Chloroflexota > Dehalococcoidia > Dehalococcoidales > RBG-16-60-22 > E44-bin89. The sequence continues at coordinate 78,631 of DAOUMS010000017.1, forward strand.
CGGCAGTGATTGAACCGGCGGCGGTAGCAGCACACGTGGTACGCGATGGACGGGTCACCGAAAATCAGCACGTGGTCGTCATCGGTGCCGGGCCTATCGGCATATTAGTGGCTCTGGAATCGAAACTGAAGGGAGCCCGCGTCATCGTTTCTGAAATCAACCCGTTCCGCATTGGCCTGGCCCGGGAGTTCGGTCTGGAGGTGGTCAACCCGAAGGAGGCCGACCTGCCAGCGTATGTATCGGAGAAAACCGGCACGGCCGGGGCTGACGTAGTCTTCGAGGTAACCGGGCTGGCGCCGGGGGCGGAAATGATGACCAAGCTGGCCAGAACCCGGGGGCGTATTGTCATCGTCGGTATCTTTGCCGGGCCGGTACCGGTTGCCCTGGGCCAGTTCATGTTCCGGGAGCTGAGAGCCCAGGGAGTCAGGCTGTATGAGCCGGAGGACTTCGAGACCGCAATCCGGCTGGTAGCTTCCCGGGCCGTCCCGTGGGACAGACTGATTTCCGACGTTCGTCCGCTGGAAAGAGTACAGGAGACTTTCGAAGAAATTGAGCACGGCGCCAATTTCATGAAGGTACTGCTGAAGTGTCACGATTAGCAAAGGAGGAACCAGGAAAGTGATATTGAAAAACACCACCAAGGCGAAACTGAAAGAAGGCAAGGCAGTCATCGGCACCCGAATGGACTTCAGCGCACCATATGTCGTGGAGAGCCTGGCCGGTATCGGCTTTGACTTCGTCTACTTCGACCTCGAACACGGACCTTCCAGCGAGGAGTCCTGCCAAGATATGTTCCGGGCGGCGGAGCTCGCCGGTCTGACTCCCATAGTCCGCGTGCCGAACAGTGAACCCGGCTTTACCGCCCGCCTTCTCGATTCCGGCGCTATGGGCATTATCTTTCCCCACTGCAATACCAAACAGGACGCTGAAGCCGCCGTCAGAGCGGTCAAATATCCCCCGGACGGAGAACGCGGTGCTGGCGGCCGCCCCTTGAGCCTGAGCGGTATGCCCATTGCTGACTATATCCGGGAAGCCAACCGCGAGACCATGATTATCACCATGATAGAGGAAATGGAAGCGCTGCAGAACCTGCCGGAGATTCTCACCGTGGAGGGACTTGATGTGCTCTGGATTGGCCGGGTCGACCTCTCCGTCTCCTCCGGTATCCCCGGCAAACTGGACGACCCGAAGATTCAGGACGCGGTGAAACGAGTCATTGCCGAGGGTAATGCCGCCGGCAAGGTGGTGGGGGTGGGGGCGGCCAGTGCTGACCGACCGGAACAGATAAGGGAATTCATCAACCAGGGGGCCCGGTTTTTCTCCCTGGACATGACCGGCGTAATACGGAGCGCCGCGCGCAATATACTGAAAACTATCGGCACTTAATCGGCCACCCGGAACGTTTTCAGCACACTGCGTCCCGTAGACGGGCAATGAAATCGCGCCGTTTCGGCTCGTCACTGAGTATTTCCTGCTTCAGCTTTCGCCACGTGGCCGAGCAGTCCTTATAGTTGACGCCGACAATACCATGAATTGCCCGGTCAACCTGTTTCTTGTTTCCGAGGCTGACCTCAATCTCTGCTTCCTTAAAGACTTCCTGCAGGTGACGGAAATAACAGGACATAAGACCTCACCTCCTGCCGCCGCAGTTACCTTCTGAACCCAATGTTAGGCGCATGGATGCTCAATGTCAACCTGCCTGTTTGACAAAGCATTTTCATTTACGTAAAGTGTCTATGTTCAGAATGAAGTTGATGTGGGTCAATATTTCCTGTTCCTCGTGAAGGAGGACTGATGAAGAACGGCTTAATGAGGCTGATTGGCAATACACCGGTGGTGGAACTTAAAAAAGTAAATGATACCGCAGCCACTATCCTGGCCAAGCTGGAAGCCTTAAATCCAAGCGGCAGTATCAAAGATGTCATGGCCTTTTACATGACCGACATCGCTGAGAAAAAGGGAATCCTCAAGCCAGGCAGCAAGATAATTGAAGAGACCAGTGGTAATACGGGCATTGCCTTTGCCATGATTGCTGCCCTGAGGGGGTACCACTTTGTGGCGGTGATGCCGGAGCACATGAGCCAGGAGAGAAAGCAGCTCATGCAGTCCTTCGGTGCCGAGATTGTGCTTACCCCGGAAGCGGAGGGGTTTCCGGGCGCGCTGGAAAAACTCAAGCAGCTGGCCGAAGAGAATAAAGACGCTTGGCTCCCCGGGCAGTTTGAGAACCGGGATAATATTGATGCCCACCGTGAAATTACCGGCAAACGGATTTTACAGGCAGTTGGTAAAGACATTGACGTCTTCGTGGCCGGCGTCGGCACCGGCGGCAGCCTGATGGGCGTCGCGGAAGCGCTGAGGCAGGCCAACCCCAGGGTCAAAATCATCGCCGTGGAGCCGGCAGAATCGGCCGTTATGAGCCATGGTGAGCCCCGCAACCACATTATTCAGGGTATCGGCCCCGGTTTCATCCCGGAACTGGTCGACCTCGACCTCATAGACGAGGTTATTACGGTGAAAGAGAATGACGCGGTGGCGATGACGAGAAGGCTCATCAGAGAGGAAGGCCTGATGGTCGGCATTTCCTCTGGCGCCAATGTCCTGGCCGCACTTGAAATCGCCCGCAAGTCAGGGCAGGGTAAGACCATCGTCACCCTCCTGCCCGATAGAGCGGAACGATATCTGAGCATGAATGTCCTCTGAGCCCATCAGCACGAGCAAAAAAGCGCGGCTACCGGACAGGCCGGAATAGAAATTTACAACTTGGCCCTCAGTTTTTCTGCTTTCCTCGGTGCCGCAATCCAGAAAACAACGCCGGAAAGCGCAAAACACACCGTGGCTAAAATAAAGGCGTTGGTGTAGCTGCCGGTAAGGTCATAGATGAAACCGCCCAGCCACGGCCCAATTACCCCGCCGATACCGAACCCGCACATCAGCAGTCCAGACAGGATGCCAAAATGCCGACCATAAAAGATATCCGCCAGACCAGCATAGATGGCCGGTGAACTCAGCCCGGCCCCATAGCCAAAGCATATCGCGTACAGGTAGAGAAGCCATGGCTGTGAAGTATCGTGTACTGAAATTAAAGCGGCCAGCGCGCCCATGGTCAGAATGACGGCGATGGTCATCATTTTCTCCCTCCCCATCCAGTCTGACAGCATCGAAGACAGCTGGCCAACCGCCGCGAATATGCCGAAAAGGGCAAAGACAGAGGCAGCAAAGGTGCTGCTGTAGCCAACATCCTCGGTAAACTTGACCTGATGGCCCAGCACCAGAAAGACGCCGACGCCCCAGTAAAGCGATTGCGCCGCTATAAGAAACCACAGCTGATATGTACCGAGCGCTTTCCGCAACGTCCAGTCATTGGATACAGATTTCCGGTCCACCGCGGCACTGGCTTCCAGCTCAATAGCTACCCGAGTATCATCAGCCCCATATGGTTTCAGACCCTTTTTCTCCGGACGGTAGTGGTAGAAGAAAAGGTAAAGAGGACCGAGAACAGCGATAACGATACCAGCAATAACAAAGTACGTATAGCGCCAGCCCACCTGGGAGATGACGAACTCAGCAAACATGCCGTAAGCAAAGCTGAGACCACCACCAGCCTGGGCCAATCCTATCACCAGCCCGCGCCTTTTAGCAAACCAGTTGGCCAGCGTCGGCCCAAGCATCGGCCAGCCACTGCACGCCGTGCCTACAGGCACTAAGAAGCCGAATAACAGGTAAAAATGCCAGAGTTCATGGGCAAAAGCGCAGCCGGCCATGGCCAGTGCCAGAACGGTAACCCCAATCAGCATTACCCGTCGCGGCTTCCATCGGTCGTACAGGCTGCCAGCGATTGGTGCCGTTAAACCGTACATGAGGAGGTTCAGAGAAAGTATGAAGGCCGTGCTGCCACGGCTCCAGCCAAACTCGTCGAGAATCGGCGGGAAAAAGATTGGAAAGGAGTGCCGCGTGCCATAGACCAGGACCATGGCTATTATAGCCATGCCGACAATGACCCAGCCATAAAAAAAGAGCGGCTTCCTGACTTCACCACTCTTTACGGCAGACACGGTTATACCCCCCTTTGCATTATCTGTGAGACCAGTTTTTGTCGGTTCAAACCCTTATTACCTCAGCCTTTATCTCTCTACCTACCGTTATCATGCCGTAGGAATCCCGGGCCCGCCCCGGATTAAACATGAGTGTTCCCCGGATATACTCATGGCATGATAAATGAGAATGTCCAAAGATTATAATATCCACATCACCGAAGAGCGGTCGTACCCTTTCCGCGATACCCCACGGCCCACCAGAACCATGTACCAGACCGATCTGTTTCCCGTCAACGTCAATAGTCCGTTTATCGGGAAGCATACGCTTCAGTTCGCCTGAGTCCATGTTGCCCTGCACCGCCCTTACCTCCCCTATCTCCCTGAGCCCCTCGAGCACCGCCCTCTCCGTTAAATCACCGGCATGGACGATAAGGTCAACCTTCTCCAGCGCTCTCATAATTGTCCACGGTATCTCTTCAATGCTTTTAGCGTGTGTATCTGAAATAACACCGATTTTCAATCTATAACTCCTGCTTCAGACTTGCCACCATTTTCCGCCCCAGCTCACGGGCTTCGGCCACTAACTGGGCATTTTTCTGCGCCTCCCCCCGCTTGTTGGCGTACCCGCTCACCACAAAGCGTCGGCTTTTGCCGACAAAGAACACCCAATCGATAAACTGGTGCAGGGTATAAAGCGTGTCCTCGATGCCCATCTGCTCAGCGACCACGATGATGCCCACCGCCCTAGCCCGGCCGCGAATGTTCTTCTTGTACGGGAAATAATTGCGGTCTAGGAAAGCCTTCATCTGGGCGGTCACATTTAAATAATAGACCGGAGTGGCCAGGATAACCCCGTCCGCTTCATAAAACCTGTCGATAATCCAGCCGGCATCGTCCTTCTGGGTGCAGGACTCACGGGAAGCGCAGTTATCATGGCCGAGGCAGGGGTTCACTCTATGCTGGCTGATGACTATCTTTTCCGTTTCCACCCCGAGCTTCTCTGCCTCAGCCAGCGCCTGGTCGACCAGGTAATTGGTATTCCCATCAAGCCTGGGGCTGCCGACTATGGCCAGTATTTTCAACCTGACCCCCTATAATGCCCGGCGAAATGCCGGTATTCCGGTGATATCCTGCCCCAGAATCAGGGTATGGACATCGTCTGTCCCTTCGTAGGTATAGACCGATTCGATATTGGCCATATGCCTGATGGGGGAATAATCCAGAGATATGCCGTTGGCCCCCAGCGTCTCCCTGGCCAGCCTGGCGCACATGCGGGCGGTGGCAACATTGTTCTTCTTGGCCATGGAGATATGGGTATAGTTCGCTTTACCTTCGTCCATGAGCTGGGCCAGACGGTAGGCCAGTAACTGCGCCTTGGTTATCTCAATCAGCATGGTAACCAGCTTTTCCTGTACCAGTTGATAGGCAGCAATAGGAGCGCCAAACTGCTCCCTTTCCTTGGCATAATTCAGGGCCGTTTCGTAACAGTCCATGGCAACGCCAATCGCACCCCAGGAAATCCCGTAGCGGGCCTGGCTCAGGCAACTGAGCGGAGAACTCAGCCCTTTCACGTTTGGCATCTCATTTTCCAGCGGTACCCGGCAGTCAGAAAAGCCCAGCTCGCCCACGTCACTGGCACGCATGGAGCCCTTGCGGTCCTGAGCGGTCTGGCTGAAGCCTTCGGTACCCCGTTCCACGATAAAGCCCTTCACACCTTCATCGGCTCGGGCCCAGACCACGGCCACGTCGGCAATTGATGCCTCGGTTATCCACTGCTTGGTCCCGTTCAGCACCCAGCCATCGGCAGTCTTTTTGGCCACCGTTTCCATTCCGGCCACGTCCGAACCGCGGTTAGGCTCGGTCAGGCCAAAACAGCCTATTTTCTCCCCGCTGGCAATCAGCGGCAGCCATTTTTTCTTCTGCTCCTCTGAGCCATATCGCCATATGGCGTACTCTACCAAGCCAAATTGGACGGCGATAAAGCTGCGCAGGGCGCTGTCAACCCGCTCCACTTCCTGACATATAAGCCCAAAGGTAATATAATTTGCCCCACTCCCCCCGTATTCTTCGGGGAGGAGTGTCCCAATCATACCCAGCTCTCCCAGCTTGGGGGCAAGCACTTTCATACCCAGCGGCTTCTCCTCGTGAAAGGCATCGGGCACCAGTGGTTCTATTTCATTCTCCAGAAACTCCCTGACCAGTGTCCTGGTCATCTTCTCCTCTTCGGAGAGCAAGGCATCAAGCTGGTAATAGTCAACGCCCTGAAATTTCATTTTCACTCACCTCTTTATGCAGACTGCTTTCCCCATCTGCGCTCGAACTTTTCCTTTACCCCGGTGTTAATCAGCCACTGCGGCCACTGGCCGTTCACCATGCGGGCAATTTCCTCGAACGGCCGCTTTCTAAGCCTGCCCAGCGCTGCCTCCGAGTAGTAGGCAGTGTGCGGCGTGATGATAACGTTGTCCAGCTTGAGCAGGGGGTGGTCCGGCGGCATTTTTTCCCCCTGTATCACGTCCAGCGCGGCACCGGCAATCTCTCTGCGAGAAAGTGCCTGGCACAACGCTGCCTCGTCGATGAACTCGCCGCGGGCGCAGTTGATGAGGTACGCCGTCGGCTTCATTTTCTTGAATTGCTCCGCCCCCATCATGTGTCTGGCATCTGAAGTGAAGGCGGCGTGCACCGATACGAAGTCCGAGTTTTCGAGCAGGTAATCGAGCTCCACCTTCTCCACGCCACACTCTGCAAAAACACCGGCGGGAACATACGGGTCATAGGCAATCACCCTCATCTCAAACCCTTTAGCTTTGGGGGCCAGTTTGCGGCCAATCCGGCCGAAGCCGATAAGTCCGAGGGTCTGCCCCTGCACCGGGAACATCGGCGGTAAGATTTTAAGCCGTATTTCCCGTTTCTCATACGAGTCCCATTTCCCCTCTCTCACCGCCCGGTCCAGAGGCAACAGCTTCCGGGCGCAGGCAAGGATAAGCGCCATGCCATGCTCGGCGACTTCCTCGCTACAGTAGGCATCCGGGTAGGAAACGCAGATACCGTGCTCGGTGGCCGCTTCCAGGTCTATTGACTCGTAGCCGGTGCCGATGTTGTATATCATCCGGCACTGCTCCAGCCGCTCAATCACCTTCCTGGTAAACGGTACTTTGAAGGTGATGATAAAATCCGCCTCTTGGGTCGCATTGATAATTTCCTCTTCCGTCTCGCACGGCCAAGGGATAAATTCCACCCCGATTTTGCGGTAGTCTGCCTCGTCATGTGGAATCATCGGGTTGGCCACTACCATGACTGCTTTGTAAGCCATCTTTCCCCCAGCTATTTCTCCAGCTCCATTTTTATGGCCTCTTTGGGGCAAAAAGCCGCGCAGATGCCGCAGCCCTTGCAGAAATCAAAGTCAATCTGAATCTGGCCCTTCTTTTCGTTCAGGGTTATGGCTAGGTCGGGGCAGAGAAGACGGCACATACGGCACTGGTTACACTTCTTGTGCTCCACAACCGGGATATGCGTTCTGCCTTCTACCGGCATTCCAGTCTTTCACCTTTCACCATATTGCTCACTGAGCGGGCCTATCGCTTCCCAGCCGGAAACCCGCCTCCACCGCTTTCAAATCGAGTTCCCGGAGTCTTTCCGCCACTGTCTCGGCGACTGCCGAGCGCAGGGCGTCTTCGGTCACCAGCCCGGTTACCGTCACCGCCGCCCCCAGCATGACCATATTGGCCACTATTTCACTCTTGAAATCATCGAGCGCCGTCCTGGTGGCCGGAATGGGCACCTGCTTCAGACCTCTGGCTTCACCGGGAGAGACGAAATGGTCATCGTAAACCACGATGCCCCCCCCACGGACCTGCCCGATGTACCGGTTGTAGGCCGTCTGGTACATGGCGATTAAAACATCGGCTTCAATGACGTAAGGATAGCTGAGCGGTTGGTCGGAGATGACCACCTCGGCCCGGCAGGCGCCACCCCTCGAGGCCGCGCCATAGGAATTGGTGCCACTCACCCACTTGCCATCGTTGAAGGCGGCCTGCCCCAGAACCGTGCCCGCCAGGACGATTCCCTGACCGCCATAGCCGCAGATGACCGCCTGCTTGATTTCAGCCACCTATAGCTCTCCAGTAATTATCTTATCCTTCAGTTCTTCAGGAGATAGCGTTGCCGCTTTTTCCTCAGAAATACACTTCGACATCAGGTCCTTGAGCATGTCCGCCGGTTTGCCCAGCCGGTTGCGGCGGCCGAACTGCACCGGACAGGGGGTTATCGCCTCAATGAAGGTGAAACCCTCCGTCTGCAAAGCCTTCTTGATGCCCCGTATCAGCGCCACGGGCTGGGTGACGGCGTAACGGGCGACATAGACGGCACCGGCCGCCTTCACCAATCGACAAAGGTCAAAAGGACGGAAGGGGTTGCCCTGATGAGTGGTCATGGTGAGGGCCCCTCTGGGCGTGGTGGCACAGACCTGTCCGCCGGTCATGCCGTAGTTCATATTGTTGGCGCAGATGACGGTCATGTCCATGTTGCGGCGGGCACCGTGAATCAGGTGGTTGCCGCCGATATCGGCCAGGTCGCCATCACCGCTGATGACCATCACCTTCAGCTTCGGGTTTACCATCTTGGCGCCGGTGGCAAATGCAACGGTCCGACCGTGCAGCGTGTGCAGCGTATCAGCATTAAAGTAGGGATTCGGTATCCAGGCAGCGCAGCCGATGCCTGAGACAAACAACATCTCGTCCATATTCAGCTTGAGCTCGTCAATGGCCCGCAGAATAAGCCCCTGAAGAATAGCCTCGCCGCAGCCGGGGCAGTAGGTGGTTATGCCGATGCCCGGACGCAGATACTTTTCTAGTTCCCTGACCACTACACCAGCCTCCTCAACTGCTCCATAATCGTGTGCGGGTGGATGATTTCGCCATTGACCTGACTATAAGGTATCACTTCACAGGCAGCGTATTTCCTGACCTCGCCGGCCACCTGTCCCATATTCATTTCCGGAATAAATATTTTATCCACTCTGGAGCCTATATCTTTAATTAACTCATCAGCAAAGGGCCAGAGCGTCTTCAAGCGCAGTACACCGATTTTTTTGCCTTCCTCACGCAACTGCTCCGCAGCGAACAGAGCACTCCGGGCGGTGAAGCCGTAACAGACCACGGCCACCCGGGCATCGTCCAGATAGTGACTCTCATACTGAATAACTTCCTGGCTGCGGTTGAGGATTTTCTTTTGCAGCCGGTTCACCAGCCTTTGGTGGATATCGGGGTGGGTAATTTTCCTCACCCCCCACTCGTCATGGGTGGAGCCAGTAATCAGTAACTTCTCGCCGTCGCCAAAGGCGGGCATGGGCGGCACTCCATCTTCTTCTTTAGTGCCGAACGGGGGTGCCCCCGGCTTCTTCTCGCGATTAAATAGCCCAACCTCAGGACCGACCTCTATCCTTTCGTGCAGATGGGCGGTCGCCTCTTCGGCCATGACGAAAACCGGCACCCGGAATCTTTCGGCAAGGTTGAAGGCGTTTATGGTCTGGTCGTACAGTTCCTGCACCGACCACGGGGAAAGCGCGATGGGCAAATAGTCGCCGTGCGAGCCCCATTTGGCCTGCATGATATCCCCACTGCCCACGCGGGTCGCCTGCCCGGTGCTGGGGCCAGAGCGCTGCGCATCAACCAAGACCAGTGGCGTTTCCGTGAAAACAGCGTAGCCAATCGCTTCCTGCATGAGACTGAAGCCGGGCCCGGAGGTGATGGTCATTGCTTTGGCTCCCGCCCATGACGCCCCGATGCAGGAGCAGATGGAGGCAATCTCGTCTTCCATCTGCATGAAGACCGCCCCCACCTCACCGAAGCGAACGGAAAGCCTTTCCAGTGTTTCGGTGGCCGGGGTAATCGGATAGCCAGCACAGTAGCCGCACCGCGCCGCGATGGCGCCCTCAGCCACTGCCTCATCGCCGGAGAAATAGTAGCTTCCGGAAGGAAGCACGCTTTTTGCTTTTAGTTTTCCCAAATAGCCAACTCCGGTATCAGCTGAAATGACGCACCAGCCATCATTTTACACCAGAACCAGATGATTTGGCTAATCATGTTTCAAGACGGCGTCAACATCTTCCCAGCCTTTTACTTCCCAGACCACGCCGTCTTTTACAATGTATTTCCAGGTCAGTTTATCGCTGCTGGCCAGGTCTGCCGGCGTCGTTGACAGGAGCGCCGCTTCACTGTCATCCTGACTGATTTCAGGATTGAAGACCACGTCCTTTAACTTCTGGCTGTCTGTATCGCCGCTTTCCGCCAGCACCTTTTCCACTCCCTGATAGTACGCCCACTGCACGAAACCGCTGCAGATATAGGCGTTTATATCCAGTTTCCGGGCAATTTTCGGTATCCGCACCCTTCTCTGTGAAGGTGCTTTGCGGCGCAGCCAGGGAAAAATGACCGCTAAGATAAGCTGGCGCAGTATTTTGCGGGCGATGTCCACGATGAGCCGGTGGTCATATTTATCATCAATCTCCTCTAGGGCAAAGCCCCTCACCCTCCGCCGGAACCGCAGCCCACCGTCCTCACGGTCGTTCTGAAACCAGTCCTTATCCAGTCGCTTGATGCCAACATCGTACTTCTTCGGTCGCTCAAAATAGTGCCCGATGCTGTGGATGTCTATGCCGCTACCACCAGACTCAATGATGAAGGTGCTGTCATAGCCCAGTTCCGGATTTTTTATCACATAGACCATGGCGGCGTGGTTCCAGTAGCTATTGGTGCCAAACCGGATAAGCCAGCCCAGCAGGCTGCCTTTGGAACGCGTGACCAGAATATCGGCGCGTTTCAGTTTCCCCTCCCCCACCAGCGCCACCATCGCCCTTTCCGTTAATTTTTCCGCCGCCATTTTTCACCCTCCCTTCCCGCACGTATCTTTTATGGCTGCATTCTATCCCTATACTGACATCGGGTGCAACCTTGATTTGACACATCTTCTGGCGTGGTCTAAATTATGGTCTAGCATTATCGGTACAGGAGAATAGCCCATGCGCATCGTTTTAATCGGTCAGGCTGCCTTTGGCGAGAAAACGCTGGAAGCATTATGCGAGATGGGGGAGGAGATGGTCGGGGTCTATATGCCTCCCAGTACCCCCGGCCGGGAAAACCATTTCCAGCAGCGGGCACTCCAGCTCGGTGTTCCCGTTTTCCAGCCGGAAAAAATGCGTGCCCCAGAAGTCTATAATAATTATGTTAAGTTGAAGCCAGATTTGAACGTGATGGCCTTTGTTACCGATATTGTGCCCGAGTCCGTCCTGAACTACCCAAGGCTCGGCACCATACAGTACCACCCGTCGCTCCTGCCCAGGCACAGAGGCGGTAGTGCCATCAACTGGGCGGTCATCAATGGCGAGACCAGGACCGGCCTAACCATCTTCTGGCCGGATAAAGGGATTGACACCGGCCCTGTCCTGCTGCAAAAAGAAGTTGCCATTGCGCCCGATGATACGGTGGGGTCGCTCTATTTTCATAAGCTCTTCCCTCTGGGCATAGAGGCGATAAAAGAAAGCGTGACGCTCATCAAACAGGGCAAAGCGCCCCGCATCCCGCAGGACGAAGCGAAGGCCACCTATGAAGGCCTGTGCACGCAGGCGACCATAGACTGGAACGAGCCAGCGCCCAGGGTTTACAACCTCATCCGCGGCACCAATCCCCAGCCCGGAGCCACAACTAGCTATAGCCGCCTAAAATTAAAAATTTTCGACTCCGAGCTACGCACCGGCAAGGTGAAAGGCTCCCCGGGCGAAATAGTCGAAATAATAGAAGCCGGCTTTCTGGTGTCGGCGCCGGGTGGAACCATACTGGTCAAGCGGGTACAGCCAGCCGGCTCGCCCAAGATAGCCGCTGCTGACTTTATCGCCCAGTCGGGCCTTAAAACGGGTGACTATTTAGGTAAATAGTGTTTGCCAATGCCATAACTCGGGAGTATAATGTTGACAAATGTACATAACAGGTGTATAGTGAACGGAAAAGGCAGGAGGCGAAAATGAAAACGCTGGAAGTTTTGGACCGGGTACTGAAGGGAAAGCGGATGGCTGAGGGAACGAAAACAAACTTCCGCTATGCTTTGACAGCGTTGGCTGAATACTCGGAAGAATGGCCGGAAAACCGAGTCGTGATAAACGAGTGGCTGACCAGTATAGTGGGGAAGGCCGACATAACGGTACGCACGATGTATAAGGTGGGAAGGTCTGCTGGAGAATTTATGCGGATAAACTACGACATGAAAAACCCTTTTGAAGGTGCTGACGTTCCTCACGTTAGGAAAAAACGAAGGCGGTACTATACCGGCGATGAGTTTATGCGCTTGGTTGGAATGGCAAAGTCTGATAAGGATAAGTGTTTGGTTCTCGGCTTGATGGATAGCACCGCACGCATTGGCGAGTTTGAAGGGTTGCGCGGAAAGGACGTGAAAGATGGTTTTATCTTGGTACAAGGAAAAACAGGACAGAGGAAGTATCGGCTTGATAGGAAGCTGTGCGAGATGTTCAAGGTGATGGCTGGTAGCGATAAGGGATATGTGTTTAGTAATCCTGATGGTAGTAAAATGAGGGCGAACACGATGACTACCAGGATAAGGCGAATGGCGATTAAGGCGGGTTTAGGTAGCATAAAGGCTGGTGCTCACACATTAAGGCATAGTGCTGGTAGCTTGGTGGCGAGATACACAAGGTCGGACATAGCGGTTAAGGCGTTGTTACAGCATGACAATGTAACGACTTCGATGGGATATGTGCATGACGTGGATGATGAGATACAGCAAGAAATATCGCCATTAAGGTTAGCGATGAGGAGCTATAAGGAAGGGGAGGAAAGTCAGGCAAGATTACTGATGGAGGGTGGAAAAGCAAAAGATGGTGAGCTGGTGGAAGTGGTTGGTGAGGTAGAGGACGATGGATTGGAGGACCTGCTTAAGGGGGTTGAAGGCGATATTCATGTGAGGCCGTCCTTGGATAAAGATGATATAGCTCTAATTAGGAATGCATTTATATTATATGGCCGAGATGCCAGTGGTATGTATAGGTCTAGGTGTGTTGACCTTTACAATAGGATGTTGAGGAAAGTGAAGGTAGCTTAGTAAATAGAGAAGTAGTGTTTTTCAACCTCAAAGGGAGAAAAAGCCGAGTAGCACGAAAGAAATCACCCGAAGGATCGGAATGAAATGGAGAAGTCGGAGACTTGATGTAGTGAGTGTACGAGGTATCCTTTGTATGGGATGAAAAACACGAAAAACAAATGCCTAATTTACTTTAGATTAAAAGATACAAGAGATACGTCACTGAGAGTAAAATAGAGTAATTAGTAGTAACTTAATATAGGTAATTTAGCTTCAGGTGGTATTGTGAAGTACCACCTTGTTTTTTATCGTGCTTAAAAGTTCGTTAGCAAAAATGTTAGCAGCTTTTAGATTCGGCTTTTCTATAACTATTAAAGCCTCTTTGCTTAAAAGACTAAATCGGTTATTAATAAGTTGTATAATTAAATAACATTAACATTTTGATGTCTTAAAAAGTGAAGTAGCGATGGTATTTAGATAAAAAAGGGAAATGAAATGTCACCAAATATGAGACTGGAAGAATTTAATAATTTACTAGCAAGGCATGGCCTATCGAATAATACTCGTTTACAAAAAGCGATAGAAATTGACAAAACATATTTTAAAGGAATAAAAAGAGATGATGATTCAGATGCCCTAAGTCAACATTTATTGCCTACGACGGCATCATTGATTGAATATTATATTTCTGAAAGAACTAAAATAGATGTTGACGTATTAATTGGTTCTTTGCTTCATGATGTCTTAGAAGATGTGCGAGATTTCGATTCATCAAAGATAAAAGAAACCTTCGGGGACAAAATATTTAACATGGTAAATTTATTGTCAAAGAAAAAGCCACCAAAAAGAGTAAGATACCATATCTATGAAAATAGATTGAAGTATAATAATGAATACTATAGTCAAATCAACTCGTCCAGAAAAGAGGTAAAACTGATAAAGGCAGCAGATAGACTAAATAACCTAGAATCCGCATACAGTAATCCAGACAGAAACAAGGTTTGGAACTATATTAAGGAAACCGAAGAAATCTACCTCAGAATTTTCTTAGAATTTCCATATTTTTACAAGAGGATTTCTGAAGAATTGGCTAGACTGCGTGAATACCTGCTTAAAAATAGGTAAGTACGATTTATGAAAAATAGACAATTATCACTGAATATACTGCAAGATTTCATTGCACAGTGTGATAATGTACGAAATATCCTACTTTTGAAACATGAAGTTGCTTTAAATTGGAGCCAAATATATAAAACGACACATGAAAGAAGGAAGGCAATAAAAGAAGTATATGCTGAATATAATAAAGATGTGAAAGAATATTGGCTAGAGAAATCAGAGTTTCTGAGACAAAGTGTTAAAGATTTAGAATTGGCGTGTAAAGAAAAAGAAGTATTCTCCGTTGCCTCACTTGTAGAAGCAAACAATAAAAGTTATTTACATTTACCTTTAATGAATTTACATCCACGAAGCGGAGTGACCGTAAAGGAGCTAATTATTTATCTGAAAGATATTTCAAGTAATAGAAAAGGCGTTTTGTTAAGAACAGGTCGTTACTTTCACTACATTGGTTATTACCTTCTAACAAATGAAGAATGGATAACATTTCTTGGAAAGATGCTAGCTCCGTTTATATTCGTTAATCCGGGTTATATCGGATATAGTTTACTCCGTGGATATTGTTGCATAAGATTAACAGCTGCAAAAGAGATAAAGAAGGTTACACCTTATAAGATAAAGGAGGTGTAGTTGTGGGAATCGAGAATTATGATTTTCTGCTCACAGAGTTCAGTGAGAATTTTGCGCACAAAAGACATTTCCAGAATCAAAGGCAAGCGCTAATAGGTGTATACTTCACGATTATTGTTGCAATTCCGATAATACTTGATAAAGTTACAGACGAATTTTATCAGGGCTTATTATTGCTCATTGTTTTTATTGTAGGCTTTCTAATATTTCTTTGTTTAATCATGAATCGGAAGTATTCAACAGTAATAACGAGGCAAATAAATGGAATTAGGAATCATTTTGTTTCAAACTCTGAGAATCCTGATATAAAATCAATATTTTCGGAAAAATACTTAAACAAAGAATATCCATTGTATTTGAATATCAAAAGTGATTCGTTCATTATCTTCTGTCTAGTTGGCATATTAAACTCATTTGCTGTTTCTGTAGGGATTCTTTATCTACTTAATTTTGTATTTAGTCCTCTGATAGCATTAGTATTATCTATTTGCATTCACGTTGTTGCCTTAACCAGAATACTAAGGTGATATTAGTTCCGTCTTCTTTATAATAGTTCACTTTGAGTGACAGAGATGATTCATTTAACTATATTGGTCACAAACGAATGTAATTTATCGTGCAGGTATTGCTTTTCTATATCGAATATCTGTCAGAAAAAAGAGTTACTTACGGTGAAAAATGCTATTAGTATTATAAATAATATAGATTTTCCGATAAGTTCTATAAGCTTATCTGGAGGTGAACCGTTACTCCATCCTGAGTTGGTCGAGTTATATTTCTTATTCGAGCAAAAGTATCCTACATGGATTACCACCAATGGAACAATTTACAATTACGATATTTTTAAAAAATTAGCTAGTTCAAACGGTATAAATATTACAGTATCTTTAAATGCGATTAATCAAAATGTGGATTATTTACTTAGAGGAACACATTGTAAAGTCGAAAACATAGTGAGTAACATTCAAGCTCTTAGCACTATATCTGAGAGTTTTAAAGTAAATACAATTGTTTCCGGTGTGAACCTAGACGAGGTATATGCTATCGGTAAACTACTCACACGATTAAATGCAAGGGGAAACATGATTTGGAAACTGTTGCAAGTTACAATAAATTCTAATGTTATTGCTGAATGTTCGGACTTACTGATAAGTGAAAAGGAATTTAGATTAATTATAAGCCGTATGAAAAATTTATTGGGTAATAAAATACATATCAACTCGTCAACATCTGCGGAATTAGAGAGTAATTGCTTTATGGTAAACCCATCTGGTGACATCTTTAACTTGAAAAAATCCATAAAGCCTATCGGTAATATTATGAAGGATAAGCTCAGCTGCATCGTTTGATCAAAAGCTAGATTATAAGCAGTCAAGAACGACAAAAAGTCGGGAAAAGCCTTTATTCTTGACGGCTGGTGGAGTAGTTAGATAATTGAGAGCCAGGGGAGCTGAATAAGCTCCCCCTTATTAGTTACAGTGCGTCTGGTAAGGCATTGGCTGAAAGACTAAGGCGGTGGTGGCAAGGCTTTAGCCTGCCACCCTATTGGGGATTCTGTCGGCATAATATTGACAACATATACAGACAAGAATAGAGTAACACATAACTATATAGGCAGGAGGAAGTAAAAATGGCTACCGCAGCTATTACGTTAGGGATAGTAGGACTATTTAGCTGGATATTTCCACCATTGGGAGTACTAATTTGTTTAACAGGGATTATTCTAAGTATCATAGCGCTAGTGGAAAGAACGGAATATAAGAAAAGGACGATTACAGGATTGGTTACCGGCTCTGTAGGACTGATATTGAACGTAATGGTTATTATTGTTCTAGTAACGGCAATTGGACTGTTAGGGATGTTTGGTGAATTCTTTGAGGAATTTATTCAGTTATATGGTATGCCATAGTAATTAGGTTTTATTTGAGATAAAGGATTAAAAGGGCGGGCGGACGGACTCAGGCTTTAGCCAGGACGCTGCTCGCTTTTGTCTATGTATTGCATATAAGTATATATATCATATATATATCTCACTTGACTAACTCGGATAATGATACTTTCTTTGCAAATACGGATGAAATAACTATATTTGCAATATAAGGTATGTATATATATACTATATTTCATTCAGACTGGTAAAACGATGAAGAATGACTTGATTGAGCTACCTTGACTAATGGCATTACATGGTACATTAATTATGAATGGTGAAGACAGTACAGCTCGGCAATGTACATTCGTATCACAATACGAGAGTATAATGACACAGCGATGGTAAAAGGATACTTGCTCATAAAACTGGTCCCCGGCCTAGAGGCCGATGCCCTCTCACAGATTCGTGCCATACCAGGCGTAGCCGAGGTCAACCTTGTTTTCGGGCAGTGGGATGCCATTGCCACCACTGAGGGAAAGAGCCTCTTCGAACTCTCCCGCATAATCATCCGTGAAATCCGCGGCATTCAGGGCGTCCAGGACACGGAGACCCTGGTACAGGGCGAATTATAGTTAATAGCCCGGACTGGATAGCTGCTTTCGCCACGCAGGACTTGATTCGCATAACAGGCGTGATAGTGCCACTGCATATTGCAGGAGTCCTGCCGGAAGAATAGCTGATTTACTGGAGTCAATAATATGAAAGAGCCGATAAACAAACGGGAGCGCTTCAAGGCCATCTGCCGCGGGGAGAGATTGGGCGATTTCATGGTCATGGACTGGTTCCACCGCTGCTGGTCAGACACGCTTGACGAATGGATAAAGCAGGGTGCCCCGGAATCAATCAGAACGCAGGAAGGGCTGAACGAGTACTTCGGGTTCGAGCACCTTCACGGCCTGCAGGAGGTAATCTCGGAACACAATCGCTCCGATTTGAAGGCAATCGCTTCCGCACAGAGCATGGGCGCCTTCCATGTGACCCCACCCGTCATGCCCGTCTTTGAAATCAAGGTGCTCCGCGAGGACGAGCGCCACCGGGTGGAAACAACTTTCGGTGGCTCGGTGGTGGAGGTCTCCAAGGAACACCCCTGGCGCATGCCCAAGTACCTGGACCGTCCGGTCAAGGACCGGGCTACCTGGAACGAATACAAAAAGCGCCTTGACCCGCATACACCGGAGCGCTGGCCCTCCCCCTGGGATGAGTATGTGCAGAAAAGAAACGCTGAGGATGTCCCAACCATGCTCCTGATGGAAGGTTTCTTCGGGGTGCTGCGTGAGTGGACTGGCATGGAGCCGCTACTTTATATGTTCTATGACGACCCCAACCTCGTTGAGGATATGATGGACCAGGTGCTCTACCTGGATATGGAGATGGCCAAGGGTGCCTTCAAGGACTTGAGAATCGATACCGTCCGCTTCTGGGAGGACATGGCCTACAAGAGCGGCACACTCATCTCTCCCGACATGATACGGAAATACATGCTGCCCCGCTATAAGCAAATTACTGATTTCCTGCACAGCCAGGGCATTGATATCATCCACGCTGATAGCGACGGCAACGTGGAAGAGCTCATCCCCCTCTGGCTGGAGGTCGGCGTCAATTTCCCGTGGCCGCTTGAGGTAGCCGCCGGGATGGACGGCATTGCCCTGCGGAAAAAGTACGGCAAGGCCCTTGTCATCGGCGGTAACATTGATAAACGCGTGTTTCTCAAAGGCAAGGACGCCATCCGGGAAGAGGTCATGGCCAAAGTCCCGTATCTTGCGGAGACCGGCGGTTATTTCCCCTGCCTCGACCACGTGGTGCCGCCGGACGTCTCCCTTGACGGTTTCCGCTACTACATCAACCTGCTGCGAGAAATAGCCGGTAAAGATAAACTGCCGGCATAGCCATGAACACTGCTGACGTGGTAGCCGACTTCAGCAACGAGGTGCGCACCAGACCCGCGTATTACGGGTTAGCCTGAAACAGTAATCCTCAGGGCATCTTGGCAATGATGTTCCGAGCCTGCGCCTCAGGATAGGCCTTCATGGTCTCGGTGCGGACGCTGCCCCCGCCGCCTATGGCCAAGAGCACGGCCGATGCTGCCTCATCGCTCGGGGCCTCGGTAATAACTACCATGTCATACCGGCCCATGGTGAGGTATAAGCCGACCCACTTCCCGCCGGCAGCTTCGACGGCCTTCCTGGCCGCATCCATGCGCTGGGGTGCCTCCTTGACATTCCTGATGCCCTGGTCTGTCCAATTGGCAAGCGTAATATAAGTTGGCATAGTTTCCTCCTCCCACAATATGGAAGTATTGGTTGTTATATCCTCTTGATTCCTACCCGGACCTGAAACAAATTAACTCAGACCCTTCTCCGATTGCTTGACAATCATATTGACCATCATCTTGGGCAGCCAGCCCGTAACTGCCTGCTGTGCCATAGAGAGTCTGTCATAGGTTGTCCTGGTCTCTTTGATTTTGTCACCGGCAAACTCATAGGCGCATATGGCCAGGACGGTTGCTTTTTTTCCCTGCATGGTGCCAGATATCTCGTGCTCAAAAAAGGCCTTGTTCCCCTGGGCAATGATGCCATTACCACATTCCTTGACTTTGATATCCTTTACCCGGCTGTACAACCACGCCGTGTAACGTCGTATCCCAGCCTTGCCCTTGGCCGTACCGAAGGGTGTCACCCATACCCCATCCTCGGCAAAGAAAGCAAGCGTCTTTTCCACGTCACCGTCTTCCATCGTTTTGGCGAACTTGCGCATGATAGCCGGAATCTTCTCCTCAGGCATTTGGGTCACCTCCAGTTCCTTAGATTAATATAAAAAGGCGCCAGCCACCACACTTCTACTGCGCGGCACTGGCACCGTAAATTTATACCACAGACCTCAACCAGTTTAAGGTGATTTTACAACAGATGACATTAATTATAATCCTAATTCAGCCATTGTCAATAGCTTTGGGCAACTATTTCAAATATGACTGATGAATTTCCCTTGGCTGGAAAATGCGCTATGCCTTGAAAAGGTAACGCCTACCATGTCCCCATGGCGCAGCCGTCTTTACGCGGGTCAGAGCCAGCAATGAGCGCCCCGCTCTCCGGAGACACCATAATTATCTGCCCCCCGCCAAACTGCTGTGAGTACGGGTCATCCAGGCGGACAACACGGTGCCCCTTTGCCGCCAGTGCCCGGAGGGTGCTGTCCGGAATTCCCGGCTCGAAGGCACATTCATTACTGGCCTGAATATACCTGAACCTCGGCGCGCCCAAGGCGGTCTGCACATCCATGCCGAAATCAATAACGTTGAGGAGCACCTGTAACTGCCCCTGCGGCTGCATGAAGCCGCCCATCACGCCGAAGGTCAGGAACAGCTGGCCATCCCGCAAGACCATGCCCGGGATGATGGTATGGTACGGCCGTTTGTGCGGGGCGATGCAGTTGGGGTGGTCGCTTTCCAGGGAAAACAGGGCGCCGCGGTTCTGCAGGCAGATGCCCGTTCCCCCAACGATGATGCCCGAGCCAAAGGCGTTATACAGGCTGTTTATCAGCGATATGCTGTTGCCATCCCTGTCCGTTACCGCCAGATAAACCGTGTCCCCTCCCCTGTCTGGAACGCCGGCGGTTACCTTCTGCCCTGCCCTGCTTTCTGCAATCAAGTTTCTCCGGCTCTCCGCATATTTTTTACTGAGCAGCGGTTCCAAAGGGATGTCTACAAAATCGGGGTCGGCAACATACCTGTCCGCATCGGCGAAAGCCAGCTTCAGCGCTTCGAGCAGCAGGTGCAGATATTCCGGCGAGTTATGCCCCATTGATTTTAAATCATAACTTTCCACCATGTTCAGGGCGAGCAGCGTGACCAGGCCCTGGCCGTTCGGCGGGCATTCCAACACCTCATATCCACGGTAACTGGTACTGATGGGCGCTACCCAGTTGGAAGTATGGTCGTTAAGGTCTTTCATGGCGAGCAGGCCGCCGTGCTGCTGTGAGCAGGCCGCGATTGCCCCGGCAATTTTACCCCTATAGAAGACATCTCTACCCTCACGGGCAATCTTTTTCAGGGTATTCGCCAGGTCAGGCTGAACAAAGATTTCACCTGGCTCAGGTGCCCGACCTCCGGGCAAATAGTTTCGGGCCGCGGCCGCATCCTTTTCCAGCTTCGGCTGGCTCACCTGCCACCAGTGGGCTATCGTCTCCGTAACCGGGTACCCCTCTTCGGCAAGTGTAATGGCCGGCAACAGCACCGACTCCAGTTTCATCGTGCCAAACGAATCGAGTAAGGTGCACCAGCCGTCCAGAGTCCCCGGTACGGTAACGGTATGAATCCCCATCTCCGGCATTTTGGGAAAGCCCAGGCTCTTAATTTTCTCCAGGCTGGCGGCATACGGGGCGCGTCCGCTGGCGTTCAGTGCTTTCAATTCTCCATTTTTGTGGAGATATACCAGAGCAAAGAGGTCGCCGCCCAGGCCGGTCATCATCGGCTCCACCACGTTCAGGGCGGCAGCCGTGGCGATGGCGGCATCAATGGCATTGCCCCCCTGCTGCAGTATGCTTACACCAGCCTGTGTTGCCAGATGTTGACTTGAGGCCACCATGCCGCCTGTGCTCATCACCGCAGCACGACGGGACGGAAATGCGTATTTCACCCGGTGACCACCTACTTCCTTTACTTATCCAGCTGGTTATTTGCCCGGTTAGACCAGTTTGGCTTCCTGTATGATTTCCGCCATCCACCGCGCTGCGTTGCCCACGACTTCCGGACAGTAAATGTCATGAGCGCCGGCGTTGTGGAATTTTTCGTATTCCTGCTTGTCACCCAGGTAGTAGCTGCGACCCATCACCTTGGCCTGGATATTGCGGCAGATGAAGGAACCATACTTGTCAATGAATTTCTGGCGCAGCTTTCCTGCCAGCTCGTGGGTCTTGAAACGAATGCCTTCGGGGTCGGTGAAATTGTCCCGCTCCCTGCCTACCAAAAGCCCCAGGACCATGAGGGCGCCAACATAAGCGCCACAGCTGCCTTCGCTGGACATCGCTGAACCGCCAGCCAGGGCCGTGGACGATTTGAAAATGTCATCGTTTCTGATGTCGAAAACGTCCTGGAGCGCGGCAATAGCACACTGGCTGCAGCCACGATAGGTCTGCTCATAATGCTTACCAAGTTCATAGGCCTTTTCGGCAACGTTCTTTGCCATAAATGAATAACCTCCCTCTTAAATCAAGGTTGACGGCCAAGCTTATTGTAACAACTTGTGCTCTGGACTTCAAGAGTGCCTGCCTGTTGCCAGTGAGCGATACTAACTTAACGAGCGCTTGAGTTTGGCAAGCTTTTCTTTCGCTTCCGCTATGCTGGACGACTCAAAGGTGACCGGGTCATAGGCCGCCCGGCTGGCCAATCCCGTCATCCAGTCTATCGTCTCGCGGGCATCGGGCACCCGGGCACAGACTGAAGCCGCGTATTCGTAGAGCGGCTGGTGTGGTTGTCGCAGTGGGAAGCCTTTCTCCGCCAGAAGCACCACCATCTTATTGTAGAGTCGCAGCGTCAGCCGCCGCGCTTCTCCCTCCAGCCGGCTGTACTCCCGTACCTCTGCCTTTGCTTTTCTCTGCCCGCGCCATTGGTAAAATAAAGCGAAAACAATGGCGACGAGAATGCTACCGGGTATGACAACCCATATCCAGGCAGGCATTGA
Source organism: Dehalococcoidales bacterium (assembly GCA_034409565.1). Classification (GTDB taxonomy): domain Bacteria; phylum Chloroflexota; class Dehalococcoidia; order Dehalococcoidales; family RBG-16-60-22; genus E44-bin89. The sequence goes on from DAOUMS010000017.1 coordinate 101,109, forward strand.
GAACCGGCCAATTGATACCTTGCTGATAAGCGGGCTCACCATGCTCGCCAGGGAAACGCCGGTATAGTCTTCAAAGCCAAAGTGCAGCCAGCCGCCTCTGGAGGCAAACCCCAGGTTCGCATCCGGTCGCGGCGTCGGGTCAAAGGCCACCCAACCATGCTCCTGAAAATAAATTTCCACCCAGGCATGGGCATCCCCCACCCGCACGATGTGCGCCCCGGTGAGCGTGTCAATATAGCCGGGCAGGTAGCCGGCGGCCACCCGTGCCGGCAGACCGACATGGCGCGCCATGACCGCCATCGCAGTGGCAAAATGGGCACAGTACCCGGCCTGCTGTTCAAAGAGGAAATAGTCCACCGCATCGCGGCCGGGCGGCAGAGGTCCAACGTTCAAATCATAGGGATAGCTGGTCATCAGAAAATGCTCCAGCCTGGCGGCTTTATCGTAGTCAGTCGGTGCTCCCTGCACGATGGACTCGGCAAGAGCCGCCGTTCTTTCGCTGATGAACGGCAATACCAGATTAAAGCTATCTTCGGCAACGGCCTGGTCCAGGCGCAGCCTGCCCGGCTGCAGGTCCGGCATCACCGAGAGCGACCGATACAATGAACCACTCTCCAGAAGGACCGGCCCGACCACCGGCAAGTAAATTCTCCCCGGCCGGTAGCCGGTGAAAACCGCATTTGGCTGGTCGGTGAGCAAATAATATGTCTGCCAGTAAATTCTTCGCCCTGCCAGAGTGGGGCTGGAATCGGGAAAGATATATTCCCGCCGGCTGCGGTCAATCAGCCTGATTTGATATGAAGCATTCAGCCAGCCACGGCCATCATATATATCCAGAACCAGTCCACGCCAGTAACTGGATACCCGACTCCGCACGTGCATTACCGGCTCATCGGCCGCCGAGCCGACGTAGCCCAAAGTGGCGTAATCACCATCAGCTCCCCTTCCTTGAAGCGAGGGGAAAATTCCTGGCGCAACCGAGGCGCTGGGCTTGCCGGGAAGCATGGCCAGGCCCCGCAGGCTGAGGTCCAGCCGACTGGGCAGCCAGCTTGCCTGAGCGAACTGACCGCTGGCCAGTCTGGGCATGAAGAAGAAAAAGAGCGCAGTGACGAGCAACGTCCCCGCGGCGAAGCTGAGCCAGAACCTGCCCGCGCTCTGCCAGCTGAATTCGCCAACCAGTACGACCTGATTTGCCTCGCCTTCCATCCGGCCGAGCGCCATCGCCACCAGCGCCAGGACGACAAACGGGAGCAGGAAGGCGAGAAACCACAGGTCAAGCGCAAACTCACTGATGAGCACCAGCAACAGGCCACCCAGAACCAGACTGGCGACTACGTTTCTCCGCCACATCAGGTCGAAGCTGCCTATCACCAGACCGTAAATCAGGTAGCGCGAGAGCAGCAGGCGGTCGCTCAGGCCGGTGACGATAATGTCCCCACCGAGGAAAACGGTAAGCAACATGAAAAAGAGCAGGATGGTGCTGCGCAATATGACCTGCCGGCGGCGCATGAAGACATGGCGCTGTCGCCAGCTGTAGTAATGGCCGGCCGCATGCCCCAGTATGCCGACAACCAGAACGGTGATGTCGCCGATGGCCCAGGCCACCGCGCCAATGGCGCTGCTTACCGCCAGAAAGGCAAAAAGGCGATAACTGGCTGCGTATCTGGTCGCTGACATAGTTAAGTTACCCTAGTAAAAGATTTCCCCTGGAAAAATGGAGCATCGTTCAGTTTCTGCAAGGCTGCTTCCAGGTCGCCCGGTGCACAGTTGATGATTTCCAGGTTATCCGCCGACAATCCTTGGCTGAATTCCCCAACCTTTTCCCCGGCAGCGAAGCCCTCCAGCAATACCACAACTGTTCCCGTAACCTGGCTGGCCAGCCGGGATAAAACCGGGATAAATTCCGTCGCCACGGCCGGTATAATTACGACTGCGGGCTGGTGTTTTTCGGCGAGGTCCACCATTTCGGCCAGGTAGCTCTTTCCAGTGGCCTCCAGATGTGCCAGGAACTCCATTGCTTCCGGCCAGCCGGCACCAAGCAGGGGCTTTTCCCCGGCCAGAATATCGAGGCTGCGTCCGGAATCAGCGCATAACCTGGCCAGGCTGGCCGCGATTTTAATGCTGTATTCCAGAGTGGTCTCCCGGCCTTCTCCGTAATCCTGTCCATTATCAAAAAGCACGGTGACCGAACCCTGCCTTGCCTGTTCAAACTCCTTGAGCATGAAATCACCGAGCCGGGCGGTATTGCGCCAGTGGATATGTTTCAGGGGGTCGCCATAGCGGTACTCCCGCGAACCGTAGAACTCATCGGCGACGTTTGACTTTACGCCATGTCCCCAGTCCGCCCAGACCACCTCGCTCACCGGCAGGCCAGCCATCGGGTAAAAGCGGGGGTATACCGTCAGCTTCAGCGGCAATGGCAGAGTCCGTCTCCGCACCACCAGCCCCAGCGGACCGCCCGACTGCACGGTAACGGCGGCGGCGGGATAATATCCCCGCCGATAACAGGTAGCCTGGTAGGTGAAACTGGTGGTTGTCCGGGGTTTGATGCGGGTGATGAGAAACGCCTTCTGGCGATTATCTGGATGTTCGAAAGGGCAGTCCTCGATAAGTTTTATGAAATGTCTGGCCAGGCGGCCTCGGTTGGTTACCTTTAGCCTGACCTCAACCGTTTCGTCCTCCACGGAACCGCCCAGCTGCCACCGGCTGGAACGGGGAAGCAGCACTTCCCGCTCCACATGCAGGGAACGCAAACTGTGCCACGACATGACGATTGATAGTATCAGCAGGCTCCAGATGATGGCATCAAAGAGGTAAAGCCAGCCAATCTGGGACTGCACGGCCAGAAAATAAATAATCAGGCCGGAAATGACGGTAGCAACTATCCACCTGTTCATAGGCGCTCAAGACCAGTTATTTACAGTGGCACGGTAACTGTGTTCAGGACTTCGTCAATGCATTTGTCGGGGGAGGAGGCGGTGGCGGAACGCGGCTGGATGCGGTGGCGGAGCACAGCGTGGGATACTGCCTTGACATCGTCAGGGGTGACGAAGTTTCTGTCCTCCATCGCCGCTCTGGCCTGTGCCGCGCGCTGCAGGAAGACGGCTCCCCGGGGACTGACCCCTATGGCGATACCATCACTGGACCGGGTCGCCGCGACGACACTGGCGATATATTCTTTCACCGGACGGGCCACTTCAACCTTATAGACAAGTGCCTGCATGCCAGCGACATCGGCGGCCGCCAGCACCGGGGTCAGCGTTAGCTCACCATGCTCATTACGCTCCAGAATCTCCACTTCCTCATCAATGCCGGGATAGCCAATGCCGAAAGAGAGCAGGAACCGGTCCAGCTGACTCTGCGGCAGGGGGAAGGTGCCGTGCGTCTCGGCCAGATTACGGGTGGCCACCACAAAAAATGGTCTCGGTAGAGGATAGGCCACGCCGTCAAAGGTAACGTTGCCCTCCCCCATCGCCTCCAGAAGCGCCGCCTGAGTGCGCGGGCTGGAGCGGTTGATTTCATCGGCGAGGACGATGTTGGCAAAAATCGGCCCGGGCACAAATTTGAAGTCGCCGTCCTTCGGGTTGTAAACGGACGAGCCGGTTATATCCGTGGGCAGAAGGTCGGGCGTGAACTGGATGCGCTTGAAGTTGGCCTCAAGCGACTGCGCCAGCGCCTTGGCCAGCAGCGTCTTGCCCACACCGGGGAAATCATCCAGCAGAATATGCCCCTCACAGAGCAGCCCGAGCAGGCTCATTCTGATTACCTCCGGTTTGGCCACCACCACCTGCCGTATATTATCAACAACTGCCTGCACACGCCGGGCAAACTGTTTGTCCATGTCCCGCTACCTCTCTCAAAGGCAATACACCTATAATCACCATAGATGATTACCTTTGCCGTGTCAAATTTATGTCATTTAGCTCCCAGATACCGCGGCGTCTGCCGGAGCACAATGAATATTCCGGCCAGAATAAGAACGCCGCCAATGAGCTCTTTGGCCGTGGGCACCTCGCCCAGGATGAAGTAGCCCAGCAGCGTCGCCCCCACCGGCTCGCCGAGAATGGCCACCGAGACGAAGGTCACCGGTATCAGCCGCACTGCCAGGTTGAGACTGGAGTGCCCGATAAGCTGCGGGACGATGGCCAGCAAGACCATCATCAGATAGGTGGTGCCGGAATACCCGGTAAAAGAATAGCCAAAGCCAGCCGTCGCCAGCAGCAATATCACCGCCGCTCCGGTATAAATCATGGCCAGGTAAGGGAGAATCTCGATTCTGGCTCTCAGATGACCGCCGATGATGAGATAACCACCCATGGCGAAGCCAGCAATTAAGGCCAGCACGTCTCCCAGAGCCGCCTGCAAACTAAGGGTAAAGCCGCCGTAATTAATGAGCACTATGCCCAGGAAAGCAATCACCACGCCACCGATGGTCAGCCGGTTCAGCCCCTCGTGCCAGAGGAAGTAGGAGACCGCGGCAACAAAGGCGGGATGGCAGGTCACCAGAATGACGGAGCTGGCGATGGAGGTATAGCTGAGCGACGTAATCCAGAGGGCGAAGTGCAGCGCCAGAAAAAAGCTGGAGAGAAACAATAACAGTCCATCGCGCCCGGACAGCTGCTTCAGGTTCTTCATTAATTTTGTGGAAGCGAGCGGGAGCAGAACGAGCGAGGCTATGGTCAAACGATAGGCGGCGATGACCAGCGGCGGCGCCTCCGCCAAGCGAATAAATATCGCCGCGAAGGAAACTGATACTACCCCGACCAGCAGGACAAGATAGGCTTTCACTCTGACAACCTGGCAGCTTATTCCTGTTACCCAAATCCTATTGGTGCCGCGCCGCTTTGTCAATACAGGGAGAGACAATTGCGGCACCGCTACGTGTTATGCTACACTAGATTACTGATTTGCCATTTCCACTGATATAAAGACATGGGAGGTGTGCCTTATGGACAAACGAATTCGCATCAGGGCCGGGTCGGTGGAAGCGCTGGCCGAACTGAATGATACCAAGACGGCACAGGCCATATGGGATGCCCTGCCCATCAAGGGACGGGCCAATACCTGGGGGGACGAGATATATTTCGGCATTCCGGTCAGCATTGCTGAGGAGAAGGGGCAGGACCTGGTGGAAGTCGGTGACCTGGGCTACTGGCCGCCGGGTCAGGGTTTCTGCATTTTCTTTGGCCCCACACCAATGAGTGAGGGCGAAAAGCCCCGTCCGGCCAGTCCGGTAACCGTCTTTGGCCAGGTCGTCGGCGATGCCACGGTCTTCAAAGAGGTCAACTCGGGCACCGAGGTGACCATTGACAAGGAAAGCTAATAGCGGCACCGGACGCAAGGAGATGGCCCCTTGAACCGCAGCCACCAAAATCGCTTTAAAGTGGTTCTGCCGCTGGCACCTTCCGGGGAGTCGGCGAAGTACCCGCAGAAGTTCCGCGAAATGGGCGCAGATTTCATCGGCCAGCGCTGCGAAAGCGATGATGAGTTTATCGCCCTGGCCAGGGACGCCGATGCCATCATTACCGTGGGCAGCGTTCGCCCCGTACCAGGCAAAATCATCGCGCGCCTGGCAAAGTGCCGGCTCATCAGCAATACCCAGATTGGCTACGACAGCATTGACACCGCAGCCGCCGCGGAACGCGGCATTCTAGTGACCAACGTGCCCGACTACTGCGTGGGAGAGGTGTCCGACCATGCCATGGCACTTATTCTAGCCTGCACCCGCAAAGTGGTCCGACTGAATGATTCCGCGAGGAAGGGGCAGTGGGGGCTTTCTGGCAATAACGCTGAAATTCAGAGCCAGGTCTGGCCAAAAATGACCCGACTGGAGGGCCAGACGCTCGGCCTTTTCGGCTTTGGCAGGGTAGCGCGGTCGCTTGTGCCCAAGGCAAGGGGATTCGGCCTGCGCATCATCGCCCACGACCCGTATGTCGCTCCGGAGGCTGCCCAACAGATGGGCGTGGCCATGGTGGCGTGGCAACGCCTGCTGAACGAATCCGACTTCATTTCCATACACGCGGCGTTAACCGCGGAGACCAGACAGATATTCAGCCACGACGCTTTTCATGAAATGAAACCCACCGCCTGCCTGATAAACACCGCCCGCGGCGGCTTCGTTGACGAGGCAGCCCTCTTTCAGGCCCTTGCCGGAGGTAAAATAGCCATGGCAGCGCTGGACGTCATGGAACCGGAACCCCCTGACCCTGACAGTCCCCTTTTCACTCTGGAAAATTTCATCAGCACCGCCCATTCCGCTTTCTTTTCCCCGGACTCTGAGGCGGAACGCTGGCACCGCCCCGTCCTGGAGGTGGCACGGGTGATGCGCGGCGAATGGCCAAAAGCCGTGGTGAACCCAGATGCCAAAGAGAAGTACACCGCCCGCTGGGGGCAGATGAAAGAGCCGGGCTAGGAAATCACCCGCGTTTTCCCCAGAGTAACGCCGTGCTGACAAGAGCCACGGCAAACATGACCAGCGCTACCCCGGATAAGGTGATAAAGAACTGGTAAGTGTCAATAAGATAGCCGAGCAGAAGCGTAATCGCCGGTCCGCCGCGACTACCCATATAATAGATGCCGAGCACCGTGGAGCGTTTCTGCGGTGAGACGTGGCTTATGATGTAAGACTCCACCACCGGCATGCCGACGTGCATCGCGGTGCCCATGAGGAGCAGCACGGCAATAAGGCTGAATCCCAGAGATACGTAATTCAAGAGGTATATGGCCGGCCCAGCGACCAGACCGACGGCGATTATCAGCGGTATCCGCCCCAGACGGTCGGAGAGATAGCCACCCAGCGGCCCTCCCCAGAGCCCTCCAGCATAAGCGATACTCAACGTGATTGCGCCTATCTCCTTGCTGGCGCCGAGCACGTCAACCGCGTAGAGCGAAACGAACTGGAGAGAAGAATAAATCAGGACCATGCTGGCTATCCCAACAGCTATAAATGCTACCAGCCGGCGCAGGTCGCCGGATTCGGACGGCTTGGTGGCAGAAGCATCGGCAGCTTTCTTTGGCACTGCAGTCGCATATCCCCTGCGCCCCAGGATTATATAGAACGTTATACCAAACGCTATGGCGGGAATAGCTATGGCCAAGAAAGAGCCACGCCAGCCCAGCGCACTGGCGATGCCGGCGGCAATGAGCGGCGCCAGGAAAAAACTAAGAGTACCACCTATCTGATGAACGCCGAGGGCGATACCACGGCGCTCAGGTATGACGGAAGCGGAGACCAGCGGCGATGCGGCGGGGTGGTAACCTCCACCCATCAATCCCAGAATAATAAGACATAGCAGCAGGAAAACGTAGCTTGGGGAAAGACCAATCAATAGCCCGGCTAAAGCCACTCCAGCCACGCCGGCAGTGAGCATAATTCGAGGGCCAAAACGGTCAGCCGCCCACCCGGCAGGAAGCTGGCTTAAACCGTAGGAAAGATTGTAGGCAAAGAGCAGACCGCCAACCTGGGTGTACGAGAGAGTAAAATCATCACGGATAAAAGGGAGAAGCGGCGACAGCAGCGCCATCATTAGATGGTGACCAAAGTGAGCCAGAACAAAAAGAGGCAACAGTCCCGTCAGGAATGTCAGAACTCCACGCTTGTTTATAATCGTACCCTTTCAAGGCGACCTCTTATTTAGAGTCGGTCGCAACCAGTTCCAAAGTGTTTGCAATCAAAACAAAATTATACTCCTTCCCTGTAAAATTGACAAGAAAAGCGTCAACCGTTAACGTTCACCTCTGGCTGACCGCCCTGGCCTTTTTCAGACTGATAGTGAAGATTATCGCGATAAAGCTGGCAATGAGACGCTATGCCGGTGAATTCTGTGAAATGACATTTGTTCACATGAACCGTTGTTCTTTGCCAAATATGACCCGACATTGTAAAATGGATGAGGGATTCAAGGATATCGCTGCTTGATTAAGGAGGATAAACTATAATGAAGGGTACACCAGCCAAGAACCCCTTGAAAATCACTGATTTAACTCTCCGTGACGGACATCAGTCGAACCTGGCCACCCGCATGCGGACCGAGGATATGCTGCCCATCGCCGAAGAGATGAACAAGGCCGGGTTTTACTCCATGGAGGTCTGGGGCGGTGCCACCTTTGATGTGGCCTGCCGATTTCTGAACGAAGACCCGTGGGACAGACCACGCGCCTTGAAAAAATTGATGCCAGATACCCCTTTACAGATGCTCCTCCGCGGGCAGAACCTAGTCGGCTATCGCAACTACGCCGATGACGTTGTGCAAGCTTTTGTCCGTCACGCTGCGGAATGCGGTATTGACATTTTCCGCATATTTGATGCCGTCAATGATGAGCGCAACCTGGAGACCTCCTGCAAAACCGTCAAGGAATGCGGCAAACACGCCCAGCTTTCCATCTGCTATTCGCTCACCGAGCCCAAAATGGGCGGCCCGGTTTTCAACCTCGACTATTATCTGAAAAAGGCACGCGTCCTGGAAGACATGGGCGCCGACAGCATCTGCATCAAGGATATGGCAGGCCTGATTGCCCCCGATGATGCTTTTACCCTTGTCTCCGCCCTGAAGAAAACGGTCAAGGTGCCCATTCTGCTGCACACCCACTATACCAGCGGCATGGGTTCCATGTCTCTCCTCAAGGCGGCGGAGGCAGGAGTGGATATGGTTGATACCTGCGTGGCGCCCTTCGCCCTGCGCACCTCGCACCCGGCGGTAGAACCACTCATCGTAGCGCTGCGAGGGACTCCCCGCGATACCGGCCTTGACCTGCACCACATGCTCAGGCTGGGAGAGTACATTGAGTCCATCGCCCCCAAGTACCGCGACTACCTGAACACCACGCGTATGTCCGTAATCGACATCAACGTCCTGGTGCACCAGACCCCCGGCGGCATGATTTCCAACCTTGTATCGCAACTGCGGCAGTCGAACGCCCTGAACCGGCTCGATGACGTTTACGAGGAAGTGCCCAAGGTAAGAAAAGAGCTTGGTTACCCGCCGCTGGTCACCCCGACCAGCCAGATTGTCGGCGTGCAGGCGGTACAGAACGTTCTTGCCGGCAGGTACAAGCTGGTCTCAACGCAGGTAATGGACTACTGCTACGGGCTTTATGGCCGCCCACCGGCACCCATCGACCCCGAAGTGCAGAAACTGGTCCTCAAACACTACAAACGCGGCCAGGAACCGGTGACCTGCCGACCGGCGGACATGATTGAGCCGGAACTGGACCAGGCGAGAGAGCTGGTCAAAGACATTAGCAATGATATTGGCGACGTGCTTATAGCCGCGCTCTACCCCATAACCGGGCTGCGTTTTCTCAAATGGAAATACGGTCTGGAAACGCCACCACCTGAGGTCAGCCCCAGGACACTGGAAGACGTAGAGCGCGAGGACGAACTCATCGCCAAGGCTAAAGCTGGCCTGCTCGTCGAGAAAAAGTAGCGTAGTGTCCTTTTGACCCGATATGCCTCATTCCTGCCACAGGCACTTTGGCGCTAATTTATAGTACTCGTTCTGGCACGGTGTGCCTTCGGTTAAATAAAAGGTGCGCGCCGTCAGGTCCATGATGGCCGAAGAAAGCGTGGCCAGGTGCCGAGGCTCCTCTTCCCTGGTATCGACATGTCGGCAGATGGAATTGGGGTAGCTGAAGTGGTCGCGGAAGACGCGCTGGAAGCTGCCGACATCGATTTTTCCCCGTTCCAGCCCGATAAGCTGCCGTGCCCGGTGAGCGCGGAACAGGGTATCGGGGGCAGTTGCCTTGAAAACATCTACCATATCGGTCCGGTTGGTAAGCGCCATAAAATGATTGCTGTGGGTGAGGATACCGTCATCCGGATGCAGGAAACCGACGTCCAGCGGTGATACCTCTAAATCTATCGCCTCACCATCACGGTGAGCGATGAGGAAATTGAACGACACCGTCACCCTGGCATTCAGAACCACCTTTATTGCCCGGCTCAGGCTGTCGGCACTCAAGATGGCGCGTGCCACCACGAATAGCGGTGTGGTGGCTTCAAATTTATCCCGATTTGATACCAGAGCATTGATACAGAGTGCCAAACCGGCTGAGTTCATGCTCTTATGGATAAGCACGCCGGCCTCGGTATGGGTTACGATATTCGGCTTCCCATCCGGCTCCATTTCCAGGATGACACTCGACCCCTGGAACCGTTCCTTGTAGTCCCAGTTCTGCCCCAGAATAGTATGCCCATTCCTGGTCACCGAGGGCATGGCCGCTATCGAGGTACAGCCACCACCCGCCCCCGCCACCGCGCTCTGGGCAAACACCATCTCATAGCGGGCGTTCAGCGCCACTATTTCCTCAAGGGACAGGTCTGCTCCCTTGGCAATTCCCTGCAGCTCTTGCAGTATTTCAGCGTCATATTCACCGATAACCGGGACCAGACTGGCACAATGCTTCAACACTTCCGGGCGCTTGGCCCCCCACAGCGAGCCCCACAGGTCAAAGTAAAGTTCCATATTCTTCCGTATCAGGGACTTTGCCTGAGACCCGTACTGCCTGCCCCTTTCAAATGGCTTCCCCTTTACCGAAATAACCGGCACCTGTGGTTTCATCGGTAGCCTCCTTGTGGACAGCGATTCAAATCATAGCGCACTAACTTAAGTCTAATTTTTCCCCACCCGCCCGTCAAGCAAAACGAAGGCACGGGCTATTCTTTTCCTGACCAGTTCGGTGTATAATGTAGCAACGGGAAAATAGGTAAGCGAGGTTTCAGCAATGCGGCAAAAGGTGCTCATCGCCATTATTCTGCTCATCCTTCTCCTTCCCCTTCTTGGCTGTGAAGAAATCTCCGATTTGACTCAGGGCACGACTAAATCCTCATCCCAGGCCAATCTTGAGATAGAGAAGTCAGTAGAGCTTGGTGAAACCTGGCAGATGAAACAGCTCAGCTTCAAGGTGAACGCTGGGCAGGAGGTGGCCATACTGCTCAAGCTTTCTGATGGTGATAAAGCAGATGGTTTCTTCTACCTGGAAAAGGGTGACACCGTTGATTTCCGCATTACCGGTAAGACGCAGCTTTATCGCTCCGACGCGGCGAATCGCTTTTCCTTAACCGCCAGTCAAGCCCAGGGCGATACTTACAGCCTGCTCTTCCGCAACACGGCTGAAGAGGAAAGCCAGAAGTCGATTACCGTTTTCCTGGAGGTGATTTACCCGCTCAAGGGTGAAATCTACGTGCCAGTGGCGGATTGATTTCAAGGCCGGGATACTAGGTAGCCACCTTCACAAGACAGCGTACTTCTGCTAGAATTTTCTATTGTGCAAGATGAAATATTCACTGGGAATAGACGTCGGCTCGGTTAACGCCAAACTCTGCCTTATTGATAGCAGTAACCGAATCGTCCGGCTTGACAGCGAAAAAATAACCACCAACCCCGGGGCCGCCATCAACGCGCTGCTCTCCAGGCTCGGCGAGGCGGTGCCTCTGGATGGCATTGCCAGCGCGGGTGTCTCCGGTTCCGGCAAAGGCGCTATACCCGGGGAATTGAACTGGGCGGCATACAGCAGTTCGCTGGCCATATCTTCCGGACTGCTCAATTTATACCCCGCCGTCAGGACCATCATACAGATTGGCGGTCAGACTTCCCTGGTCATTGTCCTTGAGGACGGGCTGAAAAAACCGTGGAAGGTCTGGTCAAACCCGCTCTGCGCGGCGGGGACGGGCAGATTTCTGGAGCAGCAGGCATACCGACTCGGCATCAGCCTTGAGGACTTTTCCCGCCTTGCCCTCAAATGCCAGGACAAACCGCCACGAATCGCGGCCCGGTGCAGCGTCTTCGCCAAAAGCGACCTTATCCACCTGCAGCAGAAGGGGGTCTCCGTCGAGGCCATGCTCTATGCCCTCTGCGAGAGCATTGCCCGAATGGTGGCTTCCCTGAAGAAAGGTGCCTTTGAAGAGCCAGTTTACCTCGTTGGCGGGGTAGCCGCCAACGGCGCCATCATCCGAGCACTCAAGGCGATGATTTCGGCAAGAAACGGCCACGAGGTACGGGTCATCGTGCCCGATAATTACCAGTACGTTGAAGCAATGGGAGCCGCTTTGCTGGCGAAGGGAAAAAGTTCCCGGGTATGTCTTCTCACTGAAACTGATGCGCATCAGGACTATTTTGAAATGCCCAGGCTGGAGAAAGTGGCTCTACCCGGTAATGGGACAAACCTGAAAATCGCCGGACCATGCCTTGGCTACCTCGGCGTCGATGTCGGCTCCACCAGCACCAAGGCCGTTATACTCAATGAGACCGGCACTGAAGTGCTCGCCAAAAACTACCTGATGACCGCCGGACGGCCCATAGAAGCCGTGAAGCAGGTCTTCCAGAACCTGCTGCTGGATGAAGCGTCCGATGTCAGGATTGCCGGCGTGGGCGTTACCGGCTCCGGCAGGTACTTGGTCGGCGGCTTCATCGGGGCCGACCTCATCAAGAACGAAATCACCGCGCAGACCAGGGCCGCCGCCGAGATAGACCCGGAGGCTGATATTATCGAGATTGGCGGACAGGACTCCAAGCTGGTCATCAAACGCAACGGCGTGGTGGTTGACTACCAGATGAACAAGGCCTGTGCCGCCGGCACTGGCAGCTTCATTGACGAGCTGGCGGAAATGCTCGGCATATCGGTGCACAATGGAGAGTTTGCCAATCTGTCCTTTAACGCCCCATATACCATTGACCTGGGCACCAGGTGCGCCGCCTTCATGGGGCAGGCGGTCCCCTCTGCCCAGCAGGAAGGCGTGCCCCTTGAAGTCATCACCGCCAGCCTGGCCAACTCCATCGCCAAGAACTACCTGTCCAAGGTGGTGGGCTACCGTAAACTCGGCGATAAAGTCATCCTTACCGGCGCTGTTTTTTACAACGAGGCGGTGGTGGCGGCCTTCCATCAACAGCTTAAAGGTAAAACGCTCACCGTGGCTGAGCACCGTGAGGTGAGCGGCGCCATCGGTGCTGCCCTGCTCGCCAGGGAAGAAATGAACGGTCAGAAGTCCAGTTTCAAGGGATTTCAGCAGGTCGCCAACAGTAAATGCAACCTCTCCACCTTCATCTGCCAGGGATGCGATAATAACTGCACCATCACCCGCATGCAGCTGCCCGATGAGAAAGCCACCTTCTACGGTAGCCGCTGCGACCGCTATGACAGTGCCACCAGCCAGGCCCGCCAGAAAACTTTCTTTGATGAGCGCGAGAAGCTGCTCTTCCGCGATTACAAAGAGGGGGCCGGCACCGGCCCGGCTGTGGGTATTCCCCGGGCTCTGATGGCCTATGACTATGCGCCCCTGCTCATCGGTTTCCTGAATGCGCTCGGCGTCAGGGTCGTCCTGTCATCAAAGACAACCAAGGAAATCATGGAGCAGGCGGTGGAACTGAGCTACAGCGATAGCTGTTTCCCGGTCAAGTTACTGCATGGACATATCGCCGCCCTCAAGGACAGGACAGATTATATTCTCTACCCGTGCTTCATCCGCCTGGGCAAAAAAGAAGGCGACGAAAACCAGAAGTACGCCTGTCCCCTGGTTCAGGCCTCGCCGTTCATCGTGCGCCACGTGCTCAACCTCGGCGACCGCCTGCTGGCGCCGATAATCGATTTCAGCCAGGGCGATGAGGAGACGGTGAAGAACCTCACCGGGGTGGCGGTGAAGCTGGGCTTCGGCCGCAAAAAAGGTAAAGAGGCCGCCCTTGCCGGCATCAAGGCGCAGCGCCAGTTCACCGCCGACTGCCTGACGCTGGGCAGAAAATCGCTCCAGCAGCTTCACGAAAGCGGCCAGCTCGGTGTGGTGCTTTTCTCCCGCGCCTATATGTCACAGGACTCCGGCGCCAACTTAGGCATCGCCGAAAAGCTGGCCCAGCTCGGCGTGGTGCCGATACCGCTCGACTTCCTGCCGCTGGCATCCGTGAACCCCGGGGAATATTCCGACCGTCCCTACTGGTACTACGAGAGCAAGTTCATTGCCGGTGGCGCTGTGGCGGTCAAAGACCAGCAGCTTTTTGGTCTGGCGCTGACCAACTTTGGCTGCGGCCCCAATTCTTTCATGCTCAAGATGCTGGCCGACATCATGGGCGGTAAGCCGCTCGGTGAGCTGGAAATTGACGAGCATGCCGCCGAGGCAGGCCTTGTTACCCGGCTTGAGGCATACGTGGACACGATTAAAAGCTATGCCCAGTCCACAAAGCAGATGCCAGAGACAGGTAAGTACACTTACCGCGGCGCCTCGGCCATTATCAACCCGAAAAAGACGCTGCTTCTACCCAGCATGTGCCCCCATGCCGATGTCATCGCCGAGGCGGTCAATGTCTCCGGGGCGCGGGCAATGGTATTACCTGAGTCTGACGAGCGCACCCTCCTCCTCAGCAATCAGGTCACCTCAGGGACGGAATGTCTCCCCTATCGCGTCACCCTGGGCGACTTCCTGAAGTTCTGCCAGGACTGCGGCGATAACCTCAAGAATTACGAGGGCTTTATGGCCGGTGCCTACGGGCCGTGCCGACTCGGCAAATATGTGGTCGAGCAGGACCGGATACTGGAAGAACTCGGCTTTGACCTGCCGATGATAGCCTCGGTCTCCAATAACGCTTACCGTGACCTTAACCTTGCCCCCGGCTTTACCCGCCTTGCCTGGAACGCAATCGTGGCCGTTGACGGGCTGCAGAGGCTTCTCTGGCGCACCCGACCCTATGAAAAAGAAAAGGGGGCCGCTGAAGCTCTCTTCGATGAATTTCTTAAGCGGATTGTGGAACGAGTTGGCCGAGGAGAGCCGTTCTACGATGTCCTGCAGCAGGCAACCGCCGCCTTTAAGTCGCTCCTCGACCCGGAGCTGCCGCCACGGCCGCTCGTCGGCATCAACGGTGAAATATTCCTGCGCTCCAACCGGTTCAGCAACCGCGACCTGGTAAAAGTATGTGAAGAGGCCGGCCTTGAGGTCATCGTTTCTCCCGTTGGCGAGTGGATGAAGTACACCGCTCACCGCAACCTAGAGGACGCCGTGAAAGACCGTAATTTCCGCAAAATGCTGTCCAGCTACCTGAAGAAACTTATTCAGGAGCGTGATGAGCACAAGGTTTCAGGCTATTACCATGAGATGCTCAACGGGAGAGAACCGTCCACCGCCGCCATACTAGCCAAGTCAGACCTGTACCTGTCCCCCCGTTGCGGCAGCGAGGCCGTCCTCAGCATCGGCAGCGGCGTGGAATGGATGGAGTCGCCGGTATTCGCCGGCGTGATTTCGGTAATGCCCCACGGGTGTATGCCCGGCGGCATTGTGGCCGCCATGGCGGAGAAGTTCAGCGCCATCTACCAGAAACCCTGGATAAGCCTTACCTATGACGGCTTTCTGGAGACGAACAATGCCGCCAGAATCAGCAATTTCGCCGAGCTGCTCAGATTCTGCCGCCAGGAAGCAGCAACTACCCAAGCATGAATACGCCATGGCATAATCTTCCCGCCAGTGAAGCTCTGGAGGCGCTTGGTTCCCGACGTTCCGGGCTGGACAGTAGCGAGGCCAAGTCCCGCCAGTTGCAGTACGGCCCGAATGAGCTGAAAGGCAAGAAAAAGACGCCGCCGCTAATCGTTTTCCTGAGGCAGTTTCTCAGCCCGCTCATTTACGTCCTGATGGTGGCCGCCATCATCTCCCTCATCGCCGAGCACTTTCTCGACGCCGGCGTGATTCTGGGTGTGCTGGTGCTTAATGCTGTCATCGGCTTCGTACAGGAGACGCGCGCCGAGAAAGCGATGGCGGCGCTCATCCAGATGGCCGCGCCCAGGGCCCGTGTGCGGCGTGATGGTGAAATCAGGCTGGTCCCCGCCCGGGAGATTGTCCCCGGTGATATCGTGCTGCTGGAAACGGGCGACCGGGTTCCGGCTGATGCCAGACTAATCGAAGTTTCCAACCTGAAGGTCAATGAGGCCATGCTCACCGGCGAGTCCGTGCCGGTTGACAAGTCCACTGATGCCATCGGTGAAGCTATACCTCTGGCGGAGAGAAAGAATATGGTGCACATGGGCACCATCGTCAACTACGGCCGGGCCACAGCGTTAATCGTCAGGACCGGCATGGCCACGGATATCGGCCAGATAGCCACCGCCATCCAGGAAATCAAGCCGGAGAAGACACCCCTGCAGAAAAACATCAGCCGTCTCAGTCGCTATTTGGTCGCTCTTTTCCTCGGCATATGTGCCCTGCTGGTAGCGGTCGGCCTGCTCAAGGGGCTGGACAAACTGGAGGTATTCATGCTGGCCGTGGCCGCCGCCGTTTCCGCCATACCGGAAGGCTTACCCGCCGTGGTCACCGTGGTGCTGGCAGTGGGCATGCACATCATGGCGCGGCGCAATGCCATCATCCGCAAACTGGTGGCCGTGGAGACCCTCGGTTCAGCCACGGTTATTTGCTCGGACAAGACCGGCACGCTGACCCTCAACGAGATGACCGTGCAGCGTCTATACGTTGACGGCCAGACGATTGCAGTCACCGGCGAAGGCTACATACCCCGTGGTGAGTTCCGCCGCGATGGACAGCCGCTTGACCCCCAAAACGAGCCGTCAGTCTACTTGATGCTGCGCATCGGTGCACTCTGCAACGATTCTTTTCTGACCAGGAAAGATGAGGACGAATGCTGTGATATCTATGGCGACCCCACGGAAGGGGCCTTGCTGGTGGCGGCAACCAAAGCGGGCCTGAACAAGGAAAAACTGGAAAAGGCCTTCCCCCGCCTCGATGAAATCCCGTTCCAGAGCGAAAAACAGTACATGGTCACCCTCCACCCCCGTGACGGCGGCCGTACAGTTTATGTCAAGGGAGCTGTGGAGAAGATACTGGCGCTCAGCCAGTACCGACTCAAGGGAGAGCAGGTTGTCCCTCTCACCGAAAAAGACACCGAGCACATCATGCAGGCCAACACCGATATGGCCGGTCAGGCGCTGCGGGTAATCGCCACCGCCTACGCCGACCTCCCCAGCGAGCTAGAGGACCTGAAAGACGAGCACATCCGGGGCAACCTGGTTTTCGTTGGCCTGGCGGGCATGGCTGACCCGCCCCGGGAGGAGGCCAGAGAAGCGATACGACTGTGCCAGCAGGCCGGCATCAGGGTGGTGATGATTACCGGTGACCATAAAATTACCGCCGAGTCAATCGCCCGCCAGCTTGACCTGCCGGCGCAGAAAACAGTGAGCGGCCTGGAACTCCAGCAGATGACCGATGAAGAGCTTTTTGAGCAGGTGGAAGACATCTCCGTTTTTGCCCGCATCGAGCCGCTGCATAAGCTCAGGATTGTGAACGCGCTGAAGAGCCACGGCCACGTGGTGGCCATGACCGGCGACGGCGTGAATGATGCCCCGGCGCTCAAGGCGGCCAATATCGGCATTGCCATGGGTATCACCGGCACGGATGTGGCCAAAGAAGGCTCGGACGTGATTCTGGCCGATGACAATTTCGCCTCGGTGGTGGCCGCCGTTGAGGAAGGCCGGGCCATTTTCAATCGTCTGCGCAACGTGCTCTTTTTCCTGCTGAGCACCAACCTGGGAGAGCTACTGGCCCTGACCCTGGCGCTCCTTTTTGTGGGTAAAGCGCCACTGCTGGCGGTGCAGATTATCTGGATTAACCTAGTTACGGATACCACGGCGGCTGTCCCCCTGGGCCTGGAGCCAAAAGTGGGTGATGAACTGAAACAGCCACCCCGCCACTCCAGAGTGGGCATAATTTTCCCCGGGTTGCTCCTGCGCATCATCTTCATGGCCACCTTCATGGGCCTGGGTGTCTTTTTTATCTTCCGCTGGGCGGAGCCCAGAATGAGTATTGAAGAAGCGCGTACCATCACCTTCTGCGCCATGGTCGCCTTCGAGTGGTTCCGCGCCTTCAACGCGCGCTCTGATGAACATACCATCTTTCGACTGGGCACCTTCCGTAATCGATGGCTCCTGATGGCCATTGCCGGCGCCGTCGCGCTCCAGTTAATCGCTGTCTACGCACCGTTCATGCAGGCGGCCTTCAGCACGGTACCGCTGACCGCGGAGAAATGGGGCATTGCGCTCATCGCTGCCGGCTCTCTGTTTGTCATCGAGGAGACCAGAAAAATACTGTCCCCCAGACTCTTCAGCATGGGCAAATGGCATCCCTTGAAGGAAACTAATACCTGACAATAAGCAGGATTGAGAAAAGCAGCGGGGGCTATTCCAGCAAGATTTTGCCTTCTTTGACCAGCTTCTGGAAACAGGCCCTCATCTGGCTGGCCGTGTCCTCTGGCAGGGCGGTGCTGATGTAAATGCCGGAACCCATCTCGAAGCCGGCGATGGTGGTAAGACGGGGAACAATGCGGATATGCCAGTGGTAGTAAGGGTCTTCCTCATCCTCCGTAAGCGTGCTATCCACCATAAGGTTGAAGGCCGGATTGTCCAGCGATTCGTAAAGGCAGAGGAGAACGTTCTTCAGCGCTCTGGCCAGCTGGTTCAGGTACGTGTCTGGGAAGATGCCAAAGGAAGCGCAGTGGTCCTTGGGTATTATCCACGTCTCGTAGGCAGCATGTGAAGCATAGGGGTGGAAGACGACAAACTGCTCGGTCTTGACCACGATTCGCTCGTTCTTCTCCAGTTCCTTAGTCAGCAAATCGCAGTATAGACACCGGCCCCGGTCAATATAATACTCATGGGCAATATCAAACTGACGATGGTAAGTGGGCGCTACAATAGGCGTGGCCACTATCTGCGAGTGCGGATGTACCAGCGAAGTGCCTGAAGCCCAGCCATAGTTTTTGAATATGGTTATAAACTTCAGATGTTTTTCCTTTTTCAGCGCGTTATATCTTTCCTGGTACGCAATAAGTACCTTCTCCACCTGCTCATAGCTCATCAACGCCATGGGCATATTGTGCGACGGCGTCTCAACGATGACCTCATGTGCCCCGATGCCATCCATCTTGCGGAAAAGGTGTGCTTCCTCCACGATATTCCCACTTTCCCCGGGGGAGAGTGCAGCAAATCGGTTGGGCACCACTCTTACTTCCCAGGGAGTGCCCTGATTCGAAACGGGGAGGCGGAAAACCTCCGGAGGTGTCAGTCCTTCATTGCCCGGACAGAAGGGACAGGATGAATCCCAGTCTGGTAATTCATCCGCTGGTCTGGCGCGGTGTTTTGGCTGGGGGCGTCTGGCTCTCTCCGGTGCCAGTATTACCCAGGCCTTGGTCGTGGGATCCTGTCTCAGCTCTGACATTCTGCTCGCTCGCCTTTCCCCTGAATAAACAGGCCGCTTCCGGTGCTAATTTTATTCTTTTCGCGAAGAACGGCGCGGTTTTGGCCGTATCGTTTCACCGCTCTGGACAATGGAACTGCGGAAATCCTTCTCGGTAACATTACAGGCAATGGCACAGTTGCGGCCTATTTTCACTCCCTCTGGAATTCTCGCTCCCTTGCCGACCACGGTGAGACCGGTGTTGAGTATGGTCGGTTCCTCACGGCTAATCTGGAAATCATTACCGGTACCCACGTGACTTCCCGCCTCGATAACAACCTGTTTATCGAGGATGGAATAATCAACAACGCTCTCCCGGCCAATCACCGTATCATCCATAATCACCGAGTATTTGACCACGGTATTGGCCGCCACTACCACTCCTGGAGAAAGAACGGAATTTTCCACCCGCCCCTCAATGACACAGCCATGTGATATCATGCTGTTGACCACATCGCCGCGGCGGGAAATGACCGCCGGCGACCTGGGTTCATCTTCCTTGGTGCGAATCGGCCAGTCCGCGCTGAAACTGATGGATGGTGGTGAGTCAAGCAAGCGCATATTGGCTTCCCAGTAGCTCCGGATGGTACCAACATCCCGCCAGTACCCTTCAAAGTTGTAGGCATAAAGCCGGCAGTTGCCGACCAACTGCGGGAAGATATTCCGGCCAAAATCGTGTCTGGAAGAACGACGCTGGGTATCCTCCTCCAGAACCTGGTGCAGCAGCTCTTTCTGGAACACATACACACCCATGGAAACGAGGTCGCTCTTGGGCTCCTTCACCTTTTCCTGGAAGCCGGTAACCTGCTGGTTCTCGTCAACGGTTACCGTGCCAAAATTTATCAGCTCATCCCTCGGCAGACGAGTGACAGCGAGGGTAGCATCCGCCTGGTTTTTACGATGAAAATCAATCATGTCGTTGTAGTCCATCTTGTAGATATGGTCGCCACTGAGTATTAACACCAGTTCCGCCTCCTGCTCTTCAATGTACTGCAGGTTTTGATAGACGGCATCCGCTGTACCCTTATACCAGTCGCGACCCTCCTCACGTGCCAGGTACGGATGCAGGAGCTGGATTCTGCCATCGGGGCGGGCAAATCCCCAGGGCACACCAATACCGATATGGTCTGTCAGCGAGCGCGGTTGATATTGAGTGAGTATGGCCACATTATAAATGTCGGAATTAACACAGTTGCTCAGGGTGAAGTCAATAATACGGTATTTACCGCCAAAAGGAACCGCCGGTTTTGTCCTCTCCACCGCCAGAATTCCCAGCCGCTCTCCGGTACCACCGGCCAGAATGATAGCCACGACTCCTTCCATCGTAATCACCTCCTCTCCTGTGCTGTTTTGGGCAGTTTCCCGCCCCGTTACCTACCAAGGCACATTACGGAGCAACTACTCGGTTCATCGGGCTGCGCACAGCCGAAGCGTCGCATACCCTATTATATCTGTTTAGGCCAATATGTCAAATTTCCGGCACGCGGACGGCGGGTGCCGCAGGGGAAACAGTCATCTCAGCATAAAGGCCTTTAACTTCGGTGGCAACGCCTTTCAGGTGGAAAAGGATTTATGATAAAGTATTATATAGAGGTTACTGAGGACAGACTACCATGCCTACGTTACGGGCTTTCATCACCAACATGTCAGCGCCAATGCCTTTTCATCGAAAGGTGTATCTTCTATTTCGGAACAACCTTATCAAACTTGTCAAAAGGCAGAGTTGCTGTGGTCACCCCGGCGAGCCCGGTTGCTGAGAAAGCGAGGAGCTAACTCCCGGTGCGGGGGAGAAAAAGGAGGTTTAAGAAATGGCAGTGGAGAAAGTTGGCGAAAGATATCGCTGCAACGTGTGCGGCAACGAGGTGGTGGTTACCGTGGTTGGCGGCGGCACCCTGGTCTGCTGCGGCGAGGACATGGAAAAAATCGGGAATCAGGAGAACCAGGCAAGAAACCTGCCACCTGATGGGTAAAGCAGCTTGAGGTAAACAGCTTGTATTACTTCGCCTACGGCTCCAATCTGAACCAGAAGCAGATGAAAGAACGCTGCCCGGACAGCAAGCCGCTTTTTACCGCTGTCCTGCCCAACTACAAGCTCATCTTTGCTGGCTGGTCGCGACAGTGGCGGGGAGGGGTGGCCAGCATCAAGTCGTATCGCGGGGAGCGGGTGCGGGGTGCCATCTACGAGGTTACGGAAGCCTGCCTGCAGAGACTTGACCGGTATGAAATCGGTTACAACCGGCTCAAGGTCACTGTCTTTGGGGAGGACGATGAGCCCATCGAAGCTATCATTTACGCTAAAACCGGCCAGTTTGAAGATGCAGCACCTTCCAAAGAATACCTGGCGGTAATCCAGCAGGGCTTGAGGGACTGGCGCCTGTTCTGAACCTGCCAGATGTATTTATATATGATTTGTGAACAGGCTCTAAAGGAGAAAATATACTTGAAATTGAAGCGAATCAAACACTCTCTCCTCGCTTTAACACCCGTGTTACTGGTGCTCATCCTGGCCATCACCGGCTGTGCTTCACAGGCACCAGCGCCAGCCGGGTCGGAACTGTCCGGCTCATTCAAAATAATCGGGTCAAATACGGTAACACCTCTGACCGCTGTCTGGGCGGAAGAGTTCATGAAAATGAACCCCAAGGTAAACATCGCCGTTAGCGGCCCGGGCTCTGGAGTCGGTATTGCCTCCTTGATTAATGGCACCACCGACATCGCCCAGGCCTCCCGCAAGATGAAGGCAAAGGAATACGACCAGGCTAAAGAAAAAGGCGTGAACCCCTACGAAATCCAGGTCGCCACGGATGCCCTTTCCGTAGTCGTGCACCCCTCCAACCCCGTTTCCGAACTGACCATCGCCCAGCTTTCCGCCATCTTCACCAATGAGATAACCAACTGGAAGGAAGTT
>DAOUMS010000018.1:0-42882 GCA_034409565.1 Dehalococcoidales bacterium
TAATTCGTGGGCTGGGTCAGTTGTTTATAAGAGACAGGTGACTTCTCCCTGTTACTTCAAGATGGAGCCGGGGCCGGGGCTGGGCATGTACATGCCCTGGGGCATGTCCGATGATATGCTGGCGGAACTGGGCCGGGAAAAAATCCGCTATGTTAAAAATATTATTGAACTGATAGGCCAGGTTCACCCGGAACTCAAGGTATCAAAGCAGGGGCCGAAAGACCTGAAAGTGCCCCTGCCAAATTAAAAAAGGAGGACTAGAAACAAATGCCAAAGAAATCCGTTCTCGATTTTGCGGAGATGAAAAAGAAGGGTGATAAAATCACCTTCCTCACCGCCTATGATTTCCCCATGGCCAACTTCTGTGAAAAAGCCGGCATCGACATGATACTGGTTGGTGACAGCGCCGCCATGGTGGTCCACGGTTTACCCGGAACCGTGCCCATGACCATGGACCAGATGATTCAACATTCCCAGATAGTCAGGAGGGGTGCGCCCAATACCTTCGTCATCGGCGATATGCCGTTCCTTTCCTACCAGGTTTCCAGAGAGGACGCCATCCTTAATGCCGGCCGGTTCTTCAAAGAGGCAAGCGTGGATGCCATCAAGCTGGAAGGCGGCCGCCGGGTCATCAAGCAGATTGAGGGCATCATTGAGGGCGGCATGTCCGTGATGGGCCACATCGGCCTGACGCCGCAGAGCTCCGGACAACTGGGCGGGTTCAAGGCGCAGGGACGCACCGCCGATGCTGCCATGGAGCTGATTAAAGATGCCCTAGCCATTGAGAAGGCCGGCGCCTTCTCCATCCTGCTGGAAGCGATTCCCCCGGAAGTGGGCAAAATCATCACCGACATGCTCAAAATCCCAGTGCTGGGCATCGGGGCTGGCATGTACACGGATGGCCAGGCCCTGATTATCGGTGATATGCTTGGCTACTTTGAGGCCTTCACCCCGAAGTTCGTTAAGAAATACGCCAACCTGGGTGAACAAATTGAGAAGGCTTTCCGTGCCTATAGTGATGATGTGAAGACCAGCAAGTTCCCCGAGGAAAAGCACTGCTACCGCATGATTGAAGGCGAACTCGAGAAGCTGGAAACCATGCTCAAGAACCTGCCGCCACAGTAATAAACATGCTGGCGAAGTACCAGAAGAGAGCGCAAAGGGCGGCGTGGCGTAAGGCCACGCCGCTTTTATTTATTGCCCAGTGACAGGCAGCGGAGGAAGGTCTCTTCAAAGTCCGGCCTTCCCGACAGCTCGATATGACGCGCTTCCGCCGCAATCTTCTCCGCCTGATGCCTTTCTTCCATATTGAGCAAGGCCTTCAAAGCCCCGTCCATGGCCCCGTTGCCGATGAAGTGGATTTTCTCGAGCGGGAAGGGGGGAATCAGCCCCAGAGTGACCGCTTTCTCGCGGTTGATATAGTTGCCGAACACGCCGGCGAGAAGGACCTCCTGAATATCGTCGGTGCCGATGCCGGCCTCTTTCATGAGCAGCTCTACCCCGGCGCGAATGGCCCCCTTGGCCAGCTGCAGTTCGCGGACGTCCTGCTGGGTCAGCACGACCTCCCTTTTTTCGTCTTTAAAGATGAGGAATTCCCGCGCCTCATCGCGAACCCTGACCCTCGGCGCCAGTTCCTCGGCACTTATCTCCGCGGGCTTGAGAAGGCGCCCCTTCTGGTCGAGGACTCCCGTCCGGTAAAGCTCCGCCA
Organism: Dehalococcoidales bacterium; assembly: GCA_034409565.1. GTDB lineage: Bacteria > Chloroflexota > Dehalococcoidia > Dehalococcoidales > RBG-16-60-22 > E44-bin89. Next base: position 1,709 of record DAOUMS010000018.1, read on the forward strand.
CCAAGTCTATCAGGCCGGAGCCGCAGATGCCTTTGGGCATAATGCCACCTATGACCGAGTAATTTATAGTCGGGGTCGTCAGAAAAGAGCTGATGGCACCCTTTACCGCCCGCATGCCGTACTTTATCCGGCCGCCTTCAAAGGCAGGGCCGGCCGCGGTGGAGGCGGTCAGAACCCCTTTCCCGGTAGCCAGCATCACCTCACCGTTGGTGCCGATGTCAATGGCCAGCCTGGGGGTACGGGCCTGGTGCAGCCTCGCCGCCAAGATTACGGCCACGGTATCGGCACCGACAAAACTGGCAATCGACGGCAGGACGTGCACCTTTCCCCGCGGGTGAATCTGCAATCCGAGTTCGATAGCCGGCAGGTCATAAGACTGGTTCAGTCCTCCGACGTACGGTGCTAGCGCAATATTTCTGGCCTCAAGTCCCAGCAGGGTGTGGAGCATGGTGGTGTTGCCCACCACCGTGGCCTCAAAGATACGGCCCCGCTCCCGCCCGGCGTTCCGGCACAGTCGCAGCAGGAGTTGATTAAGCCCCCTGACCAGTTCTTCCTGCAGCTTTCCCCGCTTTTCCAGAGCATCCTGCGCATACATGATTCTTGAAATAACATCGGCGCCAAAGGCGATTTGAGGGTTAAGCTCCGCGTCAAGGGCAATTACCCTGCCCGTACGCAGGTCGACCAGCCCGGCGGCCAGTGTGGTGGTGCCAATATCTACGGCCACCCCTAATACATCTGCATTTGAACTCGGCGGGTCGAGCGCCACCACCTCATCTCCCACCACCACCGCCTCCCCGTTAAAATTCCACTCCCGGAGGCGGGCAGGCAACTCACGCAGCAATGACAGTTCCGTGGCGGGCGGCCTGCCCGTTGCTCGCTCCAGGTGTGCGGCAAGGCGGTCCCAGTCCGCCCGCTGGTCCTTTATTGAGGGCTTATTTAATGCGAAGTGAAGGCTCTGGACATTGGGCTTGAGGGCGATTTCCTCGCCAAGCAGGCCGAAGCCGGCCTTGGCCCGCGATATCTCTATCTCAGGCAGGCGGACCTCGCCGGGTTCCTCCACGGTGACCTGGCAGGCAAGGTGCCAGCCCCCACTCCGTTCCTCCGGGGACAGCTTCTCCCGCTCCAGTTCCGTGTATTTCTGGCTGACGCCGGAGAGCTGCACCCGGCACTTGAGACAGGTGCCCTGTCCTCCGCAGGGTGAGTCGAGGGGAATCCCGGCCTCGATAAGTGCGTGGCGCAGGTTATCGCTCGTCTTCAGTTTCAGTTCCCTATCGGGAGGAAAGACCCGAACGCTAACCTTCATCTATGACAGCTTCCCCTGCCGGTAGGCGGTAATGTAGCCAGCGCAGAACTTGTCCCGGTTCAGAATCGCCTCCGCCGCCACCAGCCCGGCCATAAGCTCGCGGTCAGTGGGGTCAATAATCGCTGCATCAAGTCCCTGGGCCATGGCGGCGACCAGAAAGGTGCGGTTGAGTAGCTTCCGCACCGGCAGGCCGTAAGATACATTGGTCAGCCCGCAGATGGTGTGCACCTCCGGCATCTGAGCCGTGATTTCCCTGATGGCACCGAGCGCGGCGACCGCTGATTGAGTATCGGTGGCTACGGGGTAAATGAGCGGGTCAATGAAAATATCGCCCGCCGCGACACCCTCTCCGGTCAGGATTTCAACCATCTGCCGGGCTATGTCTACTTTTTCGGCAACGGTGTTGGCCATGCCGGCGTCGCTCTGGCACAGCGCCACGATTTTCGTCCCGTACTGCTTGACCAGCGGCAGCAGCCTGTCAAGGCGCTGTTTTTCCATGGTGATGGAATTTATCAGGCACGGCCGTTTCACCAGCTTCAGGGCGGCGGCAATCGCTGCCGGGTCCGGACTGTCCAGGCAGAGCGGCAAGTCGGTGGCACCCTGAACCACGCCCACCAACCAGCACAGGGACTCCACCTCCTGGCCGACAAAGCTGCCGGCATTGACATCAATGTAGTGGGCTCCCGCCTCGGTCTGGGCCCTGGCCTCGTGGCGAATAAAGTCCTCATCTTTGGCTTTGAGCGCCTCGCTGATTGACTTGCGCGAGGAGTTAATCCTCTCGGCAACTATTAACATGAAAATACCCCCGCAATTAATTAAACTCTTCCGTTTTTTCAGTTTAGTATATTATCTTTCTACAGGTTGCACAAACTCGCGGCCAGTTGCGCGATGTAACGGCGATTTTCCAGCCTCTCCTGCCAGCGGCTGGGAATGGCCTCTGCGCCCAGATACGCCCCGGAGATGGCACCGGTCATCGCCCCGATGGTATCCGTATCACCACCGATGCTGATGGCGCCAAATACCGCGCCGGCAAATGAATCTGGCTGAGACAGAAAGCAATAAATGGCGGTGGGTACGGAATTAAAAGCCTCAATGCCGTTTCCCAGCTCAAGCACCACCTTTTCTGGGTCTGGCTGGGCCACCAGCGCGCCTATTTTGTTCAGCCTGTCGCGGTAAATCTTTTCCGAGGTAAAGTTAATTAGCCGGGACAGGAATTCCGCCCGGTCGAAGTCTGAAGACGGCTGTAGAACGCTCGCCAAGGCAACGGCATACGCCTGCAGAGCAGCGCCTTCCCTGCCGAGCAGGTGGGCATGGGTAATCTGGCTCGACCTGTAAGCAACTTCGCGCAGCACCTCCGGGTTATCGCCGTAGAAGACGCCGATGGGAGCCACCCTCATTGCCGAGCCATTGCCGAAAGAACCACCACGGTACAGGCGCTGGGACGCCTCATCCCAGGGGATGCCGTCACGAATCATGCGGAAAATACGCGGCGGCCCCGGCCCGTAGCCGCGGTAGGGCTCACGCTCATAGTTCTGAACAAAGGTGCGCGCCATGTCCTCGCCGTCAAAGCCACGGCAACGCAACAGCGACTCGGCGGCGCCGAGCATCATGTGGGTATCATCGGTATAGGTCAGCTCGGGCAGTCTTGCCGCTACGGCTTCGATTTCCGGCTGGTCTACACAGGGGTAACCCTCAAAGGGTGCGCCCAGCGCATCACCCACGGCGGTGCCGATAAAGGCACCGAGGAATTTCGACTTTCGAGCCGCATCGTTCATTGAAAAGGACTACCTGTTGCTCAGGCCCATAGACTGAGCATTGGGGCAGACATTTTTGGCGAGGCAATGAATACAGACGATTCTGGTGAAAAGCACGAAGAAACGAAAGAGAAGCAAGCCCAGAATAGCCAGGAATAAGGCCAGAGTTAGATAAGAAAAGTTGATAATCAGCGCCGGTATCAGGGCGATGACAGGAAGAACCAGGGAAGCGATGTACATATTGTTATGGCATAACAACCCCCTGGCGCGGCCGGAGAAGTCTTTTATATCTCCCTTTCTGGCGATTTTCATTGAGAACACGTTTAGGCCGGAAATACAGATGGCGTCTTTCATCCCGTAGTACACACAGTTCGGGCAGACGGTAAATGGCATGACCAGGTACATCTCAATAAAAGCGAAGGCAAGATACAATGCCCCGAAGAGATACGCCAGCCATGAAGGCCCGTAACCGAGCATGATACCGGCCCCGCCGAGGGCAAAGTGGAGCACGGTGACGCCATTGTAGAGAGCAATATACGAAGCTGGATATCGGGTATATACTCTGGTCTTTATCTCTGCTTCTGGCCCTTCTCTCATTAAAAAGCTCCTTCTCAGAAATCGGTGAGGGCGGCTTGCAATCGGCTTACCATATGCTACCCCCGTCCTCAATTGGCTGATTGCTCTCCGTAGGCCGCTTTATAAAGCGCTACTATCTCCTCTTTGCTTGCCTGACGCGGGTTGTTCGCCGGGCTGCCGCTGGCGATGGCATCCTCGCTCATTTTCGGCGCCAGCTGGTGGAGCCTGGCTTTATCCACCCCCAGCGCCCGCATTGACGGTATCCTGACGTCCCGGATGAGCTTCTTGACCGCCTCCGCACCACGCTGCGCCGCTTCCATTTCAGACAGGCCGCTGATGTTTACCCCCATCGCCCCGGCAATGCGGGCATACCGGGCTGGATTTCCCTCGAGGCTGAACGCCATCACCGTGCCCAGCAGGGCCGCATTTGACGCACCGTGACGCACGTGGAAATAGGCACCAATGGGCCGCGCCATGCCGTGCACCAGCGCCACCGAAGAATTGCTGAACGCCATCCCCGCCATGAGCGAGCCCATCATTGTCTTCTCTCTCGCCGCCAGGTCTTTCCCATCAGACCACGCCTTTCCCAGGTTGCCGGCAATGAGCTCGATGGCCGCCAGGCAGAAAACGTCACTTATCACCTGGGCCTTTACCGAAACGTAAGCCTCGATGGCATGGGTCAGGGCATCAATGCCGGTGGCAGCGGTAATGTCCTGCGGCAGGGTTATGGTGAGCTGCGGGTCAACAATGGCCACCTGAGGAGTGAGGAAGGGGCTGCCGATGAGCATTTTGACATCCCGCCTGGCATCGGTAATGATGGTGAACGGCGTGACCTCGCTGCCGGTACCGGCCGTCGTGGGCACAGCGATGACCGGAACGCCTTTCTCCGGAATTTTGCCCAGCCCCATGTAATCCTCTATCGAACCCCGGTTGGTGGCCATGACCGATATGGCTTTGGCCGTGTCCATCGGGCTGCCGCCACCAACGGCCAGGATACCGTCACAGCCGTTTCCCTGAAACGCCTTTAACCCTTCCTGGACGTATTCGGCGACCGGTTCCATGTTGACGCCGTCATAGATGGCACAGGCCACGCCGCTCTGCCGGAGCGACTCTTTGACACCATCCGGGATGCCCAGTTTCACCAGGTTCTGGTCTGTCACCATCAGGGCCTTCTTCAAGTTCAGCTTCTTGCACTCTTCGCCGATCTGTTTCGACGACCCGGAACCGGTGATAATAACCCTGGCCGTGCTGAAAGTCTTCACTGGCAGCATGATGAGCCTCCTGAAGTGATAGCTATTCCGGTGAAAAAGATAGCTGACGGCACCAGTCTAGTATATCCAACTTTTTGCGTCAATCCATGCCTCGATTATGCCATGTCCGCAATGGTGGTGTTATAATGGATAAAGGAGACTTGAAAAAGATGGCCGAGGAAACCTATGAACTGTCAATGACCCCGAAATACCTCAAAAGAATCGAGGAAATCATCACCGCGGGAGGGAGGAGTTCGCTTTACGGACCGGAAGACACGCTGGCCGCCATGAAGCAGCTCAACTTTGACAACGAACGCATGTGGAGCCTGCTGCGCGGCTCTTATGATATTCACCAGCACACCGGTCCCTCCTCCACCACCCAACGCCTTTTCAGCCAGATTGATTTTGCCATTCAGGCCTGTGAGGTGGGACAGGCGGGTATAGTATGCAAGGACCACACCCTGCCCACCACCCCCTCCGTGCAGCTCACCCAGACGGTCGTTGACCAGTGGGCTGAGGCACATAACAAGAAAAAGGTCGAGGTCTACGGCGGTGTGGTGCTCAACTACGCCGTGGGCGGACTCAACCCTGACGCAGTCGTGGCCAACTACCGCGCGGGGGGCAAATACATCTGGTTGCCCAACATGGACGCCGCCCACCACCGCAGTGTGACCCGCCACCCCAAAGGCGGTGGCATCTCCATCATTGATGATAAGGGAAACGTGGTACCGCAGATGAAAGAAATCCTGAAGCTGATGGCGGAAACGGATATGGTGCTCGGCCTGTGCCATCAGAGCACTGCAGAACGCTTCGCCGTGGTCAGGGAAGCGGTCAGGATGGGGGTGGAGCGCATTGAGGTCAACCACGTTAATTATCCGCTGACCATGGTGACCCCGGAGCAGGCTAGGGAACTGGCCGATATGGGCGCTTATATCGGCATTTATGCCATGCACCTGGCGCCACCGGCTTTCGCCTGGGATGAGGCGATGGCCTTCTATAAAGCAGTCGGGCCAGAGAGAATCGTCTTTGGCTCCGACAGCGGTCATATTGAGATTGGCATCCCCTGGGAGCAGATGCGAAAGATGATTCTCGGCTTCCTTTTCCACGGCGTGCCTGATGAACATGTCAAAATGATGTGCCAGACCAACGCGCACAACCTACTGCACTGATATCAATATATTAATAAAAGTGTAGGTGAGGACGATGGCGAGACAGAGCAATATACTATTTCTGGAGAAACCGGAGCTAAGGCAGCCCTGCCTGATTTGCGGTATCAACGGCTGGGTGGACGGCGGGGAGGCGGCCACAGGCACCACCCGGTACCTCATCGAGAAACTGGGCGCGAAAAAATTCGCCGAAATGCCTCTCGACCGCTACCACGTCTTCCAGGTGCCGGGACAGTTATCCCTCAGGCCCCAGATAAAAATCGAGGACGGGCTACTCAAAGAACACGTGATGCCCAGCAACGAGTTCTTTTACTGGGTCAATCCGCATTCGGATCAAGACCTGATTCTCTACCTCGGCACCGAGCCAAATACCAACTGGGAAGAATACGCCGAGAACATTCTAAATCTGGCCGCGGATTATGGCGCCAGAAGGGTTCTGGTGCCGGGAGGGGTACTGGACAAGACGCCGCATACCAGAGAGGCCGGCGTTTTCTGCGCCTGCAGCTCCAAAGAGCTACGGCAGGAGCTGCTAAAGTACGCCATGCAGTCGAGCAACTACGAAGGCCCGGGCAGCTTCACCACCACCATGCTTTATCTGTCGCGGCAGAGAAAATTGCCCTTCGCGACCGTTATCGCCCGTGCCACCTACTACCCCGAGTTCAACGTTGTCATCCCGCGCAACGCCAAGGCGATAAGAGCGATTGTGCTCCGGCTGAATGACCTTCTCCGCCTCAACCTAGATATCTCCGACCTTGACAGGGAAGCCGATGAACTCGAAGTGAAGCTCAATTTCATGGCCAGTCATAACCAAGAGTTCCAGACCTACATTGAGGAACTGGAGAAGGAGTACGTCGAGGTCAAATACGAAACGCCGCTCGACATCACGGCGAATGAGGCGGTACAGCTGGCCGAAGAATTTTTGAAAGAGACAGGGGAAGAATAGTTATCCCCGCTGGAATTTAATAGCCCTCTTCCGCGGCGGTGATTATTGCTTTCAGGTTGTCAAGCGGCGTCTGCAGTGATATGCAGCACTCTGGCCCGATGGAGTCAACGCCCACTTCTATGTTGTACCTGGCCTGCTTATAGACATCGTCAGGGGTGCCCTGCAGCAGGGCTTCGACATTGCTGATGCCCCCCAACAGCGCCATCTGCCCTCCCGCCGCCTCCACCGCCTTTTTCGGGTCATTCTGCCACTCGAAGTGATAGCCATCATAGCCCTCGGTGGCCATGTGCGGAATGCGGTCAAGGCACTTGCCGCAGACGTGCAGGATGGTCGGGCCACCAATCTGCGCCAGCATCTTCCGGTGCAACGGCACCAGAAATTCGGCATAGGTCCGGGCGCTGACCATGGAGCCGGTGGCGTGGTCGGGAAGCACCACCACATCGGCGCCGGCGCGGAGCTGGGCGTTGGCGATGGCAATGGTTACCGGCAGGTATGCTTCCAGGTATGCCCGCACCTGGTCGGGGTCAAGCCGCACCAAAATGAGGAATTCCTCCACGCCGACCGTATGGTAGGAGATGGTCCACGGGCCCATCACCTTGCCAATAACCGCCACGCGGTCGCCGTACTCGCGGCGGAGCCGGGAGATGGCTTCAAGCACCACCTTTATGGACGGCTTTTCCAGCAGGTTATCCGGAATGACGACGTCCTCAGGGCTCTTTACCGGGTGCGTCATCGTTTCCGGCATCATGTTATCGTGGCCCCAGTTCACCTCGCAGCCGAGGGCAGCCGCCTCCTGCTGGACGCTGAACTCCGGCATGACGGTATCAAAGCCCAAAATTTCATAGCCGGCGGCGGCCAGCTCCACCATAGCGCTGGCATCGGTGTGGGCATCAGGAAAATGGACGCCCACTTTATTCATCAGCTCCACACAGACAATCGATGTGGGATTGGAAACAGAGATACGCTTGCCCTTGCGACCGCCCATCAGGTTGGCCAGAAAACGTCGCCGCGGGGTCAGGTCAGGCATTTCTACTTCGGTTTCAGTGGTCATCTTCCTCACTCCTAGACTTCGATGGGCAGGCTACCGTATTTATCGATGAGCTCAACGACCCGGCCCACGCGGTTGATGTCGCCGTCAAAGGGCAGATTATCGCCCATCCCCACGATGAAACGGTACCCCGGCGCCATCTCCCGGAACATATTTTTAACATAGTTATCAAAGTCCTCATCGCTATACATCGGTTCGAACAGTATCGATGGTATCCCTCCCCAGAGGGTTACTTCACTGCCCAGCTGCTCGCGAAATTCTTTCATGCTGACCAGCGTCTGCGGGGCGGGGGTAATCGCCTCAGCAACGTCAATGCCCGTTTCCCGGAACATGGGGTTCAGGCGCCGCATTTCGCCGTCGGTGTGTGCCATAGCCAGACGCCCGTGGGAGTGGAGAAAATCGCTCATTTCCCGAAACCAAGGGACGAAATATTTGCGGAATACCGGCGTCTGGATATCATCGCTCCAGTTGGCGCAGATATTGAAGAGCTCTAGGTCGGACTTTATGGCCACCTTCAGCTTCCTTCTCTCCAGGTCCTTCACCATCTCAATCAGCTCCTCCACCCGCGCCGGGTGGTCGGCAAGCTCGTAGAAGAAGAGCTCGTAACCTATTATTTCGCGCATGACGCGCTGCACCGGCGACCAGAGTCCACCGGAGGCGGTCATCACCATGCCGTCCTCGCCAATCTCCTCGCGTAATTTATAATAGGCCTCAAAGTCATCCACCGCTTCGGTATGCTCCATCACGTACTTGAGCACCGGGTAGTCCTTCTCACTCTTGAAGAGCTTCTCCATCTCATACTTTATCCACGGGCCTTCGGAAGTGTCAAAGACCTCCTTCTTGTCCACGGTGCCCACAGGGGTCGAGTACTCGGTGGTGATGTAGGGCGGGTCATGCTTTTCCACCACCTCCATATCCCGGTATTCTTCCCGGGTCAGGGAAAAGAAGCGCTTCTGGGCCCCGGCGCCCTGGTCGCGCAGGATATCTGTCTGGCTCCATCCTCTATATCTGTCAGGGAGGGTGCCGTGAGCGGAGTGGTAGTTATACCAGACGTCAATGCGCGCCCCGAAGGGGAGCTTCTCCAGCTTTTCCCCACGCGCCGCCGCCAGTATCTGCTGTTTTTTGGTCATAACCATCTTGTCTGCGCCTTGGAAAATACTACTTGCCGATAAGCTCCCGGCACACCGGAACCGCCCGGCCACCGTCATGGGCATAGCCATCAGCACCAATATAACTGGCGTAGTCCTGGGTCACCGGTGCCCCACCGACGACCACCTTCACGCTGGTACGCAGCCCCGCCTTCTCCAGAGCCTCGATGACCCGGCCCATCACCGGCATGGTGGTGGTCAGCAGGGCGGACATGCCCAGTATATCGGGGCCTCTCTCCTTTACCTCGTCAATGAATTTCTGCACCGGCACGTTGTTCCCGAGGTCAAAGACCTCAAAGCCGTTGCCGCTGAGAAAGGTGGCAACCACGTTCTTGCCAATGTCATGCATATCGCCCTCTACAGTGCCGATGACCACCTTGCCAATGGTCGGAATGCCGGTCTGCTCCAGTAACGGCCCGAGCACCTCAAGGGCGGCTTTCATCGCCCGTGCCGCCATGAGCATATCGGGCAGAAAATACTCGCCGCTGGAGAACTTTTCGCCCACTGCGGCCATGCCGACTTGCAACCCCTGTGAGATGATGTCCTGCGGATTGTCACCGCCGTCAAGCGCTGCCCTAGTCAACTCTATGGTCTTTTCACGGTCACCCTGGTCAAGCGCCTGCGCCAAAAGAGACATATCAGCCATCAGTACGACTCCTTTCCATCAAAACAGTGATTGAGCAATTCAATTCTAGGCAAAAGCAGAGGGATTGTCCAGAAAGCTCAGGCAACATACAGCCGGTGCTCCTTGATGTAGCGGTTGACCGGCTCGGGGACAAGGTGGCGCACCGAGAGGCCTCTGGCCGCGCGCTCCCTGATGTCCGTGGCAGATATATCAACCTGTGGCTCCTTCATGAGCATAACCCGCTGCGTTATGCCCGGGAGCGCTGCCTCCAGCGCTTTCAGGTCAGGGTTCTTCACTCCGGGGCGGGGCGCCGCCACTAGGTAACAGAGCCGGATGAGGTTTTGTGCCTCATGCCACTGCGGGAGCTGCATCAGGGTATCCTGCCCCAGTATAAAGAACAGTTCATCCTCGGTATTCAGGCGTTCTTTCAGCGCATTAATGGTATCTATCGTGTAGGTGGGGCCGGGCCGTTCGATTTCCATCTCAGAGATTCTGAAGTAGGGCCTGTCGTCCAGCGCCAGCCGCAGCATCTGCAGTCGGTGCTGGGGTGGCGTGATGCTCCGCTCCACCTTGAGCCAGGGCTGGCCGGCGGGGATGAAAAGCACCTCGTTAAAATTGAGCCGCTCCCTGGCCACCTCAGCGATGACAAGGTGACCATTGTGCACCGGGTCGAATGTGCCTCCCAGAATACCCACGTTCATAAAATTACCACTCCCATTCTAGCTCACCACAGCGGACTCTGTCACCAGGCTTTATGCCCGCCTTCTCCAGCTCTTTAGCCACCCCGGCCCGGGAAAGCTGGTACCTGAGCTGGGCGCGCAGCTCGCTCCCGGTAACTCCCCGCATCGCCACAATGCGTTCCAGTCCCGGTACCTGAATAACAAAGGTCTCACCCTCTTTCCTTACCCTGGCGCCGCTATCTCTGGGTTGAGGACGGAATACCTTCCTTGGCGTCTCCTTTAGAGCAACCTGGTCCTTTGCCACCTCCTCCAGCTTAGCCGCCGCGGCAGCCAGCAGCTCTTGCACACCCAGCCCAGTGGCGGCCGAAATGAAAAATATCTCGATTCCCGCCTGCCGGAATGACTCCTCTATCTCCTCTTTTCTGTCAGCCACTGACGGCAGGTCAACTTTATTCACCGCCACCAGCTGCGGTTTCTGTGCCAGAGCCGAGTCGTAAAGCACAAGCTCATTGTTGACCTGTATCATATCTGCCGCTGGCGTTTCACGACTGCCATCAATGAGGTGGAGCAGTATCTTGGTGCGCAGGCTGTGCCGGAGAAATTCGTGCCCAAGGCCGCGCCCCAGGTGAGCGTCCGCAATCAGTCCCGGTATCTCGGCCAAGATAAAGCTCTGCATGCCGACCTCCACCGCACCCAGAATCGGCTCTAACGTGGTAAAGGGATAGCTGGCGATTTTGGGCTTAGCGGCGGAAGCCTTTGCCAGCAGGGTTGACTTGCCAGCGTTGGGATAGCCGATAATGCCAACGTCGGCAATGAGCCTCAGCTCCAGAATGATGTCACCTTCCTCGCCGCGCTCTCCTCGCTGGGCAATGCGGGGAGCTTGATTGGTAGAGGAGGCAAAACGGGCGTTGCCCAAGCCGCCGCGTCCCCCCCTGACCACCACCACCTGTTCGCCGGCCTCCTTCAGGTCAGCCGTCAGTTCATTTTCGGGCCGGGCGGTTTTCCCAGTCACCAGTGTCCCGGGAGGCACTGGTAGAATCAAATCGTGGCCATTCCGTCCGTGCTTTTTCTGCCCACCGCCATGCTGACCATTTCCGGCACGGTAGAGCTTGCGGTAACGGTATTTCACCAAGCTGGTAACGGCTTGGTCAGCCTTGATGATTACATTTCCTCCATACCCACCATTGCCACCATCCGGACCGCCAAAGGGAACAAACTTCTCTCTTCTGAAACTGATGACGCCGTCACCACCGTCCCCCGCTTTCACCCGTATTTCTATCCGGTCGATCATTTTTCAATAGCCCTGATATTTTTGACTCCATGATAAATAATAATACATATATTTTCATCTAGTATATGAAAAAGTAATAATAATTGTAATAATAAGCCTTTTTGATTTTGGCTAAAAGGGATATCTGGGTTCAGGAGATGGCTGGAGGTGGCAGCAAAAAATATAAAAATTTAGCCCAATTTAACCCCAAACGTGGGCAATATTGAAAAGCTTAATGATAGGTTGCTGGTTGGTTAGCCGGTTTAGGGTTCCGGGCATGGTCTATTTCTTGACCGAGGCTTGGATAACTTTTTGTATTTCAGCAAGCTTGTGTTTTAAAGACTTGTCTTGCGCTAACTCGGTTGACAACTTCTTGCAGGCACTGGTTACGGAAGAAGGGTCTCTATCTCCGAGCAGGGTGCCAATCTGGGCTAGAGAAGAACCGGACTCCTGCCGCAGGATAAACATGGCCACACGCCGGGCCAGAGACGTTTCTTTATCTCTCTTGCTGCCCTTCAGGTCTTCCGTCTTCATATTGAAGCTTTGCGCGACGGCATTAATGACCAGGCTCGGTGTGCTTATGTCAGCCGCACTTTCTCGACCGGCAATATTTTCCATGGCATGTGCCGCCAGCTCCAGATTCGGTGGGGAATTGAACAGCCTGGCGAAAGCGGTCACCCGGTTCAGCAATCCTTCCAACTCTCTGATGTTCTGCTGCCCCTGGCGGGCGATGAATTGAAGCACATCACTGGCGATGTTTATTTCCTTTAGATTGGCTTTTGACTGTAATATTGCCTGGCGTGTCTCTAGGGTCGGGGGTTGAATATCGGCCACCAGACCCCACTCAAAGCGAGAGCGCAGCCTTTTGTCCAGCAGTGGTATGGCTTTTGGGGGCAGGTCACTGGTGATAACAATCTGGTGGTTGGCATCATGTAAAGAGTTGAAGGTATGGAAAAAGCTCTCCTCGGTCTGCCTCTTACCGCTGATGAAATGGATGTCATCAATGAGCAGCATGCCCGCATGGCGGTATTTCAGGTGAAAATCGTCAATCTTTTTCTGGCGCACGGCGCTGACAAATTCATTGGTAAACTGCTCGGCGCTGACGCAGATGACCTGGATATGCTTGGACTGGGCGACATGCCCTATGGCGTGCAGGAGGTGCGTTTTACCCAGCCCCACGCCCCCGTAGATATAGAGGGGATTGTAAATTCTACCTGGATTCATGGCCACGCCCTGAGCGGCCGCGTAGGCGAGCCGGTTACCGTTGCCGACGATGAAGTTATCGAAAACGTATTTTGGGTTAAACTGGGTGGGGCCTGGTAGCGCCGCGGTGAGAATGTCCGGGTCCGCTGAGTGTCCATTTGATGAATTGTGGTATCGGCCGTTAACCTGAAAAGCAACCTGGATATCCGGGGAAGAGGTGAGGTGGATGAGAGTCTTTTCAATTAAGGAACGCTGGTTCCGGTCCAGATATTCGGCGATAAAAGTATTGGGTACGCTGACGACGAAGTGCTTATTCTGGTACTCCATGCCCACCGTTTTTTCCAGCCAGGTTCGGTAATTAGACCTGCTTACCTGGATTTGCAGTTCGCCCAGGGCCGCGTCCCAAATTTCTCGTGCCGACCAAGTTTCCATCAATCAGTTCAAAAAAGCCATGAATTTTGTCTATCTATCCTGTAAATCCCCTCATTCGGCGGGACCGGGGACCTCCTTTTTGAGGTAAAAAAATACCCCTTGAGTAACACAGACATCAGAAGCTTTTATCGGGGTAGTTGCTGGCGGGATGATTGCTTATTAAAAAATCAAACGATTACTAGAATACTACCGCACCTTTTCTCTGGCAAGGTTTTTGGTGGTAATCGCTGGGCATTTTTAAACCCTTTCTTGCCTTACCAAGTTGGTCTACCTCTGTTTTTTGCCCGATTTTGCAGTCCTAAATACAAACTAACAAGTTGTTGTAAAAAATTAACAGTGTTACAATTTGACACAATGAAACCTGATTTGCGCGTGCTTTTCCTGGGCACCCCGGAGTTTGCCGTCCCCCCGCTGGAGAAGCTGGTTCAGGAGCACTGGCCGGTGGTGGCGGTTTACACCCGGCCGGATAAGCCGGGCGGGAGGGGCCGCTCTCTGGTTATGTCGCCGGTGAAGATGGTGGCGCTCGGCTCTGGCCTGCCCGTGGTTCAGCCGGAGAGTTTAAAAGGGGAAGCGGCCGCAGCACAGCTGGCCGGTTTTAAGCCGGATGTGCTCGTGGTGGCGGCCTACGGCCAGATATTGCCGCAGGCGGTTCTGGATATCCCGCAGTACGGGTGCCTGAATATCCATCCTTCACTGCTGCCCAGGTACCGAGGCGCATCCCCGGTGGCGGCCGCGATACTCGCCGGTGAGGAGATTACGGGCGTTACCTTCATGCTGATGGACCGCAGCCTGGATACCGGACCGATACTCGCGCAGGAGAAAATGGCGATTTCGCCGCAGGATACGACGGGCTCGCTGTCAGTTAAGCTATCTCATCTGGCGGCACAGTTGCTTCCTGATGTGCTTCATCGTTGGACGGCGGGCGAAATCACCCCCCGCCCCCAGACCGAAACCGGGGCCACCTATTCCGTGCCAATTAAAAAAGGGGACGGCGCAATTGACTGGCAACTCCCGGCAGAAGACATCTGGCGGCGTGTCCGTGCTTTCCAGCCCTGGCCGGGGGCGTACACCAGCTGGGACGGTCGGCGACTGGAAATCATTGAGGCTGTGGCCCCGCCGGGGCAGGGTGAAGGCAGGCCAGGAGAAGTGGTGGCATTGGGCCGGCAGGGGGCTGCCTTTGGCGTCAGCACCGGACAAGGTATTCTTGGGGTAATCAAGGTGCAGCTCCAGGGCAAGCGGGCCATGCCCGCGGCTGATTTCCTTAGGGGGCAGCGGCGGTTCATCGGTGCGGTGCTGCCGAACTAGACAGGAGGAGATTTTGGTCTCGAAAGACAACTTGGACAAGTTTGAAACACTGGTGGGAATTATCGCCCGGCTGCGCGGTCCGGGAGGCTGCCCGTGGGACCGGGAGCAGACCCATGAATCGCTGCGAGAGGCCCTGCTTGAGGAGTGCTATGAAGTACTGGAGGCGCTGGATGAGGGGAATATCCAGCGCTTGGCCGAGGAACTGGGCGACCTGCTGATGCAGATAGTTTTCCATGCGCAGATTGCCTCAGAATTGGATGAATTCCAGCTGCGCGATGTGCTCCAGAATATCAACCGCAAGCTGCTCTATCGCCACCCTCATGTCTTCGGTTCGGCCAAGGTGAAGGACGTCGATGAAGTACTGGCCAACTGGGAGGCATTGAAGAAGCGGGAAAAGGGGGACGACTCTTCACTGCTGAAGAACGTGCCTAAAAAACTGCCCGCCCTTGGCTACAGCCAGGAAATACAGGACCGGGCGGCGCGTACCGGCTTTGACTGGGAGAATATCGAGGGCATCATTGACAAGCTGGCCGAGGAAGTTCGTGAATTGGAACAGGCCGGAGACCAGGCGGAAAAGGAGCACGAGTTTGGCGACCTGCTCTTTACCCTGGTTAATATTGCGCGCTGGCTGGAGATAGACTCGGAGTCGGCGCTGCGGGAGGCCAACCGGCGTTTTTACAGGCGTTTCTCGCATATGGAAAAAGCCTGCCGCCAGCGCGGCGTGAGCCTCGCCGATTTGTCCTTTGCGGAACAGAACGAGCTCTGGGAGGAAGCGAAAAAGAGTCTAGAAAGCGGGTAAAAACGGTCGGGACGAGAGTATTTGGACCTCCGGCCTGCCGCTACGGGAAAATGCCCAGGCCAGAGATAACAGCCAGTAACCCGGCGCAGATGACGATGGCCACCGAGAGAGCCCTGAAGAAACGAGCATTGACCCGGTGAAAGACGAATATTCCCAGGGCCGTACCGACCAACAAGGCTGGTGCCAGCGAAGCGGCGGTGGTAATCATAGCTAAAGCCACCTGGCCGGACAGGTAGAGGGCAATCAGGGAGAAGCCTCCGAGAACCGTAAAGTAACCGGCAAGACTGGGATGGATGATTTCTTTTGGCCACTCCTGGCTGTGCATGAAGAGAACCACCGGCGGGCCACCAAGACTGGTCGAACTTGACAGTATGCCGCTGAAGAAGCCCGCTATGCAGGCAGACAGCCTCTCGCCGGCAAAGGTTTTACGGAAACCGGAAGCTACCAGTACCGCAAAACAAATGATAATTGAGCCAATAAATATCTTCAGAATAGACGGCGCGACCACACTGAGAATCCAGACACCCAGAGGAATCCCCAGCAGGCAGCTCAGCGACATAGGCAGAACTCGCCTGAATTCTATCCTGCTAAAGGAATGAATCACGACCACCATATTGCCGAGGAAGCCGAGAGACAGATTGATAACCACTACCGCCGCCGGGTTTAAAATGAGGAGTAAAACTGGCGCCAGAATCAGCGCAAAGCCAAAGCCGGCCAGCCCTCTAATAAAAGCGGTAAATAAAACGACGCATAAGGCAAAAATCCAGACAGGGCTAAATATTTCCAGGCTTTGCATAATATTAATTAGCGGCTTCCCGGCGGATCGGCCCGACTCTGTGGATTTTACGTCAGTACGGCACCAGTTTACAAATCTTGAGGGAGCAAGGGCATTGATAGTACAACGGGGGAAGGGAATATAACAAGGCAAATAAAACCCGGCACTATCCAGTTTGTTGAACAGGTCAGAATGCGGTAAAATCTATAACTATCTGTATCGCAACTTGAAAAGGAACCTGGCAGGGAGAAAAAGAGCGGAGAACTTTAATCTTTGGTTGCAGTCTGGTCGGGGCGAGAGGATTTGAACCTCCGACCTCAGCGTGCTGATATTGACAATAGGGTATCACATGTGCTAGACTCCTAGTAGGATTTGCTAGGAGTCTTTTTATGACTACAACTATAGCACATAAAAGGGCTGTTGGCTATTTTCGTGTTTCTAGTCCCGGACAAACAGGTGAACGCCACAGCTCCCTCGAGACGCAGGAGAAACATTTCCGCGAATATTGCCAACGTTTCGGCCTTACCCCGATAGCAACTTTTACCGATGTGGTCACTGGCCGTCGTGACGACCGGAAAGAATACCAACGTATGGTAGAGTTAGCCAGGCAAGATCACATTGACGTCATAGTGGTGCAATTCTTAGATAGGTTTGGTCGTAATCCACGGGAAATATTGCAGCGTTACTGGGAATTGGAGACACATGGCGTTTCGGTAATGGCCACTGACGAAGACATTAAGGAGGAGCTGGTACTTCTCCTAAAGGCAGGTATGGCCGGAGCTGAGAGCCGCCGAACTTCTGAGAGAGTGAGGGCTAACATGGGAACAGCAGTTTCAAAAGGGGTTCATGTAGGGAGACCTCCCTACGGGTTGCGACCTGTTAAGGAAGTTGCCGAAGGCAAAGTCGTAATGCACTGGGAGATTGATCCTGAAGAGGGACCGGTGGTGAGGGAAATGTATCGTTTGGCCGTTGAAGAGAACCTCGGTCACAAGGCTATTGCTGACAGATTGACTGCCAAAGGATATCGTGCTCATGAGGGACGCCCATTTGCCGCTTTCACAGTACAAAGGGTACTTACTAATCCTGCTATTATGGGCACCTTAATCTTTGGTCGGAAACCTCGTAAAGGAAACCCTCAAATGGATTTGGTTGAGATTCCCGGGTTCTTTCCTGCTATCCTATCTGTCAATGAGTGGCAGCAGCTTCAGGAGAGGCTTAATATCCGGCGTGAGAATCCTAGGGGGAAGGCACATTCTAGCGAGTATTTATTAAGTGGTATCGCTCGATGTGGTCACTGTGGAGGGCCTATGACAGGCAAGGTAGGGGCTGCACGTAAGGGAAAACGCTATAGAAATTACTATTGTTCCCGGGCTGTGCGTTCAAGGGGATTATGCTCTGTTTATAATGGTCATTCCGCACCTAGGTTGGAGAAAGCAATTTTGGAATATTTGGGGCAGTTTTCTAACCCGGTAAAAGTCCAGGATCACCTGGTAGCTGCGGAACGTGAGGAACTCAAGCGTCATGAAACGGAATTACTTGGTGTGGAAAAGCGCTTGTCGGATTTAGACGTGCAATTCATGAGGCGACTTGACGATCTTCTCAAACGTGGGGTATTGAGTGAAGAGGAGTTCGGACAGGCAAACGAGGCTGCACGAGAGCAAAAACGAGAACTTGAGGCTCGCCAGGCCGAGTTGACTCATTGGCTACAGCAGGAACATAGCAAAGTAGCACTCATTGAAAATATGCCGCGACAGATCAATTCGTTCCTGGAAGCGTTTGAGCAGTTGGATCCCCGGCAGCAAAAGGCACAATTGCAGACTATCTTGAAAGCTGCTTACGTTTACAATGATGGGCGTATCGAGCTTGAATTCCGGAAAACAGGTTTCTAATCCTGGTTGTTATTTAATCGTTCGATGCTGCCCAACTACGTGACTTCTGAATTTTGATCGCTGTAAGTGGTGAATTAATCGCTAGGTCTACACAGAAGGTTAAGTTTCTTTATACGTTTATATAGCACGCTGCGGTCTATTCCTTCTGCATAAGGCGGTAGTTTTCCAGTCCTCGACAAATGCTCCCAAGCAAGATCAACACCAACTCCCTTCTTAACCATAATATGGTAAGCTTCAATAACATACGGTTCGATCAGTTCTGATAATTCTAGCTGCTTTGAGTGTCGGAGGGTACCTCTTCTCTCCAGGTAGTATTCCTGCCTCGGCCTTACGTACTTATCAAATATGTCATTCCATTGCTTTCTAGTCATGAATTCATCGATACCATTTACAGTTGCAGCAAACGCTTCACCAATGGAGGTCGTTACGCCTTCGATTTCAATGTCAAAGGGGAATATCAAATGTAACAATGTTGAGTCTTGAGTCAGTATGAACCTTTGCAGGATCGGCCCACAGAGCCAAGGAAGCTGATACCGCTCAATTAGCTTTGTCACACATCGGTCTATGGGTATCCTTAGGTTGAAGTGAGCAGCGTAGTGTTCAGGCACAGCGGATTCTTTTTGCAGCCAGCTAATCTGCGCATGGTCACCAAATACTGGAGCTGTATGTGCAGAGATCATAAACCACTGAGGTAGGGGTGGTATCCAATCCCCAGGCGGGAGTTTCAGAAAATGATGGCGATGAATTTCGAGCCAATAGCCTGCCGCTTCTTCCGAACGGATCTCATCAAACTCGTCCCATGGTGCTTTTCTATCGGGAAACTGTGTCAAGTCAAGTTTTGCGATTTGTCCGTCTGGAATTTGAAAAAGTCTTCGTAGGTCGACAATGTCTCGAAGAAAGTGAGGATTATGGGGCAACAGGTGCACCCGTAAAGCCCTGTAGTAGGACGAGTAATCTCCCCTGCGTCTCCGCCTGGGAAGCGCTTGCTGGAGTAATGGCTCCAAACGATTTTGCACTTCTTTACTCATACGTTGCACATTCCAGCCCGTAAAATCCATTCCTGGCCTGGGATGTCTATGGTTCCGTTCATTAGATTCCATGTCGAATCAGTGCACCCTCTTTGTGGCGCAATAACACTTGCTATTCCGCCACTAACAACTACCCGGTAGACATCTTATGCTAGGACAGGAGTTTAAGCAATAGATGATTAGAGTCGCCTTAAATAGACTGTGTTTATCAGGGGTGACACGAAGATACCACGTTATCGCCCGAGAGCAAATTCCTAGCAACCTGCAAGAACGGGTTTCGATCCTGCATGCTGAGGCCCTCTTGAAAAGCGGGAATAAATATACGATTGGTGGAGCAGGGGAAACCTTTAATCGTCAGGAGGAAAGGCAGAACTTAGTGGTCAAGAAAAGGTCAACCAAATATGAGCGTGAACCTACTGGCGCGGAATATAAGGTACTGGAGGAAAAAAGAAACACTAATTACTCTTCAGAAAGAGGTGAACCATGAAAGCGATTGAACATGTAAAGCAATTGCTGGAGCAAGGCAAGAGACGAAAACAGCTCTTAGAACTCGGTTTTACAAATAGCGCCATTACGAGGGCGAAAAGAGTACTACGCAAAGAAAAATTAACTACAAAATCGAACAATGATAGCCAGAAGGGTTCTGAAATAAAAGAAAAGGTCTCTGCCTTGTGGAAAAAGTCATCAGGTGAGAATACATCTGCGGGTATCCCGGAAAATATGCGGGAAATGTATGAACTCGTGTCGCCATTGTCTCTTCTTAAAACTAGGATTGATGAGGTCGGATCCCTTCGGCGGGGGGATTGCGGTTATTTTGGAGAGGGTGGTATATGCTGTCAGCGTAGTTGGGAGAAAAAAGAGGACATGCCGCAGACGATAGGTGAACCGATTTTCAGCGATGAAGATATGGTGTGGTTGATTAAGCCTCACCCTGTGATGTGCGCTTTTTGCACTGCTACATTGCGGGAGCACATCGAATATTTTCAGGATCTAGAAAAAACAAGCCCGTTCACGGATTTTAAAAATAGGTTCCAGTGTGCAGAATGTGGAGGCAAAGAGTTGTTAGCAGTTAAGGTAAAGTGCACCAGATGCGGTCATGAAGATTACTGGGGCTGGTTTCCAGAGAAATAAACGGTTCTTTTTTGGTTTGATTGTTACAGAGGCCGTAGTGTTTCTAGTGAAATGCAAGCAGCAGAGAGAGACTGATGAAAGCTTATCTTGAACCGGGCGAAGTAGTCCTGATGGAGGAAGCAACCACTTGCCTTAGGGACAGGCTGCTGATCCGGCTTCTCTTCCGTTTAGGCTGCCGCATAACCGAAGCTCTAAGACTTACGGTAGAAGATATAGACTTCAATCAGGGCACAGTAACCATCCAGCACCTCAAGGCTCGCCTTAAGCTCTCTTGCCTGAGCTGTGGGGCACATTTAGGAGTTACCCATGTCTACTGCCCGAAGTGCGGAAGAAAGACAGGGCGATAAAAACACCGAACAAAAGGAATATCGACGCCAGAGAGTCCTGCCCATCGATGAGGATACCATGGCTATGCTCAAGGAATATATCCAGCGTGGCGGTCCGATTGTGAAAAAGGGAAAGACATTAATCTTCGGCATTAACCGCCACCGGGCTTGGCAGATAGTCAAGGGATGCGCCGAGAAAGCAGGGCTTCCCAAATTGGTAAATCCCGAGACTGGCAAGGTACACAATGTTTCCCCTCACAGATTAAGAGACGCCTTCGCAGTGCATGCGGTTAAAACAAACGACACAGGCGATGGACTCAGGCTTCTGCAGGAGCACCTCGGTCATCAGAGCTTCAACACGACGGCGAAATATAGAAAGGTGGCTGGAGAGGAACACCGGGAATGGTATCAGAAGCTGTGGGAAAAGGAAAAGAAATCTGATGGCGATGCTGCTTAGGCCCCAGCGCGGGGGTTCCAAGCGGGCTATTGGTTGTGGTACGTTCATACGTTTATTTCTTATGGGTCATGGCCCCCATGGCACGCCAACCATCAATCTTGACATTGGCGCGCCCCAGGCAGATATCTTCCGGCATTATAAAGAGACTCTCCGCAGGGAGACAGCATACGATAGGGCTACGAGGATTGAGGAGAGGAAAGCGCGGAAGGAGAAGCGCGTCATCAACCCGGAGAATATAGAAAAGCTGGCACAGCGATATCTTGTGCGATTACCTTACAAAGCTCAGGGCTGCCGCTACCACTCTTTTATCACCTATTTCTCCAACCTCGTTAGATTAGGTTGGGTGGAACTGACGGGGCAAGAAGAAACCTCAGAATTTCAAGACCATTACCCTTCGGGTCAACCACGGAAATACTATCGACTTACAGCAGCCGGGAGAGCGGCAAGCGATGCTGATTGGGCTAATCCGCAATTTGCCCTCTATGGAGGGAGATAGCTGGTATGGGCCTTAAAGAGCAATACCGCGACGACCCGGACTTGCTCAACTTCTATGAGGAAAGACTGCTCATACCAGGATGGGGTGGGGAGCTGATTGCTGATGATGTCAGGTGTATCAGGTATAAATTGAGACAGTCAGTTGGTCTCAGGATTCGGTGGGGGTTCAAGCGCTCGGCCAAGAGGTTCAGCGAAAGTCATATCCGGGCTGTGGCCAGAGACGGCCTCTCCGCAATCAAGTGACCAGTTTTAGCTTCACTCCCCGGAGAGAAGAAGCCCTCTGAATAGTAAATCATTCACAAGGTACATCGCCTTTGGAGACCAGATATAAAAACTGGCCCGTCGATTCGCCTTATTGGCACTGCAATTTAATCCGCTTGCCACTGTGCCGGCACTGCAGGAAGACAGCAAGGCAGCTTCACTTTGTTACATCTTGTCAGTTTTAGCTTCAGCTCTCTGAGACTGAAGACCCAGCAAATAGATTTCCTTTGCCCAGAGTGCTCTCGCTTTCCGTTTAGCTATAAAAAAGAGGCCTCTGATGCGTCTCAGAGCCATTATAGAGAGAGGCCTCAAGGCTTTCACTGACCTGTAGCGCTGCGAGAGGTTAGTTTTGACCGCCGTTCGATAGGATTTTCAAACAATCACGAAAATATAGGTTCATTCTGTTAATGCACTTTCGTTCCTTTTGTTGGATGATAAAACTGGAAAACCAAAAACGCACCTTAACAACTGAATATGACAGAGCCTTGACCTGAACGCTTGCCTTGTCTATCGGGCAAATGAAATGCCCTAGCCAGTGATTAGCCGAGCTAGGGCAAGCCTAACAAAGGGGGTCATCCACAATGCTAGACTATGGCAAGTATATCACCGTAGCCGACCGGTATCAACGCAAGGCAAAGAGGCAGGACAGAGAGGACTTAAATCATACCATCATATTGAGCCTTGCCCAAGCTCAATTGAGGATGGATAATGACGGTTGGGGTCAGCTCTCCGATTTGGCTATGCTGCGGATAGCCTCTTATGAGTGTCAGAAGTATTGGCGGGCAATCAAGCGACAGCTCACCATCTTGAGCCTCAATACCGATATATATGATGGTGATGGTAACACTACCGAGCTAATAGACACGGTAGCCGATGACAAGGCCATTGACCTTGACGCTTGGCTAGACGCCAGAACTTGGCTACTCGGTTGCCCTAGACGGTTAGTAGTCATAGCCAGTAAGAGGCTTAAGGGCATAGCCCTAGAGCCTAGAGAGAAAATGTATCTTCAGAGGTTTAGACAGAGAGAGCAAAAAAGCCTTGTTTAAGCGTTACTTTTTACCCTACTAAATGCCCTATATATAGTAGAAGCGCCGATTATGCCAGCGGGTTGCGGGTAATCGGATTGCTTACTACTAGGTGAAGCCGATAGCCTTGCCCACTATCGGATAGCCAATAGGGGGTGCTCAAATAGAACAATTGAATATTGAGGGCAAGCGTTCAGGTGAGGGCTTTGTGGCGCATAAAGCTGCGCTGGTAAACGCCCTGGCAAGGGCATTAGCGGACAGAGTAACGCTGATGGACTTTACCATAGGGCGTAAAGGCTTCCTCGGATACCTCAAGGCTCTTGGCGGTAGTAACGTGGTGAAAGTTACTCCGTCTAACGGCAGTGCTAGCGGGTCGCAGACTAACGGACACAAGAGGCTCAAGGTAATCTGCGGAGCCAATATCAGCTACCTTGCCGACGGCGAGTGGATTGGCGAGAAAACGCCTCTTACCCTCTGCGATGTCAGGGTAAGTCCGTCTAACTCCGTCATCCCCAATGTCGGGGCGAATGAGCTAGCCGAGGCAATAGCCAGAGTATTGCCGTTCACGGCCAGAGATGACAGCCGACCAATTTTGCAGTGTCTCAGATTTGAGGCCAAAGACGGCAAATTGACTTTGGTCAGCGCCGATGGTTTCAGGCTGGCGGTATTGAGCCTTGACTATGACGGAGAGGGGCAAGCCCTGATAAATCGTGATGAGCTAAAGGGCGTATCAAGTGCCCTGCACAGAGCCAAGCGGGCAAGGGTTAGCTTTGAGCCAAGCAGAGACAGCCAAGATGGTATGAGCCTTGTTATTGACACCGAGCAAGTCCGCTACAGGTGGACTTCCGTCAACGGCAACTATCCCGACTGGCAGAAGCTAATCCCTTCCGAGTTCAAGTGCTTTGCCCACTTTGACACTGTAGAGGCAATCAAAGCCGTCAATTCACTCAAGGTATTGTCCGACAGTAAGTCCTACCCGATTGACCTTGCCATTGGCGATGGCAAGATGGTGATGGCTAATCCCGATGACAAAGGGCAAGCCGAGCTATCAGCCGACACCGATGGACAGGGCTTTATAAGGCTAGACGGACAGTATCTGGCCGATGTCCTCAAGGCTTGTGGTGGTATGGTGGACTTCAGCATTAACAATGCCTCAAGTCCTATGCTCTTCAGCCAAGACGGCTATCGGGTGGTGGTAATGCCGATGATAACCGAAAAGGCAAAGGCAGAGGCCAAAGAGGCAAAGAGTGAAGCCGAGGCTACCGAGCCAGAAACCGAGAAGCCCAAAGGCAAAAGCCGCCGAGCCAAAAAAGAGGCCGTTACAGCCTGATAGTGGCTAAACTGGTAATCATCACCGACAAAAACGGCGTCAACCGCATATGCCGAGTAAAGCCTAAAAAGTCTAAACGCTGAACGTTTGAACTCAACAAGAGAACCAACGCAGGAAAGCGGGGGGATGACCCCCGCTTTTTTGCTTTTCAGGGAGTGCCGATGCCCGATGGCAGTGCATGGCACGATGGCAGGGACATTATCGGCGGTTGCGTGCTCAATGGAAGTCCAAAGGGACTATTGCACAGCACGAAACAACAGCCAATGAAAGTAAGCACTCCTATGACATCTCTAAATCTAATAAGGAGGTAAAACTATGCCCATTAAGTGGAGCGCCATTAAGGTGGACCAGGCCATGGATGAGGTCGAACATCAGATTAACCTGGCAGAAGTATTCCTAAATGAAGCCAAAGTAAGAGCAGTGGCGGCCAGAGAGACAACAAACCTGCCTCAGTATGTTGACCAGCGGCTTGTTCGGCTCATCTATGACATCGAGCGCATAGGTAATGTGAAGAATTCTATAGAAGCTGCCCGCAAATGCATTCCTGACGGAGCTATAGAGGCGGAGCAAGGGCGCATCAAGAACGGCAGCCAGCAATCGCTAATCTAAAGCTTGAGCAAACCGCCCGGGTTTGAAAGGGCTATTATGCTCTGAATTCGCAAAGAAAGTGACAATCAAAGACGTAAGGGGGGCTGGGGAATTATTCCCCAGCCCCCCTTTTATTTCATTTTAAACAAATCATGAAATTGTCAATGACAAACAGTTATTTATACAATATTGCTTTTAATTCACATATTATCCTGTTCATGTCAGTGTGTATTTTACCGTTAATCTCAATAAATCCATTTTACTGTATGTAAGGCTAAGCCTTTCCAAATTGTTGATAAGGGAATATTCAAAGAGGCACCTGAGATAAAAGAGTTGTGGGAGAAGTATTGGATTGACAGTTATTATTTCGCTACCGTAAGTACTAGAGGCGATAAAAAAGTGATTTAGAAATACATTAAGGGGCAAGGGAGAGTAGAGGATATCAAACAATTAAGTCTGTTCGAACTACAAATAAACCGTTGTAGGCGCTCTATGCTCTTGGCACGGGTAATTCACTAGGACCGTCAACGTCTCAAGGCATGATCTCAAGCCGGACGCCCTCAGGGGTTTCCATGAAGAACTGCTTCTGTCCAGTATTGACATTCTTCCACTCCTCCAAGAGGCGAGCACCATTAGCTTTGAGCTTGTTTACAAGTCCATTGATGTCGTCGGTGCGTATAGCTAAGTGTTCCAAACCTAAGTGTTGCTGGTGGGTCTGGTCCTCGCGTATGGTCGTCACGTTAAACCTGATTCCGTCAAGGTCGAGCGAAAAACCGGTGACATGCGCCTTTCCTGTTATTTTTGCGCCCAAGTTCTCAACCCACCAATCGGCCGTCTTCTTCGGATCCCGGGTCTTAATGTGCAAGTGTCTAAATTTGATCGGCATAACGCAACTCCTCTCGCATAATATTTAAATTGTAAAAGGTAACAGTTTAGCTTTTCCGTAACTATAGCTTATAGCTCGTAAGCTATGCTACATTACTTCGCCTCGCCCTGTCAAGGGAGTCTCATAAAGGAGTGTAATAAAGCTGCTAATGGGTAGTCGCGTTTTCGGTATCATAATTTGTATATTAATGTATGTTAATGATAAGATTGGCCATCAGCATTGATTTTTCTTTAGAAATATTCTTTTGCGTAATAGGATTAGGTCAATTGAACTGGCAATGAAGTAAATAGGCCTTGGAATGGATTGTCGTCAGAAGCGCTCCAAAGTTTTCTATGGCTGGTATATTGTTGGTGCTTGTTTATTTATGAGGCTTTATACCAGTGGTATTGTTAACTTCGGATTTACCGCTGTCTTCGAGCCAATAGCAGAACAATTCGGCTGGAGTTACGCTCAAATTTCACTAGCTGGTTCAATACGTGGTCTTGAGATAGGTCTGTTAGCCCCTGTTATGGGACTTCTTGTTGACCGTTGGGGATCCAGAAGACTGGTAGTTGCAGGTACTCTAATTCTCTCCGTTGGCTTTTTAATCTTTAGTCGTGTTTCCTCCCCCGCTATGTTCTACGGAGCCTTCGTTGTGATATCAATAGGTATGAGTACATTTGGCCAAACAGTATTAACATCGGCAGTCGCTAATTGGTTTCGTAAGAAGGTAGGAGTAGCTGTGGGTATTGCAGTTAGTGGAATTGGTTTTGGTGGCCTCCTTGTCCCGGCAGTAACCAAGTTAATCGATTTAGTTGGGTGGCGAATGGCGATGCTTACTATTGGTCTAAGTATACCGATTACAATCTTGCCACTATCGCTTCTACTTCGAAACAAGCCAGAGTATTATGGCTATCAACCCGATGGTGAATTAAGTAGCACGGGGGAGACAAAGAACGTTCAGATATTAAAATCAAACACAGAAGTTAACGTCTCAGCCAAACAAGCGCTGCGAAATAGAGCTTTCTGGCATATAGCAATTGCGTCGATGGGTCATTCATTCGTGGTGGGTGCAGTCACTATGCACGTGATGCCCTATCTCAGCAGTGTTGGTATTACCAGAAATGTCTCCAGTCTAGTAGCCCTTGCTCTACCACTTGTAAGTGTTTGTGGACGTCTTGGCGGTGGTTGGCTTAGTGACAGACTGAACAAGAGATACGTATTCGCTACTTCCCTTGCTTTAATAGCTGTCGGCCTGTTCTTTTTTGAACATATCACTTTAGGAACGAAGTGGTTATTTGCGGCCTTTATCATTACTTTTAGTTTTGGATGGGGATGTAGTGTTACGACAAGGATAGCCTTGCTAAGAGAACATTTTGGTAGGTATAGTTTCGGTATTATTCTCGGTTTTATGTCAGGCATAATGATGGTAGGGAATATATCGGGTGCCCCATTGGCTGGTTGGGCTTTTGACACTTGGGGCAGTTATCACGGTGTATGGCTTTGCTATAGTGCTCTTGCTACAGCTGGTGTGGTTCTAGCAATAACAATCCCTTCTTCCAGCAGTAGTACTCAACTCTCAGGGCAACTAAAAAATCAGTAGGCTATAAGATTGCTCTAGAGAAGTATCCACCTAGATGGTGAGGCATTCACGAGCATAATCATCTCCAATCGCTGGGGTACGAAACCGCTGTCTGGTGACGATACTCTCGGTTGCAAAGCCCATTAACCATCTTTCATTCTTCCGTTGTGGTGATAGCATCACGACTCTTGCCCCGACGACACACCCAGTGTTTTCTCCATAGCAGCAATCCCTCTTCAGATAAATACTCTCTGTCCGCTTATGATTTTCACTAGGCCCTCCCTATTCGTCGGGATGTGCAACTGAAGATCGTCAAACCGCTTTCTCCGCGTCACTGGCTCCCGCACACGCTGACTCAAGAGTAAGGCTATTATCCGATTTCGGCGGATACCAATAAATCGAGGCCGATATATTTACAAGCATACACAGTTTTTCCTTTCGCTCAACCCAAGGCTCGCTCAGGCAAGAGAGGCCACCAAACGCTTAAACTTGGGCTTTAGGAGCTTTTAAAAGTAATTAACTTAGGCGCCTCAACATCGAGTGCCTAGTCAGTCAAGACCTGCTTGAGACGGTGATTTTCGTCATAGAGGGTTTTCAGCCGTTTCAATTCACTGACGGTAAGGCCAGCGTATTTCGCCTTCCAGTTATAGTAGGTGCGGTCGCCCATCACATATTTGCGGCAGAGGACAGCGACCTTGACACCAGCTTCCGCTTCCCGAAGCCCGGCGGTAACCTGTTCCTCACTGCACTTCTTGGCTTTCATAATTACTGCTAGTTTCTTTATTGTACCGGAAGATTCTAAGTCAGTATAGCTGTTTTCGATGGTAGAGTCAGGTCAATTTGAAAAAGCCCAGATTATATGGGTATGGCAGTGGAGTAAGACATTCCTCGTTTGCTGGTTAGTCAAATATTTGAGATATGATGAACTAGTTTGTATTTTGCCGAACCTTATTTAAGTTTCCCAATTATCAAGGGAGCACCAGACCGGAGTCTATTCAAATCAGCATCCGCCACATCGGCGCAATAGATTACTATCGCCTCTGGCGTTTGGGGAAGCACTCTGCTGTGGTTAGTGTGGCAAATAACTATGTGTACTACCTCATCCGGAAGACCTTCACACGACGCCTTATGCGCTCCTATATAACCATGTTGAAACAAACGACCTTTTTTACTTTTTACGGCACCACCCTTGCCGGGCTCATATTCAACCAACTTACTCACATCGTGTAACAGGGCCCCTGCTAAAAGAATGTCAAAATCAAATTTTTCCCCATAAACATTGTTTCTAACTTTGGCTAATTCAAATGCACCCTGTGTAACTGAACGCGTATGATTAATAAGGCTTACACCTGGACACTGTACGTTAAAGGGTGCGTCTTCGATATTTTCCCACTTACTATTCTTCCATAAGTCATGCCAAATATTTGCGACCTTCATAGCTATTTGGCTATTCTCGAAAGCGTCCCACAATGGAAAATATCTCCTCATAAGAACTACAGCATTGCTACTATCCATTTTGTACTCAGCTCCTTGATATTAATTATATATTAATTTATACCTGTATATCGAAAACTCCTCAGGTCTTCAATAACTCCTAAGAGGTAGTTATACAAGGTGGCACGCTACATAGTGCTCCCCACTTATCTGCCGAAGCTCAGGAACTTCTTCACGGCACCTGTCAATGGCCATCCAGCACCTAGGGTGAAAGTTGCAACCTTGTGGGGGGTTGATAGCACTAGGGACATTTCCGGTCAGGATGATTCGTTCCCTTTTCTCTTCTATTATGGGGTCGGGGATGGGAGCAGCAGAGATGATTGCCCTGGTGTAAGGGTGGAGAGCGTTGGAATAGAGCTCATCCCGGGGGGAGCTCTCGCAGATCTTGCCTAGATACATCACGCATATCCGGTCAGCCATGTGGCGCACCACCGCCAGGTCGTGTGCGATGAAGAGGTATGTCAGACTAAACTCTTCCCTCAAATGTTCGAGGAGGTTGAGCACCTGAGCCTGGATGGATACATCCAAGGCCGAGATAGGCTCGTCGCACACGATTAGGTCAGGCTCTGTAGCCAGAGCCCTAGCAATGCCTATGCGTTGGCGCTCACCACCACTGAACTCGTGGGGATAGCGATCCCTCATGTAGGGGTTTAGCCCCACGATACGCAGCAGATCATTCGTCCTTTCCTCGTATTCTCTCTTCGACTTGACCAGACTGAAAATCTTTAGCGGATCGCCAACGATGCTAGCAGCCTTCCAGCGGGGGTTTAGGGAGCTGTATGGATCTTGGAAAATAGGGGTCATTCTTCGCCTGAACTGCCTGAGGGTTTCCCCTTTTAGCTTGCAGAGGTCAGTTCTGTCAAAGAGTACCTCTCCTGATGTGGGCCGACAAAGCTGAAGAATGCACCTCCCCGTAGTGGTCTTTCCGCACCCGCTCTCTCCCACCAGCCCAACGGTTTCTCCCTTTCGGATGTATAAGCTGATGTCATCTACAGCTTTAACATCGGCGATCTTCTTCTGCATGATAATCCCGGAGGTTACTGGGAAATACATCCTCAAGTGCTTCACCTCCACAAGGATTTGTGCTTTCCTTGTGATTCCCTTTTCTGCCCCGTTTCTTTCCTCCATGGTGATTTGCTCGCTCATACGTCTTCCCTCTCCTTGGGCAGGTCTACATAGCAAGCAACCTCGTGACTATGACTATCAGAGACGGGATTAAGGTCGGGCCATGGCTCGTTCCGGCACCGGTCATTGGCATAGGCACAGCGGGGGAGGAAAGCACATTTCGAAGACATTCCGATCTGACTAGGAGGAAGCCCCGGAATTGAAAAAAGCTTCTCCTCGCGGACATGGTCCAGGCGAGGTACCGAGGAAATAAGCCCTTTCGTATAGGGGTGCCTAGGGTCGCCGTATATGTCTTTTGTGGTTCCCTTTTCGATGATGCGACCGGCATACATTATGTTGACCCTATTGGTGTATCTTGCCAGCACTCCGAGGTTGTGGGAGATGATGATCAGCGCCAGGTTGAACTCTTTCGTCATGTCTCTTATTATTTCCAATATCTGCGCTTGGATGGTGACATCCAAGGCTGTGGTGGGCTCATCAGCGATAAGGAGCTTAGGGTTGCAGGAGAGGGCCATGGCGATCATCACCCTCTGCCTCATCCCTCCGCTGTATTGGTGTGGGTAATCATTGATCCTCTTGTGCGCATCAGAAATGCCTACCAAGCTTAAAAGCTCGATAGCCCTCTTTGTTGCTGCTTCCTTGTCCATCTTCAGGTGAAGCGTAATGGCCTCTGTTATTTGGCGACCTATGGTGAGCATCGGATTGAGAGAGGTCATGGGCTCCTGAAAAATCATGGAGATCTGATCTCCACGCACGCTCCGTATCTCCGCATCGCTCATGTTTAGGAGATTCCTGCCATCGAACCATATCTCCCCATCAACAATTTTCCCAGGAGGGCTTTGAATCAACCGCAAGATGGAGAGGGCACTTACACTTTTACCACACCCGCTTTCCCCCGCCAGCCCTATAGCCTCACCCTCGTTCAGATCATAGCTAACTCCATCCACCGCCTTTACTGACCCCTCAAGGGTGTAGAAATAGGTTTTAAGGTTCCTTACATGTAGGAGAGTGCCCATTGAATGTTCTCACCCCTTTTCTCTGTACCTCTGATCTGTTATTAAGATCTTTTTCCCAGCATGTTCATTCTTGGCCCTATTTCCTGTCCTATTCAATGTCCAAGTCTATGCATGTGACTGGCCTAGCGCATTCTCAGTCTGGGATCCAGTGTGTCCCGCAGCGCGTCTCCCAGCAAGTTGATACCATAGACAGTCAAGGCCAAAATAGAAGCAGGGAATAGGACTAGCCAAGGTGCCTGACCTGTCCAAATCATTCCTTCGGATATTAATCGTCCCCAAGAGGGGGCTGGTGGCGGGACTCCAAAGCCGAGAAAGCTCAGAGCCGCCTCTACCGAAATAGTGGCACCCAGTAGCGCCGTGCTGAAAACGATATACGGAGCAATGCAATTGGGAAGAATGTGCCCGAAAATAATACGCAAAGGTTTATTTCCTCCAGCCCTAGCAGCCTCCACGTACTGATATTCTTTTATTGACAAAGCCGCGGAACGTAAAATCCGATTGGACTGAGGGATGAGAGGTACCGATATTGCAATGATAACATTGATTGTTGATATACCTAACACAGCCATAATAACAAGCGCCACGATAACTCTCGGGAATGCCAGAAGGATGTCCATCCCTCTCTGAAGAAAGGTATCAAACTGCCCTCCAAAGTAAGCGCTCATTAGCCCTAAGGCCAAACCTAACATAGTACCTGAGAATGTGGATACTAGTCCAATATAAAGGGAAAGCCGGCCACCAAACAACACTCGACTTAACATGTCCCGCCCTAAAGCATCGGTGCCAAAAGGGAATTCAATGGAAGGGGGCGAAAGGCGACGAACCATATCGGTAGTGAACGGGTCAGATCGACCTATTATTGGTGCGAAAATTACAAGTGCAATAATAAATGTTGCTATTGCCAAGCCAATTGCTCCAGGGGGATTTTGTTTACAGAACCGAACGAATCTGGTCCAGTAAGGCTCTCTTTTCCTAAGCGATTCCTGTTCCACTGTTTACCCCCATTTACTTGTAACGAATCCGAGGATCAACCCAAGCGTATACTATATCCGTGACAACATTTATCAGCATCACGAAGACTAAAATCACAATTAGTGTCCCCTGAATTGAAGTAAGATCTCGTCTTTCTAGGGCATCCGCTAAGAAACTACCGATGCCGGGTATGGTAAAGAGCTTTTCCATAATGACCACTCCGCCAAAAAGAAAAATGATATTCAGATTAAAAGCAGTGATTACGGGCAATACGGCATTTTTCAAGGCATGAACCCAGATAACTACCCTCTCTGTTAGGCCTTTGGCTCGAGCTGTCCTGATATAATCTGCTTGCAGTATCTCCAGCATACATGACCGTGTCATCCGAGCCTCCACCCCAAAGGTACGAAAGGCCAGAATGGCGGCTGGCAATGAAAGCTGCTGCAGAGCTAGCAACGGATTCTGAAGAAGATGAGAATAGCCTAGTGGTACTGACCAGTTGAATGCCCAAACTAAAAGTACAATAACGAAGATCGCCACAATCCACCCAGGAACAGCAAGGCCGGCGATAGTAATTGCTCTAACAAGGTAATCTTGCACTGAATTTCGTCGTACAGCAGATACCACTCCCGTAGGTATAGCTATTATCACACTAAACAATACAGATAGTAACATAAGGCTCAGGGTTACTGGAACCCTGAGCCTTATCTCGTTTAGTACTGGTTGTCCCGTCCACATAGAGGTGCCCAAGTTGCCATGTACCAAGCGCGTCATGAAATCTGAATACCGCGTGAAAAGTGGGTCATTCAACCCCAGTTCCGTTTTCAGCTGCTCCAACTGTTCAGCTGTTCCTGAGAACCCACCTTCGCTTAGAATAGCGACTGCTACGTCTCCAGAAGCGAGGTCCATGAAGAAGAAGACTCCAGTGGACATGATGAATATGGCAGGCAGAATAAACAGTAACCTTCTTATTACATACCGTTTCAATCATCTACCTCCCAGTCACTGAGAAGAACCTTTCTGTCTGGGAGAAACAACAGCAAGCCTACTTATCCATCCATACATGAGCGAAGGAATAGTTACCCATCTGCTGGTTTCTGTAATGATAATTCTTAACATAGTCGCCATATCCCACGCCCTGCACGACCTGGAAAATCGGTAAACCAGGAGGGTCGTCCATCATTATCGTTACTATCTCATGTACAAGCTCCTTGCGTTTCACAGGGTCCATTTCTACCGCCTGCAAAGCGGCCAATCTATCGACCTCGGGATTCGAGTAAGCTGAATAGTTCATTGGAGCATCAGTGGTGTAGTAATTTCTTAACAATTCGCCGGGGTCACCTGTAGACACGACTGAGGTTTCTATAATAAGAGCAAAATCCCTCTTCAGCAATTTCTCGCCTATGACGGCCTCCTCCACAGAATCGATGTTAAGACTTATGTTGAGGTATCTCTTTAGGAGGTCAGCGGTTACCTCGGCCATACGAGTGTGTCCAGTATGCACAGAACTAACTGTTAAACCCTGTCCTTCAAAACCATTCGGATAACCTGCTTCTTGCATCAGCGCTTTGGCCTCGGCTACTCTTTCCTGAAATGGCTTATCCAGACCCATCCATTTAATCTCTTCATCAGGAAAAGCCCCCAGCGTACCGACTGGGAATAAGCCTGAGTGCATGCCCCAAGAGGAAGATCCTGTATAGGCCAACATAAGGTATTCTCGTTCGAGTACCAAATTCACAGCCCGTCTCACTCTGGCGTCATTGAAGGCCTTATGTGCTTTCTCACCAAACCACATAGTTCTAATATTCAGTACCGGCCCTCTCTCAACGGATATGCCGTCAACTCCCACCAATTGATCGTACGTTGTTTGCTGTGGCATGTCCCCCTGGCGAATTGCATCGATCCGTCCAGTTTTCATAGCGGCTATTCGTCCCTCTTCAGTGGCTATGACACGGGATTCTACACCATCCAGATATGGCAAGCCATCTTCCCAGTAATCGGGGTTTCTCTCCACACTAAATACGACTCCAGGAGTGTACTCCTTGAACTTGAAAGGCCCAGTTCCAACCAAGCGGGCGGTATCTGTTCTGTTATACTCATCGGCAATATGCTTAGCCTGAATAACGCAGTAACCATTGGCAAGCACGTCAAGGAAATTCGCTGAAATCTCCGATAAGGTAACCTTTACTGTATAATCGTCGATTACCTCAACAGAGGCGATTATCGCAAGGTCTGCTGATGTAGCCGGACTGGTTGTGGCATCCTTCATTCGTTCAAGGCTGAATTTCACGTCCGCAGCGGTGAATGGTTGACCATCATGCCATTTGACTCCCTTGTGCAAGAAAAAGGTAATTTCTTTGCCGTCAGGGCTTATCTCCCATCTCTCTGCGAGATCTGGAACGATCTTGCTTCCGTAGGGCTCATCAAGCTCACTATAGCGGACAAGGGAGTTGTAGATGCCTGCAAGTTCTGGTGTCTTGACAGCAGCTTGGCGGCCGTAATATGGATCAAAGTAAGAGGGATCACTCGGCATAGCCAGAATCAATATGCCACCATACTTCGGTGTACCAATTGCTGGAGCTGGAGCCGGTGCCGGTGCTGGAGCTGGAGCAGGAGCCGGTGCCGGTGCAGGTGCAGGTGCTGTAGCTGGAGCAGGAGCCGGTGCTGGAGCTGGCGCTGGCGCTGGGGCTGGCGTTGGCGTTGGCGCAGTGCAAGCGGCCACTAGACCACTAACCAATACTACAACTAAAAATAAAGCGGGAATTAGTTTTTTTATCACTTTTCTCTCCTATCATATATTTTAGCTTTAAAAAAGGTATTATTTTAAAATCAATCACCCCCTTAATTTTGTAATATACTTTGGATGATATCGAATCTTTACGAACAGGTTGCGTTACGATTCTCGGGAAGCGATATCCCTTTTTATTCAGCATTTGATGGTTCCTTTCCTATCAGGTTTTCTGGGAGATGCATTAAAAACAATACCTTATTTCTCTCCAACTATCTTAGTTTTCCAGTGGGTTCCAAACCTTCTGGCTAAATCAGCTACAAACCATGCGAATGATTTTCTCCATCTCCTCGTATGTTAGGTACGGCTTCTCAACAAATGCCTCCCGCATTTTGTCAAAGATAGAGGCCAACTTACTTTCGGTGAAAGCATAGCCCAAAGCTTTCACTCTATGGGCTATCGCACCTTCCATACCGCCTCTATCTAGTGATGTTGGAGTGAGGTACCCAAATCGATGCTGCCCAATGGTTTCTGCCTTAATATTCTCTAAGACCCACCATTTATGATCTACTCCGCCAGTGAATTCGCCATGCATTCCTGTATCTAAGTAATGCCATTCTCCGATATGAGGAGCCATGGGCGGGATGGGAGAGCCAAACTCCTTCTCTGCAACCTTGCACACCTCATAGATTTTGGCAAGGTTTATCCCGGTCTTTATATCATAGAGAGTTTCGAGGGCAAGTACTACTTCGGCAAATCCTGCCAACTGGAACATTCCGTTTACTACGACGTCCAGAAAGTTGGCCCCTGCTATGGCAGCCGACACCGTGTTGATTGTAGCAAGGCCATAATCATTATGACCATGAAAACTGATTTCCATATCATCGCCGACAATATCTCTTGTGAATCTTACCAAGAAGGCTACGGACTCAGGGATCAAGTTCCCCTGGGTGTCCTGCAAGCAAATTCGACTGGCTCCCTCCTCAGTAGCAATGAGGAAGATCTTCCGATTCAGGTCTAGACTTGTCCCCCCTATTTGAGCAACATAAACGAACTCCACTCGCTTTTTGATATAACGAATGCAATCACGAAGCAGATTAAGGGATGCTGTTTCATCTAAGCCGGGCCATCTATAATATGACAAATTCTGGACAGCAATCCGTATACGGTCAATACCAGCACCTATGGCCGCGTCTGCTGGCCCCTTAAAATCCCATCTCGGTGGTAGTAGAACCGGCGCGCTCACCCTCATTTTCGTCCCGGAGCGTTTCAATGCTTGCATGAACTCCCTGTGCTCTCTGATTTCAGGTTGACCCACCTCAATATCAGTGACACCAGCCTCCTCTAACTTTTCTGCTAACCTCATCTTTTGTTCGAGCGTTGGATTGACTCCTAGCTGATTCAAAGCCTCCCTGCACGTGGTGTCATTTAGCATTACTCTCTCCACTTGTGGGATAGGCCTACAGCCAGGATACCTGTTTAGTGCAGATTGCACCCATCTTCCCTCAGGATCAAACCACAATTCCTTGTCAATCTTGTGCCTGACTGCTTCGTAATCCTTTGGCAACTGAAACACTTAATTCTACCTCCATATTAAAATCTCGGCCTTCGCACGATAAAAGAAAATCCGCCGAAACAATCCACCCATGTCAAACACTTGAATTATATTATAGGTAACCAAAAAATAACATAATTAGTGTATATTTGTCAATATATAGACCAAAATCTTTAAAATAATAGCTAATAAGAGCAGAAATAAACTAAATCAAATAAGAAATAGCCCAATTACTATCTTCGGAGGGTGCAGACCAGAACGGAGCTTGAGGCCATTTACTAGAGTCTAAATCCAGCCCAATTCAAAATGGGATGCTGAGTCCAAACTGGATAAGCTTTATCAAATTGATGAACAGAATGAAGAACCTAAGAACTATATCCTCGTAGAAAGTCGATACCTCATATGAATTGCTAAGTCGAAAACAACATGTTATAATTTAACCAAAAATGAACTCACCAGATTCGATAGATATACAAATTGCTCAACTACTAGCTAAGGATGCCAGGCAGAGTAGTGAAGAAATAGCAAAACAGCTCAAAATAAGCTCAGCCACCGTCAGGCGTAGACTAAGAAAGCTTATCAGCAGCAATTTGATGCGTATTGTTGCAGTGGTTGACCCCGGCAAATTCGGTCTTTCAGTTGCTGCTATTATAGCCCTTGATGTAGTTCCTGACAAGTTGGAATCAACTATAGAGGAATTAGCCAACCGGCAGGGGGTAAGATTCATATCAACTACCACCGGTCGATATGACATTATAATCCTAACGCGGTTCAATTCTATTGAACATCTTTCTGGCTTCATAAAAAAAGAATTGGGTCATCTAGAGGGATTGAGGGGTAGCGAGACTTTCCTTTGCTTGGATGTGGGGGGTGGGCACCACGTACAATTCGGTTAACTGTGATTCGGTGTGCAGCACTAGTATGTTTTCTCTCTTTTAAATTTTGGTATACTACATGCACTACCAATTCAGACAAGAAATACGGTTCGAAAGGAGAATAGGATGGTTACAGAGACTTCACCCGGGAAAAAAATGCGCGCTCTTATCGCAACAGGAGAGACTATTCTGATGCCCGTTGTATGCGACCCTCTAATGGGACGCATCATTCAGCGATTAGGATTTAAGGCCCTCTCAGTGGCCGGTTGGGCAACTGGGGCTTTTCTGGTAACTCCAGAACCAGTGTTGACTATGACAGAGCAAGTGGAGGTTGCCCGGAGAGTGGCAAAGGCTGTTGATATTCCCATACGGGCTGATGCAGGCACGGGTTACGGCGAACCTATTCACATTATGCGAACTGTCCAAGAGTTCGAGGATGCTGGCATTGCTGCAATACACATCGAAGACCAGGTATTTCCCAAAAGGGCTTCCTACCACCGTGGCTTGGAGCACGTATGTGATTTAGATGAATTCCTGCGAAGGCTGGAATATGCACTCAAGGCGCGGCGTGACAAAGATTTTATGATTTGTGCTCGCACTGATGCCGGTAATGCGGTTAACGGATCATGGAAAGAAGCAGCAAGACGGGCACGGGCAGTGAAAGCCTTGGGTATAGAGGTACTACAGCCGATGGTTCGTACAAAAGAAAAGATGGAGAAGTTCCGGCAAGAGTTCCCAGATAATGACATGGTGCTATCGGCTAGCACCTATTTTAATGGTCTCCATATTGATGAGATACGCACGTACGGCTTCCAGATTATCTCATATCCTTTGGCTAATACTATTACATCTGTCGCTGCAGCAATAGAGCTATGGCGTGGTGTCCAAAAGACGGGGATAGCCAAGATGGATCCCGATTGGGCGCGTGAGGTGAGAGAAGAGATCGAAAACGCAATAGGATTGCCGGAATTTTGGAAGGTGGAGCGGGAGACTGTGGAAACGGCGCAAAAAGACTACACAGGCCGTACCCACGCAGGCTACGAAGGATATGACCAGAAGAGCACCTAGTCTTTAAACCAGGAACCGGCGTCAGTAGGCCAATTTGTGTTTAAGTATTGGATGGCAGTCTAGAACCCTTAAGAAGAAAGGGATTCAGTAATTCTTAACCGCCACTCCGAGATACTTGCGTCCATTCACTACCACTAGGGTAGTCAAGAGGTATTATTGGGTGAGTGGGAGAGGAAGCTGATAGTGTCGCCGCTAGGCGATGAGACGTGAACAGATGGGGGAAGGGGTAAATTGACAGAAAACAGGAGGGGCTATATCATTATCACATCATTGATTTGTCCGAAAGTCGCTGAAGCGCAACAATCAACTATACGAGCCTAATACGATGTTCAGGCAAAATCCTGTGACAATTTTCGCAAGCAAACAGTAAATGGAGGCTTATGTATTATGCCACAGAGTGAAGTTAGAATAGCTTGGGAACAATTACACGAATTTACCAAGAAAGTGTTTGTTCAGGCAGGATTACCTTCCAAGGATGCGGAAAATGAGGCCGATGTGCTGGTATGGGCTAACAGGCGGGGGGCGGACTCCCATGGTGTGCTGCGCATTCACTTTTACTTGGAAAATATTGACAAAGGTTTGATGAACCCGAAACCAAACATCCGAGTTACGAAGGAGACAGCCGCCACTTTGCTAATCGACGCTGACCGTGCCCTCGGTCCGATAGTAACAATTTTCGCGATGAATCGTGCGATAGAGAAGGCGCGGGAGGTAGGCATCTGTTGGGCGATAATCCGTAACCTCACGCATCAAGGGGCTCTAGGTTACTACTCACTAATGGCGGCAGAAAAAGACATGGCGGGAATCGTTTTTGTTTGTGGCCTTCCCAATATGGCACCCTATGGTGCCCGGGTCGCTGGAGTGCACAATAGTCCAATATCAATCTCGGTACCAGCAAAACGTCACCCACCACTGATTCTAGATATGGCAAATAGCGTTGTAGCGCGGGGTAAGATTCGGCTTGCTATCGATAAAGGCATACCTATACCAGAAGGCTGGGCACTGGATAAGGACGGAAATCCTACCACCCAGCTAACAAATATTGGTGCTCTACTTCCCATAGCTGGTCCAAAAGGTTCCGGGTTGGCGCTCATGTTTGAGTGCTTGTCTAGTGTGATGGTAGACAATCCGCTTTTGGAGACAGAGCTACTAAGCAAGAATATAGAACCTGTGTCGCAACGCAAGAAGCAGCGAGTTAAACGGGTTCGCCCGGGTTACGCTACACCTTATACGCAGAATGGTGTTGTAGCTGCTATTGACATCAGCAAGTTCACTAACGTGGAGAGTTACAAGGAGCATATTGATAGCCTTATCGATGGATTGAAAGCTCTACCTAAGGCCGGAGGATTCAGTGAGATCCTTGTTCCTGGTGAGCTCAAGGATAGAACTGATCAGGAACGCTCCCGTAATGGCATTCCTCTTCCTGAGGGTACTATTCGCAATATACAAAGTGTCGCCGAAAGATATAATGTCAAGCTACCCCCCTGTCTGTGACATATCAAGTTTAGACACCGAGCTCTGTCGTGCTTGACTATGCTCACAAGCAGTCCACTAAGTAATGAAGGCAATTTGACCTGACCCCCTAAAACGGTACCAAGTGCCAGATGGGACCTTGGCGTTGCCGTATTTTTACTCATAATTCTAATTCTGGTTATAATATTGATGTATCAAGGAGTTGGCATTGTCATTGTGGCACCGACTGCTGCTCTTGGTTTAAGTTTTGTTTGGCTGATAGGATGGCAGCGCGGGGAAAAATTATATGATACTTTCTATGAGGAAGAGCTGTTTAAGTTGAAGCTGGAATACAGAGTGGAAACACCAAATTACCGGAAAACAGTTGAGAAAACTATAGAAGAGCAGGTTCAGAAGGCACTACGTGAAAGTTGGATACGATGAGAATTCCCAAATTGGAAAGATTTGTCTGTGCTCTTCACTAGAACCCTCTGTCTTCTCCCCCTCTCATTTCATATTTTGTTGTTAAGGTACTTGCGTCTGTCGCAACAGCGACTAGGACAGAAACGTTCTATTTTCACACAAGGTACGTCACAAGTTGAAAGCTAATTCAAACGTTTCTGTTCCCCGTATTGTACACGACCGCCCACCATACTGGACTTGAACTACAATAGCAAACCAGAATATATCCAACATTTAGCCAGAAAGTGTAGCAAGAGAACAGAAGGATAGTATTCTCATCCTATTTCTGATAGAAGCTATCAGCT
The DNA here is from genome assembly GCA_034409565.1 of Dehalococcoidales bacterium. Classification (GTDB taxonomy): domain Bacteria; phylum Chloroflexota; class Dehalococcoidia; order Dehalococcoidales; family RBG-16-60-22; genus E44-bin89. The sequence continues at coordinate 42,015 of DAOUMS010000018.1, forward strand.
TTAAGGCTTTCATATTGCTTAAGCCCTTCTGTGGTAGGCTCATACAGGTAGAGGGACAATCTTCCCCCGTACTGCTGCCTTATCAGTCCTGCGGAAAGGAGAGCCTTAAGCGAAGCTTCGCCCAGATAGCCGGTAAAGTGTAGGCGATGATCCGGCACTGCCTCACCAGTCCCCTGATACTCTCGACAGATGTCGCCCAAAAGGTGTGCTGGCTCCTCTTTTAGGCTATTGAGTATCTGTTTCATAACTTCTGTAGTCTCAAGCAAGACAGCAAAGTCATCAATGGCACTCATCCCACAGCCCACCTTTCTATCCGCTGACAATCTAATTCTAACCTCCGTAAGCCCTCTCAGCAACATGCTTTTGCAAGGCAAAGAGGCCATTTTGCAATGGGTCATCTATCGAATTATCCAAACAAAACATCTTATTGTTAACTTGTAGTATTCAACCACATTGTATCTCCATTGACATTGCCTGGAGTATGTTTTAATGTTCATAACATAGTTATTAAGAAGGGAGGTGAACTCATGCAAGCATATTGTATGAAATGCCGCACTAAGAGAGAAATAAAAGATCCCAAGCGTATAACCATGAAGAATGGCAAGCCAGCCACCCAGGGTACATGTCCCGTGTGCGGCACTAAGCTTTTCAGAATCGGGAAGGCGTAACCCTGATTATAATATAGTTATAGAATAAGGGCTGGATATATTCATGAGCTCAATGTCCAGCCCTTTTCCATGGCACATTGCATTTTAACGTGAAGTTCATCATCAGTCCAAAGTCAGATCGTCTCAATGATAACATTCCTCATGTGGAATCAAAGTTTGAGAACTGCCAAAGCAGACTAGGTATCCTCGCCTAGCAGCCA
>DAOUMS010000019.1:0-51737 GCA_034409565.1 Dehalococcoidales bacterium
GTCATGATTAAGGGGGAGCTGTGGGGGGCAAAGTCAATTGACGGCGATATTGATGTCGGGGAGATGGTGCTGGTGGTGGAGCAGGACAGTCTGCAACTGATTGTGCGCCGGGCCGGCAGCTTAAAAGTGCCCGGTGTCGGTACTATACGTTGAATAGGAAGGTGATGACATCGCCGTCCTGGACGACGTACTCTTTACCCTCCAGTCTGAGCAGTCCTTTTTTGCGCGCTTCCGCCAGAGCGCCGCACCGGAGCAGGTCAGCGTAGCCAATGACCTCGGCCCGGATGAACCCCCGTTCCATGTCAGAGTGAATCTTACCGGCGGCTTTTACGGCGCTGGTGCCGTGCGGAATGGACCAGGCTTTCACCTCGCCGGAGGCGGTGGAGAAAAAGGAGACTAGGCCCAAAAGCTCGTAGGACTGCTTGATGACGCGGTCGAGCCCCGACTCGGTCAGACCAAAGTCGGCGCGGAACTCGGCGGCCGCCGGCTCGTCGAGCTGGCCGAGCTCCATCTCCAGCTTGCCGCAGAGGGCGATGATACGCGACTTCTCCTGGGCATGGCGGGAGTTCAACTCCGCTTCCAGGTCGGCTACCCGGGGCAGCTGTTCTTCACCAATGTTGACCACGCTGAGCAGCGGCTTGGCGGTGAGGAACTGGTAGCCGGTGAGCAGTCGGGCATCGCCGCTGGCCAGCGCCAGCGCCCGTAGGGGTATATCTTTTTCCAGTTCTGCCTTAAGCTTCAGCAAGGTCTCCTGCTCGTGGAGGATGGCCTGGCGCTCCGGCGGCTTGGCGCCTTTCAGGGAATCTTCGATTCTTTCCAGTCGGCGCTCCATGATGGCCAGGTCGGAAAAGACCAGTTCCATGTTCATATTGATGATATCACGCTCAACGTCAAGGCTGCCCTCGGGGTGGGGTACGCTATCATCGGCAAAAGTCCGGACCACGTTAATCAGTGCATCGGCGTTGCTGAGCTGGTTCAGGAGTTCGCCGCCAATACCCTTGCCGGTGACTAGGCTTTTCACGGAAGCACCGACGTCGATATAGCGCACCTCGGCGGGCACCACGCGTTTTGGCTGCAGCATGTCGGCCAGTGTCTTGAGGCGCGGCTCGGGGACTTTGGCCACGCCGATATGGGCGGCGAGACCATCGCTGGCAAAGCCTCCGGTCCCGGCCTTACCGGCGGTCAGGGCATTGAAGATGGTGGTCTTGCCACTTTTGCCCGGCCCGATGATGCCAACATCGATACTCATCAGTCCAACGGTACGTCAACAGGTGGAAGAGTCGCCTACTGCGGGCTCGTCTTTTTAATCACCTCTCTGGCGAGCTTCAGGGCGAGGTCTCGCTCCTTATTTATCAAATTCTCGTTGGCGGCAATGTCCAGCAGGGCGAGCAAGGACTCATGGGTGAAAATCGCCCCCACCTGTTCAATGGCTTTCCGCCTCAGGTCGGCCGGCAGTTTCATATCAGCCGCGATTTCGGCCAGCCTCTTCAGTTCGTCAGGTCTCTCTGGCATTTGTGCACCCCTTAACTTCAGCAATGTGAACCAGATATCTTTCCGTTGCTATAAAGTCTACTATTTGCGGGATAATTTCTCAATAGGGTGGTTCAAGTCCAGCGTGATAATCACCCGGGTGTTAGGTTATGGTAGAATGAGGGGGCAAATAATGCCGGAGGCAAGGACTTTTGCTCTGCATTCTGTACGGCGAAGATGATTTTTCCCGACAGCAGGCGCTCGATGGGATAAAGAGCACCATCGGTGATGAGACGGCCCTGGCCACCAATACCACCGTGCTCGACGCCCTGCAGGCGACCGTTGACCATCTCCAGGCGGTGACCGGGGCGATGCCCTTCCTCGCCGAGAAACGGCTGGTCATCATTAATGGCCTGCTGGAGCGTTTTGAGCCCAGGGCCAGGTCCGGACGGCGCAAAAAGAGCGCCGGTGCCTCAAACCGGCAGAACGAATACCAGCCCCTGGCCGACTGTCTGGTCGCCGTGCCGGAGAGCACCGTGGTGTTGCTGGTGGACGGGAAGATAAGCCATAAGAATCCTTTGCTCGGTGCCCTCTCCGCGAAAGCGCAGGTGAAGTCCTTCCCGCTTTTAAGGGACGAAAGGAATGATAGAAAGTTAAGCCGGTGGATAGAGAGTCGGGTGGCGGGCCGGGGTGGCAGTATATCCCCTCAGGCAATTACTTTGTTAACAAATTACGTGGGCAGCAACCTGTGGATAATGGCCAGCGAGATTGACAAGCTGGTTCTATTCACCGGCGGCCGGCAGATTGAGGCCGATGACGTCAAACGGGTGGTGAGTTACGTTCAGGAAGCCCGCGTCTTTGACCTGGTGGATGCTATTCTTGAGTTCCGGGGAGGGGTGGCGGAAAAGCTGGCCGAGCAGCTAATGCAGAGGGGGGCATCGCCGGCCTATCTTCTGGTCATGCTGACCAGGCAGGCGCGGTTGATTGTCCGCGTCAAGGAACTGAAAAGTCAGCGCCGGTCTGAAGCGGAAATCATGGACCGGCTGGAAATGGCCTCGCCGTTTGTACTGCGCCGGACACTGGAGCAGGCCGGCCGTTATTCGATGGCGCGGCTGAAAGAGGTATATCACCGCCTTTTGCAGACTGACCTAGCGATTAAGACGGGCAGATATAACGCCGACCTTGCCCTGAATATACTTATCGCCGAGTTGTGTCAGGGAACAGGGGTGCCGGCAACTTAGCCTTCGTTTGACAGCTACCGTGTCTTACGCCTAAAATCAGATAACTAATCGTTCGTTCGGTTCTTATATCAGGAGCTATCAATGACCAGCGATGAGTTAAGAAACGCATATCTGGATTTTTTTGCCGGGAAAAGGCATCATATCATTCCCAGCGCCTCGCTCATCCCGCACGGCGACCCCACCCTCCTTTTCACCAGTGCCGGCATGGTGCAGTTCAAGGACTACTTTCTGGGCCGGGCCGTCCCGGCCAACCCCCGACTGGCCTCGTGCCAGAAGTGTTTCCGCATGACCGATATTGAGTCGGTCGGCGATGCCAGCCACCTTACCTTTTTCGAGATGCTGGGCAATTTCAGCATTGGCGATTACTTCAAGAAAGAGGCCATTGCCTGGGCCTGGGAGTTTGTTACCGAGCGGCTGAAGCTGCCCCCGGAGCGGCTCTGGGTAACTATCTACCTAGATGATGACGAGTCCTTTCAGTACTGGAAGGACATTGGCGTACCGGAGGAAAGAATACTGAGGTTTGGTGAGGAGGACAACTTCTGGGGCCCGGCGGGCGACACGGGACCGTGTGGTCCGTGCAGTGAACTGCACTACGACTTTGGTGAGGCCGCTGGCTGCGGCAAACCCGACTGTAAGCCGAACTGCGAGTGCGGTCGGTTTTCCGAAATCTGGAACCTGGTCTTTACCCAGTATGACCAGGACGAGAACGGGAAGAGGACCCCGCTGCCCAAAACAAACATTGACACTGGCATGGGACTGGAAAGAACGGTGGCGGCGATTACGGGTAAGACTTCGGTGTATGAGACGGAGCTATTTGCCCCGTTGCTGGAGCGCGTGTCATGGCTATGCGGGAAGAAGTACGGAGTTGATAAAGAGACTGATGTTGCCATGAGGGTGGTTGCCGAGCATGGCCGTGGCATTACCTTTCTCATCGGTGATGGTGTTATTCCCAGCAACGAGGGGAGGGGATACGTCCTGCGGAGACTGCTGCGGCGGGCCGCCCTGTTTGGTCGCCGGCTAGGGCTGGACAGGCCGTTTCTTACCGAAATAGCTAGGGAGGCCGTTGGCCTTATGGGGCATATATATCCGGAGATAGAACAGCGTCAGGACTTCATCCTCAAGCTCATTGAGGTCGAGGAGACGAGGTTCGAGGAAACACTCAGCACCGGCCTGGAGCTGCTTGACGGTATCACCGCTGACCTGGCGAAAAAGGGGAAAAGTGAAATCTCGGGGAAACAGGCGTTCAAACTTTACGATACCCACGGTTTTCCCGTGGAGATTACGCGGGAGATTGCCCGTGAGCATGGCGTCACCGTGGATGAGGTCGGCTTTGAGCAGGAGATGGAAAAGCAGCGGGAGAGGGCCAGAAAGGCAGAACTGTTGGCTTCCGGCAAGAAAGCGGTATCTGAGATGGCCGCGCTCTCGCGTTCTTACGAGACCACGCCGTTTATCGGCTACCATGAATTAAAACACAAATCAGTGATTATAGATTCACTGGTTGACGGCAAGCCCATTGATTCCGTTAAGAAGGGACAGAAGGCCAGCCTGGTTCTGGAGACAACGCCTTTCTACGGGGAGATGGGTGGTCAGGTTGGCGATGCTGGACAGATTAAGGGCCAGTCCGGGCAGTTCATGGTGACCGATACCATCCGGGTTCCGCCGGACATCATCGTGCACCAGGGGAAGGTTGCCGAGGGCAGCCTGGCGGTAGGTGATGAGGTCGAGGCCGAGGTTGATGAGGCCAGGCGTCTGGACATTGCCCGCAACCATACGGCCACCCACCTGCTCCAGCACGCTTTGCGCAGCGTCCTCGGCGAGCACGTGCAGCAGAGAGGCTCGCTAGTGGCGCCGGATTCTTTCCGCTTTGATTTTTCCCATCTGAACGCCATGCTGCGGGAAGAAATAGAGTCGGTGCAGCACCTGGTCAACGAGAAAATCCGCCAGAACCTGCGCGTTTACGATGAGGAATTGCCCTACAAGCAGGCGATTGCCGAGGGCGTTATCGCCCTTTTCGATGAGAAATACGGCGACGTCGTAAGGGTGCTGCGCATCGGCGAACCGCCAATCAGCTCGGAGCTTTGCGGCGGCACGCATGTCAGTTCAACCGGGGAAATCGGTTTCTTCCAGATTATGGCCGAGAGCAGCATCGGTGCCGGGCTGCGCCGCATTGAGGCGGTGACGGGCAGGGGGGCGGAGGCATTTGTGCACAAGCGTTTTGCCAGCCTGGAACATATTGCCCATTATCTTCATATTCTACCGGGTGAGGTAGAGTCAAAGGTAATTGAGCTTGCCACCGATAGTGATACCGAGCGCAGAAACAGAGAGGCACTGGAGAGGGAACTGGCTAAATCAAGGATTGGCGCCCTGCTCGACCAGGTTGAGGAGATAAACGGGGTAAAGGTGCTCGTGGCCAGGGTGCCCCAATCACGGATAGAGATACTGCGGGAAATGGCCGACTTCATCCGCGATAAGCTCAAGAGCGTCATCCTGGTGCTGGGTACCATCTCTGAAGGAAGGCCGATATTCCTGGCCGCCGTAACTCAAGACCTGGTTGCCCGGGGCTATGATGCCGGCAAGCTCGTAAAAGAGGTGGCCAAGGTGGCCGGCGGTGGTGGCGGCGGCAAGCCGAATCTGGCCCAGGCCGGCGGCAAGCACAAGGATAAGCTGGACGAGGCCCTCCGCCTGGCTAAAAATCTGATTCAGAGCAGCTAGTTGCTGCGGAGGTGGTAAAGACGCGCAGCCTGGGTTTGGATATCGGCGACCGCAGAATCGGAGTGGCCATGAGCGACCCCCAGGGTATACTGGCCAGTCCGCTCACCATCATTGACCGCACTGACGAGCCGTCGGACATCAACGCTATTCTGGCTATCGTTGAGCAGAACGAGGTAGGCGTGGTTATTGCTGGCCTGCCGCTTTCCCTGAGAGGTGACATCGGTCCGCAGGCGGAGAAAGTCAGCCGTTTTATCCGGGAGTTAAGTAAGCACACCAAAGTACCCGTTGAGTTCCGGGATGAACGCCTGACCACTGTATCGGCGCAGAGGTTAATGAGGACGCTCGGGAAACCTCGAAGAGCCAGAGATGACGCCGTGGCCGCGGCTCTAATTCTGCAGGAATATCTTGATGAGAGAATAGCCTAGGGATTGACAAAGAATTTTTTTCCTATTATAATTGTTTTGACAAAGTAATATTAAACATGACTGATGGCACCTTTTGATAACTATTATAATGTGATAGAGGCCAGCCACCGGCTCAAGATTCATCCTGAGACGGTCAAGAGACTGTGCCGACAGGGAGATATACCAGCGATTAAGATTCACAATACCTGGCTAATCAGCGGGGATATTCTGGACAATTTTGCCGGGACCTATGATTCCAGGCGCGGTGCCAGGAAAAGACTGATAGGGTGAAGGAGAACGGAGGGACATTCTAGCCGCAGGGAGGATTGATTGGCCGATGAAGTACGGTAGAATCTTCCGAAGCACAACGGTAGTCCTTTTACTGGCGTGGTGGCTGGTGGGGTTATCCGGCACACCGGTCATGGCGGCACCGCAGATTAACCTGTTGCCTGACTCCGGTGCGGTGGGAACCAAGATTACCATTTCCGGAGAAAACTTTGATTCTTACAAGGGGGATGAGATACGTATCTATTTTGGTAACGAGGAAATCAATGCCAGCCCGATAGTTATCCCGCAAACGGGCAGTTTTCAGTTTGATTTTAATATCCCCGAAGATGCCGAGCCGGGAGAACATACTTTCCGGTTGAGGAGTGAACTGGGCTCAACGGTGGCGCTGAACACCTTTACCGTTCTGGACCCTGAAATCAGCCTGAGCAACCGGTCGGGCTCGGTGGGCAGCAAGCTGGTGGTGGACGGTGAAGGCTTTTGCGCGGAGAAGATGGTGACCATATATTATGATAGGAAGGTACTTGGCACGGTGACGGCGTCATCAAACGGCGAATTCAGTTACAGCTTTAGTATACCAGAAAGCACTGCCGGAGAACATGCCATTGTCGCTGAAAATGAGGAGGATAATTACGACGGGGTTAAGTTCACGGTAACTCCTCTGATTACCCTGAATCAAGCTACGGGAGCGGTGGGGAGCATCCTGGCAATTAGCGGCAACGGCTTTGCTTCGAAGAGCGATGTGTCCATTTTCTTCCGGTACGATGAAGTTGCCTATGCCAAGACGGATGAATCCGGCACTTTTGAAACCGCCTCTTTCAACGTACCACAGACACCTCCGGGCACGTACGATGTCACGGTCAAAGATGAAGACGGGAACACGGTAAAATACGAATTTACCATCATCGCTGGCGCCAGTGTGGACCAAGCCGTAGCCAACGTTGGCAGTGAACTCACCATCAGCGGCACTGGCTTTGAGGTCAATGGGGAGATAGGTCTTGAATTTGATGGCGTGGCGGTGGCCACCATCGCGGCTGATAGCAGCGGAGCGTTTCAGGTTGCTTTCAAAGTGCCGGCCAAGCCGCATGGGGAACATGTTATCACCGTCAGTGACGGCGTAAATACCAGGCAGATTGTCTTTGAAATAGAATCGGAGGCACCTTCGGTGCCAGTACCGGTGTTGCCGGCTGATAAAAGCGAGGCGAGAGCCGCGACTTATTTCGATTGGGAGGATGTTGCCGACCCGAGTTCGCCGGTAAACTACCGGTTACAGATAGCGTCTGATGGCGGTTTTGCGGTCGTTATTATGGAAAAAACTCTGACCGCATCCGAATACAGGTTGAGTGAGGCAGAAGCACTGGCCGCGATGACCGCGGACTCACCCTATTACTGGAGGTTAAAGGCGATTGACGGGGCGGAAAATGAGAGCGAGTGGTCTGCACCAAGGTCGTTTTTGGTGCTGGCACCACCGGCACCGTCGCTCTTTTTACCGGAAAATGACAGCCAGGCGGAGGCCGAGGTATATTTTAACTGGGATGACGTCACCAGCTCGAGCCCGCCCGTAAAGTATCATCTGCAGATTGCTTCAGATAAAGGTTTTACCAAGCTGGTGATGGAAAAAGAAGGGATGGCTGAGTCCGAGTACACCGTAACGGAAGATGAGAAACTGGCGGCGGTGAAGAAAGACGCCCCCTATTACTGGCGAGTAAGAGCCGTTGATGCGGCCGGCAATAAAGGTAAATGGTCTGCACCTGGTTCATTTTATGTGGGCTTCTATCTGGCATTGCCAAGCTGGGTGCTCTATGTACTCATTGCCTGTGGAGCGATAATAATTGGCTTTCTGGCCTTCTGGCTGGGCAGAAGAGCCGCCTTCAGCCAGTCATAGCGAAACTGAAACTAATTTGGGAGGCGATGCAATGAAAAAGGTTAACATATTGAGGTTGATAGCTTTGGTAGTGGTTATGACTATGCTGGCCATGGCGATACCGGCGACCGCAGCTACCCGGTTTATTGAACTGGACCCCGAGGAGGGGACCATTGGCAGCACTGTCGTCGTGGTGGGCGAGGGTTTTAACCAGAGTACCGAGACCACGGACAAGTACGCGGTCATGTACTTCTCCAGCCAGGAAGCCACGGAAGTCGATGATATTGACAGTGATGTTACTGTCTATAAGATAGTCAGGGACGGCATATGGCTTGATGAAGATGGTGAATTTGAGACTGATTTCACCGTTCCTGAGGAGCTGGATGACGGTGAGGATGAGGATGACTATGAAGATGTGACTGCCGGTACCTACTATGTCTACGTATGTCACTATCTCTCAACCTCGCCGCCGACAGTTGCCACCAGAATCAGGGCGAAGGCTGAGTTCACTGTAATCGGTGGATTGGTCGAGATTGACCCCGAGGAAGGCCCGGTGGGCACCGAGGTTGAAATCATCGGTTCCGAATTCGCCGCCGAGGAAAATATCGAGATTTCTTACGATGATGACGAGGTAGATATTGAAAGTGGCGACGACGAAACCGATGATGACGGCGAGTTCGCCTGCACCATTTTCATTCCGGAAAGTACCGCCGGCGACCATACCATAACCGTCACGGTTGGCAGCAGCGAGGAGGAGGCTGAGTTTACCGTTGAACCAGAGTTAGTCCTGAACCCAACATCGGCGGATGTCGGTGACGAAGTTTCGGTGAGTGGTACCGGCTATGGTCGGAGGAGCGATGTCATGGTCTTTTTCGAAGCTGACGCAGTGGCCACCACCACCGCCGATTCCGATGGCAGCTTTAGTGTCACCTTTACCGTGCCGGAGCTTGATGGTGGTATCTACGATGTGGAAGCTGAGGACGATGATGGCAATCTGGACGCCGCCAAATTCACTGTCACAACGGCGGAGCCGCCACCAGCACCAGAACCGACGCCAGCCCCATCGTCGACGGTCTTAGACGTCAGCACGACCAGCGGTAAAGCCGGCTCCGACTTTATCGTCACCGGTGCCGGGTTTGTCGCCGGGGGCATGGTTACCATCGAGTTTGATGGTGAGGTTCTGGATACAGTTGCGGCTGATGCCAGTGGCATATTTTTTGCTCCCCTGAAGGTGCCATCACGCAAGGCGGGAGATTATGCCATAACCGCCAGTGACGGCACCAGCACCGAAGAGGTGACATTCACTGTGGAGGCGGTGCCACCGCCAACACCGAACCCTCTTTTGCCGGAGATGGGCGTGAAGGCAAAAACGCCGGTGATATTTGACTGGGAAGAAGTGACGGCGACCGCGGAGCCGGTGAGCTATACTTTGCAGGTTGCCACTGATGACGATTTCGCTCAAGCTTCCATTGTGCTTGAGAAGACCGGGCTGTCTCTGTCAGAGTATGTGGCAACGGAAGCGGAGTCGCTGGAGCTGGCGGCACGGGAAAGCGCTTACTACTGGCGAGTCAGGGCCATTGATGCCGCCGATAATGAAGGAGAATGGACTGGCGGCGGGCAGTTCTACGTCAGCAAGCCCTTCTCATTTCCCAAGTGGGCCATATATACCCTGCTTGGCCTGGGCGGGCTGGTGCTCTTTGCCGTGGGTTACTGGATGGGCCGCCGCACCGCCTATTACTATACATTCTAGCTGGGGTCTGACCTCCAACCCCCTAATGTTCCCCCTCCTTAACCGGAGGGGGAATTTATTTGTTGCCCAAATTTAAGGTGTACTCCCCCTCGCCCCCCTTGGCGTGAAATGGCTGGCGGCTTCCAGCATCAGTGCCAGGCTCATCAGGAAGTCGTCATGGCCCCGGGAGGGGTCAACGTAAAAATTCATCGTCTGGTTGGGGCGGTACTGGCTCCGGGCCATTTCCATCTCAAGCCAGAACTCCCGGTACTCAGGAGAGCCATCGCTGCGGTACATCTTCAGGCGGCCGGAGTTTACCGCCGCCAGCAGGCTGAAGCCAAGCTCTGATTTTGATTTCTGGGTGAAGGTAAAGGGGATGACCCGCGACCCCAGTGCCTGCCTCAGAAAAGAGCTCACCGGCTCGCCAACGCCGGTGGCGTCAACGGCAACGCGACGGCAGTGCCACACATTCTTCAGGATATCCACCAGCTGGGGGTAAAGTTCGGCGTGTTTCCGTCCCGTCCACCAGTAATGCTCCACGATTTTCACACGCGGCTGCTTTACCGTTTCACTGCCGGCAGTGAAGTCCAGCTCACCGATGGTGACCACCGTGGAGTCCTGGCGCGGCTTTATGGCCCTGAGTAAGGCGTCCTCGGCCTCTTCCGCTTCCCCGGACAGGTCAACACCGGCAATATAGGTCTGGCCGCGCTCATATAGCTGTTTCCGATGGTGCTCGCCGCACACTTGGGCGCGCTGCTGAACACTCAGAAAGCCACCGCCGCCGCGGATGGGCTGGAGGCGATACTGGGTCAGAAAAAGCGGGTGATCTTGGCCGAGGCGCTCTTTTTCCGCTTCCACATAGGCGAGGTAGTCGGGGTTGTAGCGGGCAACCTCCTGCCAGTCGTACCGGAAATGGCGTTTGATGCCGTCCCTCCTCTCCAGTTCGAGGTTGGTCTGCTTCACCTCTTCCAGCAGGGTGGCGTCATCCCAGGTGGTACCATAGTGCACGGTGGTCACGTTGGTGGTGGCGCCCATCGGTTTGAACTCCTTGTTGTATTTCTCCTTGCTGACGTCCTGCGACTCGTCAACTTCCAGCAGGATATGCGCCGTATTGCCCACCACGTTGGCGGACTCATCGGCGGAAAGGAATACGGCCCGGGCGTTGCCCAGCCTGATGATATAGCCCAGCTCGGCGTGCCAGAGGCCATCGAAGCCGGCCTCATTCAGCCTGTCCCTGAGGCGGGTCATGGAGATAATGGTCTGCGGCTTGAATGTAGGGGAGCACTTTATCAGGTTCTGCGGCTCCGCCATGAAAAGCGTCAGCAGGAGCAGTTCCAGCTGGGCGGAAAGCTCATTTTTGCCACCCTGCCGGGCGATTTCCACGGAAAAAGTCAGCCCCTTGCGGCCAAAGACGCTGTTCAGTATGGCGAGAGCGATTTCCTGCTGGTAGGGGCGCAGCTTGCGTGCCACCAGTCCGCCGGCCGCAGTTTTACTTGCTGATGGTGGTGGCGATGCCGATGCTGAGGGGGAGGGCGACGTCTCTGAGGACATTGCCGATGGCCTCCTTCAATCCTTTCCTCTGTTCCTTGCTGATTTTATATCTGGTGCGGACAAGTCTCTCCAGGGCGTTGGTGGCTTCCACGATGAGTTTGATATTTTTTGGGTCATCGCCCAGGATGGACTTGATTTTCACCCGCAGCAGGGCAATCTCGTCGTCAATGCCATTGACGCCGGAAGCAAGCTCGAAATCGAGGCGCTCGGCTTCATCAAGGGCTTTCTGGTAAAAGCCGCCTTTAACGTTTGTCTTTGCCTTTGCTTTGGCTTTGTTTGCTTTCTGGTGTGCTCTGGCTGGCATGTGGTCTGTCTCCTTGGCGCAAGGTCCGGGCCGCTGCCAAGACAATGGTATGGGCAGCAAGGTCCCACCGCTGTTTTTCCACGGCTAATTTGAGGAGTTTCATCATTTGCCTCACTTTTTTAATGACAATGTCAGAATAGCACAAATGTTCTAAACCAGGCGAGCCGTTTTTGTCATCATTTTGCTAAAAGGGGGATACTTTTATTTCTTGACAATCAAGGGTGTTGGGTTTACGATTGTTCTAGCGCGTTTTGGCTAATGACCTTTGAAGGAGGAAAAAGTGGACTTTTCACTCAGTGAAGAGGACAAGATGCTCCAAGCAACGGTCAGGGACTTCGCCGATGAGAAGCTGGCACCGGTGGCCGATGAACTGGACCGGAAGCAGGAGTTTGCCCGGGACAACTTCAAGATGATGGCGGAGATGGGACTGCTCGGCCTGAGTATACCTGAGGAGTACGGTGGCAGCGGCGGTGATGAGCTTTCCATAGCCATTGCCATAGAAGAGCTCTCCCGGGGATGTGCCGCCACCGCTGGTATTCTGGACGCGCACCTGTGCTTGTGCGCGGCGCCAATCTACCGATTCGGCACCGAGGAACAGAGGCAGAAGTTCTTGCCCGCGCTGGTGAAGGGGGAAAAGGTCGGTGCCATGGCCATCACTGAATCGGAGGCCGGCAGCTATGTTGGCAATGTGCAGATGACCGCGACCCGGGGTGGTGACAGCTACATACTTAATGGCACCAAGATATTCATCACCAATGGCGACGTCTGTGATACTTTGCTGGTCTTTGCCAATGTAAAGGAGCTGGGGGAGCGGGGCATGACGGCATTCATCGTGGAAGCGGGCATGCCGGGATACAGCAAGGGCAAAAAGTACGATAAGCTGGGCATACGTGCCGCCACCAATGCTGACCAGGTGCTTGAGGACTGCCGCGTACCGGAGGCCAACCGGCTTGGTGATGAGGGGAGGGGTATGCACATCTTCCTGGAGTTGATAGACCACGGCCGGATAGGCATAGCGTCACAGGCCCTCGGCATCGCCCGAGCCGCAGTTGAGAGGGCCGTTGAGTATGCCAAGAACCGGAAGCAGTTCGGCGCGCCGATTGGTTCCTATCAGGCGATTGGCTGGCGGCTGGCCGATATGTACACTGAATTGGAAGCGGCCAGATTGCTAACTCATCAGGCTGCCTGGCTGGTGGATAACGGGCAGCGGTTCCGGACGCAGGCAGCCATGGCCAAACTGTATGCCACGGAACTGGCCATGCGGGCATCCAGGCTGGGAGTTCAGGTGTTCGGTGGCTATGGCTACATGATGGACTCGCCGATGCAGCGCCACTTCCGCGATGCCAAGCTGACCGAAATCTACGAAGGGACATCGGAAGTCCAGCGCATGGTTATCTCAGCATCGCTGTTTCGCTAATTAAAACAATATGGAAAAAGGAAAAACCATCGACCAGCTGAACATCGGTGACCGGGCCAGCATCAGCCGGCAGATTACTGAGCGGGACGTGATACGCTTTGCCGAGCTGACCGGGGATATAAACCCGGTACATATGGACAGGTTCTATGCCAAGCAGTCGGTTTTTGGCGAACGGGTTGCCCATGGTATGCTCACCGCCAGCCTGATATCGGCGGTGCTCGGCATGAAGCTGCCTGGCCCCGGCAATATCTACGTATCTCAGACCATAAAATTCAGAGCGCCGGTAAAGTTCGGGGACGTCATTGAGGCAGAGGTGGAAGTGGTGGAGAAGCTGCCGGAGCGGAACCGCGTTCGTCTGAAGACCACCTGCTCTAACCAGGATGGCACCGTGGTGCTGGAAGGCGAGGCGGTGGTCATTCCCAAGCGTGAGGAAAAGTAAAGCCCAAAACGGCTATTAGATACACGGAGGAGCCGATGGCAGAGCAAGAGTATCTCATGGGCAACGAGGCGATGGGGAGAGGGGCCATTGAGGCGGGGGCGAAGGTGGTGGCAGGGTACCCGGGAACCCCGGCCTCTGAGGTGCTGGAATATGTATCGAAATACCCTGACATCCATGCGGAATGGGGTATCAACGAAAAGGTGGCCCTGGAGATATGCATGGGCGCATCTCTGTGTAATACTCGCTCGCTGGCGGTGATGAAGCATAACGGGACCAACGTGGCCCTTGATTTTCTCATGCACCTGAATTACACCGGTGTTCGCGGCGGGCTGGTGCTGATTTCGGGGGATGACCCCGGCGGCATATCGTCGCAGAACGAAGAGGACAGCCGCATCATCACCCGTCTTGACGCCCATCTGCCGGTATTTGACCCCTGGTTTCCGCAGGAAGCCAAGGACATGGTGAAGGCGGCCTTTGAGCTTTCCGAGGAGACGGAGCTGTGCTTCGTGGTGAGGCCGGTGGCGCGCGTCTGTCACGGGCGCAGCCTGGTACGCATGGAAGATATAAAAGAGGCGAAAGAGCCGCACTTCGAAGATGACCGCTCGCGGTTCATCATGAGCGCAGTAAAGGAAGTCAAGGCTGGCGGCGTCCTGAGGCCGGTGGTCAGGCACCGCTGGCTCAACGAGAAACAGTCGGTGCTGGCCGGAATCATGGAGGACAGCCCCTTCAACCATATCGAGGATGGCGAGGGCACGACGGGGCTTGTCGCCTGTGGCATTGGCTACGCGTTTGTCAAAGAGGCGGAAAAGGTGCTGGGAAAGAAATTCCCCGTGCTCAAGTTGGGAACGCTGCCTTTGCCCAGGAACAAGGTGCTCCAGTTCGCCCGGAAGATGGACCGGCTGGTCGTTTACGAGGACAGTGAGGCGGTAGTGGAAGGTATATTGAAGCAGTTCTTTTATGACGAAGGCGTGCAAGTGGAGGTGGTGGGGCGGAGCGGGTTCCTGCCCCAGGAAGGGGAGCTTTCCGCGACCATCGTGATGAAGTCGCTGGCAAAGCTCTATCCGGAGCTGGAAAAGAAAGTTCCGAAAACAGTGCCACTGGAAATGAAGGTGCCGATACGAACGCGCACCCAGTGTGTGGGTTGCCAGTACCGCGGCCTGCTGCACGCACTCAAACTGATTGCGCACAAATATAAAGGCGTGGTCACCGGGGATATCGGCTGCTATGACGCCGGCTCGTTCCCGCCGCTGGAGTTGCAGTCGACCATCTACTGCATGGGCTCGTCAATACCCATGGCTTCAGGCATCGCTCACAGCGGCTATAAACAGCCGGTATTTGCCATCATCGGTGACTCCACCTTCTTCCACAACGGGGTTCTCGGCCTTTTAAATGCCATTCACAGCGGAGTGGACTTGGTGGCCATCGTCTGCGATAACCGAACCACGGCCATGACCGGCTTTCAGCCGCATCCTGGCAGTGAAGTCGACGTTCACGGCGAGCCGGCTCCAGCCATTGACGTGGCCCGGCTGGCCAGCGCGGCCGGAGCCACCAGCGCCCAGGTGGTCAATCCGTACGACATCCCCCGAGTGAGCGAAGCGCTGGAAAAGGCGGTGAAGGAGAAAGGCGTCTCGGTTATCGTGGCCAGCATGCCGTGCTATCTGGTGGCGAGGCGTACCGGCGAGCTTGGTTTCACGCCGCACAAGGTCGTCCTTGACGAAGAACGCTGCAATGGCTGCAAAATCTGTGTCACCTACTTCGGCTGCCCAGCCATCCATTTCAGCGAGGGCAAGGCGGCCATTGATTATGGCACCTGCGTTGAGTGCGGTATGTGCGTGGAGGTCTGCCAGAGAGGAGCCATTGCATGGAGTTGAACATACTGATTGCTGGCGTGGGCGGGCAGGGCAACCTGTTTGCCTCGAGCATCCTCGCCGAATACCTGCTCAAGAAAGGATATAAGATCTTTGCCGTGGAGACAATCGGCGCCGCCCAGCGTGGCGGCTCCGTGGTATCGCACCTGAGAATTTCCGAGGCTGATATTTATTCGCCGCTCATCCCGGCCGGGAAGGTGGATATTCTCATGGGGTTTGAGACCATCGAGATGCTGCGCAACTTCGAATTGCTCGCCACAGAAGGCATGTATCTGCTCAACGACTACAAAGAGCCGACGGTACTGTGCAACATGGAGATGGATACCTACCCAACGGATGATGAGATACGGGCGGTGCTGAAGAAGTCGGGAAAGAAGGGCTACACCATCAAGGCCACCGAGTGTGCACGCCAGATTGGCGGCAGCCTGCTGACCAACGTGGTCATGGTCGGTGCGCTCTGCCAGGTAGCGCCGCTCTTCGATGGTCAGGAAGTGAAGCAGGTGCTGGCCGGGAAATCGCCGGCCAAGGTAAAGGAGCAGAACCTGCAGGCTTTTGCCGCTGGGGGTTCGCTCGTTCAGGAAGCGGTGCGCCATGCCTGATTAACTCTTTCGCCAGTCGCATAATAGAAAAACAGTACTTTGTAACAGTACCCCGGAAGGGCATTTTTGTCATGAGCATTGCCAGACAGTTGTACCAACTGCAGGAAATTGACCTTGAAATTGCTGACGAAGAAGGCAAGCTGGAGCAGGTAGCCGGTCGGCTGGGTAAAAATGACGTGGTGGTCGCGGCTCAGGAAAAGCTCGACGCCGAAAAGAAGAAGCTGGAGGAGTGGCAGCGTCAGCAGCGTTCCCTGGAGGGAGAAATAGACGACCTGGCGAGCAAGATAAAAGGCGTTGACGACCAGCTTTACAGCGGGCGGATTAACAATCCAAAGGAACTGTCCAGCTTGCAGCACGAGGTTGAGCTGCTGAAGGCCAAGCGCGACCAGCTGGAAACGAAAGACCTGGAACTCATGGAACAGGTGGAGTCAGTTGAGACCAGCGCGGCCGCCCTGAAGCAGGAGCTAAAAGAGATTACTTTGGCATGGCAGCGCGAGCAGGAACAATTGCGGCAGGAGAAAGCGGCGCTGGAAAGCAGCCTGAGTGACCTGAAGCAGCAGCGTCAGGCGCTGGCGGCCGAAACTGACGCGCAGGTCCTGGCGCTTTACGATAAGCTCAGGAAGAACAAGGGGTGGGCGGTGGCCAGGGTGGAACAGGGGATATGCCGTGGCTGCCGTATATCATTGCCCTCCAGCGAACTGCAGCAGGCGAGAAGCGGTGCCCTGGTGCAGTGCGGCAGTTGCAGTCGTATCCTGTACCTGCCCTGAGTATGAAATGAAAGTCGAAAAAGCAGTCTTATATACTGATGGCGCCTCCCGGGGAAACCCCGGCCCATCGGCGATTGGTGCCGTGATTAAAGACGGGCAGGGCAGTGTGCTCTGCCGGATTTCCAGGCGCATCGGGAGAACAACCAATAACCAGGCAGAGTACCGGGCCATAATTGCTGCCCTTGAGGAAGCCGTCCGGTTGGGTGTGGGCAGGGTCGAGGTAAAGTCCGATTCCGAGCTGGCGGTGCAGCAGATAAACGGTCGGTACCGGGTGAAAAATCCGGGACTGCGACCGCTGCACCAGCGGGTCAGGGAGCTGCAGTCAAGGTTCCAGAGCTTTGCTATTGCCGCCATACCGAGGCGTCAGAACGCGGCGGCAGACAGGTTAAGCAATGCCGCTCTGGACAGAGTGGTTGACTAATGACACCCCCGATACTAGACTATAAGCAGGTCAAGTAAACCGGGTGGCCGCCCCGGATTCCGGGGAGGAAAGTCCGAGCTCCGCCGGGCAGGGTGCTGGGTAACGCCCAGGAGGGGTGACCCTATGGAAAGTGCCACAGAAACACACCGCCCCGCGTCAGCGGGGTAAGGGTGAAATGGTGGGGTAAGAGCCCACCAGCGGCCGGGTGACCGGTCGGCTGGGTAAACCCCATCCGGAGCAAGGCCAAATAGAGGGACATAAGGACGCCCGGCCTGTCCCCGGGTTGGCCGCTTGACCCTGGTGGTAACATCAGGGCTAGATAGATGGCTGCCATCCTTCCTCCAGGGGAAGGATACAGAACTCGGCTTACAGGTTTACTTGGCCCCATTTTCTTCCCGATCCACTGTTTCAGTCGTGTTATCTTGGAGACGCAGATCTCTGGGAACGATACCAAGGGCAGCTGGCGCTAAAGGACATGGCGCCAGCCACCAAAACCAGATATCTTCAAGTTGCGTGCGCCTTCCGGAAGTAGCTGGGCGACCAATACCCTACAGTAGAGCTGGCTGAAAAATATCTGGCTCGCATTAGGCAACCTACAAACTTTGAACCACTGGTTTTTCATTTTCCTAATTTCCAATTTTTGTGATTGAAAATATAGGTTCATTCTGAAATTCAACCTTCCTTCCTTTTGTTGGATGATGAAGCTGTAAATTCAAAGCACCTTAAAAACTGAATACGACAAAGCCCTGACCTGAACGCTTGCCCAATTGAAAGGAGGTAAGCGATGACGGTAAATCTAGCCTTTCCAGAAGATAATGACCCCCTATCCTATGACAGGCTAGACGGTGAGTGGCGTAACTGGTATGAAGTTGCTCACCGCTTTGAGCATAAAGTGCCATCACAGGATAGAGGGGACATAAGGCATAATATCATACTTGAGCTAGCCCTTGCCGGAGCCAGAGACTACCGAGCAAGCCGAGAAGCCTAAAAAGGCAAAGTGCAGCCGAAAAGCCAAAGAGCCAGTAACCGTATAGAACGCTTGTCACTCGCAAGACAATCAAGGCAAAAGTGCTCCTGATTGAAAGGGGTGCTTTTGCTTTTTTGTGCCCGTTTTCAGGAGTAGCTGGGGCACTCGGCTGCCCTTTTTTATTCTCTAAACCCCAGGCTAGCAAGCTGCTACTGACAAAAGCAGTGAAGTATTCCAGTACTGTTGATGACTTTGAATCCTGTCATAGGATACAAACCGCTATAAAGCTCCATTGGCTGAGCGTATTGACATCGTGGTCACAACTGGTCTATCGTACATAGTAAATCTGAAAGAGGAGGTCAACTGATGCAAGCATACTGTATGAAATGTCGCACTAAGAGGGAAATGAAAGATGCCAAAAGCATCACCATGAAAAACGGCAAGCCGGCAACTCAGGGCGTATGTCCGAGCTGTGGCACGAAAATGTTCAGAATCGGCAAGGCCTAGGTCTACTCCGACATAGCCGAACAGAACTCAGAGGGGCTGGATATTCCCGGTATTGGGATGTCCACCCCTTTTTTATATTTAACGATTCAGACAAAAGTTACGGTTGATTAATACATTCTTCTAAAAGCTAAGACTTAAGTTTCTTGACTACTTTATCAATTCTCTCTAAAGCGAGGCTGATTTTATCTAGCGATGTAGCGTAGGAAAATCTTAGATAACCATCACCATATTGGCCAAAATGGGTGCCCGGCAGGCAGGCTACACCGGCCTGGTTGAGGAGGGTGTCAGCCAGTTCATCACAGCCAATTCCCACCTCTTTGACCTTGGGAAAAACATAGAACGCTCCCTTTGGCAGTACACAGCTTATACCAGGTATATTATTGAGACCATTTACAATCAGGTCCCTCCTCTTTCTAAACTCGTTCACCATCTCTGGTACGCTGTTTTGTGGCCCAGTGAGCGCTTCTATGCCAGCCTGCTGAACAAAAGGTGCCGTGCAGGAAACGCTGTTGACAATTAAACGCACCACGGGCTCAACAAGTTTTGGGGGTAGGGTGGCATAGCCCAGGCGCCAACCGGTCATAGCGTAAGTCTTGGAGAAACCGCTTAGAAGGATAGTTCGGTCGAGCATGCCAGGCAGGCTGGCGATACTAAAGGGCTTATAGTCATAAACAATATGCTCATAGACCTCATCCGAGAGCACAGTGATATCGCGCTCTTTGATGATATCGGCGATAGCGTATACATCGTCTTTCTCAAGGACACCACCAGTGGGATTGTGAGGGGAGTTCAGAACGATGAGTTTGGTACGCGGCGTAATCTTCGCTTTCAGTTCCCCAATATCGAAGCGGAAGTCTAGTTCTTCTCGAAGTTGGATGGGCACGCATGTGGCTCCGGAAAAATTTATAACCGATTCGTATATGGGGTAACTCGGGTCAGGGCAGATGGCCTCATCGCCCCTCTCAAGCAGCGCCAGTATCGAGAAAAATACTATCGGCTTTGCCCCCGGTGTCACAACTATGCATGCCGGATCAATATCGAGGTTTCGCGTTTTTCCCAGTTCTTCAGCAATTACATTTCTAAGAGGAACAATTCCTTGAGAATTGCAGTAGTGTGTCTGGCCATTATCGAGAGCGCTCTTGGCGGCAGTGCGAATATTTACCGGGGTATCGAAATCAGGTTCCCCAATTTCAAGATGGACAACGTCCATCCCTTTTGCCTCAAGGGCTTGGGCTTTAGCCAACACTCCAAAAGCGGTCTCTGTCCCCAAACGCGACATTCTATTAGCTATTTTCATTTTTGACCTTATAGGTTTGTCTTAACTGCCTCGCAGAACTCGGTGGTGGAAGCCGTCCCTCCTTGGTCACGAGTAAGATGCTTACCTTCCTTATAAACCTGATAGACTGCTTCTTCCAGTTGCTGAGCCTCTTTCTCGAATTCAAGATATTCCAGCATCAGGCAGGCGGATAACAATGTTGCTGTAGGATTCAAAATATTCATACCAATATACTTTGGAGCAGTACCATGAACGGGTCCGAAGTATGCATATTCTTTTCCAATGATGGCTCCAGGAGCTATACCCAAGCCACCAACAAGTGCGCCTGCAACATCGCCGAGAATGTCACCATGCTGATTACACATTATTATTACATCAAACTGTTGTGGATTCTTCACGAGTTGCTGCCCGCAGTTATCTATAAGGAGTTGATCGAAAGTGAGCTTGGGATATTGACTCACTGTCTCCTCAGCTATACGACGGAATAATTCATCAGCCTGGAGCAACACGTTGTATTTACTGGATACTGTTACCTTCCCCTTGCCACCTTTGCGCTTTCTCTTCAAAGCTAATTGGCATGCTATTTGGCATAAATCTC
Organism: Dehalococcoidales bacterium; assembly: GCA_034409565.1. Lineage (GTDB taxonomy): Bacteria > Chloroflexota > Dehalococcoidia > Dehalococcoidales > RBG-16-60-22 > E44-bin89. The sequence goes on from DAOUMS010000019.1 coordinate 20,420, forward strand.
TGGTTATTTCTTCAGTTGTAGTTTTAACCGCAAATTTACCTTTTGCTGTAGTATCCAGTGCTGTGCCGAGCATGCTATTTGTCAGATTCATAGGAGCCAGTTGAGTGATGTCTCCCTCCCATCCCGGATACAGGCCTTCAATATTCTCACGAACTATGGCAAAATCAATACCCTCGGGATTTTTCAGTGGGGTACTTAATCCAGGTTTATATTTTGTGGGTCGCAAATTGGCAAAACACCTCTTGCCCCATCTCAAGTATCCATGCACACCAGCAACACTCGTAGTTGAGCCAAAGAGGGTGCAATCAGCCTCGTCTATCGTTTTCTTCGCCGATAATGGGAAGAGTTCGCCATATTTGGCCTGGGATTCATCACCAGTCTCGGTATCAAGGAACTCGATGTCCAGGCTCATTCCTTTCAAGATTTGTACCGTTGGCAATACAACCTCTGGGCAAGCACCATCGCCTTTTACCACGCAGACTTTCTTAGGCATATTTCACCTCCCATACAACACTTAATTCTTAATCTTCTGATAAAAATACATTTGGATCAATATAATGAGAGTAAATATTTAAATACCAGTAGAATTACCTGTCTCCTTAAAAAGGATTCATTCTTTAGAGGTAAAAATCAGAATTGCTATTCTTATTGGTATCAATATTTTACAACTATAATGCACTCAAGGGTAAAAAGAAAGTCCTTCTGACGCCTACAGCTTAGAGCCTAGTGGTTCCTCCCAGGCAATCGCCCTTGCCGGTGAGCCATCGGCACCTTCAATCTTGAGAGGGAGAACCATGAAATTTACGCGGTTCTTCTTTAAGAGATGCTGATTGACAATGTATTCAAATTGCATGATGCCTTCTTTGAAGAACACGTCATGAGTAGTGTTTTCCTCCAGCTTGGAATTTATTGTACGCTGAGGATCAATCACATCGTTTCGTAAGAGGTAATCGCAGGGGAAGTCGCCTCCCCAGGCTTTGATTTTGCGCCCAACCAGCCATTCACAGGCGTCGCGTTGCATGTATGGTGCCTTGCCCCAGAAATCCTTCGTCATGTAATCACATTTGAGGGGCCAGTCGGTACGTATCAGGGCGATGTCGCCCTCTCTAATATGCTGGCCATGTTTTTCCAGCTCCGCTGCGCTTACGCCATCATTTTCACCCAGGTGAGAGAGGTTGACGATGGCTGCTTCACCCATTAACTTATCCAGGGGCACTTTTTCGATTGTAAGTCCATCAGGCAGATAATGAATTGGAGCATCAACCTGGGTAAAGCAGTGCACCATAATGTACATGAACCATCGCAAGAAGAAATGTCTGTCCTTAGCAGGCACGCACGTAAGCTTCACTGGCCAGCGCCAGTGGTCTCTCATGGTAAAAGTAAGATCAACAACCTTCCACATAATATCTATCTCCCTCCTTCGATTATGATTCTATGATTTCTGGGCAATAAATCAGTCGAGCAGCTCCCTTATCACATCTTGAAATCACAAAATCATTGTCGGTAAAGTTGCTGTGCCCCGTAATAAAATCTGGGCGGCCTAAGCTCGTGCCAGACTTCATCACACAGGTTTAATTCCTCTTCGGTTAAAGTTACCTCAACGGCACTAACATTTTCTTCAAGTTGCTTTGTGGAATTTGCCCCGCAGAGAACAGAGGTAATGGCCTTATTACTAAGTATCCAGGCCAAAGAGAACTGGGCCATACTATGGCCATGCTTCTCAGCAACCTCTTTGAAACGGGAAACCGCTTTAAAATTGTCCGGTGACCAGTACCGATTGGTATAGGTCTTTCCCTGGCGTTTATTACCGAATCTTGTACTCTCTGCAGGCGGGCGGTTTGGGTCATGCTTACCGGTCAGCAGACCACCTGCCAGCGGATTATATACACAAACACCTACTCCCTCACTGGTGCACAGCGGAAGCAACTCGTCCTCAATTCCACGGGTAATTAAATTGTAAGGTGGTTGAATGCAATCGTAACGAGCTAGATTGCTAGAAGCACTGACCCACAGAGCTTTACAAAGCTGCCAGGCGAGGTAGTTGGAGCAGGCGATATAGCGTACTTTACCCTGTCGGACTAGATCATCCAGGGCACGTAGTGTTTCCTCAAGAGGAGTAAGACTGTCTGGTTTATGTGTGTAGTAGATATCAATATAATCCGTTCCCAACCTGCGCAGGCTGCCTTCTATCCCGTCCATAATATGTTTCCGCGAAAGCCCAATATCATTAATATCCGGCCCTGACTTCCAAGCACCCACTTTGGTCGCCAGTATTACCGATTGCCTTGTTCCTTTGAGGGCTTTGCCTACGATTTCTTCGCTCTTGCCGTCAACATATTGGTCGGCGGTATCAATAAAGTTGATGCCGGCATCAATTGCCCAGTGTATAAGCTCTGATGATTCTGCTTCACCTATCTGGTTACCAAAGGTCATGGTGCCTAGACAGATTTCAGACACCATCAGGCCAGTTCTGCCAAGCTTCCGGTATTTCATATTCCACCTCCCATTGATTTAGACAACGTCTGAATATTACTGATTACGGTAATAGCCGTCCTTAGAGCGAATTATTTGCTATTCTCACATAAATCCTCAGCACAGTTCGTCAGATTTGAATCTTTAGGGATTATTCTACCTGCACCCCCAAAACTGGATCGATTTTGAGGGCGCAGGTAACATTTACCAACTTGATAGGTACCTACTGCCTATGTTAATAATGCTTTCGAGTATATTATATGATTTCACCGAAATCTACAACTCAGAGCCTAGTGGTTTCTCCCAGGCAATCGCCCTTGCCGGTGAGCCATCAGCACCTTCAATTTTGAGGGGGAGAATCATGAAATTTACACGGTTCCTCTTCAGGAGGTGCTGATTGACGATGTATTCGAATTGCATAATACCTTCTTTGAAGAACACGTCATGAGTGGTGTTTTCCTCCAGCTTGGAATTCATCGTGAGTTGTGTATCAATCACATCTTTTCGTAAAACGTAATCGCAGGGGAAGTCACCTCCCCAGGCTTTAATTTTACGCCCAACCAGCCATTCACAGGCGTCGCGTCGCATGTATGGTGCCTTGCCCCAGAAATCCTTCGTCATATAATCACATTTGAGAGGCCAGTCGGTACGTATCAGGGCGATGTCGCCCTCTTTGATGTGTTGGCCATGTTTTTCCAGCTCCGCTGCGCTTACGCCATCATTTTCACCCAGGTGAGAGAGGTTGACAATGGCTGCTTCACCCATTAACCTATCCAGTGGTACCTTTTCGATGGAAAGCCCGTCAGGCAGGAAATGGAGCGGAGCATCAACCTGAGTAAAGCAGTGCACTTTAAGGTACATGTACCATCGCAAGAAGAAATGCCTGTCCTTCGCGGGCACGCATGTTAGCTTCACTGGCCAGCGCCAGTGGTCTCTTATGGTAAAAGTAAGATCAACAACATTCCACATAATATTTTATCTCCTTCTTTCCGTTGCTTCGCCATACTACTGTCGTTACTATCTTTACTCTTATTGCAAGCAATCACCTCCTTGCTATGTCTACCCTTTTGATTTAGTATTATAGGCTTGATTTCTCCTGAAGCCCGTTAGGTTAACTACTTATCGGTAGAGTTACTGTGCCCCTTAATCGAATCGTAACGACCTGATCTAGAGCCAGACATTATCGTAAACCTTCAATTCCTCTTCGGTCATGGGTACCTCAACGGCACCACATAATTGACCAGTTCTACCTTCATTTCTTGCACATATCTTCCCGATTAATCCAATTTTGTGGTGGTCTGCCTCTAAGAACATTAATTATCTCGGCGAAAAGCTGCCGGTTAGTTCTGGGCATCATCTCCTCAGAAGCGCTGGCAGTGTGTGGAGTAAGAAGCACATTGTCCAAAGTGAAAAGAGGTTCGTCAGCTTCTGGAGGCTCTTCTTCAAGCACATCCAGACCAGCACCAGCAATCTTTCCCGCTTTCAAGGCATTGTAGAGAGCTTTCTGGTCCACAACACCGCCCCGGGCAGTATTTATCAAGTGGGCGTTTTTCTTCATCTTTCCGATTGTTTTTTCATTAAACATATGGCGTGTTGACTCTGTTAGTGGGGTGTGAATTGAAATAACATCAGAGGTCTCCAGCAATGTGTTAAAATCAACCAATTCTACTCCGAGGCTCCAGGCTTCATGAGGCGAAACAAATGGGTCATAAGCTATTACCTTGAAACCAAACGCCTGGGCTTTTCTGGCGACAGCACGAGCTAAATTACCGAAAGCAACTAAACCAAATATCTGCCCCCTTGAAGTAAAAATGGGGCCAGCATCAGGCAGTACTTCTCGCCATGCCCCACCTTTTACTTTTTTATCAAGGAAGGGCATTTTTCGCTGGAGGGCCAATGTCATTGCGATAACGTGATCAGATATTTCATCGAGGCAGTAATACATTGCCGGCACATTGGCTACGTAAATTCCAAGCTTAGTAGCAGTGTCGACATCAATCATGTCGACTCCGACACCACTTCGAATCACCAGCCTGCATTTCTTCGTTGCCTCCAGCATTTTGCCGGTTATTATATGGGCACCCTTTGGATCGACACCCTTTGAGACAATAATATCAGCATCTTCAATATCTTGAATGGTGCTACTTTTGTCGGTACCTGGACTCAGCATAAGGTCAACATCGATATCTGCATCGGCAAGAATCTTCTCCCCGATTCTGGTGTCTATGGCTGGACTTCCTACGATTACTATCTTGTACTTTCCCACGCAATATCTCCTCTCTAACAGGTCATTGGTTTTCGATAGGCAAAGAGTATTGACTTTCCCTTTTATAAACCTGTGGGTAGTTCCGCCCCATATTTTTCTGCAGCATTACGAAGGTTTTGCACAGTACCTCGCGGAAGAGGTATGCCATCCCGCTTTCGTTCTTCGCAGATTCTATCTTCTAGTTCACCCGGCATGAGAATTTCACTGAAACCTTGTGCCTTGGGTAAAGCCTTTAATCCGTCAATAAGGTTATCTATATGCTCCTTGTAAGATTCCACATCAATAAATTGGCTGATGTCTATGGCAGCGACGAAGCTATTCTGAAGGTTGGGAGGGTTTGGCTCTTTCCCTGTAAGATTAGGTTCTAACCTTGGATTGTCTGCCATTACACCAGATAAACATTCCAGCATAAGAGAGAGCCCAGACCCTTTGGGCCCTCCAAATGGCACCATCATCGCCGCTTTGTTTGGGTCGATTGTTGGGTTCCCATCTTTGTCCAGGGCCCAACCTTCCGGAATTGGCATCCCTTTATCTCTGGCGAGGAAGATTTTCCCAAAGGCAACAACCGCAGTGGCCATATCCAGGAGCAGGGGATTATGACGTTTTGACGGTACCGCGATAGCTATGGGTGCTGGGCTTAAACCCTTGGCTCTGGAACCATAATAGGACATTGTGGGAGGGCTGGCTACAGATGCAATACCAGCCATTCCTTGTTGAACCGGCAGTAATACGTAGTAACCCATAGCGCCTTGGTGCGTCGTATTGCGAATCAGCGCCCAACCAATACCAACCTCTTTAGCTTTCTTTATAGCCTGTTTCATGGCGAAGACGGTTACTACCGGACCAAAGGCGTGGTCCGCTTCAATAAAAGTAATGGCCTGCGTTTCCTTGAGTATCCTGATATCAGGATTGGGGTTCATGAAGCCGATGTCCACGTTATTTATGTACTCGGCGATTCTCAGGACTCCATGTGAATCGATGCCTCTCAAATTTGCCCAGATTAGTACTTCGGCAACCAGTTCAGCATCAGCCTGCGGTAGACCGGCCCGGACGAAAACTTGTCTGGTGAAACTTTTTAAATCATCCGATTTGACTAAAAACTCCTCTTTTTTGCTCATATATTTTGTTTTTTACCTTTTAAGTTTGCTTGGGATTTATATTTATGCACATAACCTACCACGGTTTTATCATTTGATTGGGCAGCCAAGTAATTATCTGCGGATTAAAAGCCAGTATAACCAGGGCCGTTACAATGCAGAGGATAAAGGGTATGACACCTCGTATTATGTCAGCGGTGGTAACGCCGAGCTCAGGCGGGACCGTGCCGCGGCAGAAAAATATCGCCGAGGCAAAAGGCGGCGTCAGGAAAGAAGCTTGGAGGTTAACGCATATCATCATGGCAAACCAGAGCTCGTCAAAACCAAGGGCAGGTGCAAGCGGTGTTACTATGGGGACAATAATAAATACAATGCCTATCCAATCGATAAACATGCCCAGAATAATAACCGCAATCATTACCACACCAAAAGCACCCCATCGGCCAAATGGTGCCGACAGAATCAGGTTCCTGATTACATCGCCGCAGCCGAGCCTGACAAAAATCCCTACCATCGAAAAAACGAGGGCCCCTATCACCAGCACGAAACTGGTAACGGTTAACGTTTGTAATGCGGAATATTTCAACATCTCCAGATTGAATTTCCGGTAGATAATCGCCAGAATAATCACCGCAACGCAACCGACTGCTGCTGCCTCGGTAGGGGGGGCGATACCAAAAAAGATACTGCCAAGGACTGCCAATATGAGCACTATGGGAGGAATTAACGCAGTGAATAACAGCTTTGTTTTTAACCAGAGTGAAGCCCGCCGGTGTTCCGGGGCAATTGCCGGGGCAATATTTGGCTGCACTAGTGAGCGGATGAGAATATAGCCACAATATAGTGCACTGAGAAGCAGCCCCGGGAAAAAAGCTGCCATGAACAGCTTGCCGACAGAGATACCGCTCGTGGGGCCATAGACAACCAGCATAATGCTGGGGGGAATGAGAATACCTAGCGTGCCGCCTGCGCATACCGAACCGGCCGCCAGAGACTTTGAATAACCTCTATTCACCATCTCCCGGAGGCCAACGATAGTAAGCATGGTTACGGAAGCACCTATTATACCCAAGCAGGCAGCGAGGATAGTACCGAATAGAACCGTACCCAGGGCCAGTCCGCCCCTGAGCCCGGCAAGCCATAAATACAAAGCATCATATACGCGATTTGTAATGCCTGAGCGTTCCAGTACAACTCCCATGAAGATAAAAAGGGGTACAGCTAATAGATGGTAACCATGTATCAAGCTGTAAACACGTCCATAAATCAGGGGCGGTGTCACCGATGGGCCTAGGGTCAGAACGCCGATTATAAAGCCAACACCACCCAGTGCGAATGCTATTGGATAGCCGGTAGCAACCGAGGCGAGAATGGCTATCACAAAGATTATAGTAGCTGTCTCTGGACTCAAATCGATCATGGTCTTGTCCCTTTTATTAAGAAGAACAGGTCGCGGTAAAAAGACGCTGATACCTGCATGAACAATGCCACTATCCCAATTAAAACGACAGTCCTAGATGGACCTGCCGGCGGGAACCAGAAACCCTCCTGCCATACCTCATGCCTTGCCCACGACATTATTGTCCACTCACCGGCGGTGATAATGAGAAACACGAATAAAGGTAAAAACAATATTAGCGTCCCGATAACATTAATAATTGCCTGTGTCCTTGGTGAGCGGTTGGTGTAAATAACATCTATCCTTATGTGCAGGCCATATCTTTGGGCATACGCCCAGCCTGTTGCCCCGATTGCTCCGCCCATCATCATACCGGTTTCGAAAGCCCACATTGTGGCATGTCCGAATACATATCTGAGCAAGACGTCCCAGAATGTTATGGCGATTAAGGCTACGACTATCCATCTTCCCCACGACCCTAGATGTTCACTAACCGAATCAATAACTCGCAGTACAGCCCTCATTCTGTCTTTCCTCTCGTTTACGGTTAGTTGTTCCCTTGCCCCAGGTTATTCTGGGGCAAGGGAACGATAGTCTCTTGACTATGGAAGTTTAAACTGCATTACGTAATCAGTTGCCGGAGCATCGAAGCCAAGCTGCTCCTGGTGTACGGCTGAAAACTCAAGCTCAGCTTTTAAAATCTCAGCATATTCCGGATCATCTGCTGCTTTCTCACCATAGTAAACCTCTGCCGTTTTGAGCAATGCTTCTTCAATGTCGGCAGGGACATGGTAAAGTTCACAGCCGTAGTCTTTGAAGTCCCCTATAGCTGCCAAAATGCCCATTGTGGTATAGTTCCATGCCCAGTGAACAGTTGCCCTCCACTCAGCCTTTACCAGTGCTTTCAGGTCATCGGGCAGAGCATTCCAACTGTCTGCGTTCACTATTATATACCCTACCTCGGCAGGGGCACGGGTTCCTGAGAAGTACACATATTTGGCCACTTCCTGGAATGACTGAGACCAGTTTCTTGCCGCATTGGAAAACTCGAAAGCATCAATAACACCCCGTTGCATAGCTTCGTAGATATCCCCGCCGGGCATTGATACGGTTTCAGCACCCATTTTGCTCAGGATTGCTCCGCCATCGCCAGCGCAGCGCATTTTTATTCCCTTAAAATCGGCAAGGGAATCGAGTTTCTTGTTAGTATGCGCCCATATTTCAGGGGCTGGCTGCGCATGTGCTATTTGAGAGAAGCATACAACATTCCAGGGTGAATATGTTTGGTCCAAGTACTTGCTACCGCCCCCCTGATCTAACCATAGACTGATGGTGGCAGGCCCTGGCCCGCCCACTAACCCGCCGAAGAGTGGCGCCGATGGTATCACGTCCATGTTTTGCTGTGGCGAGGTATGTGCCATATCTAGAATACCATCGCTTACTCCGAACAGCTCATCATACATCGGGACTATGGCATCACCAGGTTCAAGTTTGATGTTCAGGCGGCCACCGCTTGACTCTCTTACCCGGTCGGTAAAGTAGGTAACTATCTCGTAGTTTAGCGCAGCTGCCCCAACAGGAATCTGAGCTACCCAGGAGATGGTCTCTGCTGGCTGGGCCGGAGTTGGGGCTGGAGTCGGAGCGGGCGCCGGAGCTGGGACTGGAGCGGGAGCAGGAGCGGCACATGCAACAGATAGCATGCCGACCAGTATAACTATTAACATTAGTGACATAATCAGTCGTTTACGCATTTCGCCTCCTATGATATTGTCATCTACCTTTGAAATTACATAGCAGTTTTATCGAACGCAATCACCCCCTCGCCTAGTATTAGTCCCTATGTTACAGGTTTAGTTGGATAATCAGACCTCGAATCATCGAGTTAGCTTGATTTTCTTGCCGTTCTTCGCTGATCTCAGAATAGCGTTGATTACTATAATATGTTCCAATGTATTGAAAGTAAGATGAAATAGCGATATAATGTATCAACATAGATTATCGATGTCGACAATAATAATAAATCCTACCAATATTATTGTCAAGAGGGAATGATAAAACTTTTTAATGAAATTCACGGATTTATACGTAATAAAAATATATTTGCCATTCCATTGAAGTATGATTATCTGCCCTGAGTAAAATACGCCAAACAGGTAACTTTCAGGATTAGAAAAATCTATAACTGGTGGAATTAAGATGAAGTCAAACTTTGTTATTGAAGATGAAGCTTATCGATTGTGGTTGCTGCTTATGCAAACGAGGCGAATTATGTTTAAAGCCAGGAAAAATGAGCTTTTTGCATTGAATGTAGAAGCAGATCATAGCGCGATTTTTTTCCTGATACATACTTTAGGTAGAAGTGCATCACCATCTGAAATATCAAGGACATTATTTCGTGAGCCCCACACAGTATCGACAGTATTATCGAGACTGGAAAAAACAGGCTTTGTCAGAAAAACAAAAGACCTTGAGAAAAGAAACATGATTCGAGTGGAGCTCACAGAAAAGGGCCTTGATGCCTATAAAAAAGCCTCAACAAGGAAAACCATTCATAATATTATCAATACTTTGTCTGCAAGAGAACAGAAAACGTTGGCTCTATTACTAGAAAAGCTTCAGAGGAAGGCGCTGGAAGAACTTCGGTTAAGGTATGAATCACCATTATTGAACAAGTAATGTTTTGGGGAAACAATCTGAGTCAATTGTACTCCTATACTCATCTCATCTTATAGTTGTGGCCTCATTTTATGCCAGCTAGAGTTTGCCTCATAGTTCCAGGCAACTCGAAGAACTGTTTCTTCATCAAAAGGTCTACCCACAATCTGAAGGCCGATAGGTAGGCCATCGGCTGCGAAGCCGCATGGAATAGATATTGCAGGAAGTCCAGTTAGATTGAACGGATTGGCTAATCGATTAAGTACTCCAATTTTCATTTCTTCATGACCAATCTTGAGTACCTGCTGGCCGATTCTTGGGGCTGGGGTTGGTGTAGTAGGAATTATAATAGCATCCACCCCTTTCAACACCGTGTACAATTGCTCTTGAAGGAGCTTTCGAACACGCTGGGCTTTTAAGTAATGGTTGGCTGAAATGAAAGGACCAATATCTAAGTTTTCCCTGGTAAATGGCCCATATTCTTCATATTTGATTTTGTAGATCGGTTCATGGTATGAATACGCTTCAGATCGTACAATTATCCAAGTCAGAGCTGGGGCATATATTACGTAAGGGATGGAAACCTCCGTTGTAGAAGCGCCTAATTCTTGCAGTGTTTTTATTGCATTCATAACTCGATCACTTACATCGAGGTCTATGCTTTCAAAGAAATATTCTTTAGGGATTCCAAATTTAAGCCCTTTAATCTCTTTTTTAAGAGCTTTTGTATAATCCGGAACGGGTATATGACTTGAGGAATGATCTTTAGTATCCCTACCAGCTATAGCATTAAGTTCGATTGCTGCATCTTCAACACACTTGACTATTGGACCTACGTGGTCAAGGGACCAAGCCACTGGAATTACACCAAACCTGCTCACCCTACCATATGTTGGTTTAAAGCCTACAACACCACAAAGTGAGGCTGGCTGTCTTATTGAGCACCCAGTATCAGTGCCTATAGAACCTGCACAAAGAGAAGCAGCTACAGCGGCAGCGGAACCTCCGCTAGATCCTCCAGCAATCCTTTCCATATTCCATGGATTTCTTGTGGTTCCGTAATAGGGGTTTTCCGTTGTTAGACTGTATGCAAACTCGTCTAAGTTGGTCTTGCCAATGACAATCACGCCCGCCTGTTTTAACCTTTCAACAGCTGTTGAATCCTCTTTAGGGATGAAGTCAGCGAAGATCTTGGATCCAACGGTTGTGCGAATACCCTTTGTCATAATGGCATCTTTTATGGAAATGGGTATGCCATGAAGCGGGCCAAGATAATTACCGGAAAGAATAGCTTTTTCTGCTTTCCGACTGGTTTTTATACTTTCGGATTCAAGTATTGTTATGTAGGCGTTTATCTTTTCATCAAGTCGTTTTATCCGCTCTATGAAAGACTGGGTCAACTCAACAGGAGAGATTTCCTTCTTCTTTATGAGATGAGACAGATCCTTAATAGTAAGGAAACACAGCTCAATGTTCTTCATTTATCAGCTCTTGCATTGCTAAAAAGTTTGTTGAGGGTTCAACATTGGTCAAATCTATCTCTTCCAATCGATTGAATTCATCTTGAAGGCGCTTGATTTGTGGTTCAATATCGCCAGTCCTGACTTTATCAGGACTCACTCCTAAAAATCGAGCCCATTCAAGCAATAAGTCATGAGATGGTACTTTCGCTTTATTAGACTCCATCTACTGTTCTCCTTTATTAAAGATAATACTCCTTTTAGTGAAAAGTGCATTATTATAGCACGAAATGATATCAAAGCAAATAATAATTCTTAATATCGTGAAGTGAAAGGCTTGGCTGAACCAGAAAGAATTTCGGACCCGAAATAAAAGACAGTTTAAAGAGGGCGATGGAAAGCTTGGGGCTTATTTGAGAGAAGGCTACTCTGGAAGAGAAGCACAAACTGTTAGCTGGTATGCTGGAGGCTGTCTGTGTGGACTTGGTGGCCTCCCGTTCAATAGTAGGTATTCAACCGAAACCGCCGTTCTACCCACTCTTTGACTCCATTGAGTATCAGGAAGGCAACAAAAAGAAACGGGCCCCGTAAAAAACACGGAGCCCAGTACTGTTTTGGTGGAGACGGGGGAGAGCCGAACTCCATCTTACCGTACTATTTAGAGTCTGGTCAACGCACGTAATGCTCTAAGCGTGAGGTGGCTAGGATGAGATCCCCCGAATATTCTAACTCCCCCCTATAGCAAAGCGCCGTTTTGTCCTCTGAACCATGATTCACTGAAAAGCTGCCTTTGGTGTGTATAACGATTAGCTGAAAAGGTTGGCGATTGGTGGCAGTAGGAGCCAAACGCGCTGCCTCAAGTATTTGCTGGAGCTTTTCGTCTTCGACCGGGTCTGGTTTGTAGGCACGGACGCTGTAACGCTTGGCCATAACTTCTAATAGATCCATATACACCTCCTTATCTTTGATAGAAACCGTCCGCCTCCAGCTTTTCGTATTGCTCCACCCCTTTCTCAGTGGGTTCGTAGGTGTATAGCGAGAGTCTTCCCCCGGTATGTTGTTTTATTAACCCTGCCGCAAGAAGTGCCTTCAGGGCCGCCTCACCCATATAGCCGATTAATTGCAGACGGTGGTCCGGGACCGTCTGACCTGTACGCTGATAATCACGGCAGATATCGCGCAGAAGATGGGCCGGTTCCTCCCGAATACTCCTTAGCATCTGCCCCATGACTTCCGTGGTCTCGAGCAAAGCAGTAAAATCGTCAATAGCGCTCATCCGTATTCTCCCCTTTGCCTACGACTGGCATTTGCTGAAAACTGGCAGCTTCTCTGTTTTTATTCCTCTTTGCGGCTTTCGTCAGTTCTCCAATTCTCTCAACAAAAAAGAGACCGGGATATCCAGCCTCTTTCATATTCTACTACCTTAGCCTGAGGAGGGCAAGGCTGTTCCCAAAGCTACAGGTTCGGATCGGCAATACTTTTCATCGAAATGTTACTTAATAATTGGTCATGCTGAAATGCTTGTTGGGCGAGGAAGATTATGCTTGGTTTTGACGCGGATAAATGCTATTGGGCTATTACTCTTATCTCTTCACTTCTGTAGGGAGGCTATAATTATATATAATATAAAAGTTGACGGGGAGGCGAATTCCAACTTAGAATCTAGGCAGAACAAATATTTTAAGGAGGGATGGATATCTATGGATAACTGTGCCAAATGTACCTGTAACTCGGCTTACAGGTTTACTTGGCCTTCGAGTTAAGCGGCGGATAGCCTGCCAGGGCAGAATAAGGAGTCAGAAGAAGCTTCTTCCCAATCAAATTCCGCCCTTGTTTTCCCGTTATCCGAGGTACCGATAATATCTTTCGGAGAAGAGCAGACCAATGTCAAACACGATGAAGATTATCCTGGTAATTTTAACTTTCATTGCCATCATCGCGCTTTCTTTCGGCACCGGCTATAACATGGGGAGGTCTCCCGCCGCAGGCAGCGAAGGGCTGGCCGTGGTGGAGGAGGCGTGGAATATTATCTTCCGGGACTACGTGGACCGGGACCAACTTGAGACGGGCGAAATCAGCCAGGGCGCGATAGAGGGTATGATTGAGGCCCTTGATGACCCCTACAGCTCCTACATCGATGCGGAAACATATGAAATTGGCATGAGTGGCCTGGAAGGAGAAATTGAAGGTATCGGGGCCCAGGTGGGGATGAGGGAGGAAAAGCTCACCATTATCTCGCCCATTCCCGATTCACCGGCGGCTCAGGCCGGCCTGAGGGCGGACGACGTCATTCTGGAGATAGACGGCGAGTCAACGGTTGATATGAGCCTGGTCGAGGCAGTGCTCAAAATCCGCGGTCCCAAAGGCAGCACCGTCAGACTGCTCATTCAGCACAAAGATGAAGCGGAAGCGGTGGAAATTGAAATTGTGCGCGCCACCATCGAGTTGTCCAGCGTGGTGTTGGCAATGAAGGAGGATATTGCCCACCTCAGGCTCACCCATTTCTCGAGACGCACCGCTAGCGAATTGGCGACCGCATTGCATGACATTGAACAGGCAAACGCGAAAGGCATCATTCTGGACCTGCGTGGCAATCCGGGCGGCATACTGGAGTCAGTTATCGAGGTCGCTTCCTACTTCCTGAAGGAAGGTGTGGTGGTGAAGGTGGTGGATAATAAGGGTGGAGAGGCGTCTCTGGAAGTCAAAACCCAGGAAGTTGTCAACGAGCTGCCCGTGGTGGTCCTGGTGAATGGTTACAGCGCCAGCGGCAGCGAGGTACTGGCGGGTGCATTACAGGACTATGGACGGGCCATTGTTGCCGGCAGCCAGACGTTTGGCAAGGGCAGCGTCAACGTACCCCGTGAGCTTCAGGACGGCTCCGGGATTTACATAACCACGGCACGCTGGCTCACGCCGAACGGTCGCCTAATTGAGGGTGAGGGAATAAAGCCGGATATTGAACTGGAGCTGGAAGGTGAAGAGGCCATCCAGTGGGCAATCGATTACCTTAAAAATCAGGAGTAACCGGCGAGAGGTGCCAGCATGGCAGATGATACAGTGCAGATAATGGTAAATCAGGCAAAGCTATCCATCATTCAGGGTGATATTACCCAGCAGGCAACCGATGCCATCGTCAATGCCGCCAATTCCAGCCTGATGGGCGGGGGTGGCGTGGACGGGGCCATTCACCGCGCTGGTGGCCCGGCTATTCTGGAAGACTGCAAGCAAATCGTGGCCCGGCAGGGGCGTCTGCCCACCGGCAGGGCGGTGATAACCACCGGTGGCAACCTGCCGGCAAGGCATGTCATCCATACCGTGGGGCCGGTCTGGCATGGCGGCGCTCAGGGCGAGGCTGAGCTTCTGGAAAGCGCCTATCGGGAAAGCCTGAAACTGGCCGCCGAGAACAATTTAACCAGCGTCTCCTTCCCTTCCATCAGCACCGGTGTTTACGGGTACCCCGTAGAGAAGGCGGCAGAAGTGGCTCTGAGGGCAGTGGCGGCATTTTTGCGGGAAAAGGCGACCCCGGTCAGAGAAGTGGTCTTTGTACTTTTTGATGCCGTGACGTATGAAACGTATGCAGCGGCTCTTCAGGAAGTAGCCGGCGAATAGGGGGAAGGGAATTGGTCGACCATAACCATCGTCACCCTATGCTCGTAGGTAACAAGCTGAAGTATGGCATTCTGCTGACCAGTCTGATTCTGGCTGTTGAGCTTGTCGGCGGCTTTCTGTCCCACAGCCTGGCTCTGCTCAGCGATGCCGGACACGTCTTTGCCGATATCATAGCCCTCTCACTAAGCTGGTACGGCGTGAAACAGGCCGAGCGCCCGGCGAGCAGTCGCATGACCTTCGGTTACCACCGGGTGGGAGTGCTCGTTGCTCTGTTCAATGCCCTCAGCATCTTGGCCATTGCCTTGGTTATTTTCTACGAGGCGTATCGCCGCTGGCTGCAGCCTCCGGAGGTGAATAGTCCCCTTATGCTGTCAGCAGCTCTGGTTGGGTTAGGTGTTAATGTCTTTGTCGCCTTCTGGCTGCGCAAAGAGCAGCACGGCAACCTCAATGTACGCAGCGCTTTCTGGCATGTGCTGGGCGATGCACTGGCTTCAATCGGCGTCATTATCGGCGCCATCATCATAATGCTGACCGGGTGGTTTATCGTCGATCCCATCATCAGCGTGTTCATCGGATTTATTATCACCTTTGCTGCTTGGAATATTCTGAGGGAGGGAATGAAAGTGCTGCTGGAGGCAGTACCACACCAGATAGATGTCGGCCAGATGGCGCGCGACCTGCGGAAGATACCCGGAGTGAAAGGCGTCCATGACATGCACGTCTGGAGTATTTCTCCGGAGTTGCACGCTATGAGTTGCCACGTATTGATCGATGATATGCGGGTGAGTGAGGCTGCGAAAATTCACCAGCGGGTGGAAAAGGTTCTGCAGCAGTTCGATATCGAGCACAGCGCGCTGCAGATAGAGTGCCATGAATGCAACGCCAACGACCTTTTTTGCTCGTTAGCTCCGTTCTCGTCGGATAAAGACCGCAAGAAATATCACGACTAATGGAATAACTCCCTTGCCAAATCCTGTCAAATACTTTATGATTATTGCTCAACATGGAATGGTTGGTTAGTCTTTTTGTTCTTTTTGTTTTGCTGGTCAGCCTGTTTGCCGGCTTTAGGGAGGGCGCGGTAAGGCATGCTTTCAACCTGGTGGCGCTGTTCATTACCATCTATATCACCGGCGTGTCCTACCACTTGCTGGCTGGGCTGCTCTCCTTCCTTCCCGGTGAGAACTGGGAAAATTTCATCGGTTTCATCATCACTTTCGCCATCGTCAACGTAATTTTCCATTTCGCCTTTTTCCTCCCGCGGAGAATAATACAGAAAATCTGGAAGCGGGGACTGCTGTACCGGCTGCTCGGTGGAGCGCTGAACGCGGCAAGTGCCGGCATAGGTCTGGTGGTCTTTGCCCTGGTGCTGCACGTTTTTCCCATTTTCGACTGGCTGGCGCGCTGGGTGGCTGGCTCCAGTGTCATGTCTTCCCTGGTGAGTATTTTCAGTTTTATCCAGGCGCTGCTGCCGCCGGAATTCCATACCGCCGCTACTGTGGTTTCAATAATTTTATAGAAAGGAGGTGAAAAGTCTATGGCTGCCCAAACCTATCCGGTAACGTTAATTGGTGAACTCACCGCGCCGCCGGCCAGGGGCTGGTGGCTCATCAAGTGGCTGCTGGGCATCCCGCATTACATTATCCTGGTCTTCCTCTGGATAGCTTTCATCATCGTGTGGATTATTGCCTTTTTTGCCATTCTCTTCACCGGCCGGTTCCCCAGGGGGCTGTTCGATTTCAACGTGGGGGTGATACGCTGGTCGTGGCGCGTTGGTTTCTACAGCTATCAGGCGCTGGGAACGGACAAATATCCTCCATTCAGTCTGAAATCAGAGGACTACCCCGCCGACTTGCAGGTGGAGTACCCGGAGAAGCTGTCCAAGGGACTGGCGCTGGTCAAGTGGTGGTTGCTGGCCATCCCGCATTACATTATTGTCGCTTTCTTTCAGGGCTTCAGCGGAGAAGAAAGGGGCTGGCCTGGCCTGACCTTTGTGCTGGCCATCATTGCCGGTTTCGCCCTGCTCTTTACCGGCAAGTATCCGGAAAGCATCTTCAAGCTGGTAATCGGGCTGAACCGCTGGTCATACCGGGTCTGTGCCTATGTGGCACTGATGACCGACCAGTACCCGCCCTTCCGTCTCTGGGACGATTAGGGTAACGGCTGGCATTTGGGGCAGAAGTAGCTACCGCGGTTGCGCACCGGGATGCGCTGTATCGGGCCGCCGCAGTGCGGGCAGTTTTTGCCGCGACCGTGAGCAACCTTGAACTCAAAGTGGGCGGTGCCGGTCTCGCCGCCGGGTCGGTAATAGTTCACGATGCTGGCGCCCTTGTTACCGATGGCGGCGCGCAGCGTCTGCTGAATGGCGTGGTAAAGCCGTTCCACCTCTTCCGCTGTCATGCTGGCCCCGGAACGCAGCGGGTTGATTCTGGAGGCAAACAGGGCTTCATCGGCGTACATGTTGCCGATGCCGGCAATGACGGACTGGTCGCAGAGGAGCGCCTTGATGGGCGCTTTACGATTTCTCAGTTGCTGTGCCAGGACCTGCGGCGTGAAATCAGTTTCCAGAGGCTCCGGCCCCATTTTTTTGATTACCGTTGTCCAGTCGCTGACCAGCCAGACCCGACCGAACTTGCGCGGGTCGCGGAAGAAGATGCTCGTGCCTTCGTCCAGATGAAAGACGGCGCGGGTATATTTTGGCGGCTCTGTGGCGTCCCGGCCCAGCAGCAGCGAGCCGCTCATCTTCATGTGAATGACGAGGGAATCATCGCCGTTCAGGCCCAGTACTAGGTACTTGCCGTGTCGGGAAAGGCGGCTGATTTTCTGCCCGAGCAGGCGGGAACGGAACTCCTCTGGTGACGGTGTCCTGACGACACCTTCCCAGAGAAGGGTGATGTCAGTAATTTTGCGTCCCAGTATATGCGGGGCAAGCTCATTTTTTACCGTTTCTACCTCAGGCAGTTCGGGCATGTCAGGCCATTTCCCCCCAGTTCTGTCCCCGCTTGGTGTCAACCTTCAGCGGTACGTTGAGTTTGAGCGCCGAGGACATAAGCTGAGGAACAAGCTGCTGTACAGTTGCCATCTCTCCATCAGGCACCTCGAGGACGAGCTCATCGTGTACCTGCAGCAGCAGCCGGCTCTTTAAGCGTTTTTGCGCCATCTCACGGGCGAGATTAATCATGGCTACCTTGATGATGTCGGCCGAGGTGCCCTGCACCGGCATATTGATGGCCATGCGTTCGGCGGCTTCCCGCACCTGTCGGTTGGCCGAGTTGATCTCCGGGATGAAGCGCCTTCGGCCCATGATGGTCTGCACGTAGCCGTTTTCCCGCGCCTGATTTTTGGTGGCTTCAAGGTATTCTTTCACTTTCGGGTATCTGGCAAAATAGGCGGCGATGAACTGGGCGGCCTCTTCTCGCGAGAGTTCGGTGGCCTGCTCCAGTCCGTACTCGCTCATGCCGTAGATAACACCGAAGTTCACCGTCTTGGCCAGCCGGCGCATGTCAGCCGTCACCTGTGACTTTTCGACATTGAAAAGCTGGGCGGCGGTGGTGGCGTGAATGTCCTCGTCCTGCTGGAAGGCGCGGACAAGTCCCGGGTCCTCTGATAAGTGGGCCAGCGCCCGGAGGTCTATCTGAGAGTAGTCCCCGGCGAACAGGCGGCTTCCTTTCGGGGCGATGAAGGCACACCTTATCTGTTTGCCCATCTCTCCGCGCACGGGAATATTCTGTAAATTCGGCTCGCTGGAGGAAAGCCGGCCGGTCGTCGTCCTCGTCTGGTTGAAGCTGGTATGCACCCGGCCGGTTTTGGTGTTAATCAGGCTGGGAAGGGCGTCAATGTAGGTCGACTTCAGCTTTGTTAGCTGTCGGAACTCCTGTATCAGGCCGATTATCTCGTAATCTTTCAGTTCCTCTAGGACGGAAGCCTCCGTGGAATATTTTGACTTGCCTTTACGCGGGGTGGGTATCTGCAATTTATCGAACAAAATCTTTCCCAGCTGCTGCGGGGAGTTGACGTTGAATTCCTCCCCGGCTAAATCAAATATCCGTCCCTCAAGGCTGGCAATCTGCCCACCGAGCTCCTTTGACATGTCATGCAGTAGTTCCTTATCGAGGGCAATGCCGTTTCTCTCCATCTGGAGAAGCACCGGCACGAGGGGCATCTCAACATCGGAGAAGAGCTGCCATAGTCCCTGCTGTTGTAGTTCCCCGCCGAACAGGTCGGCCAGGCGGCGGGTCATATCGGCGTCAGCGCAGGCGTAATCGGCTACTTTCTCTATGTCAACCTGGGACATGGGTAGCTGCTTGGCACCGGTGCCGATAAGGTCGGTGATGGGGGTCATATCAATATTGAGTTTGCTGAAGGCAAGGGTTTTCAGACCGAGCGATTTTTCCCCCACCAAGTATGCGGCCACCATGGTGTCGAAGGTGAGGTTGTTTACGCTCACGCCGTGCTCGGCCAGCACGGTCATGTCGTATTTGCCGTTGTGGGCCAGCTTGGCCAGGTTCTCATCTTCCAGGACAGGCTTGAGACGGTCAAGGGCCTGCTCTAGTGGAAGCTGTGCCACCGATTGCAGGCTGGTATGTCCCACCGGAACATAGTATGCCTCGGCTGGTGCCGGTGAGAATGAGAGGCCGACCAGGCTGGCGTACAGCGGGTTAAGGCCGGTTGTCTCCGTATCGAAGGCGAATGATTTTACCTCCGCCAGACGGTTGACCAGATGGTCAAGGTCGGCGGCAGTACTGACGATATGGTAATCTCCCTGCGGCGGCCCGGTTTTCACTTCGGCTGGCGGTGCTTCCGGTGCCTTTGCCTCGGCTTCGATTTCAGGCAGGCGGCTCCGCAAACTGACGAATTCAAGCTCGCGAAAGAGGTCGTTGACCGCCTGGCGGTCATACTGGCCGCTCTGGCACTGTTCCAGGTTCAGCGCCACCGGTGTCTCGGTAACAATGGTGGCCAGTTGCTTACTCTGGCGCGCTGCCTCTTCATTCTGGCGCATCGTCTCCTGGAGCTTGGGAGGGGTTACCTCGTCAATATGGGCGTAAATGTTTTCCACGGTGACAAATTGCTGGAGCAACTTGACCGCCGTCTTTTCGCCCACGCCGGGGACACCGGGGATGTTATCCGATGGGTCGCCCACCAGACCCTTGAGGTCGGCAATCTGCTCTGGCTTTACTCCATAGCGGTTATTGACCGCCGACTCGTCATACAGCGTGGTATCGCTGAAAGACCGCCCTGCCTTCGGGTAGAGCACCTTCACGTGAGGGGAAATGAGCTGCATGGTATCGGCGTCACCGGTGACGATGATAGTGTCAACGTCCTGCTGGCTGGCCTGGTAGCTGAGTGTTCCCAGGATGTCGTCCGCTTCATAGCCGTCAAGCTCAAAGATGGGAATGCGGAAGGCCTCAACCAGCTGCTTCACCCGGTCTATCTGACTTATCAGTTCTGGTGGGGCCGGGGGGCGGTGGGCCTTGTAGCGGTCGTAAAGCTGGTGGCGGAAGGTGGGGCCTTTTTTATCAAAGGCGATGGCGTAATGGGTGGGCTTGAGCTCATTCAGGGTCTTGAGCAGCATCTGGGTGAAGCCATATACGGCGCTGACAACCTCTCCGGTCTTGCTGACGGTAAGCCGCACCGGCGACCGGCTGGTCTGAAAGGCATGGTAGGCGCGGTGAATGATGGCATTGCCATCAAACAGCACGAGGAGTGGCTTTTTCATAATTAAATTATAGCAGAGCAGGGGGTAGGAAAGAAGGGACGGGGTTATTCCTCCACCGTTGGCGGCAGGGCCTTTTCGCCCGGGTAGCGCTCTTGGACATACCGGTAGATTTCAATGCCGGTGGCGGTCAACGGCCCGGCCAGCAGCAGTCCCCAGAAGCCGGCGAGGTAGGCACCCAGGACAAGCATGAAAATCATCACGACGGGGTGGATACGCAGATAGCCCCCCTGAATTCGGGGCACCAGCAGGCTGTTCTCCAGCAACTGGACAGCCAGGAAAAGAACGATGACCCAGACTACCTTGCTCGGAGCTAAAGCCAGGGCAATTATGGCCACCACGGCGCCGCTTAGCCATGGTCCTAGCGTCGGGATTAGTTCGCCAATACCGGCCAGAATGGCCAGCACCGGTGAGAAGGGGATTTCCAGTATCAGCAGGCCGATGAAAGTCAGGTACGCCACTACCATGCCGAGCATTAACTGGGCACGGATATAGCGACCGAGGACTCTTTCGATTATGAAGACCAGGTTCATGATGTGCTCGGTAATTCCGGGGGGGAACGCCGAGTACAGGTTATGCTTCAGCTTAGCGGCATCCTTGATGGCGTAGAAGAGGAACAGCGGTAGCGCCGCCAGCCCGAGCACGATGCTGAAAGTTCCCGGCACGAAGGAGACGCCCTTGACCAGGGCATCCCGAATGGCATTGCCCAGGGCCACACCGGCTTCCAGAAGTGCTCTGTCCACCTCGGTGCGGACTTCCGGCGGGAACTGCTCTCTTATGATTTCAAGCCAGTTGGTAATTTGATAGATGCTTTGGCCGATGAAGTAGGGGGCGCCGGTAGCCAGGCTCATGGAGGCCTCGATAACGGCGGTAGCGATGACATAGGAGAAAACGGCCAGCAGCACAAGAAGAATAAAAAAGATGATAAAAATGGACAGGACGCGCTTGAACCCGGGCCATCTTTTCGGTCCGGGAAGCTTCATTTCCAGCCAGGTAATGATTGGTGACAGCAGGTAAGCCAGCACCAGTCCGAGGGCAAATGGCAGAATGACCGTTCTCAGAAGGTAAAGGACCCAGAGGAATATAACCGCGCCCAGTACCAGAACGGCCAGTCTCCAGTGTCGGCTAAAAAATTGCGTCATTACAGATATGGGTCTCCTACTAACTTACCGGAGATAAGTTTGAAAGACTGAAAGCAGAGCTAATGGGGAAGCAACTGGTTATTCGCCTGGTTTCTTGCGGCCCAGCTTCTCTTCGACGCGGTGCTCGGCGGCCGCCGCCGCTTCCTTGGCCTTTTCGGCGGTTTCTTTGGCCTTTTCGGCAGCCACTTCCGCCTTTTCTCTCAGCATGGCTCGTGTTTCACTTCCCGGTTTGGGCGCGTATAGAAAGCCAATTGCCACGCCAACAACGGCTCCCAAGAGAAACCCGATGGCGAAACTGGCACCAGTATCTTTTTCAGCCATCTCTACCTCCTTACTTTCTTCTGCCAAATCCACTGAACAGGCTGACCGCCTGTCGCACGCCCTGGACAAAAGCCGCCAGCTGTGCCAGTGGCCTTGATACCTCTTGCTCTACGGTGGTGGAGATATTTTCAACCCGTTTGGCGGTAGACCTTGCCGAGTCCAGTATCGGCTTTACCTTGTGATACAGCATGAAAGCCAGGATGCCGATTGAAAGGACGACGGCGGTGACGCCGAAGCCAAGGATTACTATCGCCAGGTCACGGAACCATTCTATACTCACTGGTTCTTACCTCCGTTGACAACAGATTACCATAACATTGTAGCTGCCCTGTGAGATAATGTAAAGGGGTGGCCGGCTAAAAGTCGCTCCGCAGTGCTCCGGCCACGGGTTTGAGGAAGGAAGTATCATTGTGCCTGGTGAGGATAAACTGCTCATTCTGGTAGGTTAAAATGGAGATGCCGCAGTTATCCTGTCTGATTTTCCAGAAGTGGCTGTTGTCCAGTCCCAGTAGCGCACAGAGCATGACTTTATTCACCACGCGGTGCCCGACGATTACTATGGTACCCCGGTGATTTGCTATAACCTTATTTCGGAATCGGATAACTCTTTTGCTGACGTCATCTAAAGTCTCGCCGCCGGGCATCCTGACCTGCTCGGGATGAGTGAGCCATGTGGCGTACAGGTCTACGTATTTTTCTTTTACTTCCTCATGTGATAGTCCCTGCCACTTGCCGAAGTTGAGGTCAATGAGGTCAGGCTCAACGCTTACTTGCAGTTTATGGGGGGCGGCGATTATTTCTGCGGTCTGCAATGCCCGCTTCAAGGGACTGGAGTAAATGGCTTCTATCGATGATATGCTTAAATATGCGGCCAGCAGTCCCGCCTGTTTTCTTCCCGTTTCACTTAAATCAATGTCGACCTGGCCCCGGAATACCTCGGCCACATTCCATTCCGTTTCACCGTGTCTGACGAGGATAAGCTCGGTCATAATTTGCCTCTTGAACCTAATGCATATTAGATAGGATGCGCAAACCGTGTCAAGAAACAGGCTCAAAATACCTTTTGACGAAACATTTTTTCGTGATATACTGTAGGGCAAGGCGGGGAGGATATATTGAAAGGCAAGGACTTACTTTCCATAGCTGACCTGAACCGTGAGGACATACCGTTACTTATCTCCCGTGCCGTTGAGCTGAAAGCTGAAGGCTGGAGCCATTCTCTTGGTGAGAAAGTGCTGGCCCTGGTATTTGAAAAGCCATCATTGCGGACGCGGGTGAGCTTCGAGGTCGCCATGCGACAGCTGGGTGGCTATGCCATATACCTGTCGCCTGCGGAGGTTGGCCTGGGCAAGCGTGAGTCAGTGGCGGATGCGGCCCGGGTCCTTTCCCGCTACGCGGATGCCATTGCCGCCCGTACCTTCTCACACCAGACGCTGGAGGTACTAGCTCAGTACGCGGACATCCCGGTGATAAACGCCCTCTCTGACCTGGAACATCCCTGTCAGGCACTGGCGGACCTGCTTACCATATACGAGAAAAAGGGTGAGCTTGAAGGATTAACTTTAGCTTACGTGGGCGATGGCAACAACGTGGCGCACAGTCTTATGCTGGCCTCAGCACTGGCCGGTATAAATTTCCGCATTGCCTCGCCGACGGGCTATCAGGTTCGTGACGATTTGCTCAAGCTGGCACAGAGTTATGCGGCGGGGAGCGGGGCGGCAATACAGTGTACCGACGACCCGCGGCAGGTGGTGCGTGAGGCGGACGTTGTCTATACTGATGTCTGGACAAGTATGGGGCAGGAGGCGGAAAGCGAGCAGCGCCGCAAAGTGTTTGCCGGGTATCAGGTGAATGGCGAGCTTTTAGCGCTGGCTGAAGAAGATGCCATACTGATGCACCCGCTGCCGGCCCATCATGGCGAAGAGGTGACGGAGGGCGTTCTCGACGGTTCACAGTCGGTGGTCTTTGACCAGGCGGAGAACCGGATGCACTTGCAGAAAGCATTGCTTGCGGATATGCTTGGTGGCCTGGAGCTACCGTTGATGAAATACGACTAGGGGGGACGGAATGTATACACTAAAGACAATCGTCAATCGTGGCTGGTACCCGGCCCTGATAACGGTGCTGGCGGTACTTGGTGTTCTCTATAGATGGCCGGTGGAATGGGTAACGCCGGCGCTCATCTTTATTCTGGCCCTTGGCCTGGTGGTGACCGCCATAAGGGCCAGGGAGCGGCAGATGGAACGCGCCGTGTTCAAGCTGCGGCAGCTGGCCGAATACTTTGCTCGCCGTTTTATGGGGGATTCATCGCTGTCCATCTTCGCCATTATTGACAGTGTCTTCAATATTGATAATCCCAAACTGTGGGACTGGGCAAGGGCTTGCGATATGTCGCAGCGGATTTTTAATAGCTGGTGTAGCAGTTTCATCAACCGCATGGAAAGTGATTTTGGCGTCACCAAGCTGGCCGATTACCTGTCCACGTACCTTAACGAGCTGTGGCATATAACCAGCCATTATTACGAATTTGTGGAACAGTTCTCTGAAATTGCGGCCAAGGTGGAAGTCCCCCCGGAAGCACTTGAGCAGTACCATAAATTCGTTATGGAATATAACGCCTTTGCCCAGGACTTCCGCGAACATATTACCGAGTTGAGGAGCGTGGCTCGGACCGGCATTGAACCGCCCAGTGTAAAGCTGGCTCAGGACGTCGTAAGGATGGGGTAGAAAACGTGGCGGCAGGCAAGCCAATCGTGGCGATTGTGGGTCGGCAGAATGTGGGCAAGTCCACGCTGCTCAACAGGATGGTGAGGAGGCGGCTGGCGATTGTTGAGGACTTACCGGGCACAACCAGGGACCGGGTCATCGCCTCCGTGTCCTGGCGTGATGTGCCCTTTACCATTGTCGATACCGGTGGTCTGGAATCTGGTGCCCGTTCGACGGTCGCCCATGGCGTTCAGGAGCAGATAGAGGCGGCCATTGCCGGCGCTGATGTTATTATTTTTCTGGTGGACGTGAGGGACGGGGTAATCGCTGGCGACATGGAAATGGCAGACAGGCTGCGCCGGGTGAAGAAGCCGGTGCTGCTGGTGGCCAACAAGGCAGACAATGAAGACCTGGAGGCCGGGGCGGTGGAGTTCTACCAGTTGGGACTGGGAGAGCCTGTTGCCATCAGCGCCTATCACGCGCGCGGCACCGAGGAAATTCTAGACCGAATCATTACTCTGTTACCGGCGCCGGCCCCGACCGCGGCTGAAGTGGAGTTCATGAAGGTAGCCATTGTCGGCCGTCCCAATGTGGGCAAGTCAATGCTGCTCAATGCCTTGGTTGGTGAAAAGAGGGCTATTGTGGATGATGCCCCGGGCACGACCCGTGATGCTATCGATACGGTGGTTGACTTTGGTGGGCAAAATGTGTTACTTATTGATACGTCCGGCATACGGAGGCGGGGACGGATAGGGAAGGGCATAGAGTGGTATAGCGTGCTCCGTGCCTTGCGGGCTATTGACCGGTCGGACGTAGTTTTGCTGGTGCTTGATGCTGTGGAGATGTTAACGGCTCAGGACATGCACATCGCTGGTTACATCCAGCAGGCGGCCAAGGGGGTGGTGGTGGTGGTCAACAAGTGGGACTTGGTGGAGAATAAAAGCGTAGACGAGTGGGGCCGGTATCTTGGCAGCCAGTTGAAGTTTATGACCTACGCACCAGTCGTTTATACCTCGGCGAAGTATGGTGAGGGTGTGGGCCGGATAATGCCGGAAGCACGCCAGGTCTACCAGCAGAGAGGGAAGAGGCTGGCCACCGCCGAAGTCAATAACGTTGTCCAGCAGGCGGTAGCTGCTCACGTATTGCCCCGTAAGGGCGCCAAGCGACTGAAAATCTTCTACGCTACCCAGGCGGAGGTAAACCCGCCGACCTTTGTTTTCTTCATCAACGATGCCAAACTGGTGCACTTTTCATATCAACGCTATCTGGAGAGCAAGTTACGCCAGGCGTTTGATTTCACCGGAACGCCGCTTCGTTTAGTCTTCCGGACAAGGAGGGAAGAGCCATGATTGCTGCCAAACTGGTAACCGTAGTGCTTGTCGGCTATTTTCTTGGTGCCATTCCTTTTGGCGTGATGATAGCGCGGCGAAGCGCAAATGTGAACGTTACCAGTTACGGGAGCGGCAAGACCGGCGCCACCAACGTGTTAAGGGTGGCCGGCAAAAAAGCCGCCGGCGCGGTGGTCATCCTTGATATTCTCAAAGGGGCTCTGCCAGTGGTATTTGCCGCTCTGATATTTAATGGCGAATACTGGCTGACCGGTGGCGCACACCCGTGGTGGCTTTCCAGGACGGCTCAGGTAATGGCGGCACTTTCGGCGATTGCCGGTCACAAGTGGTCGGTGTTTCTTCGCTTTGGCGGAGGCAGGGGTGTGGCGACCTTTTTTGGCGGCTTGCTGGCCCTGTGTCCCGCGGCAGCGCTGTTCGGTGGCGAAATACTGTTTCTCGGTGCTTGCCTGACCAGGTACGCGTCGCTCGGTTCGATATCGGGGGCGGTTGCCGCCTATGCCATATTGATTCCGCTCACCATACTTAATGGCTTTCCCGTCGAGTATCTGGTTTATGCGCTCGTCGGTGCCGTGTTTATCATCATCGTTCACCGGGATAACATCGGCCGGCTGATGTCGGGCACTGAGCGCCGGATAGGCGAGCGGGTCAATACGTGAAGTCAGCCATCAACTTTAGCTTCAAAAGTCCAGGCCTTCCTAAATGACTGCAATTGGGTTAAAATAGGGTATGCTCAAAGTTGGCATCATTGGTACCACCATGTGGGGCACCACTTTATCCATCATTCTGGCGGAAAAGGGTATAGATGTTGCTTTGTGGGCTCGCACGGAGGAGGAAGCCGATGAACTGCAGAAAAGCGGCCCTGACCCTGATGGAGCACCAGATATTACCTTCCCGCCCAATGTTCTCATCACCCACAAGATGGAGGAAGCCCTTGACCAGGCCAAGGCGATAATTCTGGTGGTGCCCTCCCAGTCAATGCGGCAGAATACCAAGCTGATAGCCGGCCACCTTACGAAGTCAATGCTGGTGGTCAGTGCGGCCAAAGGGCTGGAAATTGGCAGTGGCCAGCGTATGTCACAGGTGATTGCCGAGGAGATAAATCCCCGTTTTCACTCCAATATCTGCGTGCTCTCAGGTCCCAATCTGGCCAGGGAGATTCTGCGCGGACTGCCGGCAGCTACGGTGGCGGCGGCCGAAAACGGCTCGGTGGCCAGGCAGGCGCAGAGAATACTCACCACCCCGAACCTCTGTGTTTTCACCAATACGGACATGGTCGGTGTGGAGCTGGGTGGCTCACTCAAGAATATTATCGCACTCGGTGCTGGTATTGCCGACGGACTGGGCTATGGTGATAATGCCAAGTCCGCTTACATAACGCGGGGCCTGACGGAAATCACGGCGCTCGGTGTTGCTCTCGGCGCCAACCCGTTAACTTTCTCCGGGCTGGCCGGACTGGGCGATGTCATCACCACCTGTGCCAGCCCGTTGAGTCGCAACCACTACGTTGGCGTGGAACTGACCAAGGGTCGCTCGGTGACGGAAATAGTGAGTACCATGGTCGGTGTCGCCGAGGGGGTGACGACCACGCTGGTGGCCCGTAATCTGGCGCATAACCTCGGGCTGGAAATGCCGATTACGGAGAGGATTTATCAGGTACTCTACGAGAATGGTGACCCTCGTGAGGTGGCGGCGGAGATGATGGGTGGCAACGTGCGGCACGAACTATCCGGCAGGCGCTGGCGGCTGTTCTCTTTATTCAAACGCCGCAAGACGCCACAGGTAAACGGGTAACCACACCATGCCACATCACCGGCCCTGAATCAGGAGCCGCGCTTTTTACCACCCTTTTTTGCCCGACCGAGAGTACCGGCCAGTTCTTCGAAGAGCTTGCGCTGCTCCCTGGTCAGCGATTCCGGAGTAATCACCCGTAACTTTACAATCTGGTCGCCACGTCCGTTCCGTCGCAGGTGAGTGACGCCCTTGTTTTTCAGGCGGAACTCCTTACCCGTCTGGCTCCCGGAAGGGACGGTTATTTTATCATTGCCGTAAAGGGTGGGTATTTCGACCTCATCGCCGAGGGCTGCCTGCGCGAAGTTAATCGGCAGTTCGTAGATGATGTCGTCGTCATCTCTCACGAACAGTTGATGCTCCTGCACCCCGATGTTCACATATAGGTCACCGGAAGAGCCGCCCCTCACGCCCACATCCCCCTCGCTGCTGAGACGTATCTGCGTGCCGTCCTGTATGCCGGCCGGAATCTTGACCGAGATGCGGCGCTTCTGTTTTTCCCGGCCTTTACCTTGGCACTGCGGGCACGGCTCGGCAATGACCTGTCCCTCTCCCTGGCACCGGTGGCATACGGTGGTGTTAATGAAGCTGCCGAAGAGACTGCGCTGGACACGGCGCACCTGGCCGCTGCCGTTGCAGTCCGGGCAGCGCACCGGCTGACTACCTGGCTTGGCGCCGGCGCCACGGCAGGTGGCGCACAGTTCGGTGCGTTTTATTTCGATTTCCTTTTCACACCCGAAAGCGGCTTCTTCTAGGGATATGGCTATTCCGTGCTGCAGGTCGGCGCCACGCTGCGGTGCGCGGCGGTGGGCGTGTGTCATGCCACTGAAGAAAGCGTCAAAAATGTCGCCGAAGCCGCCGAAGTCGAAGCCCTCAAAGCCGCGGCTAAAAATACCGTCGGTATCCACATGGCCGAAATGGTCGTAGCGGGCGCGCTTGTCAGTGTCGGAGAGCACCTCGAAGGCCTCATTTATTTCCTTAAACTTCGCCTCCGCTCCGTCATCGCGGTTGCGGTCCGGGTGGTACTTAAAGGCGAGCTGGCGGAACGCCTTCTTGATGTCGGTAGTGGTGGCATCCCTCGGTACGCCCAGAACTTCATAATAATCTCGTTTCGGTGCCATTTATAATACCTGTTTCAAAACTCTGTCGAAAATTAAGGCAGCACTGCTGCCACGGGCAAAAATCACGTTCCCGAAATATTTCCGTGCGTATTAGCTCTACTATGATAGTAACAAGACCACTAGCAACTGTCAAGGTAAAAAACGACAAAACAAGGTTGACTGGGATAGAACATATGTGCTAAATTTTGTTTGCTTGATTTTACCACGGGTCGCTGGGCCAGAGTGAACAGATATGGGCGCAATGGAAGCCGAATATCCCGTTAAGGAGCTTTCCCGAGATGAGGGTGATTTACCACCGGAGTTCTGCCATTACCGCGATGAGGGGTGCGACCTGGCGGCTTCATGTCTCAACTGCCCCTTTCCGCAGTGCGTCTATGAGCAGCCCGGCGGAAAGCAACACTGGCTGAAAATGATGCGTAACCGGGAGATAATCAGGCTGTTCACCAGAGAAGGTAAGGAGATAAAAGAACTGGCTTTAATGTTCGGGGTAAGCACCAGGACGGTGCAGAGAGCGCTGGGCAAGACTCTGAGAAAAGGAGACCGGTCAGAAAATGAAGGAATCGCTTCCGGCACAGCTGGCAAGATTGGACGTTGACCGTATAAAGGGATACCGGGACCTTCTCGATTTCTATTACGGTCGGCAGTGGGCAGGCAGGGAGAGAAGGGGAGAAAGACGCCTTATCTTCAATTACGCCAGGGTGTTCATCGACAAGGTGGCGTCATATTTGATGTCGGGCATTCACTTCGCCGTTGATGCGGCGGAAGATTCAGAAGCAGCGAGGGAGAAAGCCCGCCAGGCCGAGGAAGCTCTGTATGAGGTCTATGAGGAAAACAACTTGGAGCAGCTCGACCTGGAGACGGAGATAGACTGCGCCATACTCGGTGATGCCTGCTACAAAGTTATCTAGGATACGGCGGAGAAGAGGGTCAGGGTGACCGCGCCCGATGTCCAGGGTATCCATGCCTGGTGGCTGGGGGACGATACCTCGATGGTCTGGCGGGTCGCTTCCAGATACGTACTATCGGCAGAAGAGGCCGAGCTTCTTTATCAGATAGAACCCAAGAACAAGACGGCCACCGTGGTTGAGGTCTGGACAGACCGGGACTTTGAGCTCTATCTGGATAATATGCCGCTGGAAAAGAAGCCAAATCCATACGGGTTCATTCCTTTCATTATTTACCCCAACCTGCGTGAGCCCAAGAAATTCTGGGGGGCGTCCGACCTGACCCAGGTTATGGAATCGCAGCGTGAACTGAACCGGGCCATGAGCCAGCTATCGCGGATACTGGAACTCTCTGGCAACCCGATTGCGGTGCTGGAGAACGTGGAGGAATCGGAGGACATCGCCGTCAGGCCCGGCGCGGTGTGGAACATACCGGAGGACGCCAAGGCCTATCTGCTTGACCTGCTTCAGGGTGGCGGTGTCAATCTGCACATCAATTATATTGACCTGCTGTACCGCACCCTGCATGACATTTCCGAATCACCCCGCTCCGCATTTGGCGGCATGGAGAGGGACCTGTCCGGGGTGGCCATGGAACTTGAGCTCCACCCGCTGCTGCAGAAGGTGCGGCGGAAGCGGCTCATTCGCACCACCGTGTACAACCGTCGCAATGAGATGATTCTCAGGCTGCTGAAAAAGTACCGGGGTCTGGACTTTGGCCACAACCATCTGCGGGTGGTGTGGGGTCCGGTACTGCCCCAGGATATAACCCGCCAGGTAAATAACGAACAGGTGCTCGTCCAGAACGGCATCCACTCCCGCCGGTGGGCCATGGACGAACTGGGCATCAGAGACCCGGATAGTGAGTTCGAGCGGTGGCTCGAAGAGCGGGAGACCATTTTGAAAATGAACCGACAGCTTAACGCCAGGTCGGGTAGCCACGAAAAGAGAGAGAGGGTTGTAACGGCTCAGGCGGAAGGCGTTGAGGAATAACCAGCAGGAGGCATAACGGTGGCTGATGAAGAAAAAGAAGTAACCGAGGAACTGGAAGCGCTCCAGAAGGAACTGGAAAACCTGAAGCTGCAGAAAGAGGCACTTAATCAAGAGCTTGAGGCCAAGAAAGCAACCATACAGGAGCTCCGGGAAACATTAACGGCCAGGGATACCGAGATTTCTGAGTTGAAACAGACCATCGCGGAAGCAGAAGAGAAACTAGGGCAGATTAATGACCTGCTGTCGCAGGCGGTGGCCAGCTACCGGGAACTGGCGGCGGCGGCGC
>DAOUMS010000020.1:0-12627 GCA_034409565.1 Dehalococcoidales bacterium
GGTGCACGGTCGGCACAAGAAAGGCGGCTCATCGCAGATGCGGTTTCAAAGGCGAAGGGAAAAACAGGCCGATGAATTTCTAGACAGGGTATGCCTTCACGCGCGGGAACAGTTCGAATCGCGGGCCAAAGACATTGATTATCTGGTCTATGGGGGGCCGCGCCAGACCGTAATGCAGCTGCAAAAGGACTGCCCCTTTCTGAGATTGTTTCAGGACCGTGTTCTGACAACACTGGACATACCTGACCCGCGAAGGGAAATACTGGAAAAATCCGTTGGCCGTATATGGTCTTCCCGGGTCACGGAATGGCGGGAAGAGGGCTAAATCCAGCAGTTAATAATTACACTCTCCGGTTTCATGCCGTTCTCAAGCTTCATTAATCTTGGCTAAAAAAATTTTTGCAAAACCTCTTGACAAAAGGGGATGCTGGCATTAAAATATATCAAGATATATCGTGATAATACTAGATATATCACATTGAGACGGAGGAAATTATGTTTTTCAGGCATCGAGTTCCAAGAGGAGAGCGCTTTTTTGGAGAGCGGGGAAGTCACTTCCAGAAAGGTGACCTTAAATACGTCATTCTGGACCTGCTGAAAGATAAGCCACGTTATGGTTATGAGATAATCCGTGCGCTTGAAGAGCGCTCCTTTGGCTTTTACACTCCCAGCGCGGGGGCCGTCTACCCGACATTGCAAATGCTCGAGGAGATGGGCTATGCCCGCGCCAGCGAGCAAGACGGAAAGAAAGTCTACACCATAACCGATGAAGGGCGCCAGTTCCTGGTAGAAAGAAAGGATTTTGCCGATGAAGTCAGGAGCCAGATGAGGGATCGTTGGAATCCGGAGAACCTCGGCGATATGGGCCAGGTCCGTCAGAAGTGGGCACGGCTGGGAAAGCTGATGGGACGATTTCACCATGCCGACTCCGAAAAAATGAAGCACGTCCGCGACGTTATCTCCCGTGCTTACAAAGAAATCGAGGCCATCATGGAAGAAGAGGAGTGAGGAAACTGATGTCCAGGCAACCAGATATTAAAATTGAATTCGACCCGGAGACAAGCAGCTATTTCATCATCTGGGAGCCGCTGGTTATAAGCCTGGGAAGAACGCCGGAAGGAGCCCTGGAGGACTTGAGAGAGGCGGCGCATTTAGGCGTCGATACATTTATTGATATAAAAATTAAAGATATCGAGAGAGGAGTCAAGTGAGATGAACAGACAACGTTATAAGAGCAATCTGTCGTTCCGGATAATGTCACTGATTCACGACAACCCGTTGCGCCGTGCTCTGGATGACCCGTTCCAGCAATTGCGTGCCGCTGGTATCAAAAATGGGCAGAACGTGCTTGAGGTTGGCTGCGGCCCCGGTTTTTTCACTGTGCCGGCGGCGGAACTGGTGGGGCCGGACGGCCGTGTTTTTGCCATCGATATTCATCCCATGGCAATAAAGGCCGTGGAATGTAAGCTGAGCCGGACCAGCCTGAGCAACGTTAATCTGACGCTCGTTAGCGCTGCCGATACCGGACTGCCCGCGGAAAGTATTGATGTGGCCTTCCTTTTCGGTGTGGCTCATGCTTTACCCATGGACAAAGTGATACCTGAGATGCACCGTGTATTGAAACCCGGAGGAATTCTGGCGGTAGAGACGTTTTCCAATCGAGCATGGCAAAAGATGAAAAGCGACGGGCTTTTCCGGTTTGCTGGGAAAGAAGGCAGAGTCAGCAAACTGGTAAAACAATAATAACGGAGGCATAAGATGGGCTACTTTACCATATTGGCGGCGATACCGGGATTTTTTCTCAGTTCCTTTTTCTTCATGCTTCTCTGGGGAGTTATCGCCCCGAAAATCGGGCTGGTCAGCATCAATTATCCGCTGTCCATGCTGATGACAATCACATTGTGGCTGGCGGTGGCACCTCTGGCGGCCGCTGCCGCCCGCGGGAAAAAATAAACCAAAACTGTCTTCAGTACTTATCTCGAGTCAGCATAAGGCCAGCGCCCTGCTTGACAAAAAGAACTGGAAATACATAATTAATGGTAACTTGTAGGAAGAAATACAGGGCTGGTTTATGTTAGAGATACCTTCTGGAGCCTGCGTGGCGACCAAGAAAAAGGGCATTACCGGCTGGCTTCTGGAAAAGTTATTCAATCCGCGCACTGACCGCGTGCACCATGTTCTTATCAGAGGCTACGTACCGGAAATCGGTGATTACGAATTCATCGAAAGCATACGTATCGGCCTCTTTGGCAAAGGTATCCGGCATGGCTATCTCTTTGAGGAGTATGATGGCGTAGACGTTGAAATCTATACGGTCAATTCCGTAGACCCGGCAACGGCACGCCGGGCGCCTCTAGAACTGATACACTACGGGAAGTCCCCGTATGATTTTTTCCTGATAATATCCGTCCTGGCACAGGTACCGTGGGTTATCATACGGAATCTGGTTAAAGAGAGGCGCTTTCGCCGACTGCGGGCTGGGGATTTTCGTTACAAGCCCGATACATCCTTTCTCTGCACCGAGGTATACTGGCACGCCTATCATCTGGTCGGTGTGGATATAGTGCCACCCGGCGTTTTGCCCTTTCCCAGCGCCTACAAGGAAGCACTCGATAAAGGCGTCATCCGGCTTTACTACAAAGGCATTTTACGCCGGGACGCGGCTGCCATGCCGGGGAAAGGCTAGCCCCATTACTGGTAATACAGCTCTTTCAGCAGATGGATGAACCTCCGGTCGCGCTCCTGTATTATCTCGGCGATTGATTCCGGCGTGTACGAGAAAAAGCCTTTGCCGGTCTTGGCACCATAATCACCACGGTTGACCATGTCCTTGAGCAAGCGGTTCGCCTTTGTTGAGGAGTCCAGTTCGGGGAGTATCGTCTCGTCCACCTTGCAGGTGACGTCCAGTCCGGCGAGGTCTCTCACCAGTAACGGTCCCAGGAACGCCAGGCGGAAGCCGAGGCTGGTAACCACGGCGCGGTCGATGTCCTCGGCACTGGCGGCGCCGACTTCCACAAGGTAGTATACTTCGCGGTTCATCGCCGTCTGAATGCGGTTGATGAGGAAACCGAGGATTTCCTTCTGCACTTTTACCGGCACCTTTTTTATTTTCACCAGGATTTCATGTGCCGTCTGGTAGGTCTCTGCCGAGGTCTTTTCTCCGGGCACCACTTCCACCAGTGGCACCAGGTAGGGCGGGTTCATCCAGTGCGTGACGATGGCTCTCTCCGGTCTTGTCATCTTTGATGATATCTGGGTCATGGGGAAGGACGAGGTATTGCTGGCCAGAAGGCACTCCGGCGAACAAAACTTTTCCATCTCCTGAAAAAGGCTGGTTTTGGTGGGCAGGTCCTCAAAGATAGCTTCGGTGACCATGTCGGCCTCCCGGACCGCGTTTTCCAGGCTGTCAACCACGGTGATTCTGGACACAGTATTGGCTACTTCCTTCTCTGGAAAAAGTCCTTCCCGGGCCATGGTCTCCAGGTTGGACTTTATCCGGTCTTTGACGCCGGCCAGTGCCGGTTTGGCGACATCGGTGATGGTCACCGGATAGCCCTCCTGGGCGTAACCCTGCGCGATGCCATGGCCCATGGTACCGGCGCCAATGACAGCCACCTTTTTTATCTGAGACGCAGTAAGTACCATATCTACCTCCTTGGTTAACTTTTGTCAGTACCTATTATACCCGTCAATGGTGCAAGTTACTATGGGTGAATTGCCCTGCTCAGACCAGCCTCCGCATGGTAAACAGAGACCGCCTCAATCATAGAGATGACAGGCGGCCAGATGGTCTTCCGCATTCTGTTTTAATAGCGGCATTTCCTGCTGGCATATTGGCATTGCCTTCGGGCAGCGGGTGTGGAAACGGCACCCCGGCGGCGGTGCCATGGGCGAGGGGACTTCACCGGGCAGAGGAATCCATTTTCGCCGCTGGTGCGGGTCGGGGAGAAAGACCGCCGAGAGCAGGGCCTGGGTGTAGGGATGAAGCGGCTGGTGGAATAATTCGTCTCGTGTGGCGAGCTCCACTATCTGCCCGAGGTACATAACGGCAATCCGGTTTGAGACCTGCCCGATGACGGCGAGGTCATGGGCGATAAATAAATAGGCGAGGGATAATTCCCGCTGCAGGTCTGTTATCAGGTTCAGAATCTGCGCTTGGACGGATACATCCAGTGCGCTCACCGGCTCATCGGCGACGATTAATTTTGGACTTACGGCTATGGCACGGGCAATGCCGGTGCGCTGCTTCTGCCCGCCGCTTAATTCGTGGGGGTAGCGGGTGGCGTGGCCCGGCTCAAGGCCCACACGTTGCAGCAGTTCTGACACACGTTCCAGCCGGTCTTTTTCGCTGCCCACGCCGTGGATGAGCAGGGCCTCACCGATGGCATCACCTATGGTCATCCTCGGGTCAAGTGAGGACTGCGGGTCCTGGA
Source organism: Dehalococcoidales bacterium (assembly GCA_034409565.1). Taxonomy (GTDB): domain Bacteria; phylum Chloroflexota; class Dehalococcoidia; order Dehalococcoidales; family RBG-16-60-22; genus E44-bin89. The sequence goes on from DAOUMS010000020.1 coordinate 4,434, forward strand.
AAATCATCTGCGCCTCTCGCCGCAACTCCTTTAGCTGCTTCTTGTGCAACGCTGTAATATCTCTCCCCCGATAAAACACCTGCCCTGAGGTTGGCTCTTCCAGTCGCAGCAGTGTCCGGCCCAGGCTTGATTTGCCGCAGCCCGATTCGCCGACCAGGCCCAGCGTCTCCCCCTCCGCGATGGCAAAAGAGACCCCATCCACCGCCTTTACGTCGGCAACGTGCCGGGCAAGCAGACCGGCGCTTACCGGGTAGTATTTTTTCAGGTTTTCGACTTTTAATAATTTGCGTTCCATATAATCCCTTACTGGTACAGATAACAGGCGGCGGTATGCTCTCCTGAGATAACATATGCCTCCGGCCTTTTTTGCCGGCAGACCGGCATGTGCCACTGGCAGCGGGGGTAAAAAATGCAGCCTTCGGGCGGGTCGATGAGGCTGGGTATCATCCCCGGAATGGGCGTCATTTTTTCCCGGCGCTCAGAGATAGTGGGCAGGCAGTTGAGCAGGCCCCAGGTGTACGGGTGTTTCGGCTGGTCGAAGATATCCAGAGCGCTACCGGCCTCGGCAATGCGGCCGCCATACATCACGATGATGCGGTCGGCAATACCGGCCACGGTACCGAGGTCGTGAGTGATGAAAAGAATGGACATATCCCTCTCCTGTTTCAGGTCGCGGAAAATATCCAGTATCTGCGCCTTGATGGTGGTATCGAGGGCGGTGGTGGGCTCGTCAGCAATTAAAATCTCGGGGTCGCAGGACAGTGCGGCGGCAATCATCACCCGCTGCTTCATGCCGCCGGAGAACTGGTGCGGATAATATTTCAGGCGCTCTCCGGCCTGGGGAATGCCCACCTGTGCCATCAGGCCCAGCGCTCTATCGCGGGCCGCCCGCTTCCCCAGCTTCAGGTGCAGTCGTATCGGCTCCATTATCTGGTCGCCCACGGTAAATACCGGATTAAGTGAGGACTGCGGGTCCTGGAAAATCATGGCAATGCGGTTGCCGCGGAGCTGCCGGAGCCTTGAGGCGGGACTGCGGAGCAGGTCCTCACTGTGGTAGCGTATTTCACCGCCCAGTATTCTGCCCGGCGGGCTGTCGACTAGGCGTAAAATCGATAGTGCAGTGGCCGTCTTGCCGCAGCCCGATTCACCCACCAGGCACAGGCACTCTCCTTTCTTGAGGTCAAAGCTGACGCCGTCAACCGCCTTGACCACGCCGAGGCGGGTGAAGAAGTAGGTTTTCAAGTCATTTATCTGCAAAATGGTGTTGTTCATTTTAGCCACTAGAGCTGACTCCTCGGGTCAAAGGCGTCTCTGATGCCGTCCCCCAGAAAATTAAAGGCCAGCACGGTCAGGAAGAGCATGATGCCGGGCTCAACGGCAATCCACCAGGCGGTGTCCAGGCTGCGCTGGCCGGCGTGCAGGACCAGTCCCCAGCTGGTCACCGTCGGGTCGCCAAGGCCGATAAAGCTCAGCGCCGCCTCGGCCAGAATAACGCCGGGGATGGACAACGTGGCGATGACGATGACCGAGCTCAGTACATTGGGGACGAGGTGGCGGAAAACGATGCGGCGGTCGCTGGCGCCCAGCGATTTTGAAGCCATGATGAAGTCCCGGGTGCGCAGCGATAAGGTCTCGCTCCTGACCAGACGGGCAGTGCCCGTCCAGCCGGTAAGCCCGATGGCCAGGATGATGAACCACAGTGACGGGCCGAAGATGAAGACGATGAATACCAGCAGCAGGAAAAAGGGGAAGGTCATCATGATGTCGGTGAAGCGCATCAGGACGTTATCCGCCCAGCCTCCCAGATAGGCGGAAACCACGCCCATAATCAGGCCGATAAATATGGCGATAAGGGTGGCCATGAGACCGACCTGCAGGGAGATTCTGGTGCCGGAGACGAGCATGGCCAGCATGTCGCGGCCCTTGTCATCGGTGCCGAGGGGGTGCCGCCACGTGCCGGGCGTTTCCGTGACGATGAGCTGTCCCGTGGTGCGGTCGAAAAGTGATTGCTCTAAGGAAAAGCCCACGGGGGGCCGGTTCTTGTTCTTGAAGTCCACCTCGGTCGGGTCCTGTGTCAGGAAGGGGCCGATGAGGGCGACCGCCACCAGGAAAATGATGAATGCCAGCCCGATGACGGCCAGCCGGTGCTTCTTCGTCCGGTCCCAGTAGTACCGCGTCAGGCGGCGGTTCACATAAAGCGGGTAAATGCCGTAGAAGATAATGACCAGGGCAAAGAACAGGTAAAAATAGACGAACGGCCCGAAGATGCGGTCGACGACGAATAAATCCAGCAGCCAGATGGCAAGCAAAGCCAGTAGCAGCCCGCTAAAAAGCAGGTGGCGCCGCCCACCGAAAAGCTCGCTTATTCGTTTCATCAACATGTCCTCAATCGTACCTTATCCGGGGGTCAAGCCAGGTATAGACGATGTCAGTGGCCAGGTTGGTGAGCAGAACCACCATGGCCCCGATAAGAGTTATGGTGATGACCACCGGGTAATCGTTGGCAAAGATGGCATTGAAAGATACCTGTCCCAGCCCGGGTATGCCGAAAATGATTTCCGTCAGGTAGGCGCCGCCAAAGACGACACCGGCCAGGTCAAACATGATGATGGTGATGATAGGCAGGATGGCGTTGCGGAACACGTGCTTGCCGATGACCACACGCTCTGGAAGCCCCTTGGCCCGGGCCGTCTTCACAAAATCCTTTCTCAGGTTGTCCAGCGTTGAAGACCGGGCGTACCGGGTATAGCCGGCCATCATGCCGGTGCCGAGGGTGAGCACGGGCAGGATAAGCGCTTTCAGGTTGGCCAGGGAAAACATGGGCAGGCCGGTATCGTAATAGGTCTTGAACCAGCCCAGCTGAACGGAGAAAATCAGGATGAGCATGATGCCCAGCCAGAAATTGGGGATGGAGATGCCGATGAAGGAAAAGAAGGTAGCGATGTAATCGGTCCGGGTGTACTGCTTTACCGCCGAGTAAATGCCAATGAGAATGCCCAGGGAGGAGGCGAAGAGCATGCTGAGCAGGATAAGCTGGAAGGAGTAGAGCCAGTGGCGCTTGATGAGCTCAATAACCGGCATGGAGGTGCTGAACGACCAGCCCCAGTCGCCGCGGACGAGGCTGACCAGATAGCTGGCGTACTGTTCATGGAGCGGCTTATCGAGTCCGTAGCGCGACTCAACGGCTTCAATAACCCTGGCGGGGTCCTGGGTGCGGGCGGAGATATTGGCCAGATATTTGTCCGCCGGGGAACTGGGGCCGATGCGCAGCAGGATAAAGGTGATCGTCACCACGCCAAAGGCGATAAGGAACGCATAAAACAGCCTTCTGATGATGTAATTCTGCAAGCCGCCACGTTTCACGGGCCTGCTCCCTAAGGAAGTCACCCTGGTTCAGCATAATACCACTCATGGTAGTTCCAGCCCAGCCTCATACCTGGTTCAATCCCCACCACGTTTGATTGGAATCCCTGGTTGCTTCTGGGGAAGGAGAGGAAGTCGGCCGGCTGGTCCTCGGCGATAAGCTGGCTTATCTCGGCGTACATCTGCTTGCGCACCTCGGGGTCAAGCGCCTCCTTAGACCTGACTTCTTTAAAGAGCTGGTCCACCCTCTCGCTGGAGTAGCCCCAGAAGTTGAGCCCACCGTCGGTGATGAAGAAGACCCGGGAACCGGATGGGGCGATGGGGTGGGTGTTGAAGGCAAGGACCATCATGTCCCACGGCTCCTCGCTGACGGCGTCGGGGCCGTTATTGTAATTCGGTTCCTGGTCCGAGCCGGGCACCTTGTTCATCATGTACTGCCGAAGCTGTGTTGGCCAGGGAACGAGCTTGAAATCCACCTCGATGCCGATGTCGCCCAGTTCCTGCTTCACAAAGAGGGTGATATCTTCGGTGAGCTTGCTGCCGGTGGTGGTCACCAGTGTCAGCTTTATCGGCTGGCCGTCCTTATCATGAATGTCAATGCTGCCATCACCCTTTCGGGTGCCGTAACCGGCCTCAAGCAGCATCTCTTTGGCTTTCTCCTTGTTATAAAGGTCGCCGATGCCGAACTGGCGTACCCCCTCCTCGGTGTACCAGGGGGAGGGCATGGGGATGAAGCTGAAGGCGGGGTCGGCAAAGCCGTAGCGTATCTCGTTGATGAACGTCTGCTTATCAATGGACATGGACAGCGCCTGCCTGACCGCTTTAGCTCTCAGCCCTTCCCAGCCGTTCGGGCGCAGGTTGTAGACAATCAGGTCGTAGGCCCGGGTGGGGATGGTATAGACATTGATGCCCGCCATCTGCTTGAACTTGGCTGCCTGCTCCGGTTCGATACTGCAATTCTGGATATCTCCGGCCTCAAGTGCCGCCAGCATGGCCGCCGACGTGCCGAAGAGCTTGGTAACGTATTCCTCAAAGTAAGGGGCGCCCGTCTCCTGGCCGAGGTAGAAGTCCGGGTTGCGCGCCACGACATACTTATCATTCCGTATCCACTCCTTGAAGCGGTAAGGGCCGAGGCTGCCGGTGTAGGTCAGATTGTTGAACTCCTCGGCCTCGGTGAAGGCTTCGAGGTCGCCCTCATACTTCACGGCGATGTGCTTCGGATACGGCGTCAGGGAGTAGATGGCGTTATCAACGAACTCTGGGTCAACCGTCTGCCGTTTGATGACAAAAGTGAATTCATCGACCATCTCCACCTCGACAAATACCGTCTCCCCGTTGACCTCCTCCTGCCACTCGGTCTGGTAGGTGTAGTTGAGCCAGTCGGAGAACATAAGGTTCTTCAGGGTGTAGACGTAGTCCTCGGCGGTGACGGGGGTGCCGTCAGTCCAGTGAAGGTCGTCGCGGATGGTGATGGTGTAGGCCAGGCCGTCGTCAGATATCGCCACCGGCCTGGCCAGGTGGCGCAGGTGCACCTGCCAGTTGTTGTCGTAGGTGGCGAGGCTGTCAATGCACTGGCCGGCGTAGGAAAAAGAGGTCGCATCTGCCGCCAGAAGCCAGTTGAGGGTCTCGGCATCACCCCCTGATGTCCCTTCGATGAAGATTCCCTCAACCGGAGGACAGGCCGGGGATGGTGTCTCAGGTACCGGCGCCGGGGTTGGTTTGGGCGGGGCTGGCAATGGTGCTGGTGCTGGCGCAGGCGCTGGTGTCGGCGCCGGGAGTGGTGTTGGGGTGGGCGGCTGGGGCGTGGGTAACGGCGCCTCCGTGGGCGCAGCACAACCTGTCATCAGGGCGAGTAAAACGATTATTAAAATGGCCAGTCGTTTCATTTGAGGTCTCCCCTCCGCTTGCTTATCGAACCTGTGGGGCGCGAAGACTCAGATTAGTTAGTATCTACATTTTAACACTAGCTTGACAGATAATTAAAGCAAAAACGGAAATCGGTGCTCTAGGTATTGACATCGACGGGAACGTAACTATAATTAAAGCAACCATTTAACGTCAATCGAATCATAGAAGGGGGACAAAGTATGGAAACGGCATGGTATTTCCGGCTCTTCTGGGTGAATCTCGGCTGGTTTATCGTCAGCTGGCTCCTCTACTTCATCATCAAAGCGAAAAGGATGGCTGGCCCGGGCCCGAGCCGGTCACGGGTTATGGCTTTCTGGGCACTTCTTATTATAGGCTGGGTATTAACCTGGTTTATCCACTACAGTATCAACCTGGCTTTCTGGCTTGGGCTATGCATTCTCATTATTGGCCAGATAGTCTTCGCTCTAGGTTATTCAGCCATGAGGGAGCACCCGGAAAAAAAGCAGGCCGTGGTTGACTGGGGTATCTATAGAGTCAGCCGACATTCTCATGTCCTGGCCGGTATGATTTGCATGCTTGGCCTGGTTGTCATGGGCTGGAGCCCGGGTTCAGTTATTTATATCCTGCTGTGGGTTTATTTTGTTTTGTACGTGATAATGGGTCACTTCGGCGTGCTGAACGAAGAGAAATTAAACGTCAAAAGGCTCGGGCAAGAGTATGCCGAGTATATGAAGCGGGTGCCCAGGTATTTCTTCGGCAAGATTTAGGCTGAATTTAGCCCTGGTTTATTCTGGCGGTGAGCCCATAGTAAGCGCCGGAAAGCACTGTTTAGACGAAGGTCAGGAGCCTTCTCGGGTTGCCAGTAATAAGTGTATCGATCTGCTCCCGGGTTATGCCTCTCTGACGCATCATCGGGACCACGTAATTCAATATATGGGCGTAGCCCCACCCCCCGTAGCGCACCCGCCTGGTCTTGGCACAGATGTCATGCGACATGACGAGCTGGTTCACGTATCCTTCGGCGATATGCTGGCGGATTTCATAGATGCGCTGCGTGTCATTAGGCAGGTCCATGTATTCATCCGCCGTCCAGTAGGTGGGGAAGTGTCCCTCCCATCCCCAGAGGTCGTACTCCAGGACGCAGCCCTTTTGCAGCAACTGCGTTCTCCCTTCGTGGTCGCGGACGCGGGCGTCAATGTGGCAGATTATCACCCGGCTGAGGTCGGCCCCTGACTGTTCCAGGATATCAATCACCTCAAACGGCGCCTTTCGATTCCGCCCCGGGTGTACGCTCAGGCAGGCGCCGGTTTTCTGCTGGGCTTTAGCTGCTGCTTTCAAAACTTTGCGTTCATAATCATGCAGAGGCCAGGAACAGCCGATTTCCCCGATAAGTCCGGAACGAATTCCGGTGTTGCCAACGCCCACGGTGATGTCCCGGATTATCTCCCGGGCAATCTCAGCCTCGGTCCTGGCGGCAAACTCCGGGCCCAGGCTCGACGCGGTGTAATATCCAGAGCCCATGATAATATTGAGCCCGGTAAGGCGGGAGACGCGGGCGAGGGCCCCGGGGTCGCGGCCAATACCGGTGATGGTGGCGTCAACAATGGTCCGGCCGCCGGCTTTCTTGAAGAGCATGGCCTCATCGATGGCTTCCTGCTCGTCGAGCAGGCGCATATTGTCCAGGTTCTCGTAGGGATGGTAACGGAGCCAGCTGAGGTTATGCCAGTCCACCGGCTCATAGGCCAGTGCCCGCTCGCTGGCGGCTTCTGGCTCGGTGAAAAGGCATTTGCCGTCAATAAAAAGGTGCTCGTGGGTGAGAGTCACGCCGAGGTCTTGGCTCTCAATCACGCCCAGCACAGTCTGTGCCTTGCCCGCTATTTCGGATATCGCCATAAATGTGCACTCCTTCCCAGAATATTGTAGTGCGAGTTTTTAACGCCCAGAGTTAAAGAACTTGGTACTTGTTGTACGCGTCACGCAGCAATGACCCTTTGAGTAGTTCATCGCGAAGCTGGTTTTCTTTGCTCACCTTTTCCAGGGCCCGCGGTATGACCTCTTTTTCTAGTTCCTTCGGGATGACCACCACGCCATCAATGTCGCCGAAGATGATATCACCGGGGTTGACCAGCACCCCGCCGCAGTCCACCGGGCAGTTGTGGTCGATGACGATGCTTCTGCCCGCCGAGTCTACCATGTAAACTCCGGTGGCAAAGGTGGGGAATTTCATTCTGGTAATCTGGGCAACGTCCCGCGTGTAGCCATCCAGAACGATGCCGCGGGCGCCGCGGGCCCGGGCGGCGGTGGAGAGCAGTTCTCCCCAGAAGCAGGTACGGGTGGAGCGCTGCGTGCAGACCACCATCACGTCGTTGGGCTTTAAAGAGTCAACGGCGTCAATCTCCCCACCATAGGGGTCATCAACAAGCTTGTAGACATCGGCCGTAAGTACGGGGTAGGCACGGCCCACCACCACGGCGCCTGCCCACATGGGGCGGATATCGGCCCTCATCCCCTGGTTGCGGGCGCCAAGGCTGTCTATAGTGTCGGAAATAACCGACGCGTAGAGTCTGTCACGCATGGTATCAAACATCTCGGTTTCACTGGCAAAGTCGACCATTGCGGTACCTCCTTTCCCGGAATTTTAAAAAACTGTGGTGACGGTGCTATTTTATCATTTGTGCCGGCAGCCAGAGTATCAGCTGCGGGAAAGCTATACAAAGGCCAAGGCCAATCATAATGAGGAAAACAAAAGGTATGACGCCGCGGATGATATCGGCAGTAGTCACGCCTAACTCCGGTGGCGCAGCACCACGGAGGAAGAATATCGCGTAAGCGAAAGGAGGTGTCAGGAAGGACATCTGAAGGTTAACGCAAATCATCATGGCCAGCCAGAGCGTGTCAAAGCCCAGAACAGGGCCGATGGGCGTGATGATGGGAATCATGATGAAGATGATGCCCAGCCAAT
>DAOUMS010000021.1:0-23592 GCA_034409565.1 Dehalococcoidales bacterium
GCTTAACGCCAGGTCGGGTAGCCACGAAAAGAGAGAGAGGGGTGTAACGGCTCAGGCGGAAGGCGATGATGAATAACCAGCAGGAGGAATAACGGTGGCTGATGAAGAAAAAGAAGTGAACGGTGAGCTTGAAGGGCTTCAAGAGGAACTGGAAAGCCTGAAACAGGCAAAAGAGGCGCTCGAACGTGAGCTCAAGGCCAGAGAAGCAACCATCGGCGAACTTCAGGAGGCGCTGACGGCCAGGGATACTGAGATTGCCGGCCTGAAGCAGACCATCAGTGAATCGGAAGGGAAACTGTCTGAAATAAATGCTCTGCTGTCTCAGGCAGTGGCCAGCTACAGAGAACTGGTGGTAACGGCGCATCCGGAGATACCGCCCGAGCTCATCACCGGCGATTCGGTGGCATCAGTAGATGAATCTCTGCGGAGCGCCCAGGCACTGGTGGATAAGGTGAAGCAGGGCATTGAGGCGGAGACGGCCAAGACCAGGGTGCCGGCCGGTTCGCCACCGCGGACGCCGCTCGACCTGTCGGTTCTGTCTCCGCGGGAAAAGATTCAATATGCAATAGGAGGTAAACGGTAATGGCTTTAACACTTGCCGAGGCGAGTAAACTTGCCAATGACATGCTGCTCCAGGGGGTGGTGGAGACCATCATCAAGGAATCCCCCATCCTGCAGCGGATGCCCTTCGTTGAAATTGTAGGCAACGGGCTGACCTACAACCAGGAGAAGACCCTGCCAAGCGTTGACTTTTACGACGTCGGCGATACCTGGGACGAATCAACTCCTACCTTCGAGCAGAAGACGGCCAATTTGAAAATCATGGGCGGGGACGCCGATGTGGACAACTTCCTCAAGACCACCCGGAGCAATATCCAGGACTTGGAGGCGGCGGTGGTGGAGCTGAAGGCCAAGGCGGTCAAGGACAAATTTGAGGATACCTTTATCTACGGCGATAGCTCGGTGAACTCAAAGCAGTTTGACGGCCTGAGAACGCTCATCGACACCACCACGGCCGGCGACCAGGTCATCGCCGCCGGGGCTGCCGGGGCGACCCTGACGCTCTCCATGCTCGATGAGCTTATCGATGCTGTGAAGGGCGGCAAGCCGGACATGCTCATCATGAGCCGCCGGTCAAGGCGCAAGCTCAACGCGCTGGTCAGGGCCAGTGGTGGCCTGGTCGACAGCGACCGTGACCAGTGGGGCAACTTTGTCCAGCTCTGGGACGGCATTCCCATTGGTGTCAATGACTGGATACTGGACACGCACACACTGAGCGACAGTGTGGAGACCGGCACCACCGGTGGCGACTGCTCCACCATCTATGCCGTCCAGTTCGGGGAGTGGGCGCTCTGCGGCCTGACCGCCCCCGGGGCACTGACCGTGGAGCCAATCGGCTCGATGGAAAGCAAGGACGCCACCCGGACCAGGGTCAAGTGGTATGTCTCGCTGGCGCTGTTCAGCTCAGTCAAGGCGGCGGCGTTAATCGGGGTAAAGGATTAATGAAGAGTGGGGGGGAGGGGTTTACTCTCCCCCCTTCAAGGAGGTAACAGATGGTACAGGCGGTAATTGAGCATACGGAATATCCTTTTGCCAAAGGTGACCTGACCGCGGACGGTGTTCAGTGGTCGGCAGAGGTGGACACGACCACCCCTGATACCGACGTCGAGGTGGAGAGTGTCACCCTGAAGCCACTGGCCCTGGGCGAGGTGCTCGAGGTCGAGTTTGGCCTGACGGCGGCGTTCCGGGCCGTTTCTTCGGGGACGGCAGATGTCACCTATAAATGGCAGGCGAGGAACCAGGGCGGCACCTGGGTCGACCTGCACAGCGCGGTCACCAAGGCTGATATCGGCACCAGCTACGTTGAGGAGACGCGGAGCGGCCGCTTCCAGATGGTCAGCAATTTCAATGCCCTGCCTTTTGAGGTCAGGCTGGTCATCCAGTGTAACGAGGCCAATGAAGGCCGGGCCAGGGTGAAAAATTCCAGCTATGTCAGAGTAAAATATGCGGCTTCGTGAGGTGTAAGGTGAGCTTTATCTTTGACCCCAGTCTGGTACTATATTTACCGCTCTATGCCCTTGACGGCTTTTCCTTCGCCTCCAGGGACCTCCACGGTCATACCGGCACGGTTACCGGTGCCCGGTGGCGGCCCAGCGGGCATTACTTTGACGGCAGCGATGATAAGATAAATTGCGGCCATTCGCCTGTCTTTGACCTTGCCTCGCTCTCTATCTGGGTATGGGTCTGTCTCTGGGCGGCGGCTCCTCCCAATCAGTGGGAAGGGATAGTTGATAAAAACGATGCCTATTCGCTTCGACTTGACCAGGACAGCACCAATGTTTATGGCAGGTTCAAAGTAGGCGGGGCGACAAGAGCGTCAAACCCGTACCCGTTGGCCTTGAAGCAGTGGTATAACCTGGTACTGTCTGTAGATGGTGCACGAACCACGGGCAATATACGGCTTTTTGCCAATGGTGAAGAGGTTGTGGCCGCGGCAGATACCGGCGGCACGCTGGATACAAATGCTAATGACCTGTATATTGGCACCACGGCCGACCTGTTTTTCATCAACGCTACTATCGGTGAGGTAGCCATTTACAACCGTGCCCTTAGTTCTCCGGAAATCCAGTGTAATTATCTGGCGACGAAATGGAGGTACCGATGAAGTATCGAGTGAGGATTGACCTGAGCTTTGACAGCGAGGCTGATGCCCGCTCGCTGATGGACTATGCCCGGGAAATAAGCGGGAAAGCGGTCAGCATCAATGAGGGCCAGGACGCGGCGGAGATTTCTTTCTGTGACCTGGAGCTGTGCCGCCACGATGAAGGACTGCCCTGCACGAAGCTGGAGAGAGTAGAGGTCAGCAAGACTGCCATCTAGGCAAAGGGGGTTAAGGTAGTTATGAATTTAACTGATATGAGAGCCATTGTCCGGCGCGACCTCCATGATGAGGACTCGGGCAACTACCGCTGGACTGACGATGAGCTGGACCGGCATATCGCCCGCGCGGTCAAGGCCTTTTCTGAGCACCTGCCCTGTGAGCAGAAGGCGACCAAGGCCACGACCTCCGGCTCGCGGGAGCTGGATATAGCGGCTCTCTCAGACAGGGTTGCCGTGGTGGCGGTGGAGTACCCGGTGGACCAGTTCCCCAGGCGTTACCAGCGGTTCTCTCTCTGGGAGGACACCCTCACCATACTAAGTGAGGAAATTCCTGACGGCACCAACGCGTATATTTATTACGGCAAACTGCACACCCTTGACGCCAGTGGTTCCACCATCCCCGGACAGCATGAGGACATGGTGGCTGCTGGCGCTGCCGGTTACGCGGCCGTCGAGTGGGCCATCTTCGCCGTCAATCAGGTGAATGTCGGCGGGAGTACCACGCCCCGGGAGTTCCTTGTCTGGGGCCGGGAAAGGCTACACGAGTTCCGGAAAGAACTGAGGCGACTGGGCCGGAGAAACCGGGTCAGGCTCAATACTCTATACCGGCCATACTATCCAGTCGTCTCTAAGTCAACCGATTATGGTTCCTGAGGCAGCGATGGCAAAACGGAAGGTGCGTACCCAAAACGGCCTGCCCCGCGAGGCATTTGCTATCGTTGGGCACCAGGAAGACCCGGAAACCTGGCTCTTGCCGCACCACCGGAGAAGTATTGAGCGTGCTCTCAAAAGTGGTCTCGATATTGAGTGGACGGTTGACTGGCGTCAGATGGCGGTCGCGGTAAGCGCGCTGTCCCCGTTGATTCCCGGTAAAAGAGTACCGGCCAGCCCGGAAGAGATTCTTCTAGCCGCGCTTCATCTTGCGGAGCATTACCGAAAGGGAAACCGGCCGCTGCCGGATATTCTGGCGGCGCTGGTGTAAGGAGAAACAATGCGAGACCTTGCGGCAACACTGCTTTCGGCACAGAAAAGGGCTACGGCGACGCCGTATGTCAGGTTGGAAGCTGGGAATAAAATTGCTGGCGTGGTGAGGTATGACTGGGACAGGCTTTACACGGGCGCCGAGGATGATTATTACCATGCCGTGGCCATGCCCGGTGATGGCTCTCTCATTCGCGCCCGGGCGACCCCGCCCGGCGACAACGGCAAGCTCTACCGCCAGCGTGTGCCTGACCCCGGCCCCGCCAGCGACTTCAGCCAGTGGACATACACCAATCAGTACAATGCGGCCGCCGTTGCCTGTGCCGCCCTGGGGGCTGAAGTTTCCATTTTCTGGGCAAATGGCGTCAACCGCAAGATACAGCGCCTGAAGAGCACCGACTACGGTGTTAGCTGGGGAGGCCCTGAGGTCATTGATTACTGCCCGACGACCAGTATCGGTGGTCTGGCCGCCGCCTACAAACCGAACGGAGACCTGGCCGTATTTTTCGCTGATCAGGCGACGCTTTACGTGAAGAAGAACATCGGTGGTCAGTGGCAGCCCCGCTCCACCTGGAATAAAAGCACCGGCGACCTGTCCGGCATCGCCGCTGTCTATGAGGACGACTGGAACCTGCTCATCACCGGCCGGGATGCATCGGGCAATTATAAACTGTGGTCGCTCATCTACGGCGATGGCGGTGATGTTTCCGCGGGCAGCTGGTCGACCTTGAAGGAGCTGGCATCGGCGCCATCCAGCGGCGAATTTGAGTACTGTCAGCCCTTTCTGGACAAACCGGATGTCTACCGCGGCTTCTTTGTGGAGAAATTCTCCGGCAGCCAGACGTATAACCGCCCTTTCTGGTCGCATACGGTTCTGGATGCCAGCTTTATCGATAACCTGTGGCGGGAACCCGTGCCACTCAACCTTTCGTTGGAATACGGCCTGGCCATAGCGCACCACGGCGACTATGGCTGGCTTTCCTGTCCGGCGGGTGTGTGGCGTGCCAGAGTCACCGTTGAGAGCCTGGACCTGACCGCTGATGTGCTGGCGGTACGGCAGGAAGCGGGGGAGACGGTGGGTAAAATTACGGTGGAGCTGAGAAACGACACCGGGCAGTACGCCTCGCCGGGACAGGACGAGCTGTCGGTCCTTGACATCGGCTGCCAGCTGGAATTCAGCCCCGGTTACCGGACGGACAATGGCGACGAGGTAAGTACCGGGCTGGCATACTGTCTTGAAGGCTATGAACATACCAGTGCCGGTGGTTCGGCCAGTCTCATACTCCATGCCCGGGATGGCTGGGAAGCCATCGCCGGCTGGCGGGCCAGGCACCAGTTCCGCTGGAACCGGGACTCAGCAGAAATGAGTGTCAGGGATATCCTCGCCTTCGTTCTGGGGCGGGTGGGGCTGAAGCTTGAGGTGAAGTCGCAGTCGTCGATCATTACCGGTTTCTATCCCGACTTCACCATCAGTGCCGGCGACCGTGGGGAAACGGTGGTCTGGAAGTTGCTCTCCTTCGTCCCTGACGTGTTATTTGTTGAGGGCGCGACCGCCTGCCTGGTAAATCCCCAGTCGTCTGACAGCTCCGTGTACAGCTATGGAGATGAGCATCCGCTCCTGGAAGGAAGGTACCATCAAGGGGCCTGGGGGCTCAACCGCGTCCAGGTGGAAGGCTATGACACCGGCAGCGCGGAAATGATTGTGGTCGACCGTTTTAGCTGGGGCGAGATAGACCGGCTGTATGACCGGATAAGGCAGCTGGAAGATAGAAATATCGACACTGTGGCCAAGGCACAGGCGCGTGGTGATGCCTATCTGAGACAGGCGGAGGTGGAGTCGGCCGGGGGCACCATACTGGTGCCGGTCAATTGCGGCCAGCAGCTTTACGATGTCATTGATATCACGGACAGTCGCGCCGGGCTCAATGCGGCGAGGCGGCGGGTGCTTGGCTTTGTTCTCGTTTACAGCCCGCGCCGCGGCGAATACCGCCAGCGCCTGCAACTGGGGGCAGTGTAAATTTATAGAGAGGGATGAGTCAGGTGAGTTTGAGGAAAGGTGTCCTGAAGAGTTTTAATGCCAGCAATTACACGGCTACCGTGCAGATAGCGGGCAGCTATAAGGCCTACCTGGAGGGCATCACCGTGGCCCGCAACCTCCCCAGTGTTGAAATGACTGCGGGCAGGAAGGTGGCGGTCATCTTCTTTGACGAACATAATCCGAAAGAAGCGCTGGTGGTCTCGGTCTATACTTAGGGATAATACTGGCGGAACCAGCAATCTTTAAGCCGCCCCGAAGATGTCCCGCCCCACCCCGGCATGCTGTCGGCTTCTCACGCAGCCCGGCGGATACTTTCCCTTTACCGGTGCTGGTGCCGCTGGCTTTTCTGTGGGCAGTGTTTCCTCATGGAGTGGCCTTCTCTGCTGCAGGACAGCCGCGATGTTTTCCAGGACCTTGTTCTGCTCGGCAGCGCCCCGTTTGAGTTCGTGGGATGCCTCGGCGAGTCCCTGGATAGCGCTGGTGTGGCTCCTCAGGTGCTCGGCGTATTCCGCCATGGCGGTGGCGAAGCTGCTCAATGCATCCTGCGTCTGGGCCATCACTTTCTCGGTGCCGTCCATCCGCTGGGCCAGCGTCTCGGTATCGCGCAGGGTCTCCTGAATAACGGGAGCAAATATACCGCGGTGTATCTTCTGCCCGCCGCGGCTGATTTCACTGGCGTAGAGGTAGAGGGCAAAAAGAAACAGGGCAATGATAACGAACGTCAGTCCCTGCTGGCTCTGCAGGAAGAGGAAGGGGAAGCCAAGCAGGGGAATCTGCTGATTTACCGTTCCGCGCAGGTCATTGGCGCGCACCGTGAACGGGTCTTCGCCGGCGTTATCACCTTTGGTGCGCCAGGCAGTACCGTATTGAGTATCCCGCACCTCAATTACCCGGTGCGCGACCACAGGGGGATAGTTATAGAAGTCC
Source organism: Dehalococcoidales bacterium (assembly GCA_034409565.1). GTDB lineage: Bacteria > Chloroflexota > Dehalococcoidia > Dehalococcoidales > RBG-16-60-22 > E44-bin89. The sequence goes on from DAOUMS010000021.1 coordinate 6,827, forward strand.
TGGATGGCTGCAGGGACGTTATAGACAATGATATCGCCGACTTTTACTTCTTCCGGGCTTTTGTCTTTGATTATGATGAGGTTGCCGGCGTGGAGTTCCGGTTCCATGCTGGTGCCGAAAACGGGCATAAACGGCATGGTGCCCCGTATCGCCATAAAAGCCGTGAGGCAGAGCGCCGCTATGGTAACGAGCGTAATCACTCGCTTGAAGCGGAATGACCGGGTATATATGCTTATTAAAAACTGCCTCATCGTGTCGCGTTCATCCTATATCGTTCTAATATAAATGTAACACACGGGCATAAAGATTAGCGTAAAAAACATAAAGATTTTGTAAAGGTTCCGTTAAGCTTTCGTAAATAAAAGGGTTTTAAGCTAACGCTGCTCAACCTCGCAATACAGTTCCGGAGTTACCGTCCACCCCGCTTCCCATTCCGATATCTCGCGGGAAACTAGCTGGTAGGTACCGCCGGTAACCGAAAGCGTATAGCTGCCGCCGCTTATCCCCACCAGGTTGAAGGTGGCCAGGCCATTCTCCAGGTCCAGCAGCTGGTAAGAAGGAGTTTCCCCGGCCTCCTCCGAGCTTTCCAGGTACAGATACATATCGAGGTAGTTGTACGCCTTCAGCAGGGCAGCGGTATTGGTCAGGTAGACCCGCACCTGGAGGTTGCCGCTGTAGTCATCGTCGACCGTGATTTCAAACAGGTCTCCGGTGGGCGTGTTGGCATTGAGTTCGGGAGCGTCAAAATTGACGTCGGCGTAGACCTGCGTACATAATGAAGTTATGCCCACGCCTCCCTCTGTCATGCCGAGGCCAATCTGCAGACTATCAATTTCAGTCCAGGTCCATGAACTGCTGCTCTGCGGGTTGTCGCTCCAGACATTGGAATATTCAGTGTAGCTGGTGGTCAGGTTTGTCGAAGGGCCGTCGTCCTCAGTGCCATTGGTCTTGACTTGGACGTATGCCGAAGGCTGCGTGGCATTGGATGACACACGTGATGTCATGACCACTTCAACATAGTTAATGTCACCCCCCGCCGTCTGTGTGGAGTGGTCGGGAATGTTATATAAATCTTCTTCCCAGCCCTTTGATGGAGTATAAATATGGGTGCCGTCATCATCGGCCGTCGCCTCGTCCACCTTGTCCCAGTGCTCTCCGGAATCTGGATACTGGCTTTTGACCTCGGTCTCGTCACCGGCCGCATTGGGTTGTAAAATTAAATCATCATTTACCGTCCACAGTACCGAGTCCCAGTTCGGCTGGCTTGCCGTGGCGTTGGCAGTGGCCAAGTCACCGGCTGGTGTCGGTGTGCCTATGGTGCCGATGGCCGTTGTGTACGTATAGGCGTATATCCCGCCGCTGATTATCAGGATGAGAATTAAAGCCGCTAGCAGATAGGATTTATTTACCACGGTTCTTTGTTTCCATGCGATTTTTATCCGATTCAGGAAAATTTATGCCGTTACCGCTGGGTAGTCTCGCAGAAAAACTCAGGGGTGGTGGTCCATCCCGCCGCCCACTCCGAGGTGTTATCTGAAATCAGGCAGTAGCCACCGCCGACAAGCTCCACCTTAAAGCCAGATAACGCCACCGTGTAGGTGATGGTGATATCGCTTAGCTTGGGGGTGGCATCGCCGGGCCCGGAGAAGTAAGCGCGGTACTGGAGCCAGCGGTCACCTTCGTGGACGGGATTGATGGCCGCGCCGCTGGTGGTATAGTAGTCGCCCGACCCGGTGGGGCCGTACCAGGTGGCCGCGCTGAGACCGGCTTCCGTGGCGGCTGACCGCAACTGGAAGGTGATGTCGGTGCTGGGCGGCTCATTGATGGTAAAGTAGATATTCCCCCAGTCCCAGTTGCCGTAGTTTCCTCCATCATGGGTGGAGGAAGTGAGTGTCCCCGATGTGTAGTAGGAGGTAAAGTAGACCCGTATCTCGTCCAGCACCGGCGTGTCACTGCCGTCAGAGGTAAATTCCATATGGTAATAGAAATTGGGCCCGGACCAGCCCAGGCCGGAAAGGCTGATGTTGGCCGAGCCCTGGGAAAGCGTGTCCCAGCCGCCAAGAGTGCCCGATGAATTGTACCAGGTGGTGTTGTCGGTGGAAAACTGCACCTTCAGGCCGGTCCCGGACGGTATTGCTGAGGCATCGGAGAAGAAGTTATCGATACTACCCGCTTTCTCAGCAGTAAGTAGATTGACAGAGGTGACGGTCCCCTGCGAATAATAAGTCAGTGAAGTGTAGTTAATTTCAACATAAACCTGAGTGGCGGCAGCAAAATCCCGCCGACTTCCTGTCTTAAGCTCGACGCCTATCTGCAGAGCGGTAATTTCACTTGCCGTCCAGGGTTGGCCCGTATTCGGGTTGGTAGTCCACTGGTAAGATTTGGTGGTGAAATTACTGCTGGTTATGGTTTCTTCAGTGCCGTTGTAAACCGTACCGTAGGTCTTTATCGCTGCCATGGCGGTGATATTGCCTGTGGGGTGGGGGAGAAGTAAAATATCCGGAGTAAAAGTGGCGCTAGTATCAAATTCAAGGGTATCGATTACTGTATCCGTAATCTGGCCGTTACTGGCGATTTCAACTGTCTTCAGGAAGCCATCACTGGCCTCACCCTCGTAGGCAATGGCGAAGATACCATCCACATCGTTGACTTGGGTTATTCTCGGAGTCTGGCAGTCCAGCTCATCAAATTCAAGGGTATCGATTACCGTATCCGTAATCTGGCCGTTACTGGCGATTTCAACTGTCTTCAGGAAGCCGTCATTTGTTACACCTGTATAGGCAATAGCATAGATATCCCCGGAAACAGCAATTATATCCGGGTTGTTTCCGTCCAGCTCATCAAATTCAAGGGTATCGATTACCGTATCCGTAATCTGGCCGTTACTGGCGATTTCAACGGTAGTGAGGAAGCCATCGCCAAGCGGGCCGGTGTAAGATATGGCATAAATATTACCAGAGACATGGGTGCAATGTGGCGAGAAGGCGTCGTCAGGATCAAACTCCAGAGTATCGATTATGGTATCGGTAATATTACCGCTGGAGTTTATTTCCACTGTTTTTAGAAAGCCGTCCGTACCCTTCCCTGAATAGGCTATAGCATAGATGTCCCCGGAAACAGCAATTATATCCGGGTTGTTTCCGTCCAGCTCATCAAATTCAAGGGTATCGATTACCGTATCCGTAATCTGGCCGTTACTGGCGATTTCAACGGTAGTGAGGAAGCCGTCGCCTCCTGGACCTTCGTATGCGACAGCAAAAACATCACCGGATATATTCATGATATATGGAGTCACGCCATCCACCGTGTCAAATTCAAGGGCGTCGATCATGGGTGGGTCGGAAATATTACCGCTGTTTGAATCTATCTCCAGCGTCATGATATAACCGTCGTTTCCATCACCTTCGTATGCGACAGCATAAATGTCATCCGAGACATGGACAAAAGTGGGTGTTTGAATATTGTACACCTCAGATATAAATGAATCGATAATGGTGTCAGTAATATTGCCAGAGGTATCAGTTTCAACCGTCGTTAATTGGCCGTTATTTAGGCTTCCCTCATAAGGTATGGCGTAAATTTGATAAGCATCCGGGTCTCTCGCTACGGTAAAGTAAGCGGTAACACTGTTGATTGTTTCCTCGGTAATATTAAGGCTCGGTATGTTGTACAGGTCTCTCTGGTAGTTCGTTGAACGGGTATAAATATAAGTCGACCAGTTATCAGAGGTTACATCATCTACTTTGTCCCAGTGCGCTCCTGAATTTGGGTACTGAAAGGAGATTGCAGTATCATCTCCGGCAGCGTTAGGCCTCAGGGTATCGGTGGTATTGCCTCCGGCAACGTAATCCAGTTTTACCTGACCCCCACTGATGGTGACGTTGGCGGAGGACGCGATATTATCCGAGTTAGCAAAGCTATCGGTTACGTTATCGGTAAACTTCGCCAGTAATACGTCATCGGGGCTGGTGGTGGTGTCAACCTGGTATAACGTACCGTCCTCGAATTCAGACTGGCTGGTCTGGGTCCAGCTTTTTGATGAGGAGGTGATGCCGGCCAGCGAGAAGTTGGCCCTCCCGTTCTGTAGGGAGAGTACCTGGTAATCAGGCGTCTGGCTGGCTTCTTCGGAACCCTCCAGGTAGAGCTTCATATTGAGGTATTTGTAGGCTTTAATCAGGTCGGCGGCGTTGGTCAGGTAGACACCAACCTGCAGGTCACCGGTGTAGGCGGCGTTGGGGGTGATATCAAATAAATCACCTGTGGGGACTTCCCCACAGGTGGTGTTTCCCGATAGATTGGCGGTGACCGAAGTCCAGTTGGGCTGGCTTGTGGCAGTATTACAGGTGGCAACATTGGCCGCCGGGTCACCGACGCCAATCGTGCCGCCAGCGGTGGTGTACGTGTAGGCAAAAGCTCCCCCGCTGAGTATCAGAACGAGCCCCAGCGCGGCAAGTAGATAGAGTTTCCTTTTTGCGTTTATTGGCCACTGCTTGGTCATTCATGCCTGTTTTAAGTCGTTAATAGATTACCTCTGGGTTATCTCGCACCATATCTGCGGCTGGTAGCTGCCACCACTCATCGATTTAAACGGGTGCAGCCGGTATCCACCACCGGTGAGCACCACTTTATAAGGGCTGTTACCCGTGCCGTATTCCAAGCTAAACTGTACCTCGGCGTTCTGCAGGTTAAGGACCTGGACGGGTTCCCCGGCAATTCCCTGCTCATCCGCGGTGTTGTTGTCGCTATCCTGGAATTCAAGCGTCATGTTGACATGGTGATATTCCCGTATTAACTGGCCGGTATTAATCAAGTATACCGTTACTATTAAATCACCGGTGTAGTTTTCCGTCGGGGTGATGTCGAATAGTGTGCTTGACGGCCAGGTGCCGGTGAATTTGCCGAAAACGGTCGGGGCGGTGATGCTGGTGCCCGCCGTAACATTGGCAAAGTCAGACGCTGGTGCGCTAACACCGATGGTGGCGGTGGCGGTGGTAAAGGTATAGGCAAACATGCCCCCGGTTACTACCAGTAATGACACTAAAGCAATCAGCAGGATTTTCTTCACTTTTATGCCTCCACTTTATGACAGTTGGTACTTACTTTGCTCAAATTTTACCACTTGTCATAATATCTGTCAACTCTATATCCGGTGATGGTATTCGTTTGTCTCCAGACCATTCTCTTCCCTGTTTCGGGGCTGCCTCATGACGAGGCAACCCCGATACTAAACGAGACACCTAAGCCTTTAGTCAAGGCCTGCCTGCACCACTTCGCAGGTAAGCTGCGGGCTGAACGAACCGTCGGACGTGTGGTTGGTTAAATAAGCCCAGGGGAATGACCGGTAGACGCCGCCCTTGAGGTAAACCGCGTGGCTGCTAAGCGCCGTAATATTATCGCAGGTAAAGCTGACCACCCCGTTGTTAAGGGTCAGGGGTTTCTCGATCATTTCCACATCCTGGTAGTCTGTGACATTGGCCGGGTCCACCAGTGCCAGCCGCAGCAGCAGCATACCGTATTTCCAGCTCAGCTCGTCTAGGTTGGACAGGTAGACATTCACCTGTATGTCGCCCGAATAATCAGCGTCATGCTGAACCGTGAACAAGGTGCCGGCAGCGATATTGCCGCGGTAACTGCCGAATACATCAAAGTCCAGACCTGAGGTATCGTTGTCAGTTACATTGCCAAAGTCCCAGTCCTGGGAGGTACCGGTGATAGTGGCCACGTCTGTGGTGTAACCGTAGGCAAACATGCCACCGGTAACCGCGACGGTTGCCACCAGAGCGATAATGAGACAGCGCCTCAGTGTGCCTCCCATCACTTCACGAATTATGTTGTTCATTTTCTTTCCTCCTTTTTATTGACAATCCCGATTATTCTCTTTAACATTTGTTGTTATTTCCTCGGGTGGTAGGTTTTCCTTGCTACTCTTTCTGTCAGGAATGCCTACCATCTTTTGCGTCACCTGCTCTGTTGCCCGGTTTCACATTTGATCACCCCCCTTGTATCAAGCTTGTTTAACTTATGTCTCCGCTGAGGAATTTGAAGCGTTCTTTCAAGCTCTCCTTGAAAGCGGCGAATTCCTCCTTGGTAATATATTCGGTACCCGGTTTGCCGGTAAAACTGACCCTTGATATTGCTGGCAGAACGCTCTGTGCCGCCTCAATCAGCATCAGCTTCTGGTCGTTGGTAACCAGCTTGTGATGTACTGACTGAAGCCGCTTGTCGATGACCTCATCACTGATGCTTAGTGTGCTGGCTAACTGTTCCCTGGAGTTGCCATCGGCAATCTGGTGCAGGATTTCCGCTTCGCGGGGCGTAAGATGAGTCAGCAGTTTCCCGACCTGCTCGCCGAGTGAGGCAAACGCGGTAAATTCATCAAGGACACGGGAGGTGATTTCCGGTTTCCAGATGACCTCGCTTATCGGTTGTTTGTCCTGTACCACTTCCCGTATCGTATTGACCACTATGTCGGGGTCAACGTCCTTGGTGAGGCAGGCACTGGCGCCACTTTTCAGGGCATCAAAAAGTTGGACTTCGTTATAATTATCCATGACCAGGATAATCGATACTTCAGGCAGGGTCTGTTTAATCTGACGCGTAGCCTCAAAACCATTTAGCTTATCGTGGGTAGCATTCAGAATCGCTACCTGCGGCGGATTGGTCTCAATAAAAGTAAGTGCCTGTTCGTTATCCACGTCCTCACCAATCACTTCCATATCTTCCTCACCAGACAGAGTAAAATGGATGCCTTCACGGAAAAGCACTTGCCAGTCGGCCAGAAAAACGGTTATCTTTTCCATATTTAAGCTCCTCTAAGGGTGCGGTAATATCTACGCTTATAATTTAGCATGCGGGCATAAAGGCAGGCATAAAAAAAATAAAGATTTCGTAAAGGTTTGATTAAAGTTTCGTAAAGAATGGCGGGTGGAGTGGCTGGTGGTCAACTGTTCGGGAAGGCGCTGGAGTGTCCGACCAGAGGTCAGGCGGGGCCGACAAACTTGTAGCCCATGCCATGCTCGGTAACTATGATGCGGGGCGACTCAACGTTATCACCGAGCTTTTGCCGCAGGTGCTGGACATGTACCCGGAGCAGGTCTCTGGCATCGCTGTATGCTTCGCCGCAGGCTTTGCTGAGCAGGTTTTCGTGGGAAAGCAAACGCCCCTCGTTCTTGATGAGATGGTAGAGCAATTTGTATTCCGTGGAAGTAAGCTTCACCGGTTTGCCTTCAACCGTAACCTCGTTGCGGGCAAAGTCAACGTTTAGTTTCCCGCTGGTGTAAGGCTGTTCCTCGGCGGGAGTCGGCGCGCCCCGGGCACGGCGCATTACCGCCTGCACGCGGGCGATCAGTTCAATATGACTGAAGGGCTTGGTAACATAGTCATCAGCGCCCAGTTCCAGCCCCTTGGCAATGTCCGTGTCTTCGCTCTTCACGGTAAGCATTATTACCGGCACCTGAGAGAAACGCCGTATCTCGCGGAGCACCTCGAAACCGTCCATATCAGGCAGCCCGATGTCAAGTATGACCAGTTCCGGCTTTTCCTTCTCGATAAGCTCTAGGCCTTTATTGCCATCGCTGGCGGGAAACACGGTGGTGTTGCCCCACCGTAGCTGAAAGCACAGCGTAACTACCTCTATTATTTCTGGTGAGTCGTCAATAACCACTACTTTCATCCATCAACTCCCGGCACGTATCTTCAGTCCGATAATGGAAAAGAGCAGAAAAAGTGGCTGCCTTTTCCCGGCGTGCTCTCCAGCCAGATGGTGCCGCCATGAAGTTCCACCAGGAACTTGGTGATGGCCAGCCCCAGTCCGCTCCCTTTGCCGCCACTAATCTGGTAATAGGGTTGAAAGACCAGCTCCTGCTTGTCCATCGGGATGCCGATGCCACTATCCGCTACCTCAATGACAAGACTGGCATCGTTTCTGGCCGCGCTCACCGTTATCTTCCCTCCCTCCGGGGTGAACTTGCTGGCATTGGCGAGCAAATTCATCACTATTTGCTCCAGGTAATGACGGTGTGCTCTGATAGGAGGCAGTGTGGTGGGCAAGTCTACGTTCAGGGACTGCTTCCGGCTGTGCGTGATGGGGTAAATCTGAGAAGTAACGCCTTGAATGATTGGGGCAACCTCAAGTAGCTCGGGTTGAAAGGAGAACTCACCGGAGAGTAGTCCGGCCATTTCCGAGAAGTTGGTCAGCTTTTCATCGAGGCTGCGTGCATTGCGAACTATATTCTGGGTGAGTCTCAGCGGCATACTTTTATGGTCTTTCTGGAGCTCTTCCGCCAGAAGTTCCGCAGAGACAAGGATGGCGGTCAACAGGGTCTTCAGTTCATGGACGGTGGCATCACCAAAGCCAATTTTTCTGTTTCCCTTCTTGTTCGTCTGTTTCAGGGCTTCCATAATCTACCACCGTCGGTGAATTTGATTGTCTTTCTCTGGTAAGCAGGAGATTACTCGTTTTCTTTGGTCATGCCCTTGGCAACGAGTTTTACTGTGTTTAGGATACCGATGACCGCCCGCTGAATCTCAACTGGCTCTTCAGCTAACATCTTGGCAACATAAGGGTCCAGGCGCCGGTTACTGTAAGCGGAACTTTTTTCTTCGGCAACTCCGGAAGTGTGTGGTGACAGAAAGCCGGCAAGGGTAAAGAGCTCATCCTCGTCGAAGCCAAGCGGGCTGGCAATTTTACGCAGGATGTGAGCTGAGGGAAAGCGCTCGCCCCTTTCAATACGTCCCAGGTGAGAGGAAGATACGCCCGAAGTAGCCGCCAGTTCCTGCAGGGTCAGCGGAATGGCAATTCTCTGCTGCTTGATTATCCTGCCAAGGTCATTGTTTACTCGTGGCATAACTGTGCTCCTCAGTTTCTTTTATTTATTCTAATTCGCCAAATGGCAAATGTCAATATACCTGAATGAGCGCCATTTGTCCATATATTTTTCATTCTCATTCTAAACTGGCCAAGTTAAAAGGGCGTTAAAATAGTGATTAAATTTCATAAAAATTTGCCGTTTAGTGTTCTAACCCTTTCTTGACATTGGGCTCGGCTATTGACTAAAATGTGGTGGTGCTGTGTGGTTTGGTGCTGGGATTATGTGGGCACCCTTCTCATTTTGGTAAACAAAATATAACCTGCCGTTTGAAGGAGGATGATGCTATTTGGCCGAGGTAGTGGCGGGCGAGCACGAGAGCTTTGAAAGTTTGCTCAAGCGGTTCAACCGTCGGGTGCAGCAGACCGGCATTTTGTCGGAAGTACGCCGTCGGGAGCACTATGAAAAGCCAAGCGTCAGACGCAAGCGTAAAAGAGCGGTTAAAAGACGCAGTGTCGCCAGAGCGATGAGAAGATAGCCCATTGTTGGTAAGAATATGGGAGAAGCAAGCCTGAAGCAGAAGCTGTCTGATGACCTCAAGCAGGCGATGAGGAGCGGCGATACGCTGAAACGGGGCGCCATAAGAATGCTGATGGCGGCCATAAACAACGCTGAAATTGCCCGACAAGCAAAGCTGGAGGACAGTGATGTCTTCGGTGTTATTGCCAAGGAGGTCAGGCAGCATCGCGAGAGTATAGAGGCCTTCAAGCAGGGAAACCGACAGGACCTGGTTGATAAGGAAGAGGCCGAACTAGCCGTACTTCAGGCATACCTGCCGCAGCAGATGACGCGGGTGGAGGTTGTTGCGGCCGCCCAAAAAATCATCGCCGAGGTGGGTGCTGCCGGCCCCGGTGATAAGGGCAAAGTCATGCCCAAGCTGATGGCACAGCTCAGAGGTCGGGCGGATGGCCGTGAAATCAACGAGGTAGTCAGCGAATTACTCCGTTCATGAATCAGGTGAAGCAGAACGGGCATCTTGAGTTTTCAGGAGGGGCGCACGCCCCTCTTTTTAATCTCCGATACTAGAGTAATGATGAAATGCACCGCTTAGAAGTCCGACTGAAGAGCCATCTGCCTGATACCCGGGGGCAGGGGCTGGTCAAAGACATCTATGACCTCGGTATTGCCACCGTATCGGATGTGCGCGTGGTGGATGTCTACTGGCTCGATGCCGAACTCAGCCCGGCGACCCTAGATTTGCTGGGGCGCAGTCTCCTTGCCGACCCCGTTACCCAGCTCTACAGTTTCCATGATGGCTCCCCGGCCGAGCCGGTTGATGAGTCCGGATACCACACCGTTGAAGTTGCCTATAATGCCGGGGTTACTGACCCCGTTGAGGACAGTGTCCTGAAGGCTATCCGGGACCTGGCGGTGACGGGGGTACGGGCGGTCAAGACATCAAAGCGATACCTCATTGCCGGTCAGCTAAACGATGAGCAACTGTTAGTTATTTGCAGTCGGCTGCTGGTAAACCCCATCATCCAGCACGCTGTGGAGCGGGAACAATTGAGCTTCCCGGAGAACCCGAAGTATCATTTCAAACTGGAAACAGTCGATATCCTGACCTCTGACCGGGCCGCTTTGCAGAAGCAGTTCGGGTTCAGCGCTGACGAATTCAAGGCTATTATTGATTACTACAGGAAACAGGGCCGTAACCCGACCGATGTCGAGCTGGAGACACTGGCCCAGACCTGGTCGGAGCACTGTGTCCACAAGACATTCAAAGGCAGGTTCACGCTGGATAGCAAGGTGGTAGACAACCTGCTTAAGAGCACCGTCATGAAAGCGACCCGCGAGCTTGATAAGCCCTGGTGCCTTTCCGTTTTCGTGGACAATGCCGGCGTCATTGACTTCGATGGCCGGTGGGCGCTCTGTTTCAAGGTGGAAACGCATAACCACCCCTCGGCGGTGGAGCCATATGGGGGTGCCGCCACCGGCATCGGCGGTGTCATCCGCGACCCCCTCGGCACCGGCCTGGGGGCAAAGCCTATTGCCAACACTGATGTCTTCTGTTTTGGCCCGCCTGATTTGCCTTACGATAAATTGCCCCAGGGGGTGCTGCACCCCCGCCGCATGTTCAAGGGGGTGCGGGCCGGGGTGGCCGACTACGCCAACCGGCTCGGCATACCGACGCTCAACGGTGCCGTTCTCTTTGATGAGCGCTACGTGGCCAACCCGCTGGTCTACTGCGGCACGCTGGGTCTGCTGCCGAAGGCAATCTCTCAGCGCGGAAAGCAGAGACCGGGCGATAAGGTGGTGCTGATTGGTGGGCGGACGGGCAGGGACGGCATCCACGGCGTTACCTTCGCCTCGGAGCAGCTCACCGAGGCGTCCACGACCACGTCTTTCAGTTCCGTCCAGATTGGCAACCCCATTGTGGAAAAGAAAATGATTGACATTCTTCTTCAGGCCCGTGACCGCGGGCTTTATGTGAGGATAACCGACTGCGGTGGCGGGGGCCTGTCCTCGGCGGTGGGGGAGATGGCCGAGGAGACCGGCGTCCGGGTTGATCTGGAAAAGGTGCCCCTGAAATACGCCGGCCTCACCTACGCCGAGATATGGATTTCGGAATCACAGGAAAGGATGATTCTGGCCGTGCCGCCGGATAAAATCGATGAATTGCTGGCGCTCTTTGCCGGTGAAGACGTGGCGGCGACCGTTATCGGTGAATTCACCGGTGACCGCCGGCTGCGTCTTGACTACGAGGGAGAATTGGTCTGTGACTTGGAAATGGCCTTTCTGCATGGCGGTATCCCGCAATTGCAGAGAGAGGCGGTCTGGGAGCTAACCCGCCACCCCGAGCCCGATTTTGCCGAGCCATCGAATTTAAATGAGTCACTGCGGGCGATTTTGAGCTCGTGGAATGTGTGCAGCAAGGAGTGGGTCATCCGCCAGTATGACCACGAGGTGCAGGGCGGCAATGTCCTCAAGCCGCTGGTGGGGAAGCATAACGACGGCCCCGGCGACGCGGCCATCATCCAGCCGATACTGGGGTTTCAGAAAGGCGTCATCATTGCCAACGGCATCAATCCCGGTTATGCCGATATTGACCCGTACTGGATGGCGGCCTCGGCGATTGATGAAGCCCTGCGGCAGATAGTGGCCGTGGGCGGCGACCTGCAACGGGTGGCGCTGCTGGACAACTTCTGCTGGGGCAGTACCGGCCGACCCGAGATGCTGGGGGCGCTCATACGTGCTGCGGAGGCCTGCTACGATATGTCCGTGGTCTACGGAACGCCCTTTATTTCGGGCAAGGACAGCCTGAACAATGAGTTCGAGTATGAGGGCAGGACCATAGCCATCCCCCATACGCTGCTCGTTTCCGCCATCGGCGTCATGGCTGACGTGGGTCGGGCGGTTTCCATGGACTTCAAGCAGGCCGGCGATTTCATCTACATCGCGGGCAGCACGCAGTGTGAGCTCGGCGCCTCGGAGTATTTAAAAACAAGAGGTTTTGTCGGCAACAGCGTGCCCAGGGTTGACCCGCAGAAAAGCAGGCTCATCATGGAAAGCCTGAGCACTGCCACCGGCAAGGGGCTGGTCAGGGCCTGCCATGACTGCAGCGATGGGGGTGTTGGTGTGGCGGTGGCCGAGATGGCCTTTGCCGGCGTGCTGGGCGCGAGTATCAATTTGAAAGACGTGCCCCTCGGCGAGTCAGTAGACCGCGACGACTTCATCCTCTTTTCGGAGTCGAACAGCCGCTTCATTGTTGAGGTGGCGCCGGATAAAAAAGACGTGTTTGAGAAAGAGATGGAAGGTGTACCTTTCGCTCTGATTGGCCAGGTAATCACTGAGCCGATGTTTGAAGTCTACGGGCGAAAAGGCAACGAAGTTGTCGCCATCTCCATAAATGAATTAAAGGAGGCCTGGCAGAAGCCGCTGAGGTGGTGATGAATGGTTAAAACAGTCGTGCTGCGCGCCCCGGGCACCAACTGCGATGTTGAGACCGCCTTTGCCTTTGAGCAGGCTGGCTCAGTGGTGGACCTGGTGCACGTTAACCGGCTCATTCGCCACGAGCGGAAGCTGGCCGACTACCAGATACTGGTCATTCCCGGTGGTTTCACCTACGGCGATGACATCGCTGCCGGCCGGGTGCTGGCCAATGAATTGAAGGTAAAGCTGGGCGATGACATCACGCGTTTCTTTGCGGCCGGCGGGCTTATTCTGGGCATCTGCAACGGCTTTCAGGTGCTGGTCAAAGCCGGGTTTCTGCCTGAGCCGGGCAATGGCCGCCCGCCACAGGTAACGTTGACGACCAATGATTCGGGTAAATTCGAGTGCCGGTGGGTGTACCTGGCCGTAAATGAAAAAAGCTCCTGCGTTTTCACCAGAGGCATGGAGCGCATGTACATTCCGGTGGCGCATGGTGAGGGCAAATTTGTGGCCGGGCCGGGGGTTTTACCGGGTATAAACGCCGTGGTGCGTTACGCCGACGAGCGGGGCGGTATTGAGGTCGGCTATCCCCAGAACCCCAATGGCTCCGTGGACAACATCGCCGGCATCTGTGATACATCGGGTCGCATCTTTGCCCTCATGCCCCACCCCGAGCGGCACATCAGGGGCACCCAGCACCCGCAGTGGACCAGGCTGGGCGCCAGGCAGTATGGTGATGGTTTTCCCATTTTCCAGAATGCGGTCAGGTGGGTGCAGCAGTCGTAGCTGAGGACTGACCTTTGCACCCACCTTTTTTCCAACTTAACGGCAACAGCAGATTATTCCACCGGACCCAGTGGTGCTACTATTTTTCCATAGACGCTGTTCAGTACTTGGGCCAGCGCGGCATATATCGCGGAAAGCCCGCAGAAAATGCCCTCGATGCCGGCAATTCTGGTTACTACCACGCTGCCGATAGCATCGCCAATGGCCAGCAGGAAGAAGAGTATGGTCAGCGAGGCGAAGACAACCTGAAGCGCCCGGTTTAATTTCAGTGTCCCGATAAACATGACACCAGTGAAAATGCCCCACATCACCAGGTAAGAGACCATGGCCGCCGTTTCCGGCGCATTGCCCCAGCCCATCTTGGGCATAATGAGCAGGAAGGCAAGCGTGAACCAGAAGAGGCCGAAAGAGCCAAAGGCGGTGGTGCCGAAGGTATTGTTCTTTTTGAATTCCATGATGGCGGCAAGGACCTGGGCGATACCGCCGTAGAATATGCCCATGGCCAGAATCATGGTGCCCAGAGGATAGAGCCCGGCATTATGCAGGTTGAGCAGGACGGTGGTCATCCCGAAGCCCATCAGGCCGAGAGGTGCCGGGTTGGCGGCAGTGTCCTGGATTTTTACCAGGGTTTCCGTGAGTACCGACTTGTCTTGTGCCAAAACTCACTACTCCTTTCCGTCGTGAAATTGCGCGCACGTTTAGACGCCGTGAATAATAGCGAAAAAATAAAAAGAGGGATGACGGGGGTTTAAGGCTTATCCCTTGTGCTCAGATAATATACTATCATATCCAGCAGGTTTCTCGCAAACCGTTTATTCCGTTGTCCTGTTAAGTTCGGTACTGATTACCGCCCAAGGTAACTTCTCATTATCATACCATTTTTGGAGGGCATAGTGGTCAGTGTCAAGCTGGCATCTGGCCACCGCTTTTCGCCAGCCCGCCAGCGAGTTATCTTCCATATTATTTAAAACCTGAGCGACGCCGGTATCGCCGCGGGCGAGCACCGCCTGGACTTGGCTCCACGCCGGGCTTTCACATTTCAACCGGATGCCCTCCGGTGCTAGGCTGCCCTTCAGGCGGGCAGTCCGCTGTTTCAATATCTCTATGGGCGCCATGGGCAGGCGCTGAAACGGCGTACCGGCCTTGGGGACAAACGGGGCGATGTTCAGCGAGAGGCGGGCACCTTTTGCCTGCCGGTCAAGCAGTCTCTTGCACTGGAGGGTTAACCTGACAATCTCCTCCATGTCCTCGTCGGTCTCTGTAGGCAGGCCAATCATAAAGTAGAGTTTGAGCTGCTTCACGCCGTGCCTGGCCAGCCTGTCCACAGCACCGGTAATATCGTCCTCGCAGATACCTTTATCAATTACCTGGCGCAGGCGTTCCGAGCCAGCTTCGGGAGCAAGAGTGAGCGTCCGTGCACCCCCGCCAGCGATTTCAGCCAGTTTATGGTCCGAGAGGTTGCTGGCGCGCATTGAGCTCAAGGAGAACTGGGCTCCCATATGGCGCAGACCGGACAGCAGTTCCTCAAGGTGGGGATAATCGGAGACCGCCGGGCCCACCAGCCCTATTCGCCGGCGGTGGTGAAGGCCCGGCTCCGCCTGAGTGAGTAGCGTGCCCACCGAGCGGAAGCGCATCGGCCGGAAGGCGGTGCTGACCAGGCAGAACCGGCAGCGCCACGGGCAGCCCCGCTCCACCTCAATCAGGTACAGGTCCCCCAGCTCGGTGTCCCTGGTCATGATGACCGAGCCGACCGGGAAGTCGTCCAGATTTTCCACCCACTGACGGGTTACGGGAGTCTCCGGCGGCATCATTGGCACATAGACACCGGGCACCGAGCGCAGACACTTCAGCAGTTCCTCCCGTTTTTCATTGCTAGTAGCGGTTATATACGGCAGCAGACCGGGCAGCAGTGCCTCTGCCTCACCGATGCCGAAGCAGTCGAAGAACGGGGCCAGGGGCATGGGGTTGGCCGTGATGCAGGGCCCGCCGCCGATAACCAGCGGCTGGCTTTCCTCACGGTCAGCGGCAAACGGTGGCAGGCCACTGGTCTTTAGCACGGACACGACGTTGCAGTAATCTACCTCGTACGAAATGGTGAAGACTATTACTTTAAAATCGGAGAGCGGTCGTCTTGACTCCAGTGATAGCGGGGGGATTTTGCGTTCCTGGTTTTCTCTCTCCCAGAAGACCCGCTCGCAGACGATGTCGCGGCGTCTGTTAAGCAGGGAATAAAGGGCGTGCAGTCCCAGGTTGGACATGCCCACGTAGTAGCTGTTGGGGTAAACAAGGGCGACAGGTAATCTGCCGCCCCAGTCTTTGCTAACGGTGCCTTCTTCTCTGGCCAGGCGTTCCCGGAGACTGACTTCCAGTCCCCTGGCTCTTTTGCCTCCGTACCGGTTCATGCCTTATTGTGATTGTTGTGATTTCCAGCAGCCCCTTAGAAACCGACTGTTTATGGTGATAACTCTGTCGGCCACGTTCCGCAGCTGCCAGGAAGTGCCCCTTTTCCCGAAAAGAGCCACCTCAACGTGCTTGCCGTTATCCTTGACGGCCTGAAGGGCGCCGACATAGTCATTGTCCCCGGCAACGAGGATGCTTACGTCGTAATTGTTCTTGTAGCTGTGTGTCAGCATATCCGTGGTCAGCTGGACGTCGGTGCCTTTCTCGTACGGCGGCACGTTCGGCCAGTTAAAGTAGACCAGTCGGCCGAGGCGCAACTCGAGGTAGGGTATGGCGTTCACCCCGGCGAAAAACGCCTGCTGGTGGCGGTAACGCTCTGGCTCCTCTTTCTTGCCCACTTTGGCGTTGTAGTAATAGATCCGGATTAGCTGGCGGCGGCCCAGGAGTTTGTGGCAGAACCGGCCGATGTCAATGTCGGTCCGCCCGAAGATGTTTTTCAGTGAATGGTACATGTTGCTCCCGTCAATAAATATCATTACCCGCTCGGACATTTTAACGCCTCCTTGATTGGGTCAGGGTTCTATCATCTCTTCAATTATATCGCCTTTGCCGGGAAATTACGACTGCTTCAGTTTATTTGCGAGAAATCGAGTGCGGGTGGTATAATTGGCCGATAAATTCAACCCGGAGTCTGGGAATGAAGCTGAGTCGCGAGGAAGTGCTGCATATTGCCCGCCTTGCCCGCCTGGGGCTGACCGAAGAGGACGTCGATAAATTCGGAGAGCAGCTGTCCAATATTCTGGAGAACTTCGAAATCCTGCAGCAGGTAGATACCAAGGG
>DAOUMS010000022.1:0-206478 GCA_034409565.1 Dehalococcoidales bacterium
CAAAGAATTCCCTGCCTCGGTCAGTCTGGATACTCTGGACAGGGAAACGCATTTCTTCAACTACTTTTTCCAGAAATTGTATAGTATTCGCAGCTGTGCGGGCTGGATAAATTTCCATTACCTGGTAGCGAGTACAATCATCTATGGCGGTGTATTGATATATTCCGGGAGCGATTTTACAGGTATCTGCCTGGACTCTCTCACCTGGAATAGGTCTGGAGTATCTCAGTATCTTTTTCTCGCGCTTAGGCCGTCGTAGGGGCTTGACCTTATTTTTTACCAGTATTTTATGAATGGTGGCCAACGATAATGATAATTGATGCTGCCGTTTCAACTCGTTCTGAATACGGCGGGCGCCCAGATTGTTTTCGTGCCTGAGGAGGAGGACTAATTGCTCCTGCTCCATGAAGATTTTCTTGTTGGGAGCGCTTTGAGGTCTTCGACTATTACCAACCAAGCCAGCTAAGCCGGATTCCTCATATCGTTGAAGCCATTTTCTCAGAGTCGGTCGGGAGATCCCGCATCGCTGGCAAGTAATGCCCAGATTCCCAGAAGCTTGGTAATGTTTGATCCATCGTAACCTGGTATGTATTTCTTGATTCATAGCACCATTTTAGTTGAAATGATGTCTATGAATCACACAAAAAATAAGAGCATGTAGAACTTTTTGTGCTCAAATTTGTCCAGTAGAGGCTATGCTTTGGGGCAATAGATGCCATGCCCTAAAAGTACGGTTTGGCAACGTGTTTGGTATCTAGAAACTGTTCTTAATCTGACAATTGCTTCCTATGATGAAAGAGTAATGCAAGTAACTTTGGTCGCAACCTAAATGTTTATCCTCCTTGAGATCTAGCTAAGCGTCCTATTCGTGCCATGAATGAATGCACACTGTAAAGTCCTAAACCCCGAGCCCCTTACCCTGAATTAGAAGCGCAGTTCTAATTTAAACTCGCTAAGACAATTGGAAGGCGGCTCGGATTCTTACTGGTCCGATAATCGACTACGTATGGCCTTTTCTCCTTCAGCACATGATATACTATCTTAAGAAGATACCTGGCTACTATAGTCTTGGCTACATTCGGCCTTTTAATCTTTCTCAGGGCATTCAACCGCTCCCGTATCTGACCATCAGCATATGACGCTGGCACCACAGCCTCTCTTACACATTCTGGGTGTGCAGCAATGTGTCATTCTGTATGATCAGAGGAAGCGGTTCTATTTCATCGATAAGTAACCCAGCTCTAGCTATTCAGTTACTAAAAAGACGACTGGTATCCCAAGCTCTTAGGCTCAGGCAGAAAAGAAGCAACTTATTGCCATTCGTTTGGAGTTGGAGACAAAGTTGTCAGATACAAGGGTAGAGCTTGCCGACATAGAGACGGTAAAAAGCTTCGTGGGAGTGTTAAAAGATGTGCTTAATAGTACGGTAATAACTGAGAGAAAATCATTAATTAAAAGCTTTGTTAAAGAGGTAAGAGTTGCTGGCTCAGAGGTGTCGCTGGATTATACGCCGGAGTTGTTAGCAGGAATGACATCAAGGGAAACGCTTAAAATTCCCCCTATTGTACACTATGGTGGGCGGTACAGGACTTGAACCTGTGACCTCCTGCGTGTGAAGCAGGCGCTCTAACCACTGAGCTAACCGCCCTGACATCAGCTATTTTACTCGAAACGGGGGGCATTGTAAATCACCCGTCTTTCCATTACCGAATTTTTATCGTGGAAAGACACCACTCCGACCGCACATGTGTTATAATGACGAGCAAGGGAGGGAATTTGCAGCATAGCCGGATATTATCCCTCCAATCTAAAAATGAAGAAGCCGGAAAAGCCAGTCATAATCGTCGGCATGCCAGCCTATAACGAGGAGAAATACGTTGGCAGCGTTGTCCTGCAGGCGCGGCAATTTGCCGATGAAGTGGTGGTGGTTGATGATGGTAGTTCTGACCGTACCGGGCAGGTAGCCAGGCTGGCCGGCGCCACGGTGGTGCCGCACCGGGAAAACAGGGGCTATGGTGCCACCGTCCAGACTGTGCTCGCCGAGGCAAAGAAGAGAAACCCGGACGTGCTGGTGCTGCTTGATGCTGACGGCCAGCATAACCCGGAAGAGATATCATCTCTGGTGAACGCTATCGCCGCTGGTTCTGATGTGGCCATAGGGTCGCGAAAGCTAAAGAGCGCCGATATTCCGGCCTACCGCAGGTTCGGGCAAAGAATCATTGCCTACTTCACCCGCGTGCTTTCCCGGAGCACGCTGTCGGACACTGAATCAGGCTTCAGGGCCTTCTCCCGGAAGGCAGTAAGCGTGCTCGAACCAAAGGAGAGGGGCATGGCCATATCGGCGGAGACAATATCTGAGGCTATGGCCAAAGGGCTCAAAATCGCCGAGGTTCCCATCTCGGCCATTTACACCAGGGATGGCTCAACGCTCAATCCGGTAAAGCATGGCCTCGGTGTTCTGAACCGGGTGATGGTGATGATATCGGAGAAAAGGCCACTGCTGTTCTTCGGACTGGCCGGCGGTATCGCCATTACCCTGGGCATTGTGGCCGGTATTTTAGTTCTGAGGGCCCTTTTCACCGTTAACGAACTGGCGGTGGGCACGGCACTGGTGTCAATGCTTTTAATCACCGTTGGCATGCTGTGTATCTTTGCCGGCGTAATTCTGAACGTGCTCGTGAAGCGGATACGTGATTCACTGTGAGGAAGTATTTTATCACCGGTGGCGCTGGTTTTATTGGCAGCCACCTGGTTGACCGCCTTGTAATTAGTAAAGCTGACCTAGGGAAGCAAGCATGCAGGCGGTAATATTGGCTGGCGGTCTGGGCACAAGGCTGGGAGAACTGACCCGGGATACGCCCAAAGTGATGCTGCCCTTCAACGACAAACCATTCCTCTACTACATCATAAGCCTTCTGGAGAAACAGGGTATAAAAAATATTGTCCTGTGCATCGGCTATCTCGGGGAACAGGTGAAAAATTTCTTTGGCGATGGTAAAAAGCTGGGCGTAAATATCAAATACAGCGTGGAAAGCCGACAGTTGCTCGGTACCGGGGGTGCCCTGAAGCAGGCAAGACATTTGCTGAACGAATATTTCCTGGTGCTCAACGGGGATACCTACCTGCCGGTTGATTACCCAGAAGTGGAGAAGGAGTACCTGCGACTGGGGCAAAAAGCCATGATGGTGGTCTATAATAATGAGGCGAATACTGGCGTGAAAAATAACGTTGCTCTCGGCAGCGACCAAATGGTGGTCAGCTATGATAAAAAGGGTACTTCACCTGACCTGAAGTACGCGGAAGCAGGCGCCGTGATACTCCGGAAGGAGACACTGGGTTTTATACCAGAGGGTGAAAAAATCTCCTTTGAAGATGGCATATATCAGCGCCTGATAGCGCAGGGGAAAATGGCCGCTTATATTACGCGTCAGCGGTTTTACGATATTGGCACGCCGGAGCAGCGGCAGGTCTTTGCCGAATTAGTAAAGAAGGTGTCGGCATGATTATTACGCGTACTCCGTTCCGAATCAGTTTTGCCGGCGGCGGCACCGATTTACGGGAGTTTTACCGGCAGGAACCAGGGGCAGTGGTAAGCACGGCGATAAACAAATACATGTACATTATCGTCAATAAGCGCTTTACCGATGCCATCAGGGTCAGCTACTACGCCAAAACGGAAATCGTTGACCGTGTTGACGAGATACGCCATTCTCTGGTCAGGGAATCCCTGAAAAGGGTCGGTATCAGTCAGGGAATAGAGATTGCCTCGGTGGCTGACGTTCATGCCGGGGCTGGGCTTGGCTCTTCCGGCAGCTTCACCGTGGGTCTACTGAACGCGCTTTATGCCTATAAGGGGGCTCTCAAGTCAGCCGAAGAGCTTGCCCGGGAAGCCAGCCACATTGAAATTGATGTCCTAGGCGAGCCGGTCGGCAAGCAGGACCAGTACATCGCTGCCTACGGGGGCCTTCGCTACTTTCAGTTCAACCCGGATGAAAGCGTCATCAACGAGCCGGTTATGTGGTCGAAGGGACGCAAAGAAACACTGGTGCAAAACCTGCTGCTGCTTTACACCGGCGATATTCATGAGGCCGGCCACATTCTGCAGGAGCAGAAAGAAAAAACATCACAGCCGGATAAGATGACCAGCCTGAGAAAAATGCGCGACATGGCCATGACACTGAAAGACCAGCTAAACAGCGATGCCACCGCCGGCGTCATAGGCGAGACGTTACATCGCGGGTGGCAGTTGAAGAAGGAACTGGCCAGTGGCATCAGCAACGATAAAATTGACGGGTACTATGAAAGGGCACTGAAGGCCGGAGCGCTGGGCGGCAAGGTTCTCGGTGCCGGAGGCGGTGGTTTTCTGCTCCTGTACTGCCCGGAATCGAAGCAGTCGCTGGTCAGAAAAGCACTCAGTGACCTGCCAGTCCTGGAATTCTCCTTCGAACCGGAGGGGAGTAAAATAATCTACGTCATTTAAACCTCGGATAGGGGAGAAAACAAGCCATGGCGTACCGTGCCGTATTTCTCGACCGGGACGGGACAATGAACCGTGATGTACCGTATTGCCGCCGTCCCGAGGATTTTGAGCTTTTCCCGAATACCGCCAGAGCCATAAAGCGGCTCAATGAAAGCGGCTACAAAGTGATTATAATTACCAACCAGTCCGGTGTTGCCCGTGGCTATTTTACCGAGAAAACCCTCGCTCGAATTCACCAGAAGATGCGGGACCAGCTGGCGGAAGGAGATGCCCACATTGATGGCATCTATTACTGCCCCCACCACCCGGATGACAACTGCGATTGCCGCAAGCCAAAGCCCAAAATGGTGTTGCAGGCGGTACAGGAACACGATGTCGACCTCAAGCGGTCCTTTATGGTGGGGGACAAAACGCTGGATATCCAGCTTGGCCAGAGCGTGGGCTGCCGTACCGTCTTGATACCATCTGACCTCGGTGATGCCGGTCCGGAGCCGTGTTCACCCGATTACACCGCTGCCGACCTTTACCAGGCGGCGCTGTGGATTATCGAGCAGAAATGAAAATACTGGTGGTATCGGAGTATTTCTATCCCTATGGTGGTGCCGAATTATCGCTGTGGAAACTGTGCGGCAAACTCGTACAGAAAGGTCACCAGGTTCAGGTTATCACGGCACGGCGCAGCGGAGAGCCCGATTATGAAGTAAAAGAAGGTATTGAGATATTCCAGCCGTTTGCTACGGGAAATCTCATTCAGCGCTTTATCTTCGCCGTTAAGCTGTACTCGTATCTTAAGAGGTGGCTGCGGGGCAGAGAAGTTGACATAATCTATAACCTCAGTTATGTTCCGACATTACCCGCCACCCGCATCGCCCGGAAATATGGCATACCATCGGTTACGCTGCTGGGCCACTTCTGCGGTCGAAAGTGGCTTCAACTGGTGAACCTGCCCCTGGCCCTGCTCAATTTTCTTGCCGAAAAGCTGACCATCCGCTTGGGCAAACACCAGGTGCTGGTAACGCAGTGCCGAGATACCGCGGAAAAAGTGTCCGGTAGCACCAGCGCCGAGATTGAGGTTATCGCCAATACCCTGCTGGAACCAACGGCGATTGCCAGGACCAGAGAGGCAACAGACAGCAGAGAAATGCGCCAGAAACTGGATATAACGGACGATGAGCTATTTCTTTTGCATGTCGGGGCGCTGATTCGGACCAAAAATGCTTATAATTTGATTAGGGCCTTAGCTGGCTGGCAGCAGAAGTTCAAGCTGGTCCTTGTCGGGGATGGGCCAGAACGACCTCGAATCGAAAAGCTGCTCAGTCATCTAGGATTGACGGACAGGGTCTTTCTGCTGGGGAAAAAGCCGCATGATGAGACACTGTCTATCATGAGGTCGTGCGATGGGCTGCTTTTATCATCGATATGTGAACAGGTGCCCAATGTGGTGCTGGAGGCGCTGGCCCTGGGTAGGCCGGTCATCGCCACCCGCGTGGGGGGTGTCCCCGAGATAAAATCGGCCAATCTGCACCTGGTGAACCATCTCGAAGAAATGAAGTCGGTTATTGAAAGTGGCATTAAGGTGGCCGGGGAAGATACAATTATGGAAGACTACTCGCTGGACAGGGTGGCCGCACAGTATGAGAGGTTGTTCTTGCGTCTGGCTGGTTCTAAAATGAAAGGTAAGCAGGGGTAGTATGATGCTGAAAGAAAAACTGCGGAACGGTGAAAAGACTATAGGTATCTGGGGCATCGGCTATATCGGTTATTCGTCAATGGCCCATTTCGCCAGCCGGGGCGTCAGGTGCCTGGGAACGGATATTGATGCCGACAAAGTTGACCGAATAAACAAGGGCATACTGCCGATACACAACATCGAGTACTGGCTCGGCTTTGACACCAAACCGCTGGTTACCTCCGGCATGATGAGGGCCACCACCGACTGGCAGCAGCTCATCAGTGAAGATTTCCCGGTGCATCTGATATGTATCCCCACAGAGAAGGATGATGTCCCCTATGATGGCATTCTGGTGGATGTGCTGGAAAAGCTGTCCACTTTTGGCAAGGTGAGTATGGAGTTCCCGCCGCTCATCATCATCGAGTCAACACTGACCCCGAACACGACCGAAAAGACAATCATACCGGCTTTTGAGAAGAAGGGGCTGAAGGTGGGTAAAGATATACTGGTTGGTGTGGCGCCGCGCCGCGACTGGTTTATCAGCCCCGAAAAAAGCCTGAAAAATTTGCCCAGGGTGGTCGGGGGCACCACGCCCGAGACTACGGCGTTGATGGGAGAGGTCCTGGGTATAGTCTGTGATACCATACTGCCGGCTAGAGACCACCGGCACGCGGAACTGGTCAAGAGCATTGAGAACGCCTACCGGCACGTTGAAATTACGCTGGCCAATCAGCTGTCTCTGGCCTATCCTGATATTGATATGCGCGAAGTGCTGGCGCTGGTGGGCACCAAATGGAACATCGGCACCTACCACCCCAGCTTTGGCACGGGTGGCTACTGCATCCCGCTATCGAGCCAGTACGTACTCTCCGGCACCAGGCATGCGGGCAAGCTCAGCATTTTGCACTCGGCCGTTGACACCGACCGGGCTCTGCCGGCCATGGTGGCCGAAAGCCTGATGAAAAGAGGCGCCCGGAAGGTAGGCATTCTTGGCCTGGCCTACAAAGGCGACCTTAAAGTCCATACGCTGAGCCCAACGCTGCGCATTGTGTCCCATCTGAAGCAAAAAGGCATTGCTGTCAAGGTACACGACCCGTACTATACAGAGGCGGAGATAAAACAGTTATGCGGCGCTGAGACATTCCGCTTCCCGGATGACCTGGGTCAATTTGATACCATATTGATTGTCGCCGACCATAGGGATTATCAGGCAATTTCGCAGCATCAGGTTCTATCCAGACTCAAAAACTGCCGGCTCATCCTGGATAACACCGGTATCTGGCAGGGTTTTGGGTTTGCCCGGGCTGGTATTGAGTACCACCTGGCCGGCACCACGAACTGGCTGGGAGAATCTAAGTGAAAACCCTCATACCAAAGCACCGGACGGGAAAATGACCCAGCATAACGTGATGCCAGCGCTTAACATAGTATTTGTCGCCTCGCCTGGTTCGCCTTATGGCGAGGAAACTTTAAGAACAAACGTTTTGCAGGTCCTCAGATCTATAGCCGACGAGATATTCGTGATTACTGGTAATCTACCACCGAGTATTAGCCCCGATGAGAAACTACATATCAAAAATATAAGATACGACAACGAAAAGGGCACGATACTGAAAAAGATTGCCAAGCATATAGCTTTGCAATTTAAAATAGCTTACTACCTCATGAAGGTACCGCGGAAATTCAATATAGCTATCTTTTACTGCGCACAGACCTACCTGCCCACGATGCTGGCCGCCAAACTGCGGGGACTGAAAACAGTGGCTGTCGCCACCGGAACGACGGCAAAGCTTGATATGCCGAATTATTACTGGATTATACTGGCAACTATAAACGGGCTGCTGGAGAAGATAAATTATGCCCTCGCCGACCGAATCGTCGTGGAGTCGGAAACTTTTATCGCTTTTATGAATCTGGGTAAACACAGGCGAAAAATCGCGGTTAATGGCGGCAGGTATATAGACACACTGTTATTTGCCAACAGAAAGAGTCTGAAAGACAGGAAATATCTGGCCGGGTATGTGGGACGGCTGGCCCTGGGCAAGGGCATTATGAATTTCATAAAAGCTATACCTTTAATACAGAGAAAGTATGGCGGGGCAAATTTCCTCATCGGCGGGGACGGCCCTTTGCTGCCAGTGGTAAGAGGTGAAACAGAGAACAAAGCTCTCTATAAAAGGGTTGAAGTCCCGGGCTGGATTTCACACGATAAGGACCTCACTTCGTACTTTAATGAGTTGAAAGTGCTTGTCCTGGCTTCTTACAGCGAGGGGCTGCCGGCAATCGTGCAGGAAGCTATGGCCTGCGGCGTGGTCGTTCTGGCCACGCCTGTGGGAGGCATACCCGACCTGGTAAAAGACGGGGAAACAGGCTTTATTCTTGAAGACGACTCTCCCGAGTGCATTGCCAGAAATGTTATCCGTGTTTCGGAGCGTCCTGACCTTGAGGAGATATCGCGAAATGCCCGTCGATTGATAGAAAAAGAGTATACTTTTAATGTTATATCGGATAAGTGGCAGCGTTTATTGCTGGAACTGGTGACGGGAAAACCAAAATAGACGGGGCTTATTAAAAACCTTACCTCAAATACCAGTTTTTAAGATATTTGCCGAGATTCGTCATGCGCTCATAGAGCCGGGAGCTGCCAATCATCACGTCCCTTCCGAAATATGAACGGACAATGTTTATATCATTCTCAAGGTCAAAGGGCGTTAAATCGAAAATTTTCTTGTACTCTGTTCTTGCCAGCTTAAGATTGCCGGTGTCCACGTGCAAAGACGCTTTCGCCTTATGAATGATAACTGCCTCGTCTTTGCTCAAATACTGGTATAGACTTCTTATTCCGCTCACGTTTATTTCTTTTAAGATTTTGTCTGCCAAGATTTCTTTTGCCAGCTTTTTGGCGAGGATAGTGTATAGTGTGGCTTCTTCTACATTGGTGAACCTGACATTCCTGTTATGGGACCTCAGTTTATACAAGAGCCTGGTCAGGTTCCGGACTTCGTGATGCCTGGCGATTCTTAACCAGAGTTCGTAGTCCTGGACATATCGAAACAAATCATTATACCCGCCCACATCATCCAGGAGCCTTCTTCTGAATATTACTGAACCGTGGTTAAACTGGTTCCCCCTGAACAGGTCTTTCATAGTGGGTCTGGCCAGCATTATCATTTTGCCGATTTTTTTCCCATTGCTATCGATTCTATAAACACTTGTACCCAGCAGAGCTACCTCTTGGTGCTTTTCCAGGAACCGCACCTGTTCGCCAAAGCGGTCGGGCAGAGAAATATCATCCGCATCCTGGCGCGCAATATACTCGCCACCAGATTCTTCGATGGCTTTGTTCAAAGATTTTGTCAGGCCAATATTACTCTCGTTGTTGATTACCCTGATTCTCTCGTCATGATAGCTCTGGATTATTTCAAGCGAGCCGTCCGTGGAGCCGTCGTTGACAATAATGAAATCGAAATCAGTAAATGTCTGGCCGAGGACGCTCTCTATCGCCTCTCCCAGGTATTTTGCCCCGTTGTATACGGACATTATGACGCTTATTTTGGGCTTGTTGCGCATCTTAAAGACCTATTTCGTGTTCCGGAGAACTAGAAGTATCATATGCCCCGCGAAAAACGCCAGCAATATATCAAAGATATATCTGAATCCCCTCACCCACAGGTTTTTTCCTCCATAGTCAAACAACTTTTGCCCCAACGACCTGAAGACAGCCACCTCATCTTTGAACCCTTTCAGCCCGGAGTAAGGTTTTTTCTCAATGAGCTTAAATCCATATGATCCAAGCTCTCTTGTTACTGCGCCTTCGTCCAGAACATACTGGTAAAAGTCCTCCATCTTTTCCCCGGTAAATGGCCGGTACCGGCCAAGTCTGGCTTTGAATTTTCTCAAAAAAGACATATAGGGAAAACCCAGAAATAAGAAGCCCCCGTTGACCAGCACCCTTTTCATCTCCTTCAAAATAGCATCATATCCCTCTTGAAAATGTTCTATCACTCCCAGCGACCAGTATCCCAGGAAATAGTCATCAGGAAATGGCAAATCTCTTACGTCTCCCACCCTGACATCAAGAGCAGGGAAAAGTTCCTTGGTCCTCGCCACGGCTTTTTCGGCAAAGTCTACTCCCACACTTTCATAGCCGTGGACATGCATACAATAGACTATTTGCCCCTGGCCACAGCCCCCCTCCAGGACTCGCCCTTTTTTATCAGGGATATATTTTCTCAGCCTTTTCAGGATGAAAGCGCTGTTTTTGCCTCTTTCTATGCTTTCTCTAAGGTCTGCCAGGTCCCAGTGGCTATCCCAGAAATCTGGGGAGGGACTTTTTCCAGCGTAAACTAACCTGCCTTTTTCTTTTTCATACATGATTTTCATGGTAGCTGGCTACCTTTGGCTAGTGCCCGTTGTCTCTGGTGCAATACAGGTTGGTGAATGACCCTTCGTCAGCATAGTCCATCAGAGCTCTGGTTTCCACAATCCGTTCCAGACGATTCGTCGCATCATTCAGCTTTTGCATCTGGAATCCATATCCTGAAAGCATACTGAGGTACTCTTCCGGTGAATTCCCCAGTAGCCTCAATCGCTTTGGATTAAATTCGGTGATAATCTTTAGCTGCTTGTTACGCTGAATAATATTCGCCATGCCAGAGAGAACCAGAGGTTCGGCTCCTTCCGCATCCATTTTAATAACATCCGGAGTGGGATAATCCTGAAAGAAGTCATCCATAGTCTGCATCTCTACTTCAATATACTTCCCATTGCTAAATTTCCGGTCTGGCAGTAGCAGACTTTTTAGCGTGCTGTCTTCAGGCACGAACAGCCAGGTTTTTCCATTTTTGTTTGACACCGCTTTATTTACGGCACAAACATGGCTATAGCCGTTCAATTTTATATTTCTTACCAGTAATTCAAAACTGTATGGCTCGGGCTCAAAGCTGAAAACTCTGCCTTCTTCGCCTACGAGTCTGGCCATCGTCAACGTGTGGTAGCCCGCACTGGCGCCTATATCTACAACGACCATGCCTCTGGTGACTATACTCTCAAGTAACTGAGTTACTGCCGATTCATAACTGTCTTGGCTCCTCAATAAGACGGTACCCATGCGTAAGGTATCAATATGCATTTTATGGCCCCTGGCTTTTATTTCGACTATTCCTTTCGGCGTGACGCGTTGAAATAAGAAAGTGGACAGCCTGGAAACAAAAGGAAGCCTACCCAAGCCTTTCCCCATAAAAGGTTTAGCGACAGTAAAAAAGAGAGAGAACATTATGTTTCGCAATCTTTCGCCTCAACCTCAGTATTATTGCTTTGACCCGGGCTTCTTCGAAGGGGATGAAGTAAGCCGTTGCCACAGGTTTTCGATATCCTCATATAATCGCCGACTCCATTCCAGAGGGTCACAATGGCGCTGGAAACCCGCCAGCGCGTTCTGCGCTATTTTTTGCCGTTTTTCGGCAGACTGGCACAAGTCTCGCAGTGCGGACAACCAGCCCTCCGTACTATGGGCCAGATAGCCACATCTGGGGTCTGTCAGGATGTGAAAGCTGGAAGGTAGAAAATCGGAGATTACCGGAATACCTAACTGGTGAAAAACATAAGCGCGTCCCGAGTTGCTGGTATTTTTAAAGCGCAGTAAATAATCATGCTTATATGACGTGAGTCGCCACTGCAGGCACTTTAGAAGGCCAAATATAGCCCTTTTTTCAACCGGACTGATTGGCGTCAGGCCGGGGACTAGGCCGATATCACAGCGGAGTAGCTGTTCCTCAATCGTCTCAATATCCCATTGCACCTCTTCGATTTCAATCGCTGGTCGCCCAACGCGCCACGGCCCCAGTTGCTTTTTATTAAATACCACGAGCAATTTGATGGGAATCTCCCTAGCCAGAGTTTCCAGAGCCGGCTTCAAATAAGGCTGAAATTGGGTTAAATGGTCAAGATTCCCGTGATAACCAACTACAATCGGCTCGTGGTCTTCGTGTTTCTTGACTCTGGTAAACATTCGCTCAAGGTCGAGAAAAATGAACACATTGTCATTGTAGCGTAAATAGTAGTCCCTCTCTTCAATACAGCCGGCGATAAAAAAATCGCTTTGTTTCATGACTGCTTTCTTTTGGCTGGTAACATCATTGGGATGGATGCACCCGCATACCAGTTTAGGATTTCGTGCCCTGGCCTCCTGGATTTGCGCCGCTTCCACGTTCTTTCCAAATATTGCCACATCGTAGTCTGAATAATGCGTCCAGTCATTTAGATGAACATCATAACCTAACTGTGAGAGCCAGTAATGAAGGTTATGCACGAAAATTCGTGTTGAACCCAGGTTCTCGTCTCCTCTGTTATCATTAAATACTATTCTCATTATTTGTAACCCTCAACTGGTATTACCTTGGGTCGTAGATGCCTAATTTGTAACGAACCAAGAACAAAAACACTTCCGGGATACCCAGAATAACTTTTTTGAATGTATTGTATTTTGACTTCCCCCATTTTCTTTCGCTATGTCTTACAAGAACTTCGGCGATGTTTTTCGCCCCACGCCGCATGGCAATAATCGGTAAATACCTGTGGTCGCCTTTTCTAAACGGGCCTTTTTTGACTAAATCGGCTTTGAAAGCCACGTAACTGCCCGAATTAGAATGGAGAGGGGAATCCAGTAAAGCCAGAATCATCAGGTCGTAGATACCGCCAACCAATCGCACTATTCTCGAATGCTTGCGGCACTCCCTTAGTCCCATAACCAGGTCCGAACCCTGGTCGATTTTTTCTAAAAATTTGGGCAAATCTCTGGGGTCATCCTGTAAATCAGCATCCATGCGGATGATGTAGTGGCCCTGAACCTTTTGAAACGCTTCTTTATAGCAGCCAGTTTGCCCGCCTCTCCTGGGAAGCTGAATCAGTTTGATTACGGGGTACTGTTCCTGGTACCGTTTGACTACTTCCACACTATTATCCGAGGAGGCGTCATCAACCACGATGACTTCAAATGATTTGCTGGAGGACTCTATCGCTTCCATAATCAAGGGAAGCAAAATCGGCAACGATTCTGCCTCGTTATGAAAGGGTACCACAATAGATATATCCTGTCCCATGTTAGCTCATATGTTTGTGATAACTATAATAGGCCTGACTCATCGAGAACCCTGTTTTTTCATACATTCGTATTGAAGGGATGTTGTGCGCCTGGGTCCCTACTCTGGCCAGAGAGTACTTTTGACGGCGGCAAAACTTTAGAAATTCAACCGTTAAATTATAGCCCAATTTTTGTCTCCGGTAGTCTGGATGTACGGCAATAAGGTCTAAAATGCCTGCCGTCCCTGACCCGGTCACCTTTTTTCTGCAGAGCACGAAGCCGACGGGACGCCGGTCTACCTCCGCCACAAAGACGGCCTCTGCCCTTCCCTTGCAGGCATTTCTCACCCATTCCGCCCGAGAGGTATTGGCCGCCGTGGCATCGATGAGAGGGTCCATATGAAACCGGCTGTAATCGAATGCGGCAAAGGCCATACTTTCTAATTGAGGAACTTCGTTTTCAGAGAACCGGCGGATGATGTTTTTCCCGGTCATGGCAGGAATCTGTTTCAAGTCATGCTCCAATTCTAAAAAACATTCCATTAGATGGAACCCGTTATTTTCTAAAGCCCGTGTTGCTCCCTGGTTCAGGGCCAAAATCCGACTGGTCAACAAACACGGCCTGAATGCTTCCAGCTTGAGTTGCAGGTCCTTTACTGCCCGGGTCCAGCTCTCTTCTCTCTGTGATTCGGGTAAAGATTCACACCGCGAATCGAAAGTTATAGCGATTACGTTCCGGTTGAAGAGTTTGCTCTCCCAATCTTTTTCAACCAGCTCAATGCACAATTGAGATAGTTGCGAACTCATTGATTGTATAACTTCAGATATCATAACAATACTTCTTCATGTATTGCTTTTTATTTGTTGGAAGCCGTGTCTATAAACTTGAAGGGTGCTTTTTCATAAAGGCAACATATTCATCCACTCCACCCTGTAAGGAATACCTGGGCTCATAGCCGAGCAATTTTCTGGCTTTTTCAATAGATAGCGTCCCTCTTCTGGGACGGAAGGCATCCCTCTCAGTGACTTCGTACTGTAAATCCGGGAAATGTTTTTGCAGGCACATAACGTATTCCAGCAGGGTATGGGCCTTACCATGAGTAATATTGAACACCTCCCCCGCTCCTTTTTCACTGGTAGCGGCCAGAACAAACCCGTTGGCAGCGTCTTTCACGTAAGTGAAGTCCAGAGACTCATCAGCGCCCTGTACCACAAGTTTTTCCCCCGCAAAAGCTTTCTCGATGAAAATCTGACTGACCCGACGGTTCATATCGGTCGGCCCGTAAACAGCCGAGGGGCGAATTATAGTAGTAGGGATATTGAAATATCTCCCCAGGCCTTGAGCAACCACCTCTCCGGCCAGCTTCATGGTGCCATAAATCTCCTTGGGGTTGGTCGGGTGTTCCTCAGTGGCTACATCACTGACGAAGTCACCGTAAATCATGCTGGATGAAGTGTAAACGAACCTTTTTGGTTTGTAACCGTCCCTTTTATTCAATTGACCAATCACTTCAATGATATTGCCGGTAGACTCTACGGTGCCTTCCAGAGCCTCCTCTGTATTCAGATTATTTAACTTGGCGACCGGTACGGAGGCCAAATGGAAAATGTATAAGGGACGATACTTATCAATCAACTGAGCTAACACGCTGAGGAATTTGGCCTCACCTCGCTCTATTATAACACGGTCGAAAATCCCTTCCACACGGAGGCTTCGATAGTCACTGAATCCCGGGCGAACGGAATCAATATACCGACCAAAATGGTCAAGGCAAACTACTTTGTCTACGTGATTTTCCTCAATCAGCTGTCGTGTAATAAAGGAACCTATAAACCCCAGGCCGCCAGTAATAAAAGCATAGTTCATAGCATAACCCTCCTCTTTTTAACCTGTTCGCTCATAAACTGCCATATTTCCTACCGAGCCAATTTGAGCATAAATATCCTGGAATTCACTGGCCGGAAATTTCATATTTTCCATTATCTCAGATTCGATAACATACTTTGGCGGCTCTTTCCGAAGATAATCAGAGGCGTAGCTCTGTTTATCCTTTACATCGCTCCAGTAAACCAGGTGATTGTGCGAATAGAATGTATGCGGGGCATGGCGCAGACCAGAAAGCAATAGCAGAGCCACATGACTGCCCCACAGATAAACACGTTCCCCGGACTTCAGGTGACGTTTCAGCCACTGAACCTGCTGGTCTCTATTATCCAGATAAGCCCGCCATTCCTTGGAAGAAATCCACCTCCGGTAACGAATGTCAGTCTCGCGTGGTGAAAGGAGTAATATATATATCAGAGTATGCCCCAGAAAAACGGCTAAGACAAACAACCAGCCCCAGGGAAAAGGTATTACATCCAGCCATTGAGTTTGAAAAGCAATAAAAAGTCCCAAAACTAAAGAAGGATAAAATAAATAGCTCACGAATACTCGCTGGGTTAATAACACTCCCCATAACACCAGTTGAAAAACGGCCCATTCCCATGAGGTCCATATAATGTTGCCCAGACCCAGTAAAAGCATGAACAGGCAAAAATGGGGGCAGTGAATTATGAAACTCATACTTTTGGGATTGAGCCAATTCCTTTTGCTTTCATACTGGCGGATTGACGATTGGGTATGTTGAAGACCTCTAAAGGCATATATGCCAAGAAGAACCAGGCCAATACCAACCCACCATTTATAGTCTAGAATCTGTACCCCATGCAGCGCCAATACTGGCAGCAAGTAGGCGGCATCAACTATCTTGAAGCCACCGATAAGGAGTGCCAGCAAAACAAGTTGCAGTACCCACGCCACCGGAAAAGGCGCAATTTGGGGCAGGAAAAATATTGCCAGTACCAGAACGACACTGTGAAATTCGGCCGCTGACGTCAGGTAATTAACCCATAAGGAATTGATGAGCAGCACGCCAAGGAAGTAAAAGGGGAGCTCAGCACTGCTGAGCAACGGGTCTGATAACACCCACAGGATAATGACCAGAGAGGATGGCGCCATGTTGAATACCCGAAAACGGTGCGGAGCGTCCTTCATCCAGCCCATGACAATGGTATACATTCTGGGCAAGAAGTACTTTACCCCGAAGCCGTAGGAGCTAAGAAACGGGACCCGATGGTACTTCAGGTAAGCAAAATATAAATGACTGGACGTGTCATGGTCCAGCGGGGCCCGGAAGGTCTTTAATTTCAGCAGAAAATTAATTACCAGCAGCACCACGATTAGAAGCGCTTTATTATCCCAGGCAATTAGCTCCATATCTACCGTCATATAGCCATGGATTCTTTCATGACATTTAAAACCCGGCGTACTTCTGGCGGCTTTAAGTCCGGGTACATGGGTAGCGTCATCAGGCTCCGGGCCAGAATTTCGGTATTGGGTAGTGGACGGCGATTCGGATAATGCTCTTGATAAAACGGCTGCAAATGGACTGGGGGGTCGAAGTGAACGCTGGCCTCGACACCATTTTTACGCAACTCAAGGACCCAGGCATCCCGGTGGGCGGGGTCTACCTGAACAGTATACATCTGATACACGTGAGCAGCCCCCTTTTGGACTTCTGGCGCTTTAACCGGTAGCTTCCTTTGCTTGATACCTTTATCGTAATGACTTGCGAGCAATTGCCTTTGGTGGTTCATTTTATCGAGCTTCTTCAGTTGATAATAGCCAATGGCGGCAAGGATATTTGACATTCTGAAATTGTGCCCGGCTATCATTGCGGCGCGAAACCAGGGCTTGGCTGCCTTTTCTCTGGCGAAGGCTCCAGGTGGAATCCCATGCGCAATCATCGCCCTTATTTTCCGGGCTACCGCGTCATCCTGACAGGTCACCAAGCCGCCTTCTCCAGCAGTAATATTCTTGGTTGGGAAAAAGGAGAAGCAGCCTATCCCGAAGCTTCCAGCCTGCTTCCCTTGCCATGTAGCGCCAATGGTCTCGGCGCTGTCCTCAATTAACAGCAGGCCATGTTTTGCGCAGAGCGCTACAATATCATCCATAGCACACGGTTGCCCCCCGAAATGGACTACCATGACTGCCTCAGTGTCGGGGGTTATACATGACTTGATGTGTTCGGCAGATGTATTGCGAGTTTCAATATCCACATCGCAGAAAACGGGTATTGCGCCTGCGTTTATCACGGCATTGGCGGTGGCCACAAAGGTGAAACTGGGAATAATTACTTCCCCTCTGATGCCGTGAACCTTGAGACTGACCTCCAGAGCCGAAGTGCAGGAATTCATGGTGATGGCGTGCCTGACACCAATATACCGGGCAAAATCGGTTTCTAATTTCTCGTTGTATTCGCCGTGTGTCAGGCGGCCGGAGGCCAGCACCTGCAACACGGCCTCTTTTTCTTCAGGCCCGATACAGGGAAAGGCTAACGGGATTTGGTCTTGTCTCAATTAATCTCCCCCAATACATTTTGAGTATTTGCTAAAAATGGCTAATGGCTTCGGATAAGTCTCCATTTTAAATTCCCATCAATTTTTCACTCATCATCATGCGTGCCATTCATGGTACTTTCCAGCTCTTCGGCGATTACTTCGCCAACGGTCTTACCTTTCAAGTTACTCCGGGAACCCAGACGGCGGATGTACCTGTAATCAGGCGGAATTCTGACATTCTTCAAGGCATGAATAAGGGATACCATAAGGACCTGAAAACGCGCCTCACCTTCGTGGAGGGCCACGGTACGATAGACGCCGCCGTGGTGATAGCTGGCGTCTATTATCCCCTTTTCAACCGCTTTATCAAAAAGCTCCGTCCCCGGCAGGGGCGTAAAGAAAGAAAGGTTCGAAGAGTCACCCTCTCTGACCGACATGATAAACGTCCGGAGCATGTCGGAGAAAGTCTCTCCCAAAAGCCCGTACATCCAGGACCCCAGTATTTGTATTCGTTGCTCCCGGAGTAACTGGCACGCGGTTGCTATCTGTTTATCAGTGACATTCTTTCGCAGCAGGTCGTTTCTCAACTTTTCGCTGCCAGTCTCCAGTCCCAGCAAGACCTGAACGCAACCGCTCTTCTTCAGCCAGTGTGCAACCTCTTCATCAATTTCCTTGGCGGTAGCCTGGCACATATAGGTCAGACGGGGAAACCGCTCATGCAGACGTCTAGCAAATTCCAGGAACCATTTTCGGTCTCCCAGGAAGGTATCATCCTTGAAACGGACTGGGATGCCCGTTTTCTTCCGGGGGAGGAGACTGCCAGCAACCGCTGCCGCCTGAAATAAATAGGTCAGCTTGGGGAACCGCTCATTCAGACGCCTGGCCGATTCCGAGAACCAGTTCTGGTCTCCCGGGGAGGTCTCCTCCTTGAAACGGGTGGGGATGTCCGTTTTCTTTCCGCGCAGAAGGTTGCCCACAATCCCGGTCAGAGAGCTTTTCTCGAGGATATTCTTATATACTACCTGCACTTCATCTAATACGCTTTCAATGCTGCGCTTGCGGAAGTACTTCCCTCCCGGGCCGCATTTCCGGATGGTCGGCACATTGCAAAAGGTGCACCTCCCGACACAGCCTCTACCCGTGAAGACACCTGTATACCAGATGTCCTCTCTATCCATCGGGATGGAATCAAGCTCCTGCAAATACGGACGCTGCGGGTTCCGGTATATCTCGCCGCCATGCTTTACCCAGATATTTTTCACCGCAATCGGAGCCCTCCGGGCTTGTAGCTCACGGCAGAGTTCAAGCATGGCATATTCCCCCTCCCCCACACAGATGGCGTCGACCGGTGCTTTTCCTATAGCCTCATCAGGACAGACAGTTGGATGCGGCCCCCCGAAGACTATGTAGGCATCGGTGAGGACCTCTTTGATTTCTGACGCCATGGCCACCGCTTTTTCGAAGCTCGAAGTATCGACGGAAAAGCCGACAATATCAGGCCGGAACTCTCTTAATTTTTCTTCTGTCAGCGGGGGGAGGAATGGCGCTGAAGGGTCACCAAGGGACTCTTTGTACCCCTGATACAACCGCCGGACGATGTGTCCTTCCTTTTTTAATAAAGTGCTGATGAATAGCGGGCCTACCGAGGCGGAACTAATAAGCAAAACCCTGCTCATGGACTTACTTCTCCCTCAATAATCATCACAATGCTGGCCATTTATCCTCTTTACCGTCAACGCGCTTGACGTCTTTTTTACATAATCAATAAAAAGTATATATTACCGCCTCTTGGTATGCAATACTGATAATCAGGGTCGGGGAAAGAGACCGCCAGATATCTGTTATCGCGGCCCGGCATTGGAACGCGGTCAGTCCAAAACTTAATACCAACCCCCTGAGCTGTGAGGGGGATAGCCACTCCCTACTCCCTTTTCAACCATCCCCGGTTCATCGCTGCGGAGATACCTTTTCCCATTTAAGACCTGCCCAGGTGAGCAAGGCATGAAGTACCATATTCAGGTTCAGTGCCCAGACGGCACCCATAATTCCCCATTTGTAGACGAAGCCGGATACAATAAGAAGTCTCACAAAGGAGAAAACATGAGACCGCAAGAAAATTGTCTTGCGCCTCTTTTTGGCAATAGCGAATGTTCCCCAGAGAGCACCCGGGATTGAGGCCAGTATCATCAGGAGCAGCATTTTTACGTAAGGAATCGAGTCCGCGTATTTAGTGCTGAAAAAAAGGAGGACAACGTCATCTATAAAGAACCAGTACAGGATGGCGCCAACGAGAGTGGCTATGATTAAAGGTAAAATAAACGGTTTTGTCTTTGTTTGAACTTCCCCCATTTCGATTTCGTCCTGGCTGAATTTAGGCATGAAAGGGGACCAAACCGGCTTTAGCACAGTTCTTATCCCATCTGGAATTGTCTTGGCGATAGAATAGACGGCCAGCGGGGCAGCCCCCATGAAGACTCCCAGCAGAACTTTATCAATATTATCGGCCAGTGTTGAGATTATGTTTGCGGTGGTTAGAAAATAGCCGTATCCCCGGCACTCGCTATCCTTCTGGTTATTTTCAATATAGCGCAGACT
Organism: Dehalococcoidales bacterium; assembly: GCA_034409565.1. Taxonomy (GTDB): domain Bacteria; phylum Chloroflexota; class Dehalococcoidia; order Dehalococcoidales; family RBG-16-60-22; genus E44-bin89. The sequence goes on from DAOUMS010000022.1 coordinate 20,211, forward strand.
CCGCCAGTAAAAGATACAGCTCAGAAGAGAGTTGATAGTGAGATAGACAACAACTATGGGCACCAGGTAGTCCGCGTTTAAGAGAAGCACCCCAACCATGCTGGCCGCACTGGCGATGGAATGGATACTGCCATACCGGGCGGTTAAATCAAACCGCCTCTTACCTATTAGCAAGCTTTCCCAGATATTTGGCGCCCAGATAAAGGGAGAAAAAATACTGGCTATCATCAGGCAAATACCAATTATTTGAGTATCATAGTAGTAATAATAGGCACCAACTCCGAGAAGCGCCGGTATGCCGAGCAGGCTCCAGAGAAACCTTATCTTCACCGCCCCTCTGTAGTTGCCATCACGACCCCTGGCCACAGAACGTATGATGGCATTGGCCAAGCCCGGGACGGAAACAAGGGAAACCATTGCCAGAATAGCCAGTATAAAATTATATTGTCCAAAGATTTCTTTGGGGGCCAGGCGGGCAAAGGTAACGGAAATGGCAAAGCCGCAAAGCAGCGAAATCGCTAGCCTGAAATATACCCAGAATTCGTTTTTTATGATATAGACCAGGTCTAGCTGGTATTTTTTCCCGTATTCATCAATCTTGGTTCTTATCAGTTCAAACATCTTGGCAGACTTCTATTTTAATAGATGCGAATACAGCTCCAGTTCTTTCTCAATCAGCTTTTTTAAGGAAAACTGCTGTTCAATAGTTTTTCTCGCATTTTCGCCCAGTCGCTTTTTCAGGGCCTCATCCTTCATGACACGGATAATAGCTTCTCTGATTGACCGGGGAGCAGTGTTGCACAAGAGGCCATTTTTTTCGTGCTTTATTACCTCTCTTATGCCATCGACATTTGTCCCTACTACCGGGAGTCCACACGCCATTGCTTCCAGGAGTGTTTTGGGCATGCCTTCCCATAAGGAAGGCAGGACAAACAATTCGTGTTCATTCAAAATCCCGGGCAATTCATTATTCGGGATATTGCCTAAAAAATTGGCCATAACGCCGTTTTCCCTGGCAAATTCTCTTAACTGCGCCTCCTGTTCTCCTGAGCCAATGAGGTCAATGGTATATGGCGAGCTGCTTAAAGCCTCAAATAAAGCGAAGAGATTTTTCTGCTTGTTCAGCCTGCCGATGAAGCAAATTGAGTCTTTTTTCCTGGCCATATTTAAGGGCCGAAAGACATCGGTCTCAACGTAATTGGGGATAAGTATATGGCCACGCGGGTGGTAGTTATGCTCAACATATGCAAAGTTTTTTTGCGAGCTCGTTATCGCCGCATCGGCCAGGCTATACACCAGTTTTTCTATATTCTTGCTTAACATTCTCCGCCAGCCTCTGGCATTTTCCTGGCTGAGATGAATAGACCACATGTAGCCTGTCCTGACCACTAGCTTTTTGCGGTAAATTAGCTTGGCTAAAGCTGCGCTCCAGGAGCCGAGCATCTGATTGGTTTTCAGTACATCAATTTCTTTAAGCGTTTTACGATGGATAAATGGCAGCAAAAAAGAATAAAGGAGGTTGTTCTTGATGTATTTCTTGGGGATAACCGTTAAGTTGTCAGCAAGATGGCCTTTGAATTTTAAATCCTCGGTACCATAGGTAAAAAAATATATGTGCTTAAAATATTTACTGGCTTCATTATAGATGGCTATTTCCCGGTCGAACATGCCCGTCTCGTACCATAGCTTCAGGGAAACCCCGAAAGTAAAGAATAAAGCCAGACTACTACCTCTTAATGCTTGAGACCTCATTTCAAATGCCCAACCACCGTCCAGATTTCTCCGAAATGTATGGAAGCTTTTTTAATGCCCATCCCGGCCTGTTTCAATTCCCGGGAAAGACTTGCCATCGTGTATTCTATTTTGTGCGTTGGGTCGAGGCGGTACTCAACGCCCAGCTCACTCTTGTAATAAGTTAGCCAGTCTCTATCGAACTGGGGGACCCGAATGAGAAATGTATTCGCCAGTTTTCTGATTTTCGATAAAAAATAGAGCCTGTTGTCTATGTGTTCCAGCAGGTTCGACATGACAACAATATCAAATCTTGCTTTGAAATCGAACCGGGTGGCATCTCCATGCAGGTACTTTATATTTTCCCGGTTATAATTCATCCTGGCAAATTCAATGTTGTCTTTATTGATGTCTATGGCGGTAACATGTCTTGCTTTTTTGGCAAGGTCACAAGTAAGGAAGCCGTTGCCACAGCCTATGTCCAGTACCGTGTCATTAGGGCTAACGTTATCAATGAAAAACTGATGATAGTTGGTCAGCCGGTGTTTGGGGTGAATTCCTCCCTCGGCGGCTATGGCCAGCATGGAGACACTCTTGTAGCAGAGGTTATCTATCCGCATGAGGAGCTTCAACATCCGCCGTATTAGCCCTGTTTTTCTGGAATTTGATGATTCTTGCATTTTAGAGTGACCTGAGATTGCCATGTTTCTTATAGTAAGAACATTTCAGATGAGTTCTCAGAGATTTTTATAGCAAGCTATCCTGCTCCTGGCTTTTTACCAGCATATACCTTCGTATATTTTGGCTTCTCTTGCTTTGGCTATTCTTCTGCCATCGATGACAATCTTGCCTCTGTAGTCCAGATTATTGAACTCTTCCCATTCGGTGACAATGACAATGGCAGCCGAATTCAAGACTTCTTCTCTTGTCACGTACTCTATTTGAGGGAAGAGTTTACGGAAATTATCGGCCGCAAGCGGGTCATAGGCTCTTACACGCGCGCCTTCTTGCAACAAAGCTTCAACAATGCCTATAGCTCTGGAATCTCTAACGTCGTCAGTACCGGACTTGAATGCCAGCCCCAGAAGACCTATTACCGCATCTTGCAATGGGACATGCTTCTTGAGCAGGTCTATCACCCTGGCCGCCTGTTCATCATTCAATCTCAATATTTCTTCCAGGATTCTGGGGTGATAGTTTATCTCTTTTGCTTTCGCGATGAGCATTTGAAGGTCTTTGGGCAGACAGGAGCCTCCAAAACCAATTCCAGCGTTTAAAAACTTATTGCCAATGCGGTCATCAAAACCCATGCCCTTAGCCACGTCATATGCGTCTATGCCCAGTTGCTTGCACATATTGCCGATTTCATTAATATAAGAAATCTTGGCGGCCAAAAAGGCGTTTGAGGCAAGCTTTATCATCTCCGCAGTTTTAATGTTGGTGCGCATGATGGGAGCATTTGAGTGTTTGTAGAGCTGGCAAAAGGCATCTCCGGAAGTCCTGTCGTACTCTCCTACAACTACACGTGCTGGCTCCATGAAATCGTTTATCGCTTTTCCCTCTCGCAAAAACTCCGGACTCATGCAGGCCCCGAAGTCCTTACCCGCCTTCTTCCCTGATTTTTCCAGAGTGGGGATAACCAGCTCCTCAGTTGTACCCGGAACGACGGTGCTCTTTACCGCAATGACACAATAGTCACGCCGCCTTTCTAGTATGCCGGCCAGTTCCTTTGCTGCTTTGGATATAGAATCCAGATTGATGCCTCTCTCGTCTGACGGTGTATTCAAGCATAATATGATTATTTTCGAGGTCATGGTCTTTTCATAGTCGGTGGTTACCTGCATATCCACGCTGTGTAAAAGTTCATCTAGGCCACTCTCATAAATTGGTGAGATTCCATTACGTATAGATTCGACCTTAAGCTCATCTATATCTACCAGGGTGACTTCATTACCCAGTTTTGCCAAACAGGTGGCGATTACCAGGCCTACATATCCGGCACCGATTACGGATACTGCTGTTTTCATTCCCACTCCCTTCTCTAGGAACGGCTGCTTACTCATTGCCTGAAGTTTAGTCACCTGTATAGAAGGGTATCATCATCTCTAAAGCTCTTTCCAGACTCCATTCCGGCTCATAGCCGAATGATTTGGCCTTGGAAATCTCAGCCAGGGTATGCCTGACATCGCCGGGGCGGGGCTCCTGGTAAACAGGTTTAAGGTCGCTGTTCATAATCCTGAGAATCAGGTCGGCCAGTCGGTTTATGGTGATGTTGCTGCCGCTACCGATATTGAAGATGCCCTCGGCAGTGCTTTCCGCCGCCAGGATATTGGCCCGGATGACGTCGCGAATAAAGGCAAAATCCCGGCTCTGCTCGCCATCGCCAAAGATGACCGGAGGCTGCTGGTGGGCAATTCGGTCAATGAAGGCCGGGATGACCATAGCGTACTGGGAGTGAGGATCCTGTCTTGGGCCATAGACGTTGAAATATCGCAAGCAAACGGTGGGCAGGCCGTAGAGCTGTTTGAAAATGGTGCAGTAGTGTTCGCCGGCTAACTTGGTCAGGGCGTATGGTGAAAGCGGGCCGGGGAGCATGTCCTCGTGCTGTGGTAACACCGGTGCATCGCCATATACTGACGAAGATGAGGCAAACACCACTTTTTTCACGCCGTTATCTCTGGCGGCAATCAGGACTTTCAGTGTCCCCGTAATATTGACCTCATTGGCGCTCAGGGGGTCGCTTACGCTGAAAGGAACGCGGGCCAGCGCCGCCTGATGAAATATATAATCGCTGCCCTTGAACAGCTTCTGCAGCCGCGGCAGGTCAGTGATGCTCCCCTGAACAAAGTCAATATTGCCCCGGTTCCGCAGTGCTTCAATATTGCTCTGCTTGCCGGTGGAAATATCGTCCAGAATAGTGACCTGGTAACTCCGTTCGGCAAGTTCATCCGACAGATGAGACCCGATAAATCCAGCACCGCCAGTAACAACGGCTCTCTTCATTGGCTATACTTTCCTGGACGCGATAAATATATTGGTGTCAATTAGCTGCTGCAGTGTTCCCACATCAAACCAGGCATCTAGGTTAAGCAGGTAGGCGGCCAGCCTCGGCCTCTCTTCTTTGGCCAACTGTTCCATCAGGTTCTTTTCCAGGCTGGTGCCCGGCTTTCCGGGCAGATATTGTTCAATTCGGGGGAGAAGGAAGCGACTGTTGATTATGGAAATGCCGGCATTGACCGCCGGTTCTTCAGGCACCTGACTGATATCCGGCTTCTCAATGAAGCCGCGAACCACCCTGCCGTCACCCGCTGCTTCGAGCTGGCCGACACCGAATCTGGTAGCCGCCTCTTTTTTCACGACGACGAAAGCCACGGTCATTACCGTGCCCAGAGCTTTCTGGCAGTGGTAGTGATAACGGATGATGTCAGAGAGGTCCATTTGCAGGCTGAGGCCGCCATCGGGCAATGTTCTATTAATTATATAGTCCGCGTAGCAAACGATGAAGTCATCACCAAGCGTGTTGGCACTGCCTATCTGCTCCAGAACATAGCGCAGGTCACCACCAGTCCCCCAGCCAGCGGCCTTGAGCACCCTGACCTCAAGGTCGTTATTGGTATACTCAACGCGGTAGCCGAGCTTGCGGAACAAGTCGAGGATTTCAGGCAGGTACTGCTTTCTTCTTTTCAGGTACTTCCTCAGCGAGGTGGCTATGGTTTCATTCCTTACCGCTACGTAGAGGGCATCAATTTCTGGCGTCCCCTCAAACCAGGAGAGCATGTATTCCACCAGAGGTATACCACCTACCTGCTGGAACAGCTTTGGAGTAAGATATGTAAACGGATAGCATCGAGTGCCAGCGCCAGCTGCCAGCAGTATCGCCTTCACCAAGGAACCTCCCTTTCAGTTGCTGTTAATTATAACCCACCGAGCCTTGGCAAGCAAGGTAAGTACCACCGCCATCCGGTGGCGACAAATAAAACTTTCACCGATTAAAAAGCCACCGGCAGTGCCATGCCCTTGACACCAGCAGTATCATCTAATATAATCTCTTGTGAAGCTGGATAACTTCCAGCTTTATTTTTTTGGAAGATGGAACTGGAATTTAAAGCCGAGGTGGTGGACCGAAACGGCACAGTACTGGGTACAGTTGACCATTTGGTGCGTGATACCTGGTCAGGGGAAATAAGAAAATTTATGGTTCGCCGGAAAGATTTGGCGGAAGACCTGTTCCTTTCGCCTGAAGATGTCGCCAAGGCAACCAAAACCAGAATAACCCTGAATGCTACCCTTGAAGAACTGAACCAGAGGTGAACGGCTTCGAGATGACGGGGCAATTTTAGAAGAGAAGGAGGTTGACAATGATTGCGGTTACGGAACGTGCTAAGCAGGAGTTAAAGAAAATGTTGTCTGACAAGGTAGACAACCCTCTTGCCGTATTGAGGCTTACCAAAAGCAACCAAGGGCTGGGCTTGATTCTGGACGTGGAGATGCCCGGCGATAAAGTGGTCAAACACGAGGACTCGAAAGTTCTAGTGGTGGAGACACCACTGGCCAATGGCCTCCAGGGCGTAACCCTTGACGTTGAAGATACGTCTGAAGGGCCTGAGCTGGTAGTCGTTAAAGAAAAAGCGCCGTAACGCTTATTTTATCTTTATCATTGACGCAGACCTACTTCCAGAGATATGTCTATCATAGTCGCGTCCCGGATGACGGTGAAGTTTGCCGCTTCTCCAGGGATTAAATACTCTCCCAGATATGATGTCAGCTGGGCCACATCTCCCACCTCGGCACCATCAATAGCGATGATAATATCATCGGTCTGAACACCGGCCGTCTCCGCTGGACTGTCAGCCGCCACCCGGTTGACTATTACCCCGTTAATGGATTCCAGCTTCATGTCCTGCACCTGTTTTGGCGTCAAATCAGAAATCTCAACACCCAGCCACGGGTATTCAAAGTAGCCCTGGGCGATAATGGAGTCGGCGACACGTCTCACCTTGTTTGCGGCAACGGCGTAATAAATGCCGTCGCCTCTATCTGGCTCAACGCGGGCAATGACCAGTCCGATAATATCACCAGCGGAGTTAAACAACGGTCCTCCGGAATTGCCGAAGTTAACCGCGGCATCGAACTGTATCAGATTTGACACCCAGCGCGTCTGGCCATCGTAGCCTATTTCGGCAAAACGGTTCATTTGACTGACAATGCCGGTATTCAATGACTCGGCTAGGTCAAAGGGGCTGCCAATAGTGGCAACGGGTTCGCCAACCTTTATATCACTGGAGTCAGACAGCACCGGCGGTTCAATGCCGGTCATCTCATCAAGTTTTAAGACTGCCACATCGCTGAAAGCGCAAGACCCAATGAGCCTGGCCTGGTAAATCCTGCCATCAGAAGTAATGACATATATTTCCTCCAGATTATCTATAACGTGATGCGCGGTCAGGACATGGCCCTCAGGACCATAGATAAACCCGGACCCCACTGTTAACTGTCCATTGCTGATTCTGACGACCGTCTGACTGGCTTTATCATACACATCAGAAGCGTCGATAACAGAGCCGGCATGCTCGGTCATGTCAGCTAGTTCCTGCTTCATGGTATCGAGCCTGTCCCGATTATTGCTCAGCTCTTCCCCCATGGTATCAATCATGGCTAGATTGGCGCCAACTTTATCTTCTAAGACGGCAGTGTGGGCCGTATTTTTATCTATTTCCGTCCCCAGATTATCCAGTCCGGTTTCCAGGGCATTATGCAGTGACACCAGTTCACCACGCACTGCCTCCGTCCGGGCGGTCTGTTCACTCTGGAACCGGTTCAACTCTTTCCGCATTAGGCCTATCTGCTGCTGGAATGTATAAGTGAAATAGCCAAACCCGCCGACAAGAATGAGCAGTAAAAGCAAAAGACCGGTAGTAATCTTGTTTCCCATTTGAGTACGCCTCCTTATTTTATGAATATACGGACGCAACTGCATGAATTTCAAAATTACGTGGTGGAGAAATGTACACCGAGATGAGATTGGAGTATTCGTCTCATTACCTAATTATCTGTCCCTGAATCAGGCGCCGGTGCTCTGCAAGCATGCATTTATCCATAACGACGAGCAGCCCTGCGCCCCGGCCCCTGGCTGCGGCCTCTTCATTCACGACCCCCTCCTGCAGCCACACCGCTTTGGCCTTGATTTTTATGGCCTCCTCAACGATAGGCATGGCATCCTCGCCCCGGCGGAATACCTGCACCACATCCACTTCCTCCGGTATGGAACTCAGGTCAGGATAGCTTTTCCTGCCCATTATCTTTTGCGCGTTAGGGTTGACCGGAATGATGTTATAGCCCTGTTCGGCAAGGTAACTGGCTATCCTGTAGCTGGGCCGCTCGGGATTGGCAGATAAGCCGACCACGGCTATGTTGCGAAATTCCCTGAGTATCCTGTCTTCCACCGTGGTGCGTTTTTTCTTTCAATACCCGTCTCAATCGTTCCCGTAAAATAACCGGTCGTAGAGGATTTCCAGACGCATTTTATGCCTTAGCTCCTCATTTGCCAGACCGGCGCAGAGCTGCTTGGCTTCCTTTGCCCGCATCATACCCATCATTTTGCGGTAAAAATCCACCGACTCGTCCTCGCGTTTCATAGCAAAGATAAGCGTGTCCTGCAGCCCGGCACCTTCCAAAGTCCCGCCGCCAGTAAGGTAATCGCTGATTTTGAGGTCGGCTATTTTATCTTGATACCAATGCGGCTTTACCAGACCCATTTCTTTGAGTGCTTTTAATTTTTCAGCGTGCTTGACTTCCTGCCCAGCCAGTTCTTTCAGCAGTTTTTTGGCTGCCGGGTCGTTTGTTTTCTGCTGTGCCGCCTCATATATCGCCTGCGAGGCAATTTCCTTGTAAATAGCGCTGTCCAGCACTTCGGCCAATTCATCGGGCATTATTGTTTTTCCTTTAATAAAACGACTCAAGGCTCCACCAGTATTTTCCCACCTTCAACTTTGGTACGATATACTTTAAGCGATTTGGGCGACCTCAGCGCCTTATTTAACCTGGAAATCAGACCGGACCACTGTGTCCAGCGAACCACGTGCCCATCAATCAGGTCAAATTGAGAACCATGACGGGGACAGGTTATGACTGAACCATGCAAAATACCTCTGGCTAGACTGGCGCCAAGGTGTGGACAGTGGCTTTCCGCAGCATAAAAGTTATCTCCGATTCGGGCAAGTAGAATTTTGCTACCCCGAACCGAAACTTCTCGCAGCGCACCATCTTTCAATTCAGAGGCGTTTTCCACCGCAATGAATTCAGCCATGCTTGCCCTCTCCTGAATAATCTGCTGGTAATAATGGAGCTTTGCTATTTTCCCTTCTCTTCTTCCAGCAGGTCATTGAATACGTCAATATGGTAGAGCTCATTATCCCGTATACGGAAAAGGAGTTTCTTCAGGTCGGCATCGTCGGTTGCCTTACCCGCCTTATCGTAGGCAGCGGCGACTTCTTTCTCGATTTTGATATCGGCCTTGAGCATATCGGCCGGTCTGGTTGACCGGTCCACTTCAGTATGCTCAATTTTCGGGTTGCCGCCACTGCCCGCCAGTTCCTCCGCCAGCCAGCCCAGGTGCTGCATCTCGTTGACTGCCTGGTCGGCCAGTTGCTCTTTGGCTTCTTCGCTCTTGCTCAGATAAGAATGCAGGAGGTACTGAAGGATAACCGTGTACTCATGCTCGACGCCCCAGTTAAGTATATCGGCCGTCTTATCCTGCCTGGTGCCCCTGATATCCTCGACTTTTTCACGTTTCGCCTTTTCCACAAAGTGCATAAAGCTGCCGTGGTGTGCTTGTTCATCAGAGAGTATGCGTTGCAGCAGACGCTTTATCTTGGGATCGTCAATGAGGCCGATATGCTCCCGGTACTGCTTTATCGCCCCCTGTTCCAGAGCCACATCGTTCTCCATCCATTCAGAAACCTGCGCGCCGCCCATACGCCTGGTGCCTCTCTCTAGGCTGGGAACACCTCCTAACTCAACAATTGTCTCCGCCAACCAGTCTAGGTGCCGCATCTCATCGCGGGCAAAGGCCTCAATCTCGCAGGCCATCTCACCTTCGCCCATGCCATAGGCGTGGTTCAGGTACTGAATTATGGCGCCGTGCTCATCCTGAAGGTCTTTATTCAGCAGCTCAATGATTTTATTTTTGTCCATAGTGCCCCTCCTGATAGTAATCAGACATAATTATTTTCTTTATGTTTGGCAGCAATGGTATCAGCCAGGTCGTCCAGTGCCTTGAAATCAGGTTCCTTCGGCAACCCCTTGCACATTACCGGCCCCAGGACTTCAACTTTCAGGTTCGGAAGCATGGCACTTAGCTGCTCTACTGCCCGGCTTCCCCAACCATAGGAGCCAATTATGGAGACAAATTTAATGTTAGGCCGGAGTGCATTGGTCAGAAAGGCGGCATAAGCGACTCTAGGATGGGGCCCGACCAAGGCGGTGGGTGTGCCAAGGACCACAGTCGCGGCATCAATCAGCGACATGGCCAGTTTACCAACGTCAGCGCTGGTCAGGTCGAACTGTTTTACCGTAACGCCGCGCTGTACCAGCGCCCCGACGAAGTACTCGACCATCCGGCGTGTGCTACCGTGCATGGAGACATAGGGCAAAACAACGGTGTTCTTCGGCTCATCAAACGCCCAGCTTCGGTAGGCCTCCATGATGAACTCAGGTCGGCGGTGCAGGGGACCGTGGCTGGGGGCGATAATATCTATGGCATATTTTTTCACCGCTTCCAGATTTTTCTGGATGCTGGCGCGGAAGGGCATCATTATCTCAGCATAATAGCGTTTGGCCGACTCGTAGGCCTGTCCCTCGTCAGTAACGTAAAGGTCGCTGGTGGCCAGGTGTGAGCCGAAAAAATCGCAGGAGAACAGTATTTTATCTTCCCGCAGATAAGTAAGCATGGTCTCTGGCCAGTGGACCCACGGGGCGTGGATAAATTCCAGAGTCCTGTTGCCCAGGGAAAGCGTTGCCCTGTCTTCTACGGCGATAATTCGCTTCTCAGTGGCCAAGGCTAAATCAATAAGCATGCTCTGGCACTTAGACGTGCAGACAACTTTTGCCTCTGGATAAGTGCTCAGCACTGCGGGCAGGGCGCCAGAATGGTCCTGCTCAGCGTGGTTGGTGACCACATAATCGATTCGGCCAACTCCAAGCTGCTTCAGATTATCCAGTAGAATGTCGGGCATGGCCGCATCTACAGTATCAATCAGGGCCGTTTTTTCACCGCCCGGCACCAGATACGAGTTATAGCTTGTCCCATCGGGAAGGGGTATCAGGGCGTCGAAAAGACGTCGGTCCCAGTCCACTGCTCCCACCCAGTAAACCCCTGTTTTAATTTCTCTGGGCTTCATACGCCACTACCCCCTTTAAGGACGAATACAGTAAAGGCCCATATTTTTAGCCCCCGTCCAATGTGGGATGCTCTTTACTGACGAACCAGCCCGCCGGGTTTTTCAGGTACTCCTGGTAATCAAGCAGAATGAGTTGGTGCTCCCTTTCCTGTGCCGCCAGAGCCTCGTAGAAATCGCGCGCCGCCGGGTAGGGAGTGGCCCGGCCCAGACTGATGTAAAAGTCATAGGTCTTGCCTTCCATGTCGACGGCGGTCTGGACCGCATCCAGTTCGCCCTTTGCCGCTTTGATGGACTTCCCTGCCTGCTCGATGGCCCGGGAGAACAGAGTTCGGAGACTGCTGCCTCCATCCGGTCTGAAGTCCACCTCTGGCCAGGCATTCTTGTCACGGATGCCCTCGAATATCTCCTCGAACTTTTGCCGGTGAACATCCTCTTCGGCAGCCAGTGACGCCAGCAGTTTCTTTCCAGCCTCGTTGCTGCTTTCCCGGCTTGCCTTCAGGTAGAACTGCTTGCCGTCGACTTCCATCTGAATTGCTGTCTTAATTCCTGCCAGTGCTGCGTCCTGCTCGGTTGGCATGGCTCCATTCCTCCCCTTGAGCTTGACTTTTATCGTGCGAGTTCCATTTAATTTACACTATGGCATGACAACGTACATATGACATTTATCACATACAAATGCCTGTTTAATACTTATGATATAATAAACGCATTAAAAATGATACGGTATGGAATTGGATAGTTAACAACCTAGGAGGGCAAAAATGGCGGCGAAAAAAGTAACCGTATATTCAACACCAACTTGCCCGTATTGCAAGCGGGCCAAGGATTACCTGACCCAGAAGGGGGTAGCTTTCACCGACTATAACGTGGCCGAGGACCGGGAGAAAGCCAAGGAAATGATTAACAAGTCAAAGCAGATGGGCGTCCCGGTAATCGTGGTGGGCGATGATGTTATCGTTGGCTTCAATCAGGCGAAGCTGGACAGCCTGCTCAAGTAGTCCTCCGGTACAGCAGACAGGTTAAAGGGCAAAGAGGCGGTGATGTACGATTTAATGGTTATCGGCGGTGGGCCGGCCGGGCTGGCGGCGGGAGTCTATGCAGCGCGGAAACAGCTCAAGACGCTGCTCATCAGCGGTGACATTGGCGGGCAGATAAACACCACCTGGGGCATCGAAAATTACCTGGGCTACCAGTTCATCGAAGGCCCGGAGCTAATCAGCAAGTTCGAGACGCAGGTCGGCCAGTTCCCCATCGACCAGAAGGTAGGGGACAGGGTCAGGCAGCTGAAAAAGATAAAAGGCGGCTTTACGGCCACCACCGAAGCGGGTAAAAAATACCAGAGCCAGGCCGTTGTTTTCGCTACTGGCAAAAGGCCGAGAAAGCTGAATGTACCGGGAGAGACGGAGCTCACCGGCAGGGGCGTATCCTACTGTGCCATATGTGATGGCCCGGTGTTTGCCGGGCAGAAGGTGGCGGTGGTGGGGGGTGGCAATTCAGCACTGGAAGCAGTGCTTGACCTGTTAAAAATTGCCCAGCATGTTAACCTCGTTTCCCTTACCCCGCTCACCGGTGACTCAGTCCTTTCCAACCAGCTCAAAGGCGCCAGAAAACTGACGGTGTTCCTCGAGCACGAGACCACAGGGATAAAGGGCAAGGAACTCGTTGAGGGAATTCAGCTAAAAGACCTGAAGACTGGGAAGGAAAAGAAGCTGGAAGTTGGCGGGGTTTTCATCGAAATCGGGCTGGAGCCCAATTCGGAAGCGGTTAAAAGTCTGGTCAAGCTGAACAAATGGGGTGAAGTCATTGTTACCCCGCGCAATGAGACCTCGGTGCCCGGGTTTTATGCCGCTGGCGACGTCACTGATGTGCCGGAAAAACAGATAATTGTTGCCGCCGGCGAGGGCGCCAAGGCAGCGCTTCAGGCACACCGCTACCTGCAGAGGTTGGCGAGATAGCTAGGCTTTCTTTCGGTAGCGAAATCCCAGCCAGACGAGGTGCAGAATACCAAACACGGTGCAGACAGAGGCCGGTATGGCTGCCCTTTCCCCGAACAATGTCAGTAGAATGCCGCTGGCCAGCCCGTAATTTTTCAGACTGCCCAGGAGTACCGTACTGATGCCCGTCTCTCGCTCCACATGCAGCGCCCTGGTCACCAGCTCGATGACATAGCCAAGCACAAAAGAGATGGCGATGGCGATTATGACGACCCTAAGCAGGGTAGCGAAATCGCCGAAGAACGCCTGCCGGTTCAGCCCCACTATGGTGAAAAGAGTAACGAAAAAGCTCCAGTTCACGATGGTGCCGCGCCAGCGGCTGATGTGCTTCATCAGGCCGGTGAAGAGCAATATCCGGGAAAAAACAATCGGTATCAGTATCAGTTCTCCCAGGATGATGAGCAGCTTCAACGGGTCGAAAAAGCCCACCCCAAGAAACAGCGCCATTACGGACGGCATAATTATAAGCGCCGCCAGATAGGCGCCGGTCATGCCAATCAGAGAAAAGAGCGTATTCCCGCCCAGCACATAGCTGAACGGCACCACGGCCACCGCCGGGGGCACGGTGGCCAGGACCACAAACCCTGCCCACAGGTCTTTATCATTGATTAGCCACCAGGCCAGCAACAGAGTAATGCCCCCCATCACCACGTAGTTAAGCAGCAGGGAAAGGAGAATGGTGCGGGGCATTGCCTTCAGGGAGGTAAACTCACGCGACGTGACGTTGGCGGCGGAGAGCGTCATCACCAGCGCCAGCAGGGGGAGCACCAGCGGCTCCGTTCTGGTCGCGACCGGCTCTCCGACGGTCAGACCGAGCACGATAGCCAAAATGAGGATGAAGTTGCGATTTCTGAGCAGCCCAACAATGAAAGCCATGGACTTCTAAGGCATTATAACCCAACCGGGCAATCGTGTCAGCCAGGCTATTTTTTCTCTCCGACCAGATATTTATCCGGGTCCTGGTCAAACGCCTTTTTGCAACCAACAGCACAGAAGTAATACTTCTTACCCTTGTATTCCGATGTTGCCGCCGCCTCGCTTTCCTTTACTTCCATCTTGCATACCGGGTCAATAGCCATCTGGGCACCTCCTCTTACCATATTGGTTAACTTGACTGGTTCAAACCGCCTCAGGCGCAGTGAGTTAAAGACAACGGTCAGAGAGCTAGCCGCCATGGCCGCCGCGGCCAGTATCGGGTTCAGGAAACCGTAATCACCGAGAATAAAATGCAGCCCTGACGGCACACCGGCGCGTCCAAAGGCGATGAAGAGCACGCCGGCCGCCACCGGGATGAGCGATGCATTGTAGGCGAAAGCCCAGAAAAGGTTCTGTTTAATCGTTCTCAGGGTACGCTGGCTCAGGTTTATGGCATTCACGATGCCCGACAGATCGCCGCTGATGAGGGTAATATCGCCGGTCTCAATGGCCACATCGGTGCCCGTACCGATGGCGATGCCGATGTCGGCCTGGGCCAGCGCCGGGGCGTCGTTTATGCCGTCGCCGACCATGGCCACCAGCCTGCCTTCTGCCTGCAGCTTCTTCACTTCCTGAGCCTTCTGCTCTGGAAGGACCTCGGCAATGACGCGGTCGATATCTGCCTCCCCGGCAATGGCCTCGGCAGTGCGCTGGTTATCGCCGGTGAGCATGGCCACCTCAATGCCCAGGTGGTGCAGTGCTGCCACGGCCTCCCGGGCACCGGGCTTCAGCGCGTCCGCCAGCGCCACGAGACCAACAACCTCCCTGTCCACACCGAGAAACATCACCGTTTTGCCCTCTTCCCAGAGTCGACTGGCTTCTTTTTGCAGTCCGTTCAGGGTTAATTTCCTGGCTTTCATCAGCACCAGGTTGCCCAGGACGAGCTTGCTACTGCCTGCCGAAGCTTCCACGCCTTTCCCTGGAATGGCCTTGAAATGGGTAACCGACTGTAATTTTAGCTTCTGGCTCGATGCTGCCTGAACAATGGCCTCGGCCAGCGGGTGCTCGGACTGGCGTTCGGCCGATGCGGCCAGTAGCAGTATTTCTTCTTCAGTATAAGACCCGGCGGCGAGAATATCGGTTACCTGTGGCTTTCCCTGCGTCAGCGTGCCCGTCTTGTCCAGCAGGACAGTGTTTATCTTATGTGCCTTTTCCAACGCTTCCGCGCTGCGGATAAGGATGCCGTTCTCCGCCCCTTTTCCGGTGCCGACCATTATGGCCGTTGGCGTGGCCAGCCCCAGGGCACAGGGACAGGCAATAATCAGCACGGCGATGAAGTTGAGCAGGGCAAAGGTGAAGGCTGGTGCCGGCCCCACAAAATACCAGATAATGAATGTCACCAAGGCGATGCCGATAACGATGGGCACAAAATAGCTGGCAATGATGTCCGCCAGACGCTGTATCGGCGCTTTGCTGCCTTGGGCTTCCTCGACCAGCCGGATAATCTGCGCCAGCGTGGTATCCTTGCCCACTTTTGTGGCCTCAAACTGGAAACTGCCCGTTTTGTTGATGGTCGCCCCGATAACCTCATCGCCCTCTTTCTTCTCCACCGGCATGCTCTCGCCGGTGAGCATGGACTCGTCAACGCTGGAATAGCCCTGGCGCACCACGCCGTCCACCGGCACCCGCTCCCCCGGCCTGACTGTTATCAGGTCGCCCACCTTGACCTCCTCCACCGGTATCTCTTTCTCCTCTCCATCACGTGTGACCAGCGCTGTCCTTGGCTGCAGACCAATCAGTTTCTTGATTGCCTCTGAGGTCTGCCCCTTGGCCCTGGCCTCCAGAAAACGACCCAGCAGAATCAGACCGATAATCATGGCCGAGGTATCGAAATAAAGATGCGGTTCCAGCTTGCCGGCGGTGAAAAACGCCGGGAAGAGAACCGCCAGGACACTGTAAGCATAGGCGGCCGATGTGCCCACGGCGATGAGGGTATTCATGTCTGCCGTTCGGTGTTTCAATGCCCCCCACATCCCCCGGTAAAATCGCCAGCCGGCCCAGAACTGCACCGGAGTGGCCAGCAACCAGAGCAGGTAGGGTTTGCCGATGAAAGACGG
Organism: Dehalococcoidales bacterium; assembly: GCA_034409565.1. Taxonomy (GTDB): domain Bacteria; phylum Chloroflexota; class Dehalococcoidia; order Dehalococcoidales; family RBG-16-60-22; genus E44-bin89. The sequence goes on from DAOUMS010000022.1 coordinate 36,366, forward strand.
CCCAAAGCCCAGGCCCAGAATCAAAAGGCCGATAGCCGCCGCGAAAAAGAACCGATTGCGCAGCGATTTTATTTCCCGCTGCGAGGCTGTGGTGACGTCCTCAAGTGTTTCCGCTTCCTCACCCAGTTCGTAGCCGGCATCGGCTACCGCCCGCTTAAAGTCCGATATCTGGATTCCCTCCAGGTATTCCACGGTGGCCTTCTCCGAAGCCAGGTTGACGCTGGCCGAGACGACGCCGGGCACACTGGATAGCGCCTGCTCGACACGGGCCACACAGGAAGCACAGGTCATGCCACGCACCGGGAAAACTGACTTACGGGTCGCGGTATTGTAGCCGATGTGGGCTATGGTCTCCTTGAGCTTGCCCAGGCTCACCTGCTCCGGGTCATATTCTATGGACGCCTGCTCGGAAGCAAAATTTACCTTCGCCTCCGCCACGCCGGGAGTTTTAGACAGGCCCTTTTCAATGGTGCCCGCACAGGTGGTGCAGGTCATACCGGTAACGTGAATGCGTACTTTTTCTTTTTTGGTGCCCGATTTCCCAGTCATCGTCGAACCTCTATTGCCCCCTTACCAAACTCATTATATTATCATAGCCTATCAGAGGTCACCAGTATGTGACATATGTCATATACGAGCTTCAGAACGTCGCTTACAATGGGATAAAAATAAGGAGGCCAAAAATGACACGGGTTCTTTCTATGCTGGTAGTATTCGCAGGTCTGGTAGCCATCGTAATGGGCGCGGTGTTCATCGGGCTGGGGGCAGCCAGAGACATGCAGCTCAAAGAAGCAATGCGCACCGAGCATGTAACGCTGGGTATAGAGTCCGGACTCACAGGCGAGGTCATCGATTCCCTGCCGGAAGCAATGGAAGCTGGCGACACCATCAGGGAGCATCGCCGCGGCATTGCTGCCTCTTACGAAGACCTGCTGGGTGAAGGGCGCTATGACCCCACCAATCCTCAGCACCTGACCTACGCCCAGGCATTGAACCTAGAGAACTACCTGTACCTGGCGGTGGTCGCCTTCGGCCTCACCCAGGCGGTCATGGGCAGCGGTGTCTTCATGGTCATCACGGGCATTGCCCTTGGTAGCGCTGGCATTGTCCTGTACCGGTTGAGACAAGCTTAATAAGGCAAGTCAACGTGCAGTATGCTATACTTATGGTGCGCCACGTCGCACGATGAGTGTTCACGTGTGCCTCCGAGGGGGTTCTGTTATGGAAGACGCACTGACGACAATTGAAAGAGTCATCGCCGAGCATAAAACAATCAAACAGGGCTTCCACAAGCTCGAGCAGATGGCCAATGATGCCGAAGCGATGACGGGCTTTGAAGAAGCCAAGGAAGCCTTTATGCCGGGCCGGTTAAACCAGGGACAGGGCCTGCGCGAGCTTGAAAATACGCTGCAGGCCATTGAGGATGGATTGCAAAAACACTTTAATTTTGAAGAGACATCGCTGCCGTCGGTGGTCGACCGGCATGGGAATGAAGAACAGAAGTCTTCTCTGCGCTCTATCTTCCTCGAGCACATCGACCTGAGAAATCGCCTGGTACATGCCAAAAAACACGTCGCCGAACTGGCCAGTGAGAGCATGGCGCGCCACCGCTGGGAGGCGAGTGCTCACGATATGCGCGCCTACATCAGTCACACGCGCAAGCTGCTGGAAGCGCACGCTGAAATCGAGCAGGAACTGCTGCATGAAATGCGGAATAGGTTAAAGAAATGAGAAAGGTGTACCTGGACCACGCCGCCACGACCCCTCTCCTCCCCGAAGTTAGGGAGGCGATGTTGCCTTATCTCGGCGACTTATTCGGCAACCCGTCATGTCTGCACGAATGGGGAGATGCGGCGCGGGAGGCCATGGACACGGCACGGGAACAGGTGGCCGGGTTAATCAGCGCCAGTGCCGATGAACTCATCTTCACCGGCAGCGGCACCGAGAGCAACAACTTTGCCGTGAAAGGGCTGGCGCTGGCGCAGCCGAGCAAAGGAAAGCATATCATCGTCTCCGCCGTAGAGCATTTCTCGGTACTACATTCGGCAAAAACGCTTCAGAAACTGGGCTTTGAACTCACCGAAGTCCCGGTCGACCGCTATGGCGTGGTTGACCCCGATGAGGTGCGCAAGCATATCCGGAAAGACACTGTGCTTGTATCCATCATGCACGCCAATGGCGAGGTGGGCACCATTGAGCCTATTCCGGAAATCTCCAAAATAACCAGGGAATATAATATACCTTTCCACACCGACGCTATTGCCAGCGCCGGGACAATACCGGTGGATGTGAAGGAACTGGGTGTTGATGCCCTGAGCCTGGCGGGAAACCAGTTCTATGGACCCAAAGGCGTGGGCGCGCTTTATATTCGTAAGGGCGTGCGCATCATGCCCCTGCTTGACGGCGGCATCCAGGAAGGGGGGAGGCGCGCCGGCACGGAGAATGTACCGGCCATTGCCGGGCTGGGCAAGGCGGCGGAAATGGCCAGAAAGGATATGGCATCCCGCCTGAAGCACCTGAGCCATCTGCGCGACCGGCTTATCGCCGAACTGCCGGCAAAAATCGACCATATGGCGGTTACCGGCCACCCGGAAAACAGGCTGCCGGGTAATGCCAGCTTCTGCGTGGAGTTCATTGAAGGGGAGTCCATGCTCATGCTCCTCAACAGTCAGGGAGTGGCAGTCACCAGTGGCTCGGCCTGCACCTCAAGGGCACTCAAGGCCTCGCACGTGCTCATTGCCATGGGACTATCCCACGAGCTGGCCCAGGGCTCTGTCCTTTTCACCTTCGGCCTTGACAACACTGAAGAAGATGTGGATTATGTACTTGAGGTGATGCCACCGATTGTGGAGAGGCTACGGCAGATGTCACCGCTGTATGCAAAGTTCGTCAAAACGGGCAAAGGAGGCAGATGATATGCCTATATATAGTGAAAAGGTAATGGAACACTTCATGAACCCGCGCAACGTCGGTGAGATAGAGAACCCGGACGGCATTGGAGAGGTCGGTAACCCGGTGTGCGGAGACATGATGACGTTTTACATAAAGGTAAAGGACAATCGGCTGGAAGATGTGAAGTTCAAGACCTTTGGCTGCGGGGCGGCCATCGCCGTCTCCAGCATGGTCAGCGAGATGGCAATAGGCAAAACGCTTGATGAAGCGAAAAAGATAACCCCGAAGCTGGTAGCCGATGAGCTTGATGGACTGCCCAAGAACAAATTTCACTGCTCTAACCTGGGCGCACAGGCGCTGAACAAGGCGATTGATAATTACAGGAAAAAGCAGGCAAAAGGGGGGAAGAAGTGATGGCAGAGCCGGGAAAAAAGAAGCGACGTTTTTGCCCGTACTGTGATGCTGAGATAAAGGCGCCGGACGGCGCGCACTGTGAGGTATGTGGAATTACCGTATTCTACTGTCCCAACTGCCGGAAACCGGTTCCCCGTGATAGGAAAGTGTGTCCTTACTGTGGCGCCGAAATCAAGGGCGAAGATGCCAAGGTATAAACTGGAATGGCCGGGGAAAAGGACAAACTGACCATAGTCATGTTCAGCGGTGACCTAGACCACGCTCTGGCCGGATTTACCCTGGCGACCACGGCGGCCAGTATGGGGATGGAAGTGAGCATGTTCTTCACCTACTGGGGGCTGAATATCATCAAGAAAAATGAGGGTAAACCCAGAAGCCAGGGCCTGATGAGGAAGATGCTCAATTTCATGAACCGGGGAGGCAGCAAACGGCTGAAACTCTCTCGCTTTAATATGTTTGGTCTGGGCACCTGGATGATGAAAAAGCTGATGAAAGAGGTCAATTACCCGTCCCTTGACGAGATGATAACCATGGCCCAGGAAATGGGCGTCAAGCTGGTCCCGTGCAGCACCACCTGCAACGTGATGGGTATTTCGGAAGAGGACGCCTTCCGCGAGCATATCGCCAGCCTGGCCGGCGCCGCCTTTTTCCTAAATGAAGCCCGCGAATCCAGGGTGACCCTTTTCATCTAGGTGAGGGGGAGGTAATGAAGGCGGATAAAACGCTCGACTGCGTGGGCTTATACTGCCCGATGCCCATAGTTAAAACAGCGGCAAAATTTAAAGAATTAAAGTCGGGAGAAGTCCTGGAAGTTATTGCCGATGATAAAGGTATAAAACAGGACATGCCGGCCTGGTGCCAGACCACCGGCCACGAATTTCTGGGGATGGAGGAGGAGGGCGGGGAAATCAAGGTCTACGTGAAGAAGACCCACTAATGTGACTTTCCTCAAGCCTTTTTTGCTAAAAGCAACGCCACCAAAGACAGTCCCACATTGAATATGGCAACAATGGAAAAGACACTGGCAATACCATGGATGTCCATAAAATACCCGGCCAAGGGCTGTATCAGGCTCTGGCCTTCCAGTGCCAGTCCAAAATAAATGCCAAACGCGGTCGCCCTGAGATAAGGCGGGACAGTATCCATAAGATACGGCTGCGCGGCTGCCTGCGTCATATAACGGCACATACCAAAGAGAATCAGGACGGCGACAAGCCCAGCATTATAGGAAAGCAAGGTCAGCAAGTACAGGACAGGGCCGGTGACCACCAGTGACATTATAATGGTTCGCTTTCTGCCCCACCCGTCAGACAGCCAGCCGCCAACCAGACTGCCTAATATGCCCCCAATCCGCAGAATACCCATCAGTACCGCGGCAAAGGCCGGAGCGACCCCGTGCTTGTCAACGAGGTACAGTGGGATAAAGGCCATCGCAACTCCGGCAATGAGCTGCGTTGTGATACATAAAAGCAGAATGATGGCAATAGGTCGCAACACCTGAAATATGTTCAGTTTCCGGGCTTGAGGCAGTTCATCTTCCCGGGTCTTGCTTGAAGACAGGATACCGGTCGCTTTTTCAACCAGCGCAAACCTCTTTATTACGATGGGCACCGCAGATATGGCGGGAAGGCCCAGTATGATAAAGGCAAAGCGCCAGCCCAGATGTTCCGCAATCAGACCACCCAGGAGAGGCCCGATGGAAAAACCGATGCTGCCGCCCACCATATGAAGTGCAATCACCTTGCCCCGTTTGGCCTCTTCATAGCAGCCGGAGAGCATCGATACCGCTGAAGGATGGTAACCGCCGGCCAGGATACCCATGATTATGAGTATGGCAATCATCGGGTAATACGATGGGCTCAGCCCGACGGCAACTGTGGCCAGGCCAATCCCACCCAGACCCACCGCCGCCACGATATTTCGCCTTATCCGGTCACCTATCCAGCCCCCGGGGATTTGAGAAAGACCAGAGGTGATGGTATAGGCGGAAAGCAGTATACCGGATTGCAGATAGGTCAGCCCCAGCCCTTCTTTGATTAAAGGCAGTAATGCCGTCAGAAGGCCGCTGCACAGGTCATGGCTGAGGTGGGCGTAGGTAAAAAATGAAGCCGTACCCCACTGCCGGAAAACGGCGCTGAATCTACCCTTACGTATCAATCAATCAAACCTTTGAATCAAATATGTCTTCTCTGTAAATTGCGTCTACCAATCATGCTTTATCATAATAGTTTCTCAGTACCTGTGCAAATTGCCCGACCAGTGCCATTTTGACGGGTAAGGTAAATTATGGTATCTTTCAAAGGAAATCTCTAGGTATACTCTGGTGACTATCACCATCAATAAATGGATTCAATCCTCAGGGGGAAGGAGTTCATATGCCGCTGACCAAAGAAGTGCTTTTGAGTATGTATCGCCGAATGCTCACCATACGCCATCTTGAAGAAGGCATCACAGAGCTTTCCCGACAGGGGCTTGTACCCGGTACCGGACATGTTTCCATCGGTGAGGAAGCGGTCGCCGTTGGCGCCTGCAGCGCTCTGGGGGAAAAGGACTATATCATCTCCACCCACCGTGCCCACGGACACCTGCTGGCCAGAGGTGCCGATATAAAAGTTATATTAGCCGAAGTCCTCGCCAAGGCAACTGGCTGTACCGGGGGTAAAGGTGGGTCAATGCATCTCTCCGACTTCAATCGGTATATCCTTGGCACCAACGGCATTGTGGGTGCTGGTATCAATATTGCTGGCGGTGTCGGCCTAGCCATAAAAATGCGCCAGACCGGACAGGTCTGCCTCGGCTTTTTCGGTGATGGGGCAGCTAACCGGGGAACCTTTCATGAAGGGCTGAACCTGGCAGCGGTGCAGAAGGTACCAACGGTGTTCGTCTGTACCAATAATCAGTATGGCCTGTCCATGCCCCAGAGTAAAGCCTGTGCCAACATTGATATTTCCGCCCGGGCCAGCGCTTATGACATGCCCGGTTACCGCGTTGACGGGACGGACGTGGTTGCCGTCTATGAAGCGGTAAAAAGTGCTGTGGACAGAGCCAGAAAGGGCGATGGCCCGAGCTTGATTGAAGCCGTGTCCTACCGTTTGCGCGGTCATAGCATGCGCATGGACCAGCTGCCCGGTGGTTCCGACTACCGGCCCAAGGGCGAGGTTGAAGATTGGGCAGCCAAAAAGGACCCCATCAGGCTATTCCATCAGAAGCTCAAGGAGCTGGGTTATTTAACTGACCAAGAGGCAGAGCAGATCGATGTCGAATGCCAGAAGCTGTTTGCTGACGCGCTTGACTTTGCTCAGAACAGCCCTGAACCCGAACCGGAAACGGCTTTCCAGTGGGTCTATGCTCAGGAAGGAGTAAAGTAAATGGCCCAGCGACAGATAAGCTACTCTGCAGCGATAAGCGAGGCCATCAAAGAGGAGATGGCACGGGACTATAGGGTATTCCTCATGGGAGAAGACGTGGGGGTGCTGGGCGGTGCTTTTGGTGGCACCAAAGGCATATATGACGCGTTCGGTGCTGAACGTGTGCTTGATACGCCCATATCGGAAACAGCGATTATCGGTTATGCACTGGGAGCCGCGATGGCGGGAATGCGACCGATAGCGGAGATAATGCGGGTTGACTGGATGACCATCTGCATGGATGAAATTGTCAACCAGACGGCCAAAATGCGCTATCTCTCCGGGGGGCACCCCGAGGTATCACTGGTCATCAGGGCCGCCGCCGAGGGCGGTATTGGCCTGGGTGCGCAGCACTCACAGAGCTTCGAGGCTTGGTTTGTACATATCCCCGGTTTGAAGGTAGTCATGCCGTCCACGCCCCATGATGTCAAAGGGCTGCTGAAGTCGGCAATCAGGGACCCCAACCCGGTTATATTCCTGGAACCCGGAGTTCTCTACGGCATGAGCGGGCCGGTACCGGAAGAGGAATACGTTATTCCACTGGGAGAAGCGGAGGTCAAAAGGAAGGGGAAAGATGTCACCATCGTGGCCTGGGGGACAATGCTGCCCAAGACGCTGCATGCCGCCCAGACGCTGGCAGAAGAGGGCATTGACGTGGAAGTTATTGACCCACGGACGCTCCGTCCGCTTGATATCAACACCATAACAGACTCGGTAAAGAAAACGGGAAAGCTGATAATCGCCCATGAAGCGATGAGAACGTGCGGTGTCGGGGCGGAGATTGCGGCCCTGGTTCAGGAACGGGCATTCGACCATCTTGATGCGCCCATACATAGAGTGGCCACGCCCGATGTTATCATACCGGTTAACCGTTCGCTGGAGAGACTGGTGTTGCCCCAGGAGGACACCGTCATTGAAGCCGTCAAGTCCATAGTTTAGCCTAAGAGCAGAGGTTCAGGGAGCTGGTCTTGCTTAAAAGTCACAGTTGCGGTGAACTGAATACAGAAAACATCGGTCAGAAGGTAACCCTGGCTGGCTGGGTGGACCGGCGCCGGGACCACGGCGGCCTCATCTTTATCGACCTCCGGGACAGGGGGGGCATTGTACAGGTCGCTTTCAATCCCGAGGTGGCAAAATCGTGCCACAAAGTGGCCAACCGGATGCGCGGCGAATTTGTGGTGCGCGTAAGTGGTGAAGTGGTCAGGCGTCCGCCGGGAACGGAGAACCCTAAATTGCCCACCGGTGAAGTTGAGGTAACCGCGCATGATGCCGAGATACTAAATCCTTCCCGGACCCCGCCTTTTTACATCAATGAGGATATTGATGTTGAGGAAAACCTGCGCCTGAGGTACCGTTACCTTGACCTGCGGCGGGCCAGAATGCAGCAGAGCCTGATACTCCGCCACCAGGTTGTAAAGTTCATCCGCGATTTTCTCGATGCGGAGGGCTTCATTGAGATTGAAACGCCCATTCTCATCAAAAGCACGCCGGAAGGCGCCCGCGACTACCTGGTGCCGAGCCGTGTCCACGCCGGCAAGTTTTACGCGCTGCCTCAGTCACCACAGCAACTCAAGCAACTGCTGATGGTGGCCGGCATGGAAAAGTATTACCAGATTGCCCGCTGTTTTCGCGACGAGGACACCAGAGCCGACCGCCAGCCTGAATTCACCCAGCTCGACCTGGAAATGAGCTTTATAGATGACGAGGACATTATGGGCCTGATGGAACGACTTTTTATTGACCTGGTAAAGACCATCAGGCCAGAGATGAAGTTAAACGAGCCTTTCCCTCGCTTAAGCTATGCTGATGTCATGGCGCGCTATGGCACGGACAAGCCTGACCTGCGCTTCGGCCTGGAACTGAAAGACCTGTCCGACATTGCCGAAAAGTCGGACTTCGAGATTTTCACGTCGGCCATTGCCGCCGGGGGCAAGGTCAAGGGCATCCGGGCACCCGGTTGCGCTGCGTACAGCCGGAAACAACTTGATGAGCTGAACCAGCTGGCACGGAGCTACGGGGCGGGTGGCCTGATAACGATATCGCTCGGTGAGTCAGCCGGCGGCAGCTTAGATGAGCTGACCCCGGACATGGTGCGCTCGGCGGCCGCCAAATTCCTGACCCTGGAGCAGATAAAGGCAATTGCCAAACGCCTGGAAGCCACCGTCGGCGACCTGCTTCTGGTCGTTGCTGGTGGTGCCAGTACGGTAGACACCTCACTCGGGGCACTGCGTCAGGAAATAGGGCAACGGTTGAAGCTGGCCGACCCGAACACGCTCACCTTCGCCTATATTAAAGATTTCCCCCTGTTTCATAAGAATGAGGAGACCGGCCACTGGGAACCGGAGCACCATCCCTTCACCAGACCTTGGGATGAAGATGAACCGCTTCTGGATACGGCTCCAGAAAAGGTGCGCAGCCGGCATTACGACATGATATGTAACGGCTTTGAAATCGGTGGCGGCAGCCTCAGAATACACACGTCAGAGCTCCAGCGCAAGGTGTTCCGGTTGCTGGGCTACACCGACGACGAGATTGAAGAGCGCTTCGGGCACATGCTTGAGGCATTTGGATACGGCGCGCCGCCGCACGGCGGTATTGCGCTGGGCATTGACCGCACCGTGATGCTGCTGGCGGGCAGGGAGACCATTCGCGAGGTAATCGCTTTCCCCAAGACCCAGAGCGCCCTAGACCTGACCTTCAACGCCCCGGCACCGGTCACGGAAGAACAGCTTGCCGAACTGCATATCCTCCTGCGCGAAGAAGAAGAGTAGTAGATGGTTGACATAAAAGAAGTAGCCGAAAACATTTTCCTGATTGACAATGAGCTCTATGCCATCCCCGGGTGGGGGGGCGTTTACCTCATCAATGAAGAAAAGAAAGCACTGATTGATACCGGCCCGGCTACCTCGGTGAAAGCAGTCCTGGATGGAATTAAAGAGGTGGGGGTTGCTCCCAAGGAAATAAAGTATGTCATCTTGACTCACATTCATCTGGACCATGCCGGCGGGGCCGGTGAACTGATAAAGCACATGCCCGAAGCCCGGGTCATTGTGCACCAGAAAGGGGCCAGGCATCTGGTTAATCCCGAGAGGCTGATGAAGAGCTTCGCCTCCACTATGGGGGAAAGGATGGTGCGCAAGACCGGGCCAGTGACGCCGATCGACCAGGAAAAAGTCACCGCCGTATCTGGCGACGAGATATTCAAGCTCGGTAAAGGACAGAGTCTGCGCATCCTCCATATGCCGGGACATGCCCCGCACCAGCTCTGTATTCTGGAAAGCCGGCATAACGGCGTCTTCAGCGGTGATGCCGTTGGTATCCTGGTGGCGGAAGGCAAGGTGCTGATGCCGGCCACACCACCCCCCGCTTTCGACCTGGAACTGTCACTGAGTTCTCTACAAACGCTGCAGCAGCTAAAGCCAGAGCGGATTTATTTCGCTCATTTTGGCGCCACCGATAAAGTCACCGAAAGCCTAAAAATCGCCGTGGACAAGCTTAAAACCTGGCATACAATCGTATCCCAGGCTTTCGCTAAAGGTGGTTTTGAGGTCGCCTTCAAAAAGATACGAGAGCAGCTTTACACCGAACTGGAGCCGGCAAGGGAATATGAGTCACTTTATCAGTATCTGGCCGACGGCATAGTGGCGATGAACGTCACCGGTCTTTTAAAATATTATCAGGATAAAAAAATGCCAGTGGAAAAGGTGGAGCACGAGTGAAGGTAACCAGAGATAAGACAGAGAACAGCCAGGTGTTTCTGACCATTGAGATGGAGCCACATGAGGTCGAGGAGTCAATGGCGGAGTCCTATCGGCGCCTGGCCAAGCGGGCCAATATACCTGGCTTCCGCAAAGGCAAGGCACCGCGCGACATACTGGAGCGCTATCTGGGCAAGGATGGCGTTCTTGAGGATGCCCTCAACCATTTGCTGCCGCAGGCCTACGAAAAGACAATCAAGGAGCAGCAAATAGAAGCCTTTGCCCGACCGGAAGTCGAGCTAGTCCAGACCGACCCGGTCATTTTCAAAGCCAAAGTGCCGCTGGCACCTGAGGTACAACTCGGTGACTATCAGAGCATTAAAATGAAGCCCGAGACGGTAAAGGTGACAGACGCAAATGTAAAAGAAGTGATTGAGCAGCTTCGGCACCAGAATGCCACCTGGGAATCGGTAGAACGGGCGGTTAAACTTGGCGACCTGGCTGTATTCAATCTTGAGAGCCAGGTAGATGGGGTCCCGTTTATCAACCGGGAAGGCGTCCAGTATCTTGTCATGCCTGACTCCAGTTCTCCGGCCCCGGGCTTTGCCAAGGAGCTTGTCGGGATGAAAAAGGGAGCGGAGAAAAATTTCAATATCAGACTCCCCGAAGATTACCCCCGCCATGAATTCGCCGGTAAAGAAGCTGCCTTCACCGTGAAACTGCTGGAGGTGAAGCAGGAGATATTGCCCGAGCTCAATGACGACTTTGCCACCCAACTGGGGGCGGAAATGAAAAACGTGGCGGCTCTGAAAGAGGAGGTGTCCCGAAATCTAAAGTTAAGAGCGGAGGCCAGAACCAGGGCTGACTTTGAAGAGAAAGTTATTGATGCCGTGGTCGCCACCGCCAAGGTTGAATTTCCACCGGTTCTGGTAGAAGCCGAGGTCCACCGCATAATGGACGAGCAGGCCCGACAGTTTGCACAGCAGGGCGCAAATCTGGAAGAATATCTGAAGAGCATCAATAAAACCGAGGAGCAGCTGCATGAAGAACTGCACCCACCGGCGACTCGAAGAGTAACCCAGTCCCTGGTTCTGGGCAAGGTTGCGGAAGTGGAAAAGATTGCCGTAGATGATAAAGAGATAGATAATGAGATTGAAGCGATGCTGAAAAACGCAGTCGATAAGAAAGGCGAATTGCAGAAGGCACTGAATGCGCCGCCTTCGCGCGACTCCATCAGGCAGATTCTACTGACGCGCAAAACGGTCGAGCGACTGGTGGAGATAGCCACCAGCAAAAAGGAGAGGAAAGGTAAATCGAAAAAGGAGGTGGATAAAAAATGAATACTAATCCGATGAACGTCATACCGATGGTTATCGAGAGCGGCGCCCGGGGAGAACGAGCCTTTGATATCTATTCGCTCTTGCTGCGGGAGCGCATTGTCATGCTGGGCATGCCGATAAATGACCAGGTGGCCAACGTCATTGTGGCCCAGCTGCTCTATCTGGAGAGGGAAGACCCGGACAAGGATATCAGTCTTTACATTCACTGCCCGGGCGGCGTCATCAATGCCGGTCTGGCCATTTACGACACCATGCAGCTCATCCGGCCCGATGTCTCCACCATCTGCGTTGGTCTGGCCGCCAGCATGGGCACGGTGCTGCTCTGTGCCGGCGCCAAGGGCAAGCGCTATGCCCTGCCCAACTCCACCATACACATGCATCAGGCCTTTGGCGGCGCTCAGGGGTACGCCACTGACATCGAGATTGCGGCGCGTGAAATCATGCGCGTTCAGGATGTCATCAGGGGTATTCTGGTCAAGCACACCGGCCAGACCATGGAAAAGGTCGCCCATGATACCGACCGGGATTTCTACCTCAATGCCGAGCAGTCCGTGGAGTACGGCCTCATTGATGAGGTCCTGAAAAGACCGGAAGAAGGCAGCAAAAAAGCGGAAAAGAAGTAATAAACCAGCCGTCTGATAAATAAATTCCCCTCCCGCCTTCTATCGGGTAGGGGAATTTTGTTTTGCCGTCTGTGTTACCGACTGGACAGTCAGACAGAACCGCCCACTTTTTTATTGATTTCGGCGGTGAGGTCATAACCTTTAATCAGTTTTCCCTGTGCGTCAATGACCTGCTTGTCCGGCGTTATTTTCACTCTGCCCTGACTGAATGACTGAATGGTGGTAATAACCAGCGGCAGTTCCCGCACCACCCCGTGCTGGCGGATGAGCTGGAAAAGAGCGTTTGCCTCGCCCTGTTCCTGCTTTAGCTGCGCCACCGATTTCCCCTTTATCTCCGACCAGTGCCGGTCAAAAGGCTCACCACGAACGGGGAAGGTGCAGTAAGTCACCACCGGGCCTTTGTCCAGTTCCGGCGTCACCAGGTGCATCATGGCGCCGGTCGCTTCCGCACCGGTCTCAATCAACTTCCAGATGACTTCCTGCCAGGTCCCGGCCGGGCCACCGGGGGCCGCCGGGTGGAGATTGACCATGTCATATTGCTGGCACATCTCCGGCCCGACGATAAGCATGTAGCCGGCCAGCACGCACAGGGCAGGCTTGAATTTCCGCAGTCTGGCCATCACCTCACGGTCGTAGTCAATTCGCCACACGGGCCACACCTCACCGGAGTCGCGGCTCGAACCAGCTACTTTTGCCTTGTACTTCTGGTAGGAAAAGGTGACCAGCGGAATTTGGTAGTCCTCCACCATCTTGAGGAAAATATCGGTCTGCTCGGTCTCACCGTGCTCGCGGCTGCAGAAGACAAAAGCGAACTTAGCATCAGTCTCATCCGACTCGATGCTGTCGTGCGCCGCTTTGAGCAACCCTCTCGACCCCTTGCCCCGTCCTGTGGAAAACCATCCCAGCTGGTACATTTTCATCACCGCCAGTCACGATTTTTCAATTTGTTCCAGGCACTGGCAAAGTGGGTCAGCGGGTTAGTGCGGCGGCCGATAACTTTGCCTCTGGCCAGCGCCTGAAGAAAGTCTTCACGACCGTTAAACTCCGGCATTTCCACGTAGGCATTACCAATCTCACCGGGGGTATGAGCATCGCTGCCGGCACTCCGGGCAAGGCCGTATTTTTTGGCAAAAGCCAGCGCCTTCTCCGAGCTGCGCTGGAGCAGACAGCGCGCATTGAAGACCTCGAGAACATCGATTTCCCGGGCGATTTCCTCGACGATTTTCTCACCGAGGGCCGAGGGACGGAAAACATCAAAGGCATGAGGAACGCAGACGATGCCACCCTGTGCCTTTATCCGGGCAATCGTCTCCTCTACGGAGAGACCACCGGGGACGGTTTCCTTGAGGAACATACCCATAATCTCGCCATACGGCGTCAATATCTCCTCGGCAACGACCACTGTGAAAGGAGCAAGGCGCTGCATCTCCAGTGCACCCTCAACGGTGCCATGGTCGGCAACAGCCACGCAATTGATGCCCAACTGCTGGCACCGTTCCATGACCATATCCAGAGGCGTGCTACAGTCCATCGAATATTCGGTGTGGATATGAAGGTCGGCTTTCAGCAACAGCTTCAACTGCTCCTTTCCAGGTATTCACTGGTACGGGTGTCGACCTTGATGACATCGCCTTCATTGACAAAGAGGGGGACCTGAATGTTCAGCCCCGTTTCCAGCGTAGCCGGTTTGCTGCCGCCGGTGGCGGTATCTCCCTTGAAGCCGGGCTCGGTGCGCGTAACCTCAAGCTCAACGGCCACCGGCAGCTCAATATCAACCACCTCGCCTTTGTAGCTGGAAACCTCCACGGTAAAGCCCTCTTTCAGGTAATTCAGGGCGTCTCCCAGCCGGTCGCGACTGATTTCAATCTGCTCGAAGCTCTCGGTGTCCATGAAATGGTAAAGGCCGCCGTCATTGTAGAGGTACTGCATGGGGCGGGCATCAAGGCGCGCCCGCACCAGCTTGTCACCAGACTGAAAACTGCGCTCGATGGTATGGCCGGCAGTCAGGTCGCGCAGCTTGACCCGCGCCAGCGCCGTCCGTTTCATTTTAACGTGCTGGTAGTCCACCACCTGATAGAGCGTGCCATCGAGCTCAATGATAACCCCTTTTCTCAGTTCACTACCACTTATCATGTTAAGTCTTCCTCGCTTTTGATAATACTCTCAGTTGTCCGTCTTGCAGAACAACCAAATCCTCAATCCTGATACCCCCCCAGCCGGGGAGGTAAACGCCGGGCTCAACGGTAAACACCATGCCCGAAACCAGCTCATCTTTAGCGCCCGGGCCGAGACGCGGCGCCTCGTGTGCGGCCAGGCCGACACCATGGCCCAGTGCATGTCCGAAGGCCTCCGCATAGCCAGCCTCGACAATGACCGTCCGTGCCAGATTATCTGCCTGCTCGCCGGTTATACCTTCTTTAATGAGCTCCAGCGCCGCCAGCTGCGCACCGAGCACGACATCATACACCTTTTTGAAATTCTCCTCAGGCTGGCCAAGGCACATGGTACGGCTAAGGTCGCTGGAGTAACCATTTACCCTGGCGCCAATATCCATAAGCACCGGCTCTCCCTCCTGAATAGCCCGCGCCGAGGGTCTGGCATGGGGCAGGGCAGCATTGGGGCCGGAAGCCACAATCAGGTCGAATGGCACCGCCTGGCTGCCATGTTCCCTCATAAATTTTTCTAACTCCCAGGCAACATCTCTTTCGCTCATGCCCGCTCTTATATGCTCTTCAATATGCTGAAAAGCCCGGTCGCTTATGTCCGCGGCTTGAGCCATCGCCTCAATCTCCTCCGCGTCCTTGACCGCCCGCAGCGATTCCACCAGTCCTTCCAGGGGGACAAGCCTGGGAGGGGATACCTGCTTCTTTATTATATCGCCCACCTGGCGGTGCATGGCAAGGGACACATGCTGGGACTCAAAACCCAGCTTACGACCCTGAAGGCCAGCGAGCAACTCGGGAAACCAGCTGGCCATATCACCGAATATCTGGAACACCCGAAAATCTGGAGATTGCTGCTTGACCTGTTCTATATAGCGGAAATCGGTGGCCATGATGGCGTCTTTTTCCGTGATGAGCAGGTACCCGGCGGAGCCATCGAAGCCGGAAAGGTAGCGGCGGTTCTCCGGCTGGGAGATAAAGACGGCGTCAATGCCAAGTCTGGCCAGTCTCTGACGCAATCGCTGCAATCGATTAGTTACTGTCAACCTCTTTGTCTTCCTTTCTGGCCATGGGGTGGGCTGACTGGTATATTTTCCGTGCCTGGCTCTGGCTGACGTGAGTGTATACCTGGGTGGTCGCCAGCTGGGCGTGGCCGAGCAGTTCCTGGACTACCCTCAAATCGGCCCCGCCGTCCAGAAGGTGGGTGGCGAAGGTGTGGCGGAGGACGTGGGGATGGACTTTCTTGCCAATGCCGGCTTTCTTGGTGTATTTGTCAAGGATTTTCTGTATCCGCCTTGCCGGGAGCCGCCCGCCATACTGGTTCAGGAAAACGGCGTTTGCCTTTCGTCCGCCCAGCAGGGTGGGGCGGCCATGGGTGAGGTAATCAGTCAAAGCCTGTGCCGCCGGCGCGCCGATGAGAACAATCCTCTCCTTGGAACCCTTGCCCCAGACGCGGATTTCATTGGTCTCCGTATTCAACTGCTCAAGGTTGAGGCTCTCCAGTTCACTGACGCGCAGGCCAGCCGCATAAAGCAGCTCCAGCAGGGCCCGGTCGCGCAAGCCCTGAGGCGTTGACCGGTCGGGCGCTTCCAGAAGGCGCACCGTTTCCTCCACGGTGAGAAATAACGGCAGGCGACGGTCCAGCTTCGGGGAGGACACCTTCTCCAGCGGATTGGCCGAGACGAGTTCTTCCCGCACCAGATAGCGGTAGAAAGAGCGGATGGCGGACAGCTTACGGGCGATGCTGCTCTTTACCACGCCCTGCGCCATGAGCCACGACATATAGTCGCGGAGAACCTGCTTGTCCACTTCATCAAGCGAGCCAACATGCTTTATTCTTAGAAACTGAAAGAAACCCTTCTCGGCGCCACGGGCGTAGTTGCCGATGAGGTCGGTGGTGTAATTACGCACCGTATAGGGCGAGAGCCCGCGCTCCGCCTCCAGATAATTAACGTATCTATTGAGTGCTTCCTGCATGTTACTGCTCGCGCTTGAGCTTCCCTTTATAATCGCACTTGGCGCACTTGGCGAAACTGCCCCGGTACTGGGTCAGCAGACCACCGCACCTGGGGCAGGGGTCGGGGAGGGGTTTATAAAAAGTGGCGAACTTGCATTCCGGGTAATTACTGCAGCCATAAAAGACGCGCTTCTTTTTGCTCATCCGTTCCACCAGCTCGTGGCCACACTCGGGGCATTTCACTCCCGTCTTGAGCTGGTACGACCGGGTATATTTGCACTCCGGATAGCCACTGCAGGCCAGAAATTTGCCGTACCGTCCCAGCTTTATGGCCAGGGGCTTGCCGCATTTCGGGCAGGTCTCTTCAGTCAGTTCAACCGGCAGCTTCACCCTTTCCATCTGCTCGGCAGCACTGGTCAGGTCTTTATCGAACGGCGTATAGAAGTCCTGGACAACGCTCGCCCAGTTTCGCTTCTTCTTCACGATATCGTCAAGCTCGTTTTCCATATTGACGGTAAACTGGATATCCACGATGTCAGCAAAATGCTGGTTTAGCAGGTCGTTAACCAGAACACCGAGCGCGGTCGGTTGGAAGCTGCCTCTT
Source organism: Dehalococcoidales bacterium (assembly GCA_034409565.1). Taxonomy (GTDB): domain Bacteria; phylum Chloroflexota; class Dehalococcoidia; order Dehalococcoidales; family RBG-16-60-22; genus E44-bin89. The sequence continues at coordinate 53,463 of DAOUMS010000022.1, forward strand.
ACCTTGCTTACATATTCACGGTCCTGAATGGTGGAGAGGATAGGCGCATAGGTACTGGGACGGCCAATGCCCCACTGCTCCAGCATTTTTACCAGCGTGGCCTCGGTGAAGCGGGGCGGCGGCTGGGTAAAGCGCTGCTCCAGGTATATTCCCAGCAGTTCCAGCGGCTCATTTTTCTTTAACGGAGGTAAAGCGCCTTTCTTTTCTTCTTCATCCACTTCATCCCTGCCCTCAGTGTAAAGGACAATGAAGCCAGGAAATACATTTACCGAGCTGGTAGTCCTCAGCAGGTACTCATTCTCCGGACATTTGGCTTCAATGTCAACGGTGGTGTTCTCGAAAATAGCCGCCGCCATCTGGCTGGCCACCATACGCTTCCAGATAAGGTCGTAGAGTCGGTACTGGCTTGCCGTCAGGTATTTCTTAATCAGCGCCGGCTCGCGGGCGGTCCGGGTGGGGCGGATGGCTTCATGCGCTTCCTGTGCCCCCCTGACCGTGCCCCGGAAAACGCGGGCACGGGGTGGCAGGTATTCGGTGCCGTACTTCTCACCGATATAGTCCCTGGTCTCGGCAATGGCTGACCACGCCACCCGGGTGGAATCAGTGCGCATGTAGGTAATGAGCCCCACACTGCCCTCATCGCCAATGGGCAGGCCCTCGTAAAGCTGCTGGGCAATGGCCATCGTCTGTTTGGCGGTAAAATGCAACTTGCGCCAGGCCTCCTGCTGCAGAGTGCTGGTAATGAAAGGCGGTGCGGGCTGACGGTTTGCTTTCTTGGTACTCACCTGGTAGACACGATAGCTTGCCTGCTCCAGCTCGGCTTTGAGCCGATTCGCCGCTGGCTCATCGGGAATATCTATTCTGGCGCCATCCATGAGACCGATGAGTGTGGCCCTGAACGCTGCTTTAGCCTCTTTTTTGGTCAGCTCGGCTTCAATGGTCCAGTACTCCACCGGCACAAAGGCCTCTATCTCGCGCTCGCGGTCCACGATTATTTTCACCGCGGCCGACTGCACTCTGCCGGCAGAAAGGCCACGCCTGACCTTCTTCCAGAGGAGAGGGCTGAGTTTATAGCCGACGAGCCGGTCCAAGATGCGCCGCGCCTGCTGCGCGTTTACCAGCTGCATATCTATGGTTCGCGGGTGCTGGAACGCCTGCCTGACCGCACCGCTGGTTATCTCATGGAAAACAACGCGGTGGTACGGTTTGCGGTCGGTCTTTGTTACCTCAGCCAGGTGCCAGGCAATGGCTTCGCCCTCGCGGTCGGGGTCAGTGGCCAGATAGACCGTGGAGGCGCTTTTCACCGCTTTTTTCAACTCATTAACAATCTTGTTTTTTGCCTTTGGCACCACATAGCGGGGAACAAAACCGTTCTCCACATCCACGCCCAGTTCGCTTTTGGGCAAATCCCTGATATGACCCAGCGATGCTTTCAGGCTGTAGTCACTGCCCAGAATTTTAAGCAGTGTCCGGGCCTTCGCCGGTGATTCCACGATAACCAGTTTTTTGGCCATAATATTTAATCCACCCTCACCCGGTATTCTTCCCTGACCTCCCGGGCCAGAATATAGCTCATCGGTCCCATCTGCTTGACCAGGCCCTTCAGTTCCATCATCGCCAAGGTACTGCTGACGGTGGCCACGGGCAGACCGCTGCTGCGGCAGACCTCGTCAATATGGGTCGGTTCGGCGCTCAGGTGTTTTAACAGCATTGATTCCGTATCCGAAGCGGGCAATATTTCTTTCATCTCCATCTGCCGGGCTATGGTCATCAGGTTAAGCTCTTCCAGGATATCAGTATAGTCGCGCACCAGCTTGGCGCCTTCCTGAATGAGATGATTTGTACCGCGACTGGCCGGCGAGAGAATGCTGCCGGGAACGGCAAATACCTCACGGTTCTGCTCCAGCGCGAACTGGGCAGTAATCATGGCACCACTGGTCTCATCCGCCTCCACAACGAGCACCCCCATGCTCAGCCCGCTCATGATTCGATTGCGGCGGGGGAAGTTGTCCGCCCTTGGCCTGGTGCCCAGAGGGTATTCACTGATAAGGGCGCCCTGCTGCATGACCCGCCGGGCCAGGTTGGCGTTTTCGCTGGGGTAGACGCTGTCCAGACCACAGGCAAAGACGGCCAGGCTCCTGCCCCCCGCGTCCAGCGCCGCCTGGTGTGCCACGGTATCAATGCCCTTGGCCAGGCCGCTGACCACGGTAAGCTTGCTCTGCGCTAAATCAGCCACGATTTCCTCCGTCACCTGCCTCCCGTAAACGGTTGCCCGGCGCGTGCCAACCACCGCCAGGCACCATTCGTCCTGCGGCAGCAGCTCACCCCTGACGTACAGCAGGGGCGGGTAGTCATATATTTCCTTCAGCCGGGATGGATACGCCTCCTCTTTATATGTGAAAACCTTTACCCCGTAGCGAGCCAGCTTCTCCATTTCCTCGTCCAGGGAAATCTTTGGCTGCCAGGTCGTTATTGCCTGCACCGCATTGCGGTCGAGGCCGGCTTTTTTCAGTTCTGTAGGGACTGCTCCCCAGGCGTTCTCCAGGCTGCCGAAGTGGTTCTCAAGCTGGGCAAACCGCACCCGGCCAATGCCGGGGATGAGGCTGAACCCTACCCAGTATTTAATGTCTTTATCTGCCATCTTCAAGGCAATTCTAGCATAGCGGTATAGCGTAAACAATCGGACAATGACCGGCCTGGCACAGGCAAACGTCAGCCAAAAACTAGGGGAAAATGTGGTGGCGGAGAGGGTGGGATTCGAACCCACGGTAGCCAAAGGCTACACACGCTCTCCAGGCGTGCCTGATAGGCCGCTCCAGCACCTCTCCGCAAACCGGCCCTTAAAACAAATACGGCATGGTACCGTAAATTGTCAAGTTAATTTGTTTTTATGGCGGAGAGGGTGGGATTCGAACCCACGCTCCGCTTGCGCGGAGACCGCTTTTCGAGAGCGGCACCATGAACCACTCGGACACCTCTCCCCAGCTTTGAAATTGTACCGTAAAACCATACCCTGCTTCAAGACAGTCGTCTTTCCATCGGTAAAGCCCCGTTATTTGACAAGAGCCAGCCCATAGAATTAATCTTTCTTAGAAACTCCCTGTAGAGTATTTTACATAAAGGAGGACAATCGATTGGGAAGAAAGGCCAGACTCGGGTTTACCAGAGACTTTTTTGATGAAAAGGGAAAATTATGGATACCTGGACCGGGACTGAAACTGCTTGAGGCTATTCCCGATGTCGAATATGGAATGATTCCGGAATTCAAGCGGGAAATAACACCGGACCAGATAGAGGGCTTTGACATGGTCGCCACCTTCCGGCCACTGTGGACCAAGCAGAGCATTGCCGGCAATGACCGGCTCATCTCCATACACCGGGGCGGGGTAGGCTATGAAAGGCTGGATGTACCGGCAGTGACCGACGCCGGCATCATGCTGTTCATCACGCCCGATGCGGTAAGAAGGCCGATGGCCGTGGTGTACATGACCTTTATCCTGGCCCTGAATATGCGCCTCCTCACCAAAGACACGCTGATAAGGGAGGGGCGCTGGACCGAGCAGTCCCACTACCAGGGCTGGGGGCTGGTGGGGAGGACACTGGGCGCGGTGGGCGTCGGCAACATCGGGCACGAAATGTTCAAGCTGGCCATGCCCTTTGAAATGAAACACATTGCCTATGACCCGTACCTCAAACCGGAAGCGGTTGCCGATGTCGGCGTGCAGCTGGTTGACCTTGATACCGTGCTGAAAGAGTCAGACACCCTGTGCATTATCTGCCCTTTGAATGAAGAGACAAGGGGCTTGATTGGCGAAAAGGAACTGAAAAAGATGAAAAAGTCCGCCTTTTTTATCAACGCCGCCCGCGGGCCAATCGTTGATGAAAAGGCACTGATAAAGGCATTGAACGAAGGCTGGATACGCGGTGCCGGGCTCGATGTCTTTACGCAGGAACCGGTCCAGAACGACAACCCGCTGCTCAAAATGGACAATGTTATCCTGAGTCCTCATGCCCTGGCCCAGACCGACCAGACGACCAGCACCATGTGGAGTATCATCGTTAATCAGATGGCCACGCTGGTGCACGGTGAGATACCGACGACCCTGGTCAACAAAGAGGTACTGGACAGCGCCAAGCTACAGGCCAAAATGAAGAGGCTGCAAGCGGAAATCAGATAAGCGCTTTAAGCCAATAAATTTCCGGCGGGTAGTCTGCTGAACGTACCAGAGATGCGGCACCGATAGTCTGTGGCATGTCTGAGGAAGCTTCTGGTATGCCTGCTCAATAGGCATATTTGCCTAATTTTACAAAAGTATCGGATAAGTATTATTATCAAAATTATAGGCAATATGGCGGACGTCCGAACTCATAATCAAGGGCTAAACTTATGGCAGGAAAATCAATGGCTTTCGAAGAGCGGAACCACGGCCATGCTGCTGAGTCAGAAGCGTCGTTGTCAATAGAGGACACTTTCCGCGTGTCCAAAATCACGGTTCATGGTCAGAACCGCCTTTTCAGCATCATCCTGCAATTTTTCGTCCTGTTCGCCTTCTGGCTTTTGCTTTCCGGCAGATACCAGGCCAAGTACATCATCATTGGCGTCATCTCTGCCGCCCTGGTAACCTTCCTCACCAACGACCTTTTTTACTCCGTACTGCAGCGTGGTGAGCGGTTGGGCGTAAAAACCAGGCAGGTTCTACTGCAGATAGGGCACTTTATCCTCTACATTCCCTGGCTGTTGCTGCAAATTATTCTGGCAAACGTGCAGGTTGCCTATCTCGTGCTCCATCCCAGAATGCCGATTGAGCCCGGCTTGCTTCTCTTTCGCACCAAGATGCGCAAGGGTATAGCCCAGGTAACGCTGGCTAATTCGATTACCCTGACGCCCGGGACCATCACCACCAGTCTGGAGGACGGCAACTACATTATTCATAACCTGAAGCCACCTCTGGCTTCAAGCCTCGTTGATGGCACTATGCAGAACAAGGTCGCCCATGTGTACCTGGAAGAAGAATATCCAAAACCGAAGGTTCGCTGGGTACACTCGCTGGAGGATATCAAGCAATGAACTCTTTCCTCCTGGTCATCACGGTAATAATTGCCGTACTCACCGCTATCTCACTGTACCGGGTAGCAGTGGGGAAGACCATCTTCGACCGCATCATCGCCGCTGGACTGGTGGGCACCAACGGCTTTATCATACTGGTCCTAATCGGCTTTCTTTTCCAGCGCATTGAAATGTTTATTGATATCGCCATCGCCTACGCACTGCTCAACTTCGTCATTGTCATCGTGCTGGGCAAGTACTTTGACCGGGGAGGAGAGAGGCTCTGATGGTAGGTATGGTCATCGCTATAATCCTGATGGCGGCCGGCGTTTTCTTTCTGACAGTAAGTGCCCTAGGGCTGCTCCGCTTTCCTGATTTCTACGCCAGAACCCATGCGGTGGGCAAGTCAGAGACACTGGGCTCAATACTGGTGCTGAGCGGCCTCGCCGTCTATAACGGGCTGGAACTGAGCACGGTAAAGATACTGTTCATTTTATTCTTTGTCCTCGTCGCCAATCCCACGGCCACGCATGCTATTGCCCGGGCGGCCCTGCGCACCGGCCTGCAGCCATGGACACGAACAAAAGCAGAACCGAAGGAAAAGAGGACTGAGCAGCCATGATATTGCAGTTGGACTTCTGGTTACTGGTAATCCTGATAGTAACCGCGCTGGTGGCACTATCGGTACATGACCTTCTGGCAGCGGTGGCCGCACTCGCTGCCTACAGCTTCTTCGTGGCGCTGCTCTTCAGCCAGATGGGAGCCATTGACGTCGCCTTTGTCGAAGCCACGCTCGGGGCGGGGATAAGTGGGGTACTATTCATCGTGGCGCTGTTCCTCACCAGAAGGAGGTCGGAAGATTGAGGTGGTTTAACGTACTTATCATGCTTTTATTCGTGGCGTTGATGCTGTACGCCACCACTGGCCTGCCTGACCACGCTGACCCGAAGGCCCCGGCGAATACGCATGTCACCCCCACCTATATTGAGGATACGATAAAGGACACCCATACCCCCAATGTTGTTACCTCCGTGCTGGCCGACTATCGCGGCTATGACACTCTGGGCGAAACGGTAGTGATTTTCACCGCCGGATTGGCCTGCGTCCTAGTTTTAATGAAGCGAAAAGCCAATGATAAAACAACATTATCAAAGCATAATAATACAGACCATATGTAGCCTGTTAATACCGTTCATTCAATTGTTTGCCCTCTATGTAATCTTCCATGGGCACTATGGGCCCGGGGGCGGATTTCAGGGAGGGGTTCTGCTGGCGGTAAGCATCATACTGCAGCGACTGTACCTGGGCCATAAAATTTCCTATCAGAAATTCTCACCAAGACTGGCCATGGCTCTTGCCGCCACTGGCCTGCTGATTTACGGCCTTGCCGGGATAGTCCCGATGATATTCGGTGGGTCTTTTCTGGACTACGGAAATTTACCCCTTTTCTGGGTACATGAGGCGGAGCGGAGAGCGCTGGGCATCCTTATCGTTGAAATAGGCATTGGGCTGGGAGTCTTCGGCACGCTGGTGCTGATTTTCGATAACCTGGTTGGCGAAAGATGGTAGTTTTAGATATATTGATGTCCCGATACGTGTACCTGCTGGTGGTGGTCCTGCTGGCCATCGGCCTGTACGGAATGCTCGGCAAGCGCAACCTGCTGAAGAAGCTCATCGGCATGAATATCTTTCAGACCGCCATCTTCCTTTTCTTTATTGAGGGTGCCACCAAGTCGGGCGGCTCGGTGCCGGTCATCGATGAACTGATTGGTATGGAGGCCGCCCAATATATCAACCCCCTGCCGCACGTGCTGATACTGACGGGGATTGTGGTGGGGCTTTCCCTGACCGGGGTGGCACTGTCCTTCCTGCTCGTTATTTACCGCGCTTATAAGACCCTTGATGACAGGGTGATAATAGCTAATATGAAAGAGAAAGCGGAGTAAATGTCCAGCTTATCGATTCTTACCCTCGCGCCTTTATTACTGTTCTGCTTTATATCGGCGCTGGTTGGTATATGGCGGCTGAAATGGGCCTATGCGACCGCAGTAATCGGCATGGGGCTGGCGCTGGTGGCTGCCACTACCGGACTTTGCCGCGTCCTTGCCGACGGTGAGCTGCGCCATTTCCTGGGCGGCTGGCCGCCGCCCTTTGGCATTGAATATGTCCTCGACCACCTCTCGGCATTCATGGCCGTCATCATCGTGTTCATCGGCCTCGTTGCCGTTATCTATCCGCCGCAGGCAGGACTGTATCATACCCCCCGCCGGGGTATTCCGGCTTACGGGCTGCTCCTGCTGCTCATCGGAGGGTTGGTTGGCGTGGTGATTACCGGTGACCTCTTCAATCTTTTCGTCTTTCTGGAGATATATTCCCTGGCCAGCTACGCCCTGATAACGCTTGGGGGCGATAAAGCGGCAGTGGCCAGCTTCCGCTACCTAGTGCTGGGGACAATTGCCGGCAGTTTCTACCTGCTGGGCGTTGGCTTTATCTACTTCTCCACCGGCACGCTCAACATGGCCGATGCCGCCCAGCGCTTGCCCGCGCTTTACGGTTCGCCCACCATCATGGCCGCGGTGGCACTAATAGTGGTCGGCATGGGCATCAAGATGGCGCTGTTCCCGCTGCACGTCTGGCTCCCTGACGCCCACAGTTATGCCCCTCCCGTCGTGGCAGCCATACTGGCGGCCATACAGATTGAGGTCGCCGCCTACGTGGTGGTGCGCTTTATGCTCACCGTATTCCAGCCGCAGTATTTCATTGACGTCATGCCCATTACCACCATTATCGGCTGGGTGGCGGCGGCGGGCATCATCTTTGGCTCGGTGATGGCGATTGCCCAGAAGGACTTCAAGCGTATGCTGGCCTACAGTACCGTGGCCCAAGTGGCCTACATTGGCCTGGGCATTGGACTGGCCAACCCGCTGGGACTGATTGGCGCTTTGCTGCACATTCTAAACCACGCCTTTATGAAGAGCCTGCTCTTTCTGGTTGCCGGCGGCATCAGGCATCAGACCGGGCTGCATGCCATACCGCAATTTGCCGGCCTGGGGCGCAAGATGCCGCTGATGATGAGTGCTTTCACCGTGTCCGCTTTATCCATGGTGGGTATCCCGCCCACGGCCGGTTTCTTCAGCAAGTGGTACCTGATATTGGGCGGCATAGAGGCCGGCAACTGGGTATTTGTGGGCGTTATTCTGGCGAGCAGCCTGCTGACCGCGGTCTACTTCTTCCGCATGATTGAAAAGCTCTTCGCCACGCCTTCCGGTGGCGACCCGGCCGTGGAGCAGGCCAAAGAGCCTTCCGCCCGGATTCTGGGACCTATTCTGACCCTGGCAACAGGCATCATTGTGTTAGGATTGATTAATGCGCTCATTGTCTCGTACGTACTGGAACCGGTGGTGGCGCTTTTACCGTAATGAAGAAAAGGTAAATAGATTAGATTGATGGAAACGGTCTATTCGCTGAAACCGCTGCTCGCAGTACTGGTATCACTGGTCGCCGTTGTTTTAATCGTCATCCCCAACCAGCGACCCAACGTGCGTGAGTCCTGGACGATTCTGGCGGCGCTGGCAAAATTTGCCCTGGTGGCGTCAATGCTGCCCCTGGTTCTCCAGGGGAAGTCCCCGGCGATAACTCTCTTTGCCATTTCGCCCGGAATATCGCTGGCGCTGAGAGTGGACACGCTGGGCATTATTTTCGGCCTCTCCGCTTCCTTCCTCTGGATACTGACTTCTTTCTTCTCCATAGGTTACGTGCGGGGTATTCCGGAACACAAGCAGACACGCTACTTCGCCAGCTTTGCCATCTGCCTTTCCGCGACCATGGGCATCGCCTTTGCCGCCAATCTACTAACGCTGGTAATCTTCTACGAGATTCTGACCATCGCCACCTATCCCCTTGTCCTGCACCGGGAGACGCCGGAGGCCATCTTTGGCGGCCGCAAGTATCTGGTCTACCTGCTGACCGGCGGTGTCTTCCTCCTCTTCGCCCTTGGTTTTACCTATCAGTTGAGCGGTACGGTCGATTTCCAGGCCGGTGGCATCCTGCCGGCACAGGTGGCCAAGAGCAGTGTCATCCTGCTGTTTACCCTTTTCCTGCTCAGTTTCGGCGTGAAATCGGCCATTATGCCCATGCACAGCTGGCTGCCGACGGCCATGGTGGCACCAACGCCGGTGAGCGCACTGCTCCATGCCGTGGCCGTGGTCAAGGCCGGGGTCTTCGGTTTTGCCAGGGCCATTGGCTTTGTCATCGGGCCGTCAATGCTGCATGATAGCGGCGCAGCGGGTTTTCTGGCCGCGCTTACCGCCGCCACCATACTGGTGGCCTCACTCATTGCCCTGCGCCAGGACAATCTGAAAGCACGCCTGGCCTATTCTACCGTGGGCCATCTGTCCTATATTGTGCTGGGGCTAGCCCTGTTTTCGCCGGCAGCCTGGACCGGCGCCTTGCTCCACATCGTCAACCACGCCATGATGAAAATCACCCTCTTTTTCTGCACCGGGGCCATCCACGTTAGGACCCACTGCGACAGCGTCAGCCAACTCAACGGCATTGGCCGACAGATGCCAGTTACCATGGCTGCCTTCGCCGTCGCGTCAATAGGGCTGGCCGGCATTCCGCCGGTGAATGGGTTCATCAGCAAATGGTACCTGGTGCAGGGTTCGTATGACGTGGGGCAACTGGTCTTTGTGGTCACCTTCCTGCTCAGCGGCCTGCTCAATGCCGGCTATCTCCTCAGCATCGTGGTGCGCGCCTTTTTCGCCCCCTCGGATAAGTTCACCAGGTTTGGCGAGGCGTCACCACTGATGGTGGTACCACTGACGCTCACCGCCGTGCTTTCCCTGCTGCTGGGGATTTTCCCTGACCGTGTCCCATATTTCTTCCAGCTTGCTTCCAGTGTGGCGCAAAGCGTTCTCGGGGGAGGTGGCCTGTGAGAAAGTGGCTGATTATCACCGTTGCCGTACTGATTGTCGCCATAATACTTGATGTTCTGGTAGTGAGCGGGCACGTGCATTTTGTTTTCCCGTGGTCGCACATACCCGCTTTCTTCTCCATCTTCGGCTTCATCGGCTGCCTGGCCATAATTTTCGGCGCCAAGCTGCTCGGCCACTACTGGCTGCAAAAAGACGAGGACTATTACGATAAAGATGATGAGCATGAGTAATTTCCCACTGGCGATAATATACATAATCGGGGCGATACTGCTGCCGATCCTGCCGCGACAGGTGCGTTCCATTTTCTATCTGATAGTATCCGCCACCGCGTTCGTTTTCCTGGTCAACCTGGAAGCGGGCGCCAGCCTTGGCTTCCACTTTCTCAACTATGACCTGATGGTCTGCCGGGTGGACCGTCTGAGCCTAGCCTTCGGATACGTCTTCGTCATCATGGGATTCATCGGCGGCGTTTATGGCTACCATGTGAAGGACTCCCTGCAACAGGTGTCGGCGCTGCTCTACGTGGGGAGTTCGCTGGGGGTGGTCCTAGCCGGCGACCTGTTCACGCTCATCTTCTTCTGGGAAATCATGGCCATCTCCTCGCTGTTCCTAATCTGGGCCAGACGGACGCGGGATGCCAGAAAAGCAGGTTTCCGCTACCTGTTGGTGCACGCCTTCGGCGGCAGCGCCCTCATGGCCGGTATCCTCCTGCATTTACAACAGACCGGCTCTCTGCTGTTCACCCACTTTGATGGCGGGGCGGCCTCTTACCTGATTCTTCTCTCGTTCGCGCTCAATGCGGCGGTACCGCCGCTGAACGGCTGGCTGCCTGATGCCTATCCGGAGGGGACGGTTACCGGCAGCGTTTTCCTCAGCGCCTTCACCACCAAGGTGGCCGTCTACGCCCTCGCCCGCGGTTTTGCCGGGCTGGAACTGCTCATGTGGTCGGGCGCCATCATGGCCGTCTATGGTGTGGTCTTCGCCTTCCTGGCCAACGATGGCCGACGGCTCCTCTCCTACCATATCATCAGCCAAGTCGGCTACATGGTCTGCGGGGTGGGCATTGGCACTCAGATGGCGGTGAACGGTGCCACCGCCCATGCCTTCGCCCACATTCTCTATAAAGGCCTGTTGTTTATGGGCATGGGCACCGTCCTCTATGCCACCGGCCGCAACAAGATGACCGAGTTGGGCGGTCTGTTCAGGAAAATGTGGCTCACCCTGCTCTTTTTCATGGTCGGCGCCTTTTCCATATCCGGCGTCCCGCTTCTCAGTGGCTTCGTCAGCAAATCGATGGTAATATACGGCGCCGAAATGGAACACCTTGGCACTGTGGTACTCCTGCTCAACCTGGCCTCCATCGGCACTTTCCTCTCCATAGGTCTGAAGCTGCCGTATTTCACCTGGTTCAGCACCGACCGCAACCTTGAACCGAAGCCGGTGCCGCCGGGAATGTACATTGGGATGGGGCTGACCTCGGCAATCTGCATCGCCATCGGCGTTTATCCGGCGCTGCTCTACAATCTATTGCCCTTCGAGGTGGATTACCACCCCTATACCGCCTCACATTTAATCGAATCAATGCAGCTGCTCATATTCACCGGACTCGCTTTCTGGCTGGTGATGAAAAAACTCCATGCCGAGGCGACGATTACGCTGGACACGGACTGGTTCTACCGGCGGCCTTCGCGGCTCGCGTTTAACGTCTTCAGCGTGTCCATCTGCGAGTTCTTCGGTGCCCTGGAGCGCCTCTCACTCCGCTTTGTCCGCTATCTGGTCAGGGTTGGGGGCAATCCCGCCGGTTATCTGGTCGAGGCATCGAGGAATACCGGTCATATTCTGCTGCGTACGGAGAAGCCGTCTCCGGAACCACCGACATTCAGTCCTGACCGCTACCGGATACCGCTGGGGTTCATGGTGCTGGTAGTGCTTCTCGTCCTTATCGTGATACTTGCCTGGGACTTCCTGTTTTGACGGCCGGTATTAAGCCAAGGCGGTACAGCACTAATCTACCCGGCCATCTTAAAGGTGTAGTAAGCACCGATAATGAAGAGCAAAATCAGGGTTATATTCCACCAGCTGAAGCGGAAGAAACGCTGGTGCCGCTGGCCCAGCCCGATGATGAACACGATGGTCATGAGCACCACGGTGACGGCGGTAACGAGGTGAGCCTCGGAGACCGCGGCCAGTATGGGCCCTCTGGTGTAGAGCAGGTCATCGAGGGGAATGATGGTCAGATTGAACAGGTTGCTGCCAATCAGGTTGGCCACCGCCAGGTCATTGGCACCGATTCTCATGGCGGCAAAGGAAACGGTTATTTCCGGCAGGGTAGTGGTAAAGGCGAGGAAAAGGCTGCCCACAAAGCTCTGCCCCCATCCGTAGACCGAGGAGATTTCATCACCGATAAAGGCGAGCCAGATACCGGCGCCGATGATGAAGGCGGCTGATATTGAGAAATAGAGATAGGTGTGCCGTAGAGACTTGTCAGCATACTCAAACTCCGTCTCTTTAATAGACGGGTGGCGCGTCTCGTAACGGTATAAAATGCGGGCGAAAACTAAGTACAGCAGAACAATGAAAGGCGTATACCAGCCAATCCAGCCGATGTCCATGATATGTAACCTGTGGCTTACCATTATGAAGCCGGCAACAAAGAGAACCATTATCAGGCTGAATATGCCGGTCAGACGATGGGTCCTGCCCACGACAGATAAAAGGGAGCGGTTACGATGAACCAGGTCGAGAAGGGCCAGATTGAACAGGTTGAACATATTGGCACCGAGAATATTGCCGATGGTCAGGCCGGGTGCACCGACCAGGGTCACCGCGCTTACGCCGTTGAAAAGCTCGGGCAGCGAGGTCAGCATGGCAATGAGGACAAGGCCTATCCAGATACCACCGAGGCCGGTTTTCTCCGCAATGATGTCACCATATCGAGCCACTTTTCTACCCGCGATGAAAATGACCACAACGCAGACGATAAATTTAATCCAGACCAATCAATGTCTCCTTTGCCTATTCCACTTTATTGACCGTGAGGCTAAATGTCAATACTTGCGTTATTGAGCCATGATGGTTATAATAGGTCGGTCTCTGGAGCAGGCAATATTGATGATTCTTGATTGGAAGCTGCTGGCAGCAGTAATGTTCAAGTCAACCCCTTTGCATGATACGTTTCTTCCCTTGCCCGTCAATTACCCTCAGGGATATAATGGTCGTAGCCCCTGTAGCTCAGGTGGACAGAGCACCAGCCTCCGGAGCTGGGCGCGGGCGTTCAAGTCGCCCCAGGGGCGCTTTAATGCAGTCAGGAGAGTGCTATGACAAAAAACAAACTCACAGAAATCAGGTGGCATGGTCGCGGAGGCCAGGGGGCAGTCACTTCCGCGGAACTGGTTGCCCAGGCGGCCATCAGCGAGGGCAAGTATGCCCAGGCATTCCCCAGCTTCACCCCGGAAAGGAGAGGGGCCCCAGTTCTGGCCTTCAACCGCATCAATCCTGACAAACCTATTCGGACCCGGGCGGAGGTGGAACAGCCCGATGTGGTCCTGATTATGGACCCCAGCCTTTTATCTATTCTGGATGCAACTGCCGGGCTGAAAGAGGGAGGCACGGTCATCATCAATACCAAGAAGTCTGCGGAGCAGGTGAGAAAGGAACTTGGTATCAAAGCCAGGCTGGCCCTCGTGGACGCCGATAAAATCGCTCTGGAAACAATGGGTGTTAATATCGTCAATACCACCATGATTGGTGCCATGATAAAAGCGACTGGCGTTATTTCCACGGAATCGGTAAAAGAACCCCTGGAGAAACGCTTTGGACGCCTGGCAGAGCGCAATATCAAGGCTATGGAAAGAGCCGTTAAAGAAACGAAAATAGGAGAGTAGCGGGAAATGGCCAAAGCAAAAACGACAGAAAAACCGAGAGCTAAAGGCGAGCTGGGCTGGCGAGAAATAGAACTCGGCTGTATCATCACTGAGCCGGGCAACTCCGATGAAACCCGAACCGGCGACTGGAAGTCGCGCCGACCCGTGGTCGATTTTAAGAAGTGCAACAAATGCACCCTCTGTTATTTTTACTGTCCTGAGGGGTGCATCGCCAAGAACGCAGAAGGGTATTTTGAAGCCGATTTATTCTACTGTAAAGGCTGTGGGATTTGCACTACGGAATGTCCAAAGGAGGCAATCACCATGGTCGAGGAGGAGAAATAATGGCAAAGCGGGAAGGCCTGGAAGTATCGATTGCCGTTGGCGATGCCGCCATGCTGTCCGATGTTGACGTCGTGTCTGCTTACCCGATAACCCCCCAGACGCATATCGTCGAGCACCTGGCGGAGCTGGTGGCCAACGGTGAGCTTAAAGCATCCTATATTCCGGTGGAATCGGAGCACTCGGCAATGAGCGCCTGTCTCGGCTCTTCTGCCGTAGGCGCCAGAACTTTCACCGCCACCGCCGCCCAGGGGCTGGAACTGATGCACGAGGTGCTCTATGTCGCCTCGTCAATGCGGTTCCCCATAGTCATGGCGGTAGCCAACCGCGCCCTCTCCGCACCCATAAGTATCTGGGGCGACCACTCCGATGCCATGGCGGTCCGGGACACCGGCTGGATCCAGATATTCGTGGAAAACGGGCAGGAAGCGGTGGATAATGTCATCTGTGGTTTCCGCATTGGTGAGGATAAAAGGGTACTGCTGCCGGTAATGATTCACCTTGACGGGTTCCAGCTGACCCATGTTATAGAACCAATCGAGCTTCCAGATAAAAAGGATGTTGACCGGTTCCTGCCACCTTTCAAGTATCCACTGCCGCTTGACCCGGAGAAGCCGGTTACCATGGGCGCGCTGGGCTCGCCCTTCATCTATACCGAGGTCAAATGGGCACAGGAGATAAACCTGGAAAAATCCAAAGAGGTAATCCTGGAAGTCTGGCAGGAATTTGGCAAGGTTTTCGGCCGCAGCTACTCGCCGGTGGAAAAGTACCAGACCGATGGCGCCAAGACCCTGCTGATGACGATGGGCAGCTACAGCGAAACGGCCATGGAAGCCGTGGACAAGATGCGAGGTGATGGCAAGAAGGTGGGATTGCTCAAGCTCCGCCTGTGGCGCCCGTTCCCATACGAGGAGCTCCGCCAGGCGGTGAAGGACGCTGAAGTGCTTATCGTGCTGGACAGGGCCATTTCCTTCGGTGGGCCGGGTGGTCCGGTCTGCTCCGAGATAAAAGCCGCCCTGTACGCCGAAGAGAAAAAACCGAAGGTGGTTGGCTTCGTGGGTGGTCTGGGTGGCAGGGATATATCCATGTCCGGCTTCGAGGAAATGATAAACCGAGGCATTGAAATCGCCCGGACGGGAAGCAAGCGAGAATTTGAAATCTATGGAGTGAGGGAATAGCGATGGCAACAGCAGTGCATGGACCCGGAAAAATTACTGAGTTGGAGCCCTTTGCCCCCGGCCACCGCGCCTGCAGTGGCTGTGGTGAGGCGCTGGCGGTAAGGCTGGCGGCCAAAGCAATTGGCAATAACGCCATTATCGTGAACGCGACCGGCTGCATGGAGGTAGTGGCCTCGCCGTTCCCTTATACCTCCTGGCGCACCCCCTGGATTCATACCCTGTTTGAAAACGCCGCCGCAGTAGTCTCGGGCGCCGAAGCCGGTCGGAAGGCCCTGGAGAAAAAGGGTAAAAAAACGGAAGGCAACATTAAATTCGTGGCGTTGGCCGGCGATGGTGGCACCAGCGATATTGGCGTGCAGGCCCTTTCCGGGGCTCTGGAAAGGGGACATGATTTCGTTTACATCTGCCTGGATAATGAAGCCTACATGAATACCGGCATCCAGAGGTCTTCAGCCACTCCATATGGAGCCTCAACGACCACTTCCCCGGCGGGTAAAGAAAGCCTGGGACAGTTAACTTGGAAGAAGAATATGCCGGCGATTGCGGTCGCCCATGACATACCATATGTAGCTACGGCCTGCCCCAGCTACCACCGCGACCTGATGAGAAAGGTCACCAAGGCGGTCGAGACCCCCGGTCCAGCCTATTTACACATTTTATCTCCCTGCCCAACCGGCTGGCGATGTGCCACCGATGATTCCATCAAAGTGGGCCGGCTGGCGGTGCGGACGGGTATCTTCCCTCTGTACGAGGTGGAAAACGGAAAATACAAGATAAGTTTGAGCCTGACCAAGCTGGAACCGGTGGAAAGCTACCTCAAAACACAGGGCAGGTTCCACCACCTGACGGAAGGTACCATCAAAGAAATACAGGCAAGAGTAACCAGGGAATACAACAAGCTGGTGGAACTGGCCGGTAAGTCAGGCGGGGAAACTTCCTCAGAATAAAAACTATGGTAATATGGTAGTGGCGGGGTGTGGCGCAGTCCGGTTAGCGCGCATGGTTTGGGACCATGAGGTCGGTGGTTCAAATCCACTCACCCCGACCATTTCCCGATGACTTAGAGCACGACGTTCAATAACGCCGGCAGCACATAGCAGCGGGCCGGCAGTCCACCGAGCAATTCACCATCAGCCTGTAGAGAGACCGGAGCGTCCGAGCTCATCTCTATCTCCCTGGCCTTCTTCAACGTCACCTTGGGATGCGTCAGGTGAGTCCCCCGGTACACCCTCGGCAGTGACCAGAGCAGGTCAGGCTTGCTCAGGTCGCCAATAATGAGCACATCAAGAAGACCATCGGAAAGGTCGGCCTCGGGTGCGGCAAACATGCCACCACCGCCATATTTGCCATTGTTCAAAAGTACCGTACACACCTTCTGTTCGATTGCTTTGCCATCAACAAGCAGGGTTACCGCCTTGTTTTTATAGAACAGCAGGGTAGAGAGCAGTCCGGCAAGATAGGCAGCGGTGGCATTCAACGCCTTGTATTTCGACGACGTCGTCCTCACAATTTCAGCGTCAAAGCCCAGGCCGGCAAAATTGACAAACAACCGTCTCTCTGTCACCCCGCCATTGAGGTATTCCATAACGCCCACATCCACGGTCTTTTTTTGCGGGTCTCGCAGGCACTGGCATGCTTCAAGGTGCGCTCTGGGTATCCCGACGCTGCGGATATAATCGCCGCCGGTACCGGTGCCAATAATGCCAAGCATGATTTCCGCGATGCTGCCGGTATCGTAAAGGCCATTAACCACCTCATTGATGGTGCCGTCGCCGCCCACGGAAACTACCAGCTCATAGCCCTTGGCCACCGCATCTCTGGCCAGTTCTCTGGCATGACCCCGTGCTTCGGTAATATCGTACTCAAAGCGCAGGTCAAGGCTCTGCAGCCGGGCCAGAATATGGGGCCATTTGCGGGCGGTTTTACCAGCACCGGCCGCCGGGTTGACAATCAGTCGAGCGTAGGTCAAAGTTTTTACCTCAAGATAGACGTTATTATTTTAATACCACTAACAGTATAGCACATGGCTGATAACGTGCAGTGTATTTAACATAATGTTAGGATGTTTGTTGACAGCCAATTTGGGGAGTGCTAAAATGGCGCGTTAGGCTATACGGAAAGCGGTTGCCATTTGCCATAAATTAGTTAAAGAATGAAAACAGTCAGAATCATACCTTGCCTGGATGTGAAAGAGGGCAGGGTAGTTAAGGGAGTAAATTTCGTCAACCTGCGCGACGCCCGCGACCCGGTAGAGGCTGCCGAAGCATATTGCCTTGAGGGCGCTGATGAACTGGTATTCCTGGATATCATGGCTACGGTTGAGAACCGGGCTACCATGCGGGAGTGGGTGAGGAAAGTAGCGGCAAAAGTTACCATACCTTTCGCGGTTGGCGGCGGCATCAGGAATACTCAGGACATGAAAGAGCTATTTGAGCTCGGTGTGGCCAAGGTATCAATTAACACGGCGGCGGTGAAAAACCCGGGGCTTATCAAGCAGGCCGCTGACCAGTTCGGTAAAGACAGACTGGTGGTGGCCATTGATGGCCGTAAAAACGCCGCTGGCAGCAACCTGCCCCGTCTGGAGGTTGTGGTCAGAAGTGGTGAGGAAGCTACAGGAATCGATATCGTGACCTGGGCAAAGCGGGTGGAGGAACTGGGGGCCGGGGAAATCCTGCTCACCAGTAAGGACGCTGATGGCACCAGAGAAGGCTATGACCTGGAGATGACCAGGGCGGTGGCTGAAGCCGTGACCATACCGGTTATTGCCTCAGGGGGTGCGGGAAAGCTGGAACATCTGTATGAAGCGGTAGCCGACGGCAAAGCCGCGGCGGTATTGGCAGCTTCTATTTTTCATTTTGGTGAGATAACCATACCGCAAGCGAAGAGGTATCTCCACGATAAAGGAATACCAGTCAAGTTTTAAAAATTTAAAAAGGAGTCCCTGAAATGAACCTGCGAAGACCAAACGCCAACGATGCTACAAGGTCGGCAAACCGCTCACGGAACGTAGCTCCGATGAGCGGCATCTGCAGCCGATGTATTGACGGCTGTACCGGAAACTGCGAGGTGTTCCGGGCGACCTTCCGCGGCAGAGAGTTAATCTATCCCGGACCTTTTGGCGATATTACCGCCGGCAGTGATAAGGAGTATCCGGTTGATTACTCCCACCTTAATATCCAGGGCTACGCCCTCGGTGCCAGAGGGTTGCCTTCCGGTGTCGCCGGAAATCCGGATACAGCTATCTTCCCGGCGGTGGACACGGAGACGGAATACGGCTGGGACATTAAAGTCAAGATGAAGTTACCGGCCTTCACCGGGGCACTCGGTTCGACCGAGATTGCGCGCAAGAACTGGGAGCATTTTGCCATCGGTGCCGCCATCAGCGGCGTTACGCTGGTCTGCGGCGAAAACGTGTGTGGCATTGACCCGGAACTCAAACTCGACGCCAAAGGTAAGGTAACCCTGGCACCAGACATGGACCGCCGCATTGAAATCTACCGCCGCTACCATCAGGGATACGGTGAAATTCTGGTTCAGATGAACGTGGAGGATACCAGGCTCGGCGTGGCTGAGTACGTCAATAAAAAGCATGGCCTGGAGACCATCGAGCTGAAGTGGGGGCAGGGAGCGAAATGCATTGGCGGTGAAATCAAGGTCAGCAGTCTGGAGAGGGCTCTGGAACTGCAAAAACGCGGCTATATCGTTACTCCCGACCCCTCAAGCCCGGTCACCCAGGCAGCCTACAGAGACGGCGCCCTGAAGGAGTTCGAGCGCCATAGTCGGCTCGGTTTCGTTGACGAGGAGGCTTTCTACGCCGAAGTGGCACGCCTTAGGAAGCTGGGTTTCAAGCGCATCACTCTCAAGACGGGCGCCTACAGTCTGCGTGAGCTGGCCATGGCCATAAAGTGGGGGGCCAACGCGAAAATCGACCTGCTCACCATTGATGGCTCGTCTGGCGGTACCGGCATGAGCCCCTGGCGCATGATGGAGGAATGGGGCATTCCCAGCCTCTACCTGCATTCCGCCGCCTACGAGTTCTGCAAAAAACTAACGGACAAAGGGCAGCGCGTGCCCGACATCGCCTTCGCCGGTGGCTTCAGCAGTGAGGACGGCGTTTTCAAGGCACTTGCCCTCGGCTCACCATATGTGAAGGCAATCTGCATGGGACGGGCACTGATGATACCGGGCATGGTGGGCAAGAACATCGCCAACTGGCTTAGAGAAGGCAAGCTGCCCAACACGGTAAGCCAGTTCGGTGCCACACCGGAGGAAATCTTCGTCAATTACGAAGATGTAATGAACCTCGTTGGCAGCAAAGAAATGAAGAACATACCACTGGGTGCGGTGGGCATATACAGCTACTGCGAAAAGCTGCGCATTGGCCTGCAGCAGTTAATGGCCGGGGCCAGGTGCTTCAGCGTGCCGGCAATATCCCGCCGTGACCTCATGTCCCTTACCGAGGAATGCGCCAGGGTGACCGGGATTCCATATCTGATGGAAGCCTACCGGGAAGAGGCCATGCAAATCCTCAGCTAGAACACAGTTTTGAATAAGCGCGGGCTTCGCCCAGGGCGAAGCCCGCTTTCTTTTTCTTTGTGGCTGGCTCACAGACCAAAAGCGCCGCCACAAACCGCCTACTTGTTTGTGGAAAAATCGTTATAGTAAAATGTAGCAACTATATCGGGAGAGAGCTGCCTTGCTACTGCGCCAGTGCGTTGTGCGCGTTATTTTACTGCTTTCAGTGGTCATCATTGCCGGCACCATTGGTTATATGATTATCGAGCGGTGGTCGTTTTTCGATGCCCTCTATATGACAGTTATCACCATCAGCACTGTCGGCTATGAAGAAATTCATCCCCTTACCACTGGAGGAAGGATTTTCAGCAGTGTGCTGATAGTCGGTGGGGTGGGGGTCATGCTGTACAGCGCCACCGCTCTGGTGCAATACGTTATTGAAGGCCGTTTCCCGAATATCTTTGGGAGGCACAGAATGAAGGAAAAAATTGAGAAATTGAAAGACCATGTTATCCTGTGTGGCTATGGCAGAGTCGGGCAGGAAGTGGCAAAAGTATTTGGGAGCGAAGAAGCAACCTTTGTGATTATTGACGAGAACGAAGAGGCAATTGCTAAAGCAATTGAAAACGGTTATCTGAGTTTGCGTGGCAACGCCACCAGCGATGACATCCTGGAGGAAGCCGGCATCCATAAGGCGAAAGGGCTGGTGGCCGCGCTGGCCAGCGATGCTGATAACCTCTATCTTACACTCTCGGCTAAGGCGATGCGTCCCGACCTGTTTGTCGTCGCACGCGCCAGCACCGAGGAGTCGGAGGCCAAACTGAAGCGAGCCGGTGCTGACCGGATTATACTGCCGTACCGCATTGGCGGCCGGCGCATGGCACTGCTTACACTGCGACCGCTCGTCGTCGATTTTATCGATACTACCATGCACAGTCGCAGAGGGGAACTGGTTCTGGAAAACATCAAGGTCACTTCTGAATCGCCACTCGCTGGCGTCACGATAAAAGAAGGACTGAGCTGCTGTGGTGCTATAGCCATTCTGGCGCTAAAGAAAAAAGACGGCAAACTAATCCCCAATCCACCAAATGATGCTACCTTCGAAACTGATGACGAACTGGTTATTATTGGCACACGGGAACAGCTGCGCATGGTGGAAGGCTCGGTCTAACAAAATAACTGAAAATAGCCTGAGACGGGAGGGAGTTTAAAAATGGCACGTTATGAATGTTCGGTTTGCGGCTATATCTATGACCCGGCAGAGGGAGACCCGGAAAACAACGTACCGGCAGGAACCCCCTTTGAAAAGCTGCCTGATGACTGGGTTTGCCCGGGTTTGCCCGGTCTGTGGTGCCAGCAAAGACCAGTTCAATAAAATAGACTGAACTGCCTGGGACTATCTGAGCACTTTATGATAGCAGGCCAGGACTCGCTTGGCTACGCTCTCCCAGCTGTATTCCTGAGCGGTAACGATTCCCTTATGGCCCATTTGCTGCCGCATAGCTTTATCACTTGCCAGAGATAGCAATGCCTCAGCCAGCCTGGGAGCATTCCTTGGTGGCACCAGCAATCCTTCAGCACCGTGGGTCAGCACGCTGGCATACCCTGATATATCCGAGGCAACCACCGCCGTGCCCACGGCCATCGCTTCAATCAGGACAATGCCGAAGCTTTCCCAGCCAGTAGCCGGGCAGCAGATGATGTCCGCCGTCCGGTAATATCTGGGCAGGTCACTATAGGTAGCATAGCCGATAAAAGTAACGTCCTCTATGCCACGCCGTGCCACCCGTTTTTCGTACTTTTTCCTGAGGCGTATACCCGGCCCGACAACGATAAGTCGGGATTCGGGAATCTGGCTTTTAACCTGCTGGTAAGCTTGGAGCAGGTAATCAAGGCCCTTGCGCTTCTCCAGACGCCCGATAAACATGATATTCAGCTTGCCGTCAAGAAACTCCTCAAGCGGCTCAACATCAGGCCGAAAATGATCCGTATCTACTCCGTTGGGTATGATGCTGTATTCACCAGGGAAAAACCTGTTCACGTATTCCATGGCCGGTCTGGAAACGGCAATTTTATAGTCCAGCTTGCGGAACCATTTCTTCAAAATCAGCTTGCCCAGCGGCGTGCCGAAGTCGTACCAGGGTTTGCCGCCGGAGGCATGGAAGGTGCCAATATTCGGGGCAGTGGAAAGGCGCAGCACGGTAGTGCAGAGCATCGGCATCAGGGGTTCATGGAGATGGGTAATTTCGAATTTTTCCCTTTCCAGCACCCTTTTAATCCGCGATGATAGCCACGGCGAAAGGGTAATGCGGGCAACTGAACCGCTGACCGGAACCGGCCTTGGTTTGCCGATAGGTATAAAGCGCTCACCCAGGGCCGGGACTGTCTTCGAAGCGGGGGCAATGATTTTCACGTCATGCCCCATTCTGGTCAGTTGCCGTTCTAGATTGGTGATATGATTTAAGACCCCCCCGGGATAAGCGAAGTCGTAAGGGGATACCAGCGCTATCTTCATACTATTATTCTATTATTTATTTTACCACTAATTCGCCCAGCAGAGCGCGCACCTCGCCTGGTGAATCGAGGCTGAATCTGGCAGTTGAAACGCCGGGCCTGACCTTGATGGACCAGGCATTTTCTGGCAGGGCCTGAAATAGGTCTTCATCAGTGACGTCATCGCCAATGGCGAGGACAAAGTCCCAGTCCTGTCGGGAAAGCCATTGCTGTGCCGTCGAACCTTTATTCAGATTGGCGCTCTTCACTTCGACCACCTTGCTCCCTTCCAGCACCTTCAGGTTGGAATTGGCCGTCAGATTGAGCAGGTCATTGACTATCTCCCTGATGTGACGTTCACTTATTCTGGGGTCAGCCTTACGGTAATGCCAGGCCAGGGAATAGTCCTTCTCTTCAATGAGCGACCCCTCAATCCGGTCCACCGCCAGCTTCATGATGGCGCGTGCTTCAGCCTTCCATTTGTCCGAGAGCCCGGTCATCATCCCCCAGTCGCCGCCTTTGGCTTTCATCCATACGCCGTGTTCGGCCACCATACCTGTCTTCAGGCCACCAAACCACTGGCCAAGCGTCTTTTTATCCCGGCCGCTGATGAGCACGACCTCATTCTGGGCACTGTCGTTCAGCGCAGTCAGCAGCTTCAGCAACTCCGCGTCTGGTCTGGCGGCTTCGGGTGTCCTAGCGAAAGGCACCAGCGTACCGTCATAGTCCAGCAAAAACAGGCGCTTCCGGGCTTTCTGGAACTGGCCAATCAGCTCACTTTTCGCCTTAGCGGGCATTGGCTCCGGCATGGTGCCAAGCTCTGTCTTTTCCGTTTCCTGCAATTTGCCGATGAAATCCCCCGCCCAGCGGCTGACGTCATAGAGCTTGACGCGCTCCTGCATGGCGCGGTTGCGCTCAATCTGCTCTTTTTCTGGCATCGACAGAGCATCGGCAAAAGCCTGCGCGATTTCCTCGATGTTGTTCGGATTGATAATGATGGCGTCCCCCAACTCCCGGGCGGCACCGGTCGTCTCACTGAGGATGAGGACACCCTTGCCATCTACTTTGGTGGCCAGAAACTCTTTCGCTACCAAATTCATCCCGTCTCGCATCGGGGTTATCGGACAGACGTCCGCCATCTTGTACATGCCCAGCAGTGAATGATAGGGAATCGGGCTGTAAAGATACTCAAGGGGCGTCCAGCCGATGGTACCGAACTTGCCGTTTATGGTGCCCACCATCTCCTCTATCTGTTGCTTTAACTCGGCGTAGCGCTGTACCCTGATGCGGGAAGGGCCGATAACCAGAATGAAGACCACTTTCTCCCGATATTCGGGGTGTTTTTCCAGAAAGAGGCCATACGCCTCCAATCGATTTGGAATGCCCTTGCTGTAGTCAAGCCGGTCCACGGAAACAATTACTTTCCGAGCGCCCAGTTTCTCGCGAAACTTTTTCACCTCCGCGTCCACTTCTGGACTCCTGGCCATGCTGGAATAATGCTCGTAGCCGATGCCGATGGGGAAAACGTCCGCCTTGGAGACGTGGTCGGGGGTCGTTATCCAGCCCATGGCAGTACTATAGCCCAGCAGGTTGCGGGTGCTGTTCAGAAAGTGCCAGACGTAATCATGGGTGTGAAAGCCGACCAGGTTAGCCCCAAGCAGTCCCTCCAGTATTTCCCGACGCCAGGGTAGCAGACGGTAAACCTCGTAGGACGGGAAGGGGATATGGAGGAAAAAGCCAATGGTTGCCTTGGGCAATCGGTCTCTTATCAGCTTGGGGAGGAGCATAAAATGGTAATCCTGCACCCAGAAGATATCATCCTCTTTGGCCACTTTTACCACGGTATCGGCAAAAATCTCGTTCACCCGCTGGTATGCCTGCCACAGCACCGGGTCATACTCCACGTACTGCGGGAAGTAGTGGCAGAGCGGCCAGATGCTCTGGTTGCAGAAGCCGAAATAGAAATCGTCAACGTCCTTTCCCGAGAGAAACACCGGATAGCACCGTTCCTCTGCCAGTTTAGCCTCAATCTCCTTCTCCTCGCCCCTTTGTAATTTCTCCTGCTCTATGCCCGGCCACCCTATCCAGAGGCTGGGGCGCGACTTGTAGAATGCGCCCAGTGCCGTCGCCAGACCACCGAGACTGGGCTGAAAGTGCAGTTTGCCATCTTTTCTCTCTACATTCAGAGGTAAGCGATTGGAAATAATCAGCAATCTCGACATCTGGCTCCTCCTCAGTATCTTTAATCAAATATTAATAGCATAATCTCACCGATTTTACAACGATAAGCCAGCTTGGCATCTTTAAAATTTAAACACTGGCTTCCAAGATTGACAGAATTCAAGCTATGACTGAAAATGGAAAGAATAAGGGTAAAAGCAGGGGGACTTATGAATACAAAAGCTTTACATAAATTAAGCTACGGGCTCTATGTGGTAACCTCGACCAAAGGCGGGCGCTTGAATGGCCAGATTGCCAATACCGTTATTCAGGTCACCTCTGAGCCACCGACCATTGCGGTGAGCATCAACCGCAATAATCTGACCTGGGAGTTTATCAAAGAGAGCCGGGTATTTGCCGTGTCGGTTCTCTGTGAAGATACACCAATGGTATTTATCGGGCGTTTTGGTTTCCGGTCGGGTAGGGATACGGACAAGTTAGAGGGAATCGACTACCGCCTCGGTGAGACTGGTGCTCCGATAGTACTGGAGAACGCCGTCGCCTTTATCGAAGCCAGAGTGACCCAGGAAATGGACGTAGGCACGCACACCATTTTCATCGCCGAGCTGGTTGATGCCGACATCATATCTGATAAGACCTGCCTGACTTATGAACATTACCATCAGATAAAAGGTGGCAAGACACCCAAAGCAGCGGCAACCTATATTGAAGAAACCAAGGGCAATAATGCGTGACAATCCATTGGTGCTCGGTGTCGACCTGGGTGGCAGCAAGATACTGACCGCAGTGGTCAACGTCAAAGGTGAAATGCGGTCGCGCGACCACCGCCGCACACCCGCCTCCAGAGGACCAGAGGCCGTAATTCAGGCCCTGCTGGACTCCATGGAGCGCGCTCTCAAACAGGCTGGCATAGCGGCCGCTGAACTTGAAGCCATAAGCATTGGCGCTCCCGGGTTTTCCAGTCCGGAAACAGGCATTATCTTTACTTCGCCGCATTTACCGGAATGGAAAGACGTGCCACTGAGGGACATCATCGGGCAGAAAATGGGGGTGAAAACCCTGCTGCTCAATGACGCCAATGCGGCCGCCCTGGGCGAGATGTACTTCGGGGCGGCCAGGGGCGTCCGCAATTTCATCTGCATCACCCTCGGCACCGGAATTGGTGGTGGCATCGTCATTGACGGCGAGATATATACCGGCACACTGGGTACCGCCGGTGAAATCGGACATATGACCATTGATACCAGTGGCCTGAAATGCACCTGCGGCAACATTGGCTGCTGGGAGACGCTGGCATCAGGCGAAGCGCTGGCCAGAGAAGCGAAACGGCGCATCAAAGACGGCGCTAAAACGGCGATTCTGGAATACGCTGCTGGCGACATAAATAAAGTAAACGCCGAGGTGGTGCACAAAGCCGCCCGGCAGGGAGATACCCTGGCAAAAGAAGTTATCGCTCATGTCAGCTATTACCTCGGCATTGGTTTGACCAGCCTCATCAATATATTCAACCCCGAGCTGATTGTCATCGGTGGCGGTCTGGCCAATATTGGTGATATACTGCTGGCACCAGCGTATAAGCTAGTCAGAGAGAGAGTGAGTAAGACCGCCTTTGCCTCAGTACGCTTTGCCCGGGCCAAGCTGGGTGAAAACGCGGGGGTTATCGGTGCCGCCGCCTACGCTTTTTATGAGATGGAGAAAACAAAATGAAACGTTCAGAACTGTCCAAGCGACGTACCAAAATAGTCTGCACCATCGGGCCAGCCACAGGCTCTGTAACCGCAATCGAACGCCTCATTCTTGCCGGCATGAACATCGCCCGGCTGAACCTGTCGCACGGCACACACCAGGAGCACAGTCGGTATATTCAGACCATCAAGGAACTGCGCCAGCGCCTGGGCATAGAGGTCGCCATTCTCATTGACCTGCCGGGGCCCAAATACCGGACCGGCAAACTTGAAGGCGGCCAGATGCTGCTGAAAAACCGGGCGCCGGTGGTGCTGACCACGGCAAAAGTAGCCGTGGAGAGCGGATTGATACCGGTCAACCTGCCCAACCTGGCCCGCGATGTGAAAGCGGGAGACCTGGTGCTCATTGACGATGGCGCCATGCAACTCAAAGTGCTGAGCACGGATGGCACTGAAGTCCACTGCCGGGTCATTGCCGGGGGAGTGCTGACCGAGGGGAGGGGGGTGGTGGTCCCCGGTATGCGCATCTCAGCACCGTTCCTTACCGATGCCCTGAAGGAGAACCTCCTCTTTGCTATCGGCCAAGAGCCGGAATACATCGCCCTTTCCTTTGTCAGCAGTGCCGACGATGTGAAGGGAGTAAAAGAGATACTGCGCAAAAACAATGCCGATATTCCGATTATTACCAAGATAGAACGGGGAGACGCCGTCAGCAGGTTCGATAGCATACTGGCCGCCAGTGACGGCGCTATGGTAGCACGCGGCGACCTGGGTGTGGATATACCACTGGAGCGAGTGCCCATGGTGCAAAAAGAAATTATCCAGAAATGCAACCTGGCCGGCAAGCCGGTCATCACCGCCACGCAGATGCTGGAGTCAATGATAAATGCGGCCCGTCCCACACGGGCCGAGGTGACTGACATCGCCAACGCCATTTTTGACGGCACGGACGCTACTATGCTTTCTGCCGAGACCTCGATGGGCAAATACCCCATACCAGCGGTCACCATCATGGCCAAAATAGCCCGGGAAGCGGAAAGCAAACTGCCCTACGAGCAGATACTTCTGCAAAGAGGTCGGCAACTGGAGCACAAGACCGATGAACTGATAAGCTATAGCGCCTGCCACACCGCTTACAGCCTGGATGCCAAGGCCATCGTCGCTTTTACCCAGTCGGGCAGCACCGCGGGAAGGGTCGCCAAGTACCGTCCCAAGATGCCCATTTTAGCCATCACCCCCGACTGCAATATCTGCCGCCAGCTGCTGCTGCGCTGGGGTGTGTGCCCCATACAGATACCGGAGCAGAAATCCATAGACGCACTTTTTGTCACCGGGGTGCGGCTGGCCAGAGAAATGAAAATAGCCAGACCCGGCGATTTAGTCGTTATCACGGGGGGAATACCCATTGGCGTGGCCGGCTCCACCAACCTGCTCAAGGTAGAAAAAGTAAGCTGAACGCCAGGGAATATACTTCCCCGCCAGAGATTTAGTGCTTACTTTTTTGCCTTCCCCTGCCTGGCCACCGCTTCCATAGCCCGGGCCACCTCTGCCGGGTCACCGAGGTAGTAGCTCTTGATGGGTTTCAGCTCTCCGTCCAGCTCATAGACAAGCGGGATGCCGGTGGGAATGTTCAGCTTAACGATGTCGTCGTCGCTGATACGGTCGAGATATTTGACCAGCGCCCGCAGACTGTTGCCGTGCGCCGATATGACTACCCGCTTGCCGGATCTTATCGTCGGCACCAGCACCTCATGCCAGTAGGGGAGGAAACGCGCCACGGTATCTTT
Source organism: Dehalococcoidales bacterium (assembly GCA_034409565.1). Lineage (GTDB taxonomy): Bacteria > Chloroflexota > Dehalococcoidia > Dehalococcoidales > RBG-16-60-22 > E44-bin89. The sequence continues at coordinate 81,491 of DAOUMS010000022.1, forward strand.
TAAGCACTCGGTGAGCGGGACGTCTTGCTTATCCAGTTCCCGGTATATCGGGTCATTACCGGGGTAGCGCTCATCTGTTTTCTCCAGACTCGGCGGCCTGATATCGTAGCTCCTCCGCCAAATCAGCACCTGCTCTTCACTGTATTTCGCCGCCGTTTCGGCTTTATTCAGCCCCTGCAAGGCACCGTAATGCCTCTCGTTCAGCCGCCAGGAACGGTACACCGGTATCCACATCAGGTCCATCTCGTCAAGGACGAGCCACAGCGTGCGTATGGCCCGTTTCAGTACCGAGGTAAAGGCAACATCAAAAGTGTAGCCCTTTTCTTTAAGGACCCGACCTGCCTTCCGGGCCTCTTCGATTCCCCGCCGGGAAAGGTCAACGTCCGTCCAGCCGGTGAACCGGTTCTCCTTGTTCCAGGTGCTCTCGCCGTGTCGCAAGAGCACGAGCTTTATCACGCTTAATCCCTCCGCAAAAGGCGTCACCTCATTATAGCATACGTCAGCTTTGAAATACTGCGTCCGCGGTTTATCCTGCCTCCCCTTTGACAGTACCTGAAATTTGGGTTAAAATAGGCTCGGTTCTGCGGGAGTAACTCAGCTGGCAGAGTCCCTGCCTTCCAAGCAGGTTGTCGCGGGTTCGAGTCCCGTCTCCCGCTCCAGACTCCCTTGTAGAAATGTCCTGTGTTTATGCGTAAGCCGGGGCTAGCACGCGGTCTATAAGCCGTTCCTGAGGCTGAACTTTAACGCCATTGCCGACGACACATTTCCTGAGCACCGCACCTTCGCCAATGGTAACTCCGTGCCAGAGCACCGTTTCCTCCAGAACCGCACCATCGCCAACGGTACAATCCGGACCAATCACCACCGGCCCTCTTAGGCGCACTCGCTGGCCAATATGGCTCCGGCTGGCAATGACCACGGGCCCTTTTACCTGCGCCGAGGCATGAATAACCGCGTCCTGATCACAGTACAGCCCGTTTTCCCCCGGGTGCCCAATGAAGGCCGGTTTATCATCTGCTCGTAAAAGGTCGCAGTTCAGGCAGAGGTACTTCTCCGGAGTTCCCATGTCGAGCCACTGGCCTTGGAACTGGTAGCCACACATGGTTTCACCAAGCTCGAGGAGGCGGGGGAAAAGCCCTCGTTCAAACATGTAATGGGCATTATCCGGGACCTGCTGCAGGACTTCCGGTTCAAGGATATAAACACCCGCGTTTATCCAGTTGGTGGTCACTTCATCTGGGGCGGGCTTTTCCAGAAACCGTCCTATTCTGCCCTGGCTGTCTGTTTCCACAACCCCGAAAGCGCAGGGGTTATCCACCCGGGCGAGCGCGATGGTTGCCCTGGCTTTTCTTTGGCGATGGAAGTCAAACATGGCGGTAATATCAAGGTCAGTATATATGTCACCATTGAGAACGACAAACGTGCTGTCCAGATATTCGCCGGCGTTTTTCACGGCTCCGGCCGTGCCCAGCGGGCTATCTTCCAGAGTGTAGTGCAGTCGCACTCCCAGCTGGCGGCCATCACCAAAATAGTCGGTAATAATCTCGGGCAGGTAACTTAAGGCCAGTATTACCTCCGTGATGCCGTACTTGCTGAGGTAGTGTATGGTGTGCTCCAGGAAAGGATGGTTCAGTATCGGCAGCATGGGTTTGGGAATACCGTTGGTGAGCGGTCGCAGCCTTGTGCCCTCGCCACCAACAAGGATAACCGCTTTGCGCAGGGTCTTCCGTTTTTGCACTTCAGCTAAACCCGGGAGGAGTTTTCTATAAGATTACTATTTGACAGAACGTCCGTCAAGGTTAGGCAACAAAGGTTGCGCCAGGCAGTGCCGAATATTTCCTTGACAGTTATTGAGCGGGCGACTTAAAATAACCCTAGCATTGTCCTGATATGCCACCGTTTGTTGAGAAAGGGGGATAAAATTATGGCACAGGAGAGCCCGGCCAAAATCAAAGTTAATGAAGTCCAGCAGGTCTGCGTGGTGGTCAAAGACCTGCAGAAAACAATAGAAGCTTACTGGAACATTCTGGGCATCGGTCCGTGGGCAATATTTGACTTCGGTTCCGAGAAGGTTCCCAATTTCACGTACTACGGTAAACCAGCCTATGCCAGATACCGTGGCGCACTGGCCCAGTGCGGTCCAATTGAGATTGAACTATTCGAGACCATTGACGGCCCCTCTGTCTATCAGGACTGGATTGATGAGCACGGTGAAGGGCTGCATCATTTGAAATTCGTGCCGGATGACGTGGCCAAGACGGAAAAAATACTGAATGACATGGGTTTCCCGACGGTGGTTGGCGGTGGCTCTGGCAGCTACCGATTTGCCTACTTATACATCAAGCCGCTGCGTTGCTTCTGGGAGATAAGCACGCGCAGCCGGCGCGACGGTCCGCCCGCGGGAGCGACCTTCTATCCTGAAGACCCGAAGGCGGAAAGTCCGGCCAAAGTCAAAATCAGCGGCATAAAGCAGGTCGGCATTGTGGTGAAGGACGCGATAAGAACAGCGGAAAACTACTGGCAGATACTCGGCATCGGGCCGTGGGAGATACGGAACTGGGGCAACGAAGCGCTTTGGGACCGCACCTATATGGGCCGGCCGGGCTGGGGGCGGGAGAAGTTGGGCCATGCCTACCTTGGCGACCTGGAACTGGAACTGGTTCAGCCCGTGGAAGGTGAGTCGGTCTATCAGGACTGGATTGACGAGCACGGAGAGACTATCCATCACCTGAAGTTCCTCTGCGATGATATAGATGAGGTTACCAGGTTGCTGGGCGAACAGGGATTTCCCAGCATCCAGAGCGGGCATTTTGGCGACCCGAAGCAGAAAGCTGGCGGCTTCAACTACATTGATATTCCACCGCTGCACTGCATATGGGAGCCGGTACACAAACCGAAGAGCCTGCCCATAGAACCGATAGCTCGTATTCCGGCAGAATAAAATAAAGACGACCTTCTGCCACAGAGAGGTTAATTAACTTATTGGAGCCGGGCATTTAATAAACCAAAGTGATGGTTTCCCACGGGCTCGTAGCTCAGCGGCAGAGCGACCGGCTCATAACCGGTTGGTCGCAGGTTCGAATCCTGCCGAGCCCACCAGAAATGCCTTGAATTATCACTGATAATGGCCAACGTGATTCCGGACTGGCAAACCACGCTGGAATTTGACGGCTCTGGCCGGTACCGTTTTCAACGCAACTCTCCCCACAGGGAGCTGGTTTATAGATACTACTAAGAGGGGATTTATTCAACATGGAAAAGAAACAGTGTCAGATTTTGATTGTGGGGGCCGGTATTACCGGGCTAACCATTGCCCGCGAGCTGGTGCAAAGGGGGGCGGGGGACATCGTGATTCTGGAAAAAGAGAATGCCCTCGGCCTGCATGCCAGCGGACGGAACAGCGGTGTCCTCCATGCCGGAATGTACTACACGCCAGACACGTTGAAGGCCAAGTACTGCGTTGACGGCAACCGCATGATGAAGGAGTTCTGCCGGCAAAAGAACCTGACCCTGCACGAGACCGGCAAAGTCATCCTGGCCACAGGCCCTGCAGAAATGAAAGCGCTGTATGAATTGAAACGCCGCGCCGATTTATGCGGTGCCCGTGCCCACATCATTGACAATAAAAGACTGCACGAGCTTGAGCCATACGCCGCGGACAGCGAGGAAGCCCTGCACTCGCCGGACACGGCGGTAATCAGACCGATAGAAGTATTGCAGGCGCTGGAAGCAGAGCTAAAAGAGTCGGGGAAGGTCGCCATTTATTACGGGGTAACCTTTAATGGCCTTGCCGGGGATGACCAGGCACAGACGTCGCAAGGAGTCATCAAATTTGAAAAGCTGCTCAATGCCGCCGGCGCCTACGCCGACCACATTGCCCATCAGTTCGGCCTGGCCAGAGAATACCGGCTGCTACCTTTCAAGGGGACCTACAAGCAGGTCGCCCACGACCGGACATTCCTCGTCCGGGGCAATATTTATCCCGTTCCTGACCTGAGGACCCCTTTCCTGGGTGTCCACTTTACCAAAAGCGCCGACGGCGAGGTGCTGGTGGGACCAACCGCCATGCCTGCCTTTGGACGGGAGAACTATGGTATTTTGAGCGGCTTCGACCGGGAATCTCTGTCCATTCTGTGCCGTGATGCCATATTGCTGTTCACGGACGCCACTTTCCGCCTCAACGCCCTGACCGAGCCCAGGAAATACCTCAAGAGGTTCGTCTACAGGGGTGCCCGAAAGCTGCTGCCGGAGCTGAAACCCGGGGACATCACCGAGTCCAGCCACGTCGGCATGCGTCCCCAGCTAATCAACTGGTCCAACCGGCAACTGGTCATGGACTTCATCGTGGTAAACGAGAAAAATTCTCTTCATATATTGAACCCGATTTCACCGGCGTTTACGACCTCACTCGCTTTTGCCAGGGACATGGTCGCTAAACTGCTGGGGTAGAAGTTTACATAATAAATTTTTTCGGGTGGGAGGTAAAGAATGAACAAGGCGCTGTTAATCTGGAACATACTGATAACCATTGCCCTGGCCATGCTGGTAATCAGCGGGTGTGCCACGCTGGACCCTCAGTTTGCCAGCATATCCACACAGGTGAAGGAAAACCGGGCGCTGATTGAGCAGATAGTCAACCTGGCCAATAGTAATCGGGCAGCGATAAATAGCAATACTACCTCCATCACCAAAAACACGCTGACCATTGCCAACATACAGACCAGCACCCAGGCGGCCATTGCGGCCACGGACGCCTCGCTCAGACAGCTTATTCAGACTTACGTGGCGACGCGGTAGTAAACTACCTTTATTTACGCTGGCAGCCCTCAATTAATATGGCAAGCTGTACAGGTGCATAAATTCATCTAGAAACTCGCCAAATATACCTAACACTCCAATTGCGGTCACGGCGATGGCGATAACCAATATGTTCAAGAGTAACCCCACCGAACCGGTGACCAGTCCGGCGATGGCCATCTTGCGGTGAGCATGCTTCCTGGCTATCACTATGGCACCGAATATAACCCCCAAGCCGCAGATAAAAAACCCTAACGGCGGAAATAGCCAAGTAAATAAGCCCACTATGCCCAATGTCAGTGCCGATGCTGCCATCTAAAGCTACCTCAATCTGATTTCCTGAATACCGAGTACCATAAGCTAGTATTCCTGGTATTCCTGGATGGTATGTCCAATAATTTTATCAGCTTGAATATGATTGACTTCGGAAACTTCGGCAAAATGTCCAGCGGGGTCAGCTTGGCAATAGTTGCCGTGGCGCCATATTGAGGTACCAGCTTAACCAGTTCAAAACCTTTAAACAATAGCTTGAGACCCTCATGGGTAAACCGGAAATAGTCATTGAAGTTATCGGCGCCATGGTATCGAAAGATAAAAGGCACCGTGGCATGACATAAACCCCCGGGTTTCAACACTCTGTGAATTTCGGCAACGGCTTTAAAAGGCTGTTCAAGGTGTTCCAGCGTGGCCCGGCAGAGCACAAAATCAACTGAATTTTCGCGCAGGGGCAGAGCGTGGGCATCAGCCATCAGACTTTGCCCGTAGTTTGTTCTGTCCAGCCCTATGTATTGATTATCATTGTTATTGGCGATATCCGCCATCTCGCCGGTCAGTTTGTGTCTGGGCCTGCCGCACCCAATTTCCAGTACAATTCTTTTATTCAATTTTCCCTCTGGTCGCCATAAAATTCACCGCACATAAGGATAGGGGAGTAATTTAAAAAACAGCAGCATAAACCCACATCTTGACGTTAACATAGCCGTTCCAGTTTTTAATTCTTGCCGGTAATTATTCAGTTCCGCTCGTTTTTGCATACAACAGTTGGCACAGTTTACTAACGGAGATTATAACATTATGTCAGAAAAAAATTAACCGGCGTTGGGGAAGTGATTTACGCTTCCATACGTGTAATCTTACATAACATATATAGTGCGCCCCATAATAAAGCTGGTTAGAGGGTTAACATAAACTTCTGTAAAGAGAGACTATCCTTTGTATTACTACTACCAGAAACAGTACACTGAAAACGATTTCACCATAAACAAGAAAATAACCTGCCCCACTAACAGGAGAATAGTTAGAACCAACAGTTGTTATTGTGGTGACACTATGGTAAAGACTTTGCCACATTGAATGGAATGTATGACCATCTGAAATAAAAGCGTCTTTCCAAACGAAATCTAATACTCCAAAGATGATGGCTATCTCTGCAAAACTAATCATCACCAGAACGAGCATTCTCGGCACTGAATAAGGAGAAGGGTCTTCACTAAGAATAAGAATATTAAACCATGATTGGAAGATATCAACTAATCGCCATATAAAAAACCAAATTATAAACCATAAGAGAATTTGGTCAAATCGAAGTAAGAAAATAATCTCGACTACTAACCAAGAAAATACATAGCATTCAACAATTATATATCGGTTTCTATACCACCAATGATAACAGTATTTTTGAAGATGAGTTTGCAGAATCCTTTTTAACGTGAGGTAATCCAAAATATATAATAAGTATCTGGCAAGGCTTAGAAGTAAAGAATATCTGTCAAACGCGGGAAATTTTTTGATGCAATCTGTTACCCAAGGAAATGTGGGGACAAACTGGAGTATCTGCCAGAGTTGACCGGATAGCCGTTTCATATTCCTCTAATTATACCACAACCAACCTACCCCTTTATGTTAACTTATTAAAATCCCCCTTAGTCCCCCTTTATTAAAGGGGGATACATAAGCCTTTCTCTTTTGCCGGGGGGTGGATTTCCAAAAAAAACTTAATAACCCCCAAAAACGGCAAAACCCACCCTAGCCTAAAATCTCCGAAAACTTAACCGACCATCAGCGCCCTGAATTCATTATGAATAGCAAACCATTCAAAAAGAATTTGAGGGGCCTAGATTTTGATTACAGCGCGTTATTTTTGAGGGGGTCTCAGGAGGTGACGGCGGGGTAAGAAATTTGCTGGCCGAGCAACGCCATCAGCCCGGTCAGCCCCCATTTTTTGGTGGCGGACAGCAGCACCGCCTTTTCCCCGGCGGACTGGTCGGACAAAAAGGCGACGGCGCTTGCTTCGTCCCATTCCCGGTCAGCCGGCAGCAGCAAATCAATTTTATTCAGGGCGGTTAGCCGGGGCTTTTCGGCGAGGTTGAGGTCGACCAGGATATCCTCCACCGTCTGGCATTGCTCGGCGGCGTCCGGCGAAGACAGGTCAACAACGTGCAGCAACAGCGCCGCCTCATCCAGCTCTTCCAGCGTGGCCCGGAAGGCGGAGACAATGGTGGGCGGCAGTTTGCGGATAAAGCCGACGGTGTCCGTGAGCAGCACCATCTTACCGTCGGGCAGCATCAGCCGCCGGGTGGTCGGGTCCAGGGTGGCAAAGAGTTTGTCCTCGACAAAGACCCCGGCCTGGCAGAGGGCGTTGAGCAAGGTGCTCTTGCCGGAGTTGGTATAGCCCACCAGCGACACCACCGGTATGCCGCTTTTGAGTCGCTTCTGGCGGTACAGAGCGCGGTGTTTCCTCACCTCTTCAATCTGCCCCTGCAGCCGATGGATTTTACGCCGGATAAGTCGCCGGTCGGTCTCCAGCTGCGACTCCCCCGGGCCTCTGGTGCCAATACCGCCCCCCAGCCTCTCCAGGTGGCTCCACTGCCCGGCAAGTCGGGGCAGGAGGTACTGGTGCTGCGCCAGCTCGACCTGCAACTGGCCCTCGCGGGTGTGGGCGCGGCGGGCAAAGATGTCCAGAATCAGCGCCACACGGTCGATGACCTTTACCTGCAGCGCTTCTTCCAGGTTGCGCTGCTGCCGCGGCGTCAGCTCATCATCAAAGATAACCACACCGTAATCGGATTGCTCTTTCCGGGCAATCAGTTCCTCAAGCTTGCCCCGGCCGATGTAATACGTGCTGGAAGGCGCCGGTAACTTCTGGGTGATTTTGCCGACCACACTGGCGCCGGCGGTACCGGACAGAAATGCCAGCTCATTGATTGACGCACTGGCCGACCACCGGCCTGTGGTCTCTTTCGACTCCACCGCCACCAGCAAGGCCCGCTCGGGCGCATTTCGAGTTAGAACCGTGTTCCGCGTGGTGTACCTCTTTATGTCAACTGCTCTTCTTCGTTTGTCGGCGTGTATTTCGCCAGCCGGACAATCGTGACAGCCCTTTCACCAGCGCCGCATCCGGGATGGTCAATGAAAGCCGCACGTACCCTTCCCCCTGCTTGCCATACCCTATCCCAGGCGTGACTGCCACCCCCACCTGGTCAAGCAAATCAGCGGTAAAGTCCATCGAGTTATAGCCTTCCGGCACCTTCGCCCAGATATAGAGGCTGGCTTTTGGTCGCTTTGCTTTCAGGCCGATTTCATCCAGTACCTCAAGGATAAGGTCGCGGCGCCTTTCGTAAATGGCGTTGTGCTCCTCGATGCAGCCCTGGGGGCCAGTCAGGGCCTCTATGGCCGCGTACTGAATCGCCTGCGGAATGCCTGAGTCCAGGTTCGATTTCAGCCTCATCAGGGCATTAATCATGGTAGCATTGCCCACCGCCATCCCGATGCGCCAGCCGGTCATGTTGTAGCTTTTGGACAGCGAGTGAAACTCCACGCCGATATCTCTGGCCCCCTCCGCCTGCATGAAGCTCACCGGCTGATAGTCGTCATAAGCGACCTCGGTATAAGGGCCGTCATGGCATACCACCAGGTCGTTCTCTTTGGCAAACTGTACCGCCCGCTTGAAAAACTCAAGGTCGGCGGTGGCGGCGGTAGGATTATTGGGATAGTTGAGCCACAGGAGCCGGGCCTTTTCCAGCACATCTTTTGGAATGGCATCGAGGTCGGGCAGCCATTTGTTCTCCTCTTTGAGCGGCAGGTAGTATGGCTCACCATCGGCCAGCATGGTGCTCACCGAGTAGACCGGATATCCCGGGTCAGGCACCAGGGCGATATCCCCGTTGCCAATGAAGCAGAAAGCAATATGGCCGATGCCTTCCTTGGACCCGATTAACGGCAGGACTTCTTTATCCGGGTCAAAGGAAAGGTTAAAGCGCCGTTCATACCATTCGGCCACCGCCCGGCGCAGTTCGGGAAGGCTGTCTGACTCCGGGTAGCGGTGGTTCGCCGGGTCGCGGGCCGCCTCACAGAGCCGGTCAATGATGTACTTCGGCGTGGGAATATCGGGGTCGCCGATGGCGAAGCTGATGACCTCTTCGCCCCTGGCTCTTTTCTCGGCAATCTTACGGCTAATTTCAATGAACAGGTATGGCGGTAGCTTTTCAACACGTTTGGCTAATCTCATTCCTGACTCCTTAATCTAACCATTCTCCATGAAATACGGCCTCTGCCGGGCCGGTCATCAATACCTCACCGGCACCGTCCCACTCCAGCTGCAATGTGCCCCCCAGCAGCTTCAGGTTGACTTTCTTACCAGCATAACCGCGAAGCTGTGCCGCCACGGCCACCGCGCAGGCGCCGCTGCCACACGCCAGCGTTTCCCCGGCACCCCGCTCCCAGGTACGGACCTCTATCTCCTTTTCATTTATCACCCGGGCGACCTCAAAGTTCGTCCGGCGCGGGAAAATAGCTAAATGCTCCACTTCCGGCCCAATGCTTGATAACGGGAAATCAGCGACTGGCTTCTCCTGAAAATAGACCGCGTGCGGGTTTCCCATCGAGACGAGGTTGAGATTCAGGTCAATGCCACCGATATGCACCGGGTAGCTGAGCAAGTTCTTTATGTAAACTATCTTCTCCCCGCCCGACTCAATATGCACTGGGATGTCCTCAGCCTCGAAGATGGGGTGGCCCATGCCAGCCTGGATGCTGATAAGCTTACCTTTTTCTTTGTTAAGTTTGAGCTGTCTCACGCCAACTATCGTGGCCACGGAAATCTGGTCGGCACCTGCCTGTATCATGCCCCTATCATACACATAGCGGGCCAGACACCGGATACCGTTGCCGCAGGCCTCCGCTTCAGAGCCATCCGGGTCAAACATGCGCATGCGGAAGTCGGCATTAGCAGAAGGCAGCAGCAACAGCAGCCCATCGCTGCCGATGCCGAAGTGACGGTCGCACATGGCCAACGCCAGCCTCGACCAGTCGCGCTGCTCGTCACTGGTCTCCACCAGGATGAAATCATTTCCCGTGCCCTGCAGCTTGGTGAACTTCATCTTCTCTCACTCACTAACGGAAATTGTTTCTCTATTATTGAGCCTGCCTTCCAGGAACCCGGACACAAGCGTTTCTATCTCCGCCTCTGGAACTTGAGCCACATCAAACCAGTGAATCCTCTCATCATCCAGACGAAACCAGGCATACTGGTGACGGACAAATCTATGCGTCTCATACTTTATCTGCTGCGCCGCCATCTCCAGGCTGATTTCGCCCTTGAGAAACATGGCTATCTGTTTATAGCCAATGCTGGACATGGCTGGTAAGTTAAAATCATACCCCATATTGACCAAATTTTCCACCTCGGCGACCAAGCCCCGCTTTACCATCTCATCCACCCTCCGGTCAATTCTCCGATAAAGCTCTTTCCGCTCTGCCGTAAGCCCGATTATCAGCGTGCGGAAAGCCGGCGCCCTCTTACCTTGAAGTCTGGAAAAAGTCTTTTTTGTCTGGCAGTGCACCTCTAAAGCCCTTATCACCCGCCGCACGTTGCGGGGGTCAATTTTCCGGGCGGCTGCCAGGTCAATTTTCATCAGTTCCTGATACAGGTTCTCGCCACCATCATCGGCTGCCCGTTTCTCCAGTTGACGCCTCAGCCCGGGGTCCGGTTTCGCCGCCGGCAACTGCCATCCTTCCAGCACGGCCCGCACGTACAGGCCGCTACCCCCGACCAGAATGGGCAATTTAGCGCGCTGCTGAATATCTCTGATGGCGCTGAGGCCCAGCTTCTGGTATTGTGCCAGGCTGAAGTCCTCATCCGGGTTGACAATACCAATCAAGTGATGCCGCACCTGCGCCTGCTCCTGCGGGTCTGGCTTGGCGGTGCCGATATCCATATGACGGTAGACCTGGCGGCTGTCGGCACTGACGATTTCGCCACCAAATTTCCGGGCCAGGTGGAGGGCCAGCTGGCTTTTGCCGATGCCGGTCGGGCCAACGATTGCCACCAGAAAGTTCATTTCCCGTGTTTAATTATAGCTGTCTGATTGACAATGCTCAAAAATTCCTTGGCTTGAAGGCTTGCCCCACCGACCAGTGCCCCGTCAATTTCAGGCTGCTGCATGAACTCGGCGGTGTTGGCCGAGTTAACGCTGCCGCCGTAGAGCAGGCGCGTCTCCTGGGCCACCTTTCCCCCATACTTGCCGGCGATACTCTGGCGAATAAAGGCGACGGTGCCGTTGGCCTGCCCGCCGGTGGCTGGCTTGCCGGTGCCGATGGCCCAGACCGGCTCATAGGCAATAACCAGATTGGAGAGGTCTTGTACACCATCCAGAGCCGTATGTAACTGCTCTGCTACCACTTCTTCTGTTTTTATTGCCTCATTCTCTTCCAGGCGCTCACCGATGCATAAAATTGGCGTGAGGCCTGCCTTCAGTGCGGCCACTATTTTCTTGTTCACTATGTCACCGCTTTCATGGAAATGCTGCCTTCGCTCCGAATGTCCGATAATGACATATGCACAGAGGTCGGCCACCATCAGGGGCGAAATCTCCCCGGTGTAGGCACCTTTTTCGGCAAAGAATAAGTTCTGCGCCCCCAGCTTGATGGTGCTGCCTTTGAGCATTTCTTTAACTGGCGCCAGTGAAACAAAGGGCGGGCAGACCACCTTTTCCACACTGATAACCTTTTCCAGTTCATCCTTCATCGCCCTGACCAGTTCCAGAGCTTCAGCTACCGTGGTATTCATCTTCCAGTTGCCCGCAATCAATGGTACACGCATTATTCTCTCCTCAATCGGTCTTTCTGGCTATTTTCTATCCGGCAATGCCGCCACGCCGGGCAGCTTTTCCCCGCCCAGGAACTCCAGAGAAGCCCCGCCCCCGGTGGAAACAAAGGCCATTTTTTCGGCCAGTCCCATATCTATAACCGCCTCGGCGGTGGAGCCTCCGCCAATCACCGTCATGGCCTCAAGTCCGGCCAGAAGCTTGGCCAGTTCCTGAGTGCCCCTGGCAAAGCGCGGGATTTCAAATATGCCCACGGGGCCATTCCAGAAGACAGTTTTACATTTTCGCAGTTCCCGACTGAAGCTACTGATTGTCTGCGGTCCCATATCCACAATTCGCTTTTCCTTCGGTATCTTTTCCACCGGAACGACCTCAATTTGCGATTCATGGCTGACCTCATCCGCCACCACCACATCCACCGGCAGCATTAAATTCACCTTTTGCTTCTGTGCCAGCGCTATTAAACGACTCGCTGTCTCCAGCATATCCGTCTCGAGCAAGGACCGGCCTATTTCGTATGACCTGGCTTTTAAAAAAGTGGCCGCCATACCACCCCCGACCATAACATAGTCCACCCTGTCCATTATATTTTCCAGCATGCTCACCTTATCGCTTATTTTGGCCCCACCCAGCAGGGCGGCAAACGGCCGCAACGGGTTCTCCAGTATTTTGCCCAGGGTGGCCAGCTCTTTTTCCATCAACAAGCCGGCCACCACCGGCAGATATTCCGTGATAGCCGATACCGAGGCATGCGCCCGGTGCGCCGCCCCGAAAGCATCATTGACATAGACATCCCCCAGGTGGGCCAGAGCCCGCGCAAAAGAGGCGTCTCCCGCCTCCTCTTCGGCATGAAAGCGCAGGTTCTCCAGCATGAGAACATCTCCAGCCTTCATCCTGGCCACCATATTCTCTACCTCAGGGCCAATGCAGTCAGGAGCCATAGATACTGGCTGCTTGAGGACTTGAGAGAGGCATTCGGCAACGGCGCCCAACCTCATCCCTGCCACCACCTTTCCCTTGGGACGGCCCAGGTGAGACATCAGTATGACCCTGGCTCCCTGGTCAATCAGATAGTTAATGGTCGGCAGAGCGGCACGAATGCGGTTATCGTCGGTTATTTCTCCCGTTTTTTCATCCAGAGGCACGTTAAAATCAACGCGGACCAGCACCCGTTTGCCCCGGACGGCTACATCCTTCACCGTCAACTTATTCATTGATTATGCCTTGTCCTAACTCACAGCTAACAAGCGACCACTATCTAACCATGGGAAACCATCATACTGCCACCGCCGCGTTCACCATCAGGTATAACTAACTCGCCGGCTTTATTTCGCCTTTCCCAGCCAACCGCTCGGTTGTTTTATAACCGGGAAACAGGGCTAAGACCTGTCGGGCTATGCCGCTGGCATCCAGACCGTAATCGGCTCTGAGGGCTGCCTGGGCCCCCTGTTCCACAAACTCGTCCGGGATGCCGATGATTTTTACCGGTACTTTACCAATACCCAGGTCCTGCAACAACTTAGCCACGCTGCTGCCAAAGCCACCGCTTGACACATTTTCCTCAACGGTAACCAAGCGCGGGGTACGACGCACCAGACTGGTAATCAGTTCCACGTCGAGCGGCTTGACAAAACGGGCGTTGACCACAGCCGCCTTTATGCCATGTGCGGCCAGTTCGTGCGCTGCCTCAAGCGCTGGCGCCACGGTAACACCAACCGCCAGGATGGCTACATCTTTTCCTTCACGCATCACTTCCCATTCGCCAATCTGGATTCTATGTAACACGGTATCCAGCGGCACCCCCAGTCCCGGGCCACGAGGGTAGCGTATGGCCATGGCCTGGCCCGAGTTTACTGCCGTGTAGAGCAGGTGCTGCAGCTCGTTTTCATCCCTCGGCGCGGCGACACTCAGGTTAGGAATAAGCGTCAGGTAGGAAAGGTCAAATGTACCCTGGTGCGTTTTGCCGTCGTCCCCGACAATGCCGCCGCGGTCTATAGCAAAGACAACGGGCAGGTTCTGCCGGCAGACATCGTGTATGACCTGGTCAAAGGCGCGCTGCAAGAAGGTGGAGTAAATGGCGACAATGGGAATGAAGCCCTGAGTGGCTAACCCGGCGGCAAAAGTGACCGCATGCTGCTCACAGATGCCAACATCAAAGACGCGCTGCGGGAATTCGGCCGCCACAATGCTCAGGTAGTTACTCTCCGGCATGGCCGGCGTTATGGTCACTATCCTGGGGTCATCGCGGGTCAGGCGAAGCACCGTCTGGGCAAATACCTCGCTGTACGTAGGTATGTTCTGATTGCCGACGCGACTGGCCGGAACACCGTGAAAATAGACGGCATTGTCTTCCGCCGGGCGATAGCCCTTTCCTTTGGTGGTTAAAACGTGAAGGAAAGTTGGCTTCGCACCGTACTCCTTGGCCTGACGCAGCGCTTGTTCAATTTCTGTAACATTATGCCCATCAATGGGCCCGATATAGGTGAAGCCCAGTTCCTCCCAGACCATGGTCGGCAGGAGCAGCGCCTTGAACCTGCCCCTGGCCTGTCGCCCTACCTCCCACACCATATCTCCGAGGGGCAGGGTCTGAAGGATCTTGCGGCTCTCTTCTTTTGCCCAGCGATAGCGGCGGTCGAAACGCACCCGGTTGAGCATTTTGGCCAGGCTGCCCACCGTAGGTGAAATTGACATGCCGTTATCATTGAGAATCACCATAAGCCTGGAGCCCAGATGGCCGACATGGTTCAGCGCCTCCAGAGCCATGCCACCGGTGATGGCGCCGTCACCAATGACCGCCACCACATTGTCGTCACCACCGCGAAGGTCACGGGCGATAGCCATCCCCAGAGCCGCGGAAATCGACGTACTGGCGTGGCCGGTACCAAACGGGTCGTGTGGGCTCTCTTCGGGGCTGGCGAAACCAGAAAGGCCACCATACTGACGCAGCGAAGCGAAACGCTTTTTCCTTCCAGTGAGCAACTTGTGAACGTAGCTCTGATGACCAACGTCCCAGATAATCTTATCCCTCGGGCTATCAAATACCCGGTGCAAAGCGATGGTCAGCTCAACGACACCCAGATTGGAAGCAAGGTGACCGCCGGTAACGGTAATGGTATCAACCAGCGTTTGCCTGAGTTCATCGGCAAGCTGCCTGAGTTCAGCCTCGCTCAGCTTCTTTAAATCGCCAGGGCTATCAATTCGGTCGAGCAGTCGAGTCATCTTCCGCAGTTCGCATCGCAAGTATTAGTTACCTCATACTAGCAATGCCTGGAAGCTATTGTCAAGATGCAAAAGTGGTACGTAATCCTTGACCGGCCTCGACCTCCCGTGCTACATTTGAATGGTAATAGGCCGTCCCTGTAGCTCAGCTGGACAGAGCGGCTGCCTTCTAAGCAGCGGGTCGAGCGTTCGAATCGCTCCAGGGACGCCACTCCAGGCACAAAACGAGGCTAACTTAACCCTCCGAAAAGTGGGCAAAATCCTCCGAAATTTGTGAAAAGACCCGCTGCTTCGATAAAAAAGCACGATGAAAAAGACCCATTACTTTTCATCGAAATCGGAGGGTTAAAATGACAACCAATCTTCAGCAAGAGCTTGACCATACGATCGAACGCACCAGCCAGGCTACCCAACTCGATACCTTGGTCCAGGGATACCAGCTCTGCGCCCGTACCGAGGGCAAGATAGACTTCGAACGAAAGACCGTAACGATTATGCACCTGAAAAGGATCCTAAAATTATTCTGTCCATTGTGTAAATCACCATTGGCTACAAAACACCGATTCTGCCCTAGTTGTGCAAGTAAAATCGGTGATTCCATTAAGAAGCAACAAGAGAAAAGGCGTATTCGGATCTTGCCTTTAGACGAAGACACTTTAAAGATGCGAAAGAGTTACACGGATAACAATAATACGACTGACATCAATGGGCAAACATACCTCTTTGGATTCAACAGGCATCGTGCTTGGCAGATTGTGAGGAACTGTGCAAAGCAGGCCGGTATTCCATCTCTAGTTAATCCTGAGACTGGTAGAAAAAGAGGCGTCAGTCCTCACCGATTACGTGATGCCTTTAGTGTACATGCTATAAAAAGGGATGATTCTGGTGATGGGTCAAGAATGCTTCAGGAGCACCTAGGGCAGTCAGTTTCAATACTACAGCTAAGTACAGGAAGATCTCGGGGCAGGAACACCGTGACTGGTATCGACGTTTGTGGAAATAATCAACAATTTCCAACGTATTAATTAACAATACAGACAATTGAGTAATTAAGTAACAATTCAAGCTATTGTTTTCCAAGTCTATAATAATAATTGGATCACTTTTTAGGGGCTAGGTTAGTGTAGTAACTAACGAAACAAACAATAAGTCTAACGCCCAGGCTAAACCTTATCATCCAGTACTGTCACATTCCTGAGCGGAGTAATCGTGAAAACTGAGATTATGGCAACAACAGAAAGGCCAGCCAGCAATAACCAGATTATTTGGTAACTGCCCCAGTTATCATAGGCCCACCCGGCTATGGCTGGGCCTACTATGAATCCTGCAGTGCCAATACCTTCTATTATGCCGTAAATACTTCCGAAATTGGTTCTACCAAAGTACTCTCTCCCTAGTGCTGGCAGAAGCGCGTTGCTGCCTCCATAACCAATACCCAACAAAAAGAGGAAAGGGATAAGCAAAAAGATATGCACAGTAGAAGTGTATGCGAAACAGAGTATACCACAACCTATCATGATGAAAACCATTGTAGCTATCAACTTTCTATTGAATTCATCCCCGAGCCAGCCTGAACCAAGGCGACCAAAAATACTCATCAGTGGGATTAATGTAGCTACTAAGCTTGATATCGACCTGCTAATGCCGATGCTACTAAGATAAGGCATTACATGAGTGACTATAGCTGCAACCGCCATATGATGATAAATTCGTGAAAGTGCTAACCGCCAGAATACACCACTCTTAAGTGCCTGCTTAGTTTTTATCTCAAGCGCGATAACTTGCTCAGGATCTGATTCATCAGGGTATGCTTGTGTGCCTTGTTCCTGACCATCTAGGAAGTAACCATATTGCTCGGGCTTATGTCGAAATAAGAATGACATTGGTAAAATCGTGACTACCATACCTAGGGCAAGGATATTTACCGCGGTGCGCCAATCATACACGGCAATGAGCCTAACTATTACCGGTATTAGTAAGCCACTGAAGCCAAAGCCACAGATCGCTATACCGGTAGCTACTCCTATTTTTCTCCGAAACCAGTTAGCGATGGCCGTTAATAGCACTGTCACAGTACAAGCACTCACTCCTACTGCTAGCAAAACAAAGGCTCCGTAGAACATGATTAAAGACTTAGTGGAACCAAGAAGAAGTAAACCAATTACCAGAATAAGCACGCCAGCAAATATGAGCCTCTTGGGGCCCCAGCGATCAGCAATTATACCTACGAAAGGTGAAAGAAGCCCCACTTCCAAGCCACGCAGAGAAATAGCAAGCGAGATTTGCGTGTAGCTCCAGCCCATCTCTTTTTCTATAGGCTCAAAGAAAGCGGTGAATCCGTAGGATATCGCTCCACCTATGTACAAAGTAATAAAGAAAGAAGCACAAACAATCCACCAACCATAAAATATCTTAAATGGACTCTTGTTCCATATCATTAGTTTAATAAATCAATAAATATAATCTAAAGCTCCAAACACTTTTTCAAAAGAGCTTTATAATAAATATTTCAAGCATTACAAATAAGAATGCCTGTTCCTGAAGTAACTAGAGGTTAGTCTCATTGTTCATGACTTCCGGTCAGCTAAATCAGCCGTATTAACCCATATGGTTAGCTTCACCAGTTTTATAACAAACTAAATTGGCTGTATTAACGAGGGCCTTTGGTTGGTAGAGACTTTAAGTACGAAGCCATTCGCGAAACCAGTGACAGACTGTATTTCTCTCATCATTTAGTTTTAGTATATCAACAGGTGCAATTATGCTACTAGGATAGATCGCTTTTCTATACCGTTCTAAAACTCTGGAGGAAGCTCTATGCTAAACCTCTCCGCCGCACTTCGGAGATTACGAACAGTCCCTTCAGGAAGGGGAATACCATTACGGATACGTTCTTCATAAGTTCGTTCTTCAGGTTCACCAGGTACGAAAATCTCATTAAATCCTTCCGCCTTAGGTAAACCTTTTATACCATCAATAAGGTTATCAATATGTTCTTTGTATTTGTCCACATTTGTAAATTGACTGATGTCAATGGATGCAACGAAACTGTTTTGGAGATTGAGGTAATTTGGTTCCTTACCTGCCAAAATAGGTTCTAGCCTGGGGTTGTCGGCCATGACACTTTGAAGGCATTCCAGCATAAGTGCTAATCCTGATCCCTTTGGCCCACCCAAAGGAAGCACCATGGCTGCCTGTTTAGGATCAGTGGTCGGTTTCCCATCCTTATCTAATGCCCAGCCCTCTGGTATGCTAACACCCTTATCAATAGCGAGAAAGATCTTACCGAATGCTACAACACCAGTCGCCATATCTAGAAGTAGCGGTTTATGCCTTTTTGCCGGAACGGCGATAGCTATAGGTGCTGGGCTGAGTCCCTTGGCTCTAGCGCCATAATATGCCATATAAGGAGGACTAGCAACTGATGTCATACCCGCCATATTTTGCCTTGCGGCCATGAGCGCGTAATAACCCATAGCTGCTTGGTGTGTGGTATTACGAATTAATGCCCAACCAATTCCCACTTTTCTTGCTTTCTCCATCGCTCGATTCATGGCAAAAGTAGTGACTACTGGGCCAAAAGCATGATCAGCTTCAATAAACAAAATGGCTGGTGTTTCTTTTAAGATTTGGATATTCGGTCTCGGATTCATAAAACCAATGTCTACATTATGCAAATATTGGGTGATCCTCAACACACCATGGGAATCAATACCTCTCAGGCTTGCCCAAACCAGAACGTCAGCCACCGTCTCTGCATCCTTGCGTGGTAGGCCTGCACTTACAAACACTTGCTTGGTGAACTTCTTTAACTGCTCTGGCTGAACTAAGAATTCTTTTTTCTCCACTTTTACTTACCCCTCTTTCCCTGATTACTTATTAAGTCTCCAAGAGTAATCATATGTTGTCGCATTATTTGGCGAGAGTTTTAACATTTGACTGAGCAGCCAAATGATTACCTTAAGGAATATTAACATTATGATAAGCCCAAGTGTTATAAAAATAGAATGATAAGGTATAACTCCTCTAAAGATACTAAAATTGAAATCAGGGTAACTCAAGGTTTGTACCAAAAACTATCACCCCCTTCAACTATTTTGGTATCTGGGGTCTTGAGTCAAGTTTCATTATTGATGGCTACATTGTATTAGCAAAAATATTTTGAAGTTATACTCTGATTAAAGGAGGAAACAGCGTAAGGTAATGCAAACCATGTCAAAGTTTAGTAACTGCTCTATCTATCCTCTCTAAAGCATTTTTAATATTTTCTACAGATGTTGCATAGGATAGCCTCAGATAGCCTTCCCCATACCTGCCAAAATGTGTACCTGGGAGAGTTGCGACCCCAGCTTCATGCAAGAGGTAATCGGCAAACTGCTTGCAATCCACCCCCAGTTCCTTGATATTAGGGAACACATAGAAGGCACCTCTGGGTCGGCGGCAGCTTATACCCGGGATTTGATTCAGTCCATCCACTATCAGGTCTCGCCGTTTCTTAAACTCACTTACCATCTTAGGCACACTATCTTGAGGACCGGTTAACGCCTCAATACCGGCGTATTGAATAAAGGGCACGGTGCAGGACACGCTGTTGGTAATCAGACGCACCACAGGCTCAACTAGTTCTGGGGGCATAACGGCATATCCCAAGCGCCATCCTGTCATAGCATAGGTCTTGGAAAAACCGTTGAGCAGTATAGTTCTATCCAGCATGCTAGGTAGGCTGGCAATGCTAAGGTGTTTTCCCTCGTAGATAATATATTCATATACCTCGTCAGAAAGGACGGTGATATCGTGCTTCTGAGCAATTTCGGCTATGGCGCGGACATCTTCTTCCTCTAAAACGCCACCGGTCGGGTTGTGGGGAGAGTTAAGGACAATCAGCTTGGTACGTGGTGTAACCTTGGACTTCAATTCATCGATGTCAAAGCGAAAATCGAGTTCTTCACGAAGACGAACGGGAACCGCTTGGGCGCCGGTAAAATTTATCATTGATTCATAAATTGGATATAGCGGATCAGGATAGATAGCTTCATCCCCATTGTCGAGAAGTGACAGTATCGAATAGAACATGATAGGTTTGGCACCCGGGGTTACGATAACACGTTGCGGGTCTATGGGGACGCCACGTGTCCTTTCCATTTCTTTGGCGATTTCAACACGTAATGGGACTATTCCCTGAGAGTTACAGTAGTGAGTGTAACCTTTATTCAGTGCCTCAGTTGCCGCATCACGTATATTTTGGGGCGTATCAAAATCAGGCTCACCAATTTCAAGATGAACTACATCCATCCCCTTAGCCTCAAGAGCTTGAGCTTGTGCCAGAACTTGAAAGGCAGTTTCTGTTCCTAACCTCGCCATTTTTAAAGCTAGTTTCATCGAATACTCATTTAAAATAAGAATTAGTAAGTAAAATGCGGGATGCCACTTGCCCAATTCTGCGTCAAGTTGCACATGGGAGGGACACCAGCACCAGTCTTTACTATATTCTCCCCTAGCAGAGCCCGCATAATACTTCGTCCTGACACGCCTATTCTCTCCAAGCCCCTAAAGTGTCCGTTAATTCAAGCCTCAAAACTGGGCCATTTTTACTGATGCTTTACAAGGTCCCAGAGCTCCGTATTTCTCCTTCTTTTTACCCTTAATCTCAAACGTTACTGTAAATTTTTCTAATCCGTGTAAGATGTGTTAGACCATAAAAAACTTGGTGCAGTTATTATAAGTAATTTATCAATTACATATTCGTCTTTCTAATAAACTTGCGAATTAACTTGGGCCCCCTTTCAATTCCGTGTCCGGCCAAAGCGACATCGCCAACATAAATGTCACCCTGTGAGTCGACTGCTATGTCATGTGGGTCAAAAAACAGAACCTTATCCTTATTTCTTTCTCCCTCGTTGCCCCAGCGCGCCAGAAGCTTGCCTTTTATGGTAAATATGCTCACCCGTGGCGGGCTTAACTCTGAGACATATACGACTTCTTTGTCATCAATGCATATGTCAGTTGGGCGACAGAGATCCGTCCACTGATTTAAGAATTCGCCTTGAGCATTAAAGATTTGAATTCGGCTGTTTTCCCGATCAACAACCCACACGCGGCCCTCTTTGTCGACACGAACCGAATGGGGAAGCATGAACTGACCTGGAGCATAACCGGGCTCACCCCAAGAAAAAAGAAGCTCTCCATTAGGTGAGAACTTGTGCACCCTTGCATTACCATAGCCATCAGTTACATAAATTTCCCCAGAGGATGATAAGGCCACCCCCGTCGGACGATTAAATGGGGGGCCACCGTGTGCTATTGTCGCTAGACTATGAAAGACGCTTGGTTTTTTTAAGTAACCAGTATCTGACGGCTTATCCTTGTTGCCTAGCACTAGGAGTAGTTTACCTTCATGACTAAATTTGGACACTGTATGGTTGATATCATCTGTACAGAAGACGGAATCATCAGGGCCAGTACAAGTGCCGTGAGCACGATTGAAATATCCGTCCCCCCAATGTGTTAGCAAATTACCCTCGCGGTCAAAGACCATTACCGGATGGTCACCTCTGTTTAATGCATACACCCTATCATGTGAATCGACTGATAAGCCACAAACATCGTTTAGTGACCAATCACCGGGGTATTTCGCCCAGATGTCAAGCAATTCATAAGAGTATCTACCAGAACCATATAACATGTCATATACCCCCTTCACTTTAATTTTATATTGTCGTAGTACACCGCTACAATTTACATTAATTAAACTTTTTCCCTTTTATCACCGCGTTTGAAAGATTATGCTGTTATGATATAAAATATTTAAAATTTCTGGTTACTCATGAAATTTCCTCCCGGAACCGCTTAAGTTTAACCTGGAATTCTGACCTGAACCATACTTCCCGATTAACCAAGTGATCAGGTACCTCTCCTCGAATAATTTGTGAAATCTGCTTACTGATTTGGTTCCAACAGGTGTTAAAAAATTCATCTGTCCATGCCATGGCATGAGGAGTGACTATGACATTATCCATTCTAAGTAAAGGATTATCCTGTGGAGTTGGCTCTTGCTCGAACACGTCTATGCCAGCGCCTCTTATCCATCCTTCTCGCAAAGCTTTTATTAAAGCTGCTTCATCGACAATGGGTCCGCGGGCCGTGTTTATTAAGTAGGCGGTCTTCTTCATCTTTTTCAGTTCTCTTTCACTTATCATGTGGCGCGTCTGTTCGTTCAGACGATTATTTACAGTTAGAAAATCTGATTTAGCAAGGACTGTATCAAAGTCTACTAGCTTGACATTAACATCGGCCACTTTCTCCTGAGTGACGTAGGGGTCGTAGGCGATGTGCTTCATGCCAAAGGGCTTAGCGAGCATAAACATCTCATGACCAATGTTACCCACCCCTATTGATCCTAGTGTTTTTCCGGTTAATCCAATACCATGATATTTAGTAACCTCAGTCCACCTTCCGGCACGTATTATTTGGTCCTTGAGGAAAAGACGCGTACTTAAGGCTAAGATAAATGTAATAATAGCAACAGCCACTGGGCGACGAACGGCATCTGATGCGATGCATAGCATAACGTTGGCATTTGTCAGAGCAGGAACATCAATATTTTCATAGCCAACCCCATTGCGGTGGATGGAAAGGAGTTGGTCGTTATCAATGAAGCTTTGCTCTGTCCACCTTACCCGCGGTCTTGAAATAATGATATCAACGTCACGTATTTGTTCTGGTGTGACCTCAGGCAGAAATTCTGCAAATACCTTATGCTCCACGTTAGGCATTTTCTTTAGCATCTTCAATGCTTGATCAGGAAGGGTAAAATTACCTTCATTGTCTAAAAAGTCCCCAGTAAACACGACTTGAACTTTTCTGCTCATTATATTCCCTTCCGTAAAGATTACCTCAAAAGGTCACCTATCTCTCATTCTGATAAAGCTGTTTACTATCAGTATACAGGTACAAAAACGTTCTGTTTATCGGCGAGTTTCTTATATATCGAAATAAGTTCCTTAGAAACATCATCTATATCCGCAAATCGGACTTCCCTCAAGTCAACTCCCAGAATTTCTTTGTTTATTTTATATCCTTCTTCTGTGCTAACGAGCGTTCCGTCTTCTTTTATCTCTTCTATGCCCTCACGCTTTAGAGCCTCAAGGTTAATTTTTATCGCATCATCCAAAAGTATTTCGTCTGGGAGGTCAATCTGTACTCCCTTTGCACTTAAACGAATTGGATAACCCCCGGGTAATCCAATTGGCCCAGGAGCGTGGGTATGCAAATTGGTATCGTTTATAATGGCCATTATATTCTTCACAGCACCAGAAGCTATGAACGGATACCTGAACCACCTTCTCCAATATCTGTCTGCCACAATAGCTCCCAAAGGACGATCTGATATTAATGAATCAACATCTACTTTATGAGTGATGTCTTTGTCGCGTACTAGAATCTTGAAAAAGAATGGCATACCCATCCTTGTACCCTCAGCACAAACACCGTGGGCAGCGACCAGATATACGGTAATTTCAGGTATCGGTACATTTTCTGCAAGGCTAACTTTCCAGTAAATTTCAGCCACAACATTATCCAAATTGCCTACCCCAACAAGTGGACCAAGGCCATTCCTCCACAACACCGGGTTTACCACATCTGGCAAAGCATGATTCAGCACTGGAGCAGTAATACCAGATTTCTTGACAGCTTTCATCAACTTGGAGATCAACGCTATCTGTAAAGGCAATCTGGACAGAAGCGCTCTATGCATTTTGTCGTCTGGTAAAAATGACAGTTGTGACCATGCTGCCATTGTCAGGGTTGAATATATTACATCGGGATTAATAGACTTAAGTAGCTTAGCGGTTTCATTTATGTCTCTCACATCGCACTTATAGAACTTTATCGTCTTATAATAGCCCTGCCTAGCAGCTCCAATAGCAGCAGTAGTCACTTTCATACCCTGCTCTTCCCTTAAATCGGCAGCAATTATCGTGCCTACGCCATCATTACTGCGAGCAAGAAATTCTAAAACATATCCTCCCATGTCACCAAGCCCAAACAGCATAACAGTTTTACCCACTTTATACCTCCATTTTAACTATACACACATTTAGAAGTTAGCTCACATTCAACGAATCTGCAACTATCACCTTCTTGCAGCCATTGTAGATGGAAGCCAAGTAGCCAGTTGTGGGAAAAAAGTAATCAATGCAATATTAACGAGCATAAGTAAAAAGAATGGGAAAACACCTTTAACAATCTCCATAAATGGTACTTTAGAAATACTCTGTAAAACATAAAGATTTATGCCAACGGGTGGTGTAACCAACCCTGTCTCCAATGTTATCCCGAGCACCACTCCAAACCAGATAGGGTCGAAACCAAGACTCATCATTAAGGGAAAAACTATACCCAGAGTAAGAAACATCATAGAAAGAACACACATGAGACAGCCTAGAATAAGATACATTACTATGAGAAACCCCCATATCATTAATGGGTCTAGGCCCGTGGCGGCTATCATCGCACACAGCTGTGCTGGAATCCTGAGTAGAGCTAGGGATGTTGCTAAAATATTCGCTGATACTAAGATAAGGAAGGCCATGGCGGTTACTTCCAATGATTTTAGTGCTGCTCCCTTTAGCACAGTAAAGCTTAGCTTACGGTAGGCAGCGGCAATAAATAAAACAACAACTGAAGATATAGCAGCAGCCTCAGTTGCTGTGAAAATGCCACCATAAATACCACCGAAAATAACGAGTATGACGACAAAAAAGGGCCATATATCAAAAACGCATAGTGCTAACTCTTTGAAAATTCGCGGGCTTATTTTTTCTCGTTTTTCCCCCAGATATGGATTAAGCAAAAACCTTATGCCAACGTAAATCATAAAGATTATGGCCATTATTATGCCAGGGATGGCTGTGCCGATAAAGAGCTTCCCCACTGAAACACTGCAAAAATAACCATATAATATCATGGTTATTGACGGGGGAATCATAGGCCCAAGTGTACCTCCAGCAGCAAGGGAACCTACGATAATCCTGTCGTTGTAACCTCTTGCCTTCTCTTCAGGGTAAGCTACAGTGGTTATAGTTGCAGCTGTGGCCATACCTGTGCCACACACGGCCGCAAAGAGCGCACAGGCTGCAATATTAGTCTGGATTAAACCACCTGGCAAAATGGCTGTCACTCTGGAAATACCAGCATACAAACGTTTGCTAAGACCACTTATAAAAATTAGCTCTCCCATGAAGACAAACAATGGCACGGCAGCCATTGTATAGCTATTGAGCGTGTCTGCAACCACAGCAGAAACAGATACTCCCGCATCAGCTAAAAATATAAGTCCTATGAGGCCAACTGTTCCCAGAGCAAAACCTATCCACATTCCTGTTCCCACCATTATTATCACCCCACCCAACAGCATCACTGTCAGCCAAGCTGATGATATATCCATGACTTACTTATTTTCCTTTAAGTAGTGCTAAGATATTACGGAAGAAATATATAAGCAAAGCTAATGACAAGAGACCATAACCAACAGGAATCCAAAGGTAGACCGGCCACAGCGGTGTTGCACCATATGTGGAGTGAACATTTTGCTTGATGGCAAATAATAACAGCCTCATGCCATATGCAAAAATAATAGATGAGACAATAAAGGCTATAAAGGTAACGAATACCTCTATAACAAGCCTAACTCTCTGGGAAAGTTTCTGGATCACAAAGTCGACTCTAATGTGTCCCTCTCTCCTAAAGGTATAAGCGAGGGCAAGGCAGGTGATAATTAATGTCCAATATCCGGTGTATTCCTCTAAAAAGAACTGACTGGCATGAAATAAACTGCGTGCAATAATACAGCCAGTGAATACAAAAATCCAGACCGTAAGAATACCTGCACCAACACATGCACTTACCGCGGTAATTTTTTCTAGCGTTCCTTCCGCAGTAACTTGAAGCTTGTTGAGTATTCCTATTATAGAACTCAAACTTGCCCTCGCTTAAGATACCTTAACGCTTTATCCATTCAAATTTTACTTAGGTGTGTATCCTGGCACTTCGTAACCTTCAGCTTCAATTATACGAACAATCATGTCGAACATCTGCCACCCTTCCGGCCCTGCCGCGTCAAGTAAGTCCTTCCAACAGAATTCAAATGCATTGGCCCGTAACTCATCTCTCCAATCTTGTGGTATTGTGCAGGCCACGACTCCGTGTGTAAAAAATGACTCTATAAGTTTTTTCTCCTCATTTACACGCGCACCGCTCATCAGCCAATCATCCATATCTTTTAGACCTTTGAGGAATTTGTCACGGACATCAGCAGGAAGCGCTTCCAAGGACTCCTTGTTAGCTGCAATGCGATAAGGTGCGTGATTAGCACATATCCAACAAACATAGGGACAAAAATCGATGAAACCACTAGCCAATGCACCGGGGAAGTTAGTTTGAGCGCCCTCAACTAATCCCGTGGCAAGGGCGGTATAGGTCTCAGCGTGAGGTACAGAAACCGGCTCGCCACCCATCGCTTGGATCCAGCTAGCAGCTACCGCATGAGGTACCCTTATTTTCCTGCCCTTCATATCTTCGGGACTCCGTACAAGGGTATTCTTCATATATAAATGTTGTGATGCCTGGTACGTGGTGGCTAAAAACTCGCCATTCCATTTATGAAAAATTTCTCGAAATGCCGGCTCATCACCCATTTTCCTACTTATCTGTTTATCAAGCTCAAAGTCTCCTCCGGGAACCAAGAACGGTATAGCTGTACTAACTCGAAGCATTGGTTCATCACCCGCAGCCATATGTGAAAGACTTATCATGTCACAGGCTCCGTCTTGTAACGCTCTCAAGATGGTTGTTGCATCATACGGGTGTTCGTCTCGGTATAACAAGTCAAACTTCAACCGGCCGCCTGTAGCTGCGTCGATTCTCATCTGGAATTCTGGCACTGTTTCTGGATCAAATGCCCAAAGGTCTCCCGGAGGGCTTTGATTAAAGACAGTCCAAGTAATTACTTCCGTAGGTTGGGCTGGCGCCGGAGCTGGAACTGGCACCGGAGCTGGCGCTGGGGCAGGAGCGGGTGCCGGTGCCGGAGTTGGCGCTGGGGCAGGAGTTGGTGTTGGGGTGGGTGCTGGTGTCGGGGCAGGTGCTGGACTCGGTGCCGCACAAGCTACCACTAATGATAACACCACCACCAGCACTAGACTTAATGTCACAAATTTGCCTTTCATTTACTCCTCCTAACAAAGTTTGTTTTTAAACAATAACTAATTGACTCTTGAATCTTTCACCTCCTTGCTCATAGACTTTCGTAGCTTTCTGGTTTCATCTATATCTACTTCTATGGTATTCTCATTGATAACTACACCATAGACCTTTCTAGCTCGCTCTATGCTTACAAGTCCACTTCGCACATCATCCAGAACCTTGTTGACATCACGCTCAAGGGGGTTGCCCCATCCTCCGGCTCCAGCTACCCTTGCTCGAAACAAATCCCCCTTTCTTAGAGGGAGGACTATCTTTGGTAAATCGCGATTCTCATCGTCTGGATTAAGTGCCATCTTCGCCAAAGATCCTGAATGACCGCCGTTAAGACCATAGTTTGGGATTTTGCGACGGTCTGTACGAAGTTGTAGAGTCGTTCCATCAGTTAACATCTCGTAATCAGTGATAATAGCAAAGCCACCTCTGTATTTCCCAGCCCCCTCTGAATCAGGAACAAAGCCTCGTTGTCGAATCAGGATAGGGCAATACACCTCGTTGACCTCAGCTGGAGTGAGAATAGAATTATAAAAGGGAGGAGCAAGTTGATCCCCATCAGCAAACGAGCGCCCTCCCCAAGCCCCCCATGGGAGGTCACAAAGAAGGTAGAAATTATTTTGCTCATCATAGCCAGTTAAAACGGCCATCGTATTTGGTCCTTCCCCACAAGCTGGTATCTTATCAGGAAGAATCTGAGCATGGGCACCTGATATCGTCTCGTAGATGCGAGTAATTGTCACCCCTCTTGCTCCGGTGGCTCCTGGTAGAACTGGATTAACTACAGTACCTTCTGGTACTATGACTTCTAAAGCACGAAGAGGTCCACCGTTTTTGGGTATGTCAAGACTAATCAATGACCTAAAAGCAGTGTAGACAAGGGCTCTAGTTGTAGCTAAAGGATTATTCATTCCCGCTCTTATTTGTGGCGCTGATCCGGTAAAGTCATAGGTCATTGTATTTTCATTAACCGTAGCCTTGACATGGATTGGGATTGGATTTGAACCATACCCATCATCATCCAAATAGTCCTCAAAATCATACACACCGTCAGGCAAAGCCTTGATGTCGTCTCTTGCTCGCCTTTCGGCATAGTCTAGAAGTTCATTTAAATACATCTCGAGGGTTCCCCAGCCATATTTCTGGACCAAATCTAAAAAGCGCTTTTCTCCCATACGGCAGGCAGCTAAAAATGTCTCCAGCTGGTCAACTATGCCTTCTCCAAGTCGTGAGTTGGCTGCCAATATAGTAAAGAAAGTATCATTACGGACACCCCGATCATAGATTTTGCACGGTGGTATTCTGAGCCCTTCTTCCCAGCACTCTCTAGCACCACAGGAACAACTACCTGCTACACTACCACCCACATCCATCAAGTGGCCGCCGGCTCCTACCCATGCCACCAATTGTCCTTCGTAGAATACGGGGTGTATTATTGTAAGGTCGGGGAAATGGCTGGCGCCCGAAAAAGGGTCATTGATGCAAATCATATCGCCAGGGTGAATAGACTCAATACCATGTACCCTTATCCAATTATGAATAACAGGGTCGCAGAGGTTGGCGTGCAACACTGACTCCTCACCTTCAGCAAGTACTTCACCTTTGGTATTAGCAAGACTACAAAGAAAGTCATAATGGTCCCTTTGTGATAGTGAAGTTGTTGTCCGTACCACGGTTAAATCCATCTCATCTATGATTGAACCTAATGAGTTATTTATTATGGCCATAGTGACCACATCGATCTGGTTTTTCTTTGGCATTTAAAACTCCTAACTTCTAATATTAATTACCACTGTACCCGCTGGACCGGTCGCCACATTACAGCCAGGAGGAACCACAATTGTAGTGTCGTAACTTTCTATGATTAAGGGTCCACTCTGGGGATCTTGGCCGAGTTGTTTAAGGTTTAATACAGGCACAACTACCAACCCGTGCTGTTTCCCAAAGTAGGCCTTCCTTTGGGTCGTAATCCTACTCGGTGTTCCCACAGCGTTATTCTCTTTAGGTAGAGCTGGTTTTGATGATAAGATTCTAGCCACTACCCTTAGGTTAACCACCTGTACTTTGCTTTCTGGCAAACTGAAGTCATAGGTCTGCTTGTGTTGTACATCGAAGCTTTGACGTAGTCTAGTCAATTGCTCTGGACCCAGCTTACCGTCGGATACAGGGACTGTTATCTCTGATGTTTGCCTGTAGTATCTTAGGTCAGCATACTTATCCAGTTTGACTTGGGCTCCGCTGTACCCCCACATTTCTGCCGAGGATATTGCTTCCTTGGTCATCTCTTGGTACAAGCTATCCATTGCCTGTAGTATTGACTTGTCTAAGATATGCATGAACGTCCGAACGTAGTAACGTTCAATGTCAGTAAACAGAAGACCAAAAGCAGTGAAAACCCCCGGGTAAGGAGCTATAATCACTTCTTTCATCTGCATGGATTGTGCCATCGTTGCCGCATGTAAAGCCCCAGCTCCGCCAAAGGCAAGAAGACTGAATTTACGTGGGTCTCTGCCCCTTTCTACAGAAACGGCTGTTATTGCTCTTCCCATATTTGAGTTGGCAAGCTCATATGCTCCGTAAGCTGCCTCGAGTACATCCCTCCCAAGAGGTTTAGCTATCTTCTCTTCAATTGCTTGGTAAGCTTTGCGTGAACTTATCTTGAAGTCGCCTCCCAATAGGTAATCCGGATTGAGGTATCCCAGCACAACATAGCTATCTGTTAGGGTGGGTTCACTGCCTCCAAGGTCATAACAGACAGGCCCAGGTACTGCTCCCGCACTCTGTGGTCCGACATTAAGTATTCCACCTACCAACTGGAGAATGCTGCCACCACCAGACCCTACCTCAGCAATGTCAATAGATGGAACTCTCAAAATATAACCACTGCCCTTGAGTAATCGACTTGCCCTATGAATACCTGCGGCAACCTCGTATTCTATAGAACGAGTATATTGCCTATCCTCGATGATTGAGGCCTTGGTAGTTGTTCCTCCCATGTCAAGGGTTATTATATTGTCAAGGTCTAATTCGCTAGCTAAGTAGTGGCTACCTACTACCCCAGCGGCTGGTCCACATTCGATTATCTCTATTGGCCTCCTCACAGTTACCTCGGGGGTTGTCATACCACCGTTGGACTGCATTATATAGACTTTCTTTTTTACCCCAATGCTTGAAAGGTCACTGACAAGCGATTCCATATAGCGCGCCACTACAGGCATAACATAGGCGTTCGTAACGGTCTCAGAAGTTCTTTCGGTCTCTTTTAACATACATACTATTTCTGTGGAGAGGCTAACATAGAGTTGAGGTGCCCTTTCGCGCAGCAATTGTCCTATCTTTTGTTCATGAACTGGATTATGAGGAGAATTGAATAAGCAGACAGCTACTGCTTCAACACCATAGGCAACTAACTTATCTATGACTGATATTACTTCATCAACATCCAGAGGCTCGATAATCTCTCCCTTTGCAGTGATGCGCTCATTAACTTCAAAACGCAGATATCTGGGGATTATGGTAGGTGGCTTCGTCCAGGAGATGTTGTATGCTTCTGGCCGCCTAGAGCGACCAATCTCGAGTATATCACGAAATCCTTTCGTGGTAATAAGACCTGTCTTGGCCCCTTTCAGCTCTAGAATGGTATTGGTGACAACAGTGGTGCCATGGATAATCTCATCGATAGATACACCTTTTAACCCATTTTGTGAGAAAACTCCCTTTATACCATTAATAATTCCCTGGCTATAATTGGGCGGCGTTGAAGATACTTTCTTAATAAACATTTTTCCATCTGAGCCTAGAAACACGATATCAGTAAAAGTGCCACCAACGTCAACACCGACCTTAAAGCCATTTTTCTTCATTATCCGTGTAACCTTTCTAGATTATTTCTACCAGATCCTTTTCTTGCTCAAGATTAGATAATTGCAGCTTTCAAATAAATTCCTATGGTTTTTATATTGCAACCAGACCTATCTGTTTCACGCCATCGACTCAAGAGGCGACATAATCGGTCCATTTTTTCCCCACCAAGAGCGGATCTGTTCGATGTCAGTAACCGACGGAGCTATCGCATGATAGCCAAGTCTATAACTAATTAAACTTGCTGCCATATGAATCAATGTAGTTAGTTTTGATTCTATAGTTTCGTTTATTCTAAATACGGGTACTCCGATAGCTATACCTGCAATACTCTTACCACTCACATCCCGCATTAAAGAAGCGACACCAATATTTCCCTGATGAGACTCTTCGTGACTAAAAGACATACCAGTCTGTCTTATCCTCTCCAATTCCAATTTCAGTTCTGTCCTCGTCGCAATCGTTTTTGCAGTGCGCTTCATTAATATTTCCTCTGGATATAGATTGTCAATTTCTTGTTCAGTTAATTCGCTTAAAAATGCTTTACCTATTGACGTTGTATGAGCAGGTAATACAGAACCTGGATGTATATGTAAGGCTATAGAAAACTTGGATTCCGCTCTAAGAATTATTATTATTTTGTCCTGATCGCGTATAGCTACGGTTACAACCTCTTTTGTAATTTCATTAAGTACTTTGACCACTGGATCTGCAACTTGAATAAAATCAGCCGACATTAGGAAAAAGCTCCCTAGTCTATACATCTCAGGGCCAATACTGTACTTTTTGTTCAATTTCTTTCGTTCGAGGATTCGATGATTTGTTAATGTTGCTAAGATGCGACTAGTTGTAGTCAGTGGCATGTTCAATTCCTGAGAAATCTCGACCGCACTTAACTCTAGTTTTTCCGGTCTGAAGCAACTCAATATTTTTATGGCCTTCACTATGGAATTAATTTCCGTATCTATTAAAACCTCCTTATAAATATTGATTAAATACCACAATGTGGTTTTAATTACCTTATTGTGGTATTATAATGAGGGTAGTTTTATTTGTCAATACCTGTCCTGCTCCGTTCCCATACCCGCAACTTCGCGCCATAATGGCTTGCGGGGGGTGAGCGGAATAATACAAAAAGACTGACTAACCCATGCAACAAAAAAGATTCCTGTCAACAGAAGTCAAATAAGAACCAGAGAGAAGGGGAAAAGTGGTTATCTGTCTGTGAACTTTGTGGTATAAAAAGAGTACCGTCGCTTATAAATAGCTACGGTCTTTGTTAGCCTCCTGTTTAAGGAGGCTCTTTCTTTTTATGGACTCTTCACGTATTCCCGGAGGCAGCAGGGTGCAATTGCTTCCTCTAATTTCACAAAATGGGCTATTGTGCAATCAGAAACTGCGTCATATTGTGTGGTACAAAAAGGAACGATTATTGCCTATATTGCACAAAACAGACTTTTGTTAAGTTTTTACCCTTTTATCCTCGATTCTCTTGGCTTTGAATTGCGTCCTCTCGATGGTGTCCGAAAAACAATCGGCCATCCATATCTGTATTGATATAGAACGTCTCTTTAGATTGTTACCTGTTCAACAGAAGCCCAAATTGCAAAATCACACAATTAGATGAAAAGTGATGTGTACAGGAAGGGCTTCTTTTTGAAACCAAGATGACTTTTCCATTTGCTATGGCTATACTTAACATTAAGCTCAAATGGAAAATTTAATGAGGAGGTAAAAATGCCTATTGTTCATGTACACTTCTGGGAAGGCGTTGGGAAGGAAAAAGTTAAAACGATGATACGGGGTATAACAAACGTCATGGTGGATTTGGGCGTCCCGGAACATGCTGTAGAAGTACTCGTTCATGAAATTCCCAAAACGCACTGGGGCATTGGCGGTGAGCCAGCTTCAGAAGCACTAAAAGACGTATCGCCACCCAAGTAACGTCTGGCTTTGCTTTCCTAAACAAAGGTTCACTTTTCAGTGCTGCGTTTATGCTTATGTGGAGCACTTTCTGCTAAGGGAATACAATCTGGCTATTTGTTGGGTTCCTTTTAGGCCCAACGGCTGTGGGGTGAAAGGATTCTAATTACAGTATTGGGGTAGACTGGGGGAGTGGGTTTTGAGTTTGTTCTAGGCATTGACACTCAGCAAGCAAGAGTTTTAATATGACTTCGGCGGCTGTATGAGAAATCTTTATTTATAAAGCAGAGATACTTAGGAGAGCTTGCAACGCAGTGCAGAAGCTAGACTAAATATGAAGGAGGAAATTGTGACACTTAGCGAAATCTACCAAAAAGGGGCCCATCTTTTGGAGAGTAAAAACTTGGCTTTTAACTTGAAAGGTGTAGAGACAGAATTTGTTTTGAGAAACAACGAAGAAGTTTTTAAGAGGTATAAGTTTCACCAGCAGGCCATCAATTCAGTCGAGGCAACTCTTGAAACAAGATTGCTTGATGTGGAGCTTCAAGTTCCGATAGTCATGTCTTCCATTACGTCACCGATTCCTCAGATTCAGCAGAATGGACTGCTAAAGGTTGCCAGAGCACTGAAAGAGACGGGCTCTATGATGTCGCTAGGGACACCCGTTCCCTCCAACCTAAAAGAACTCGTAGAAGTCGGTGTCCCGTTGATACAGACCGTCAAGCCTTTTGCCGACAGAAGCAGGGTGATGCAGATGATATCACAAGCGGAAGCTGCCGGTGTTAGCTGGGTTGGAGTGGAAGTGGATGCTGGCCAGGGAACCAAAGTAATAGACCGACCGATGGTAAAAGATTGTGTACCTATGTCGGTGGAGGAACTTAAAGAGGTAAAGCAAAAAGTAAGTAGACCACTGGTCTTAAAGGGAATCTTAAGCCCTTGGGATGCAGAAAGAGCTCTGGAAGTAGGTGCAGACGTGATAGTGGTTTCTAACCACGGAGCCCATACTATCGACTATCTGCCCCATCCTCTGGAGGTAATGGATGAAATTGTCAGGGTAATAGCAGGGCAAATCCCCATCATCGTAGATGGGGGATTCAGACGAGGTACTGACATTTTGAAGGGGCTGGCGTTGGGGGCTCAAGCAGTAGGGGTGGGAAGGCCTGTACTCTATGGCCTAGCTGTAAATGGTGAAGAAGGAGTAAAGACGGTGATAAAGGAAATGGCAGAGGAATTAAGAAGAGCTATGACCATGACAGGAGTGCAAAGCCCAACTGGTGCCCACAAAGGAATTCTTTTGTAGGCACCAGCCACTGTATAGACAAGCTCTGCAATTAAGTGTAATAACCGTATTTGCCGTGACTCAACGATGGATTCTCTTAATTGCACAATGTGATGGCATATGTAATTAGCAGACTCACTGCCTTTCTCGCCACTTAAACTTACATTACAACTGGACCAGCTTTTAGGGATCAGATTATCTATGGCTCATGCTTTGTAAAAACCTTATACACTTATTGTTAGACTTTGAATAGATTCAACGCTGCTCCTTGATCCATAAGGGTCCTTTGCAGAACCTTTACATCCAAACCTCTGGATGTGACTTTGTTCTTTATCGAGAGCGCTGCCGCGGTTCCCGCCGCCTGACCGAGCGAAAAGCAACAAGGCATAGTCCTCGATGACATTAACACCATATGGTCTATCGATATGTCCCTACCCCCCACAAGTATATTGTCCAAACCTTTTGGTAAAAGAGTCCTGTAAGGGAAATTATAGGTTTTGGGAACTTCGACAAAGGTACGTTTTACACCGGGACCATGTCCTTGCATTGGAAACCTGTTGTTGGCAATAGTGTCTTCAAACCTCTTTCCGGTGAGTATATCATCCTTCGTAAGCACATAATCTCCAGTGATTCTGCGAGTTTCTCTGATGCCCATCGTCATTGCATTATATGCAAGGAAGGAGTTCTCAAAGCCAGGTACATTATTCTTAAGAAATTGCGCCATAGACATATTTTGTTTTCTTCCAAGGATTTCCATTGAAGTCAAATCCTCATTACTACATGCATCACCCATTAAGTGAGCCGCGTTAACAGTTACCATCCCACTTTTAACTGATGTTCTATCAAATAGAATTAAAATCATGCCTTCAACTTCGGCCTTAAGTTCACCTTTCGCCCGAGCTTCCTTAATCATATTCTTGTCGACACCGAAGATTGTCGGGTAAGGGTTAGCCTGAAGATCAGGTAAAGTCCCATGCCTATGACCCCATGTAGGCTTCTCCCTAATCAACTTGTCGACATCTACGCCGCCTATAGTAAACAACAATGTTGACGGTTGCCTGTCTGATACATCTGCTGCCATATAGGAAGCCCCAGCCTTTATAGCTACATCACCGTCGCCTGTAGCATCAATGACAATTTTGCCTAGAATGGCCTGTCTTCCCGATTTGCTCTCGGTGATAATACCTCTGACTTGCTGGTCGTCAACCACTGCATCAACGGCCGTAGTGTAAAAGAGTGGTTTGACTTTCGCCTCCTCCACCATCTCGTTCATTATTAGTCTTGCAACTTCAGGGTCAAACTGTGCATAATAACCGTCTACAAGACTCCCGGCAGCTATCTGTCTTGTCTTAAGTTCTCTATATATACCCCCGTCCACCTGAGGAACGGAACCCATCCAAACGTTACATAAACCAGAAGTTGCGGTACCCCCAAGAGCAGAATAATGCTCAATAATTACCGTTTCCATTCCATTTCTTGCCGCTGCAATAGCAGCAGGAAAGCCAAAAGGCCCACCCCCAACGACCACCACATCCGTTTCAATCACAACCTCCGTCTTTCTTTTAGCCTCTGTGATATACTTTGTCATTGCTTTTACCTCCTTTGTTTTTAAAAACTCTAATCACGGATTTATTATCTGATTCCTTATACTCTTCCCTTGCGTTCTCGTCTTTCTTCACTAGCTGTCGGGAGCCATATAATACAATCCCCAACGTTTAACGGGATCTACTTTCACCCGGCAAGATTGGGCAGAAAAAGTGCTATCTGTGGAAAGGCAATCAAGAAGATTAGCACTATAAAATCACAAATAATAAAAGGCCAAATGCCGGCAAAGATTTCCTCCAATTTCAATTGCTCCCCGGCCACACCTTTGACTACATAAACATTCAATCCCACGGGTGGAGTAACTACAGCAATTTCACACATCTTGATGGCGATGACACCAAACCAGATTAGGTCATACCCTAGGCCCACCATTATAGGGGCTACAATAGGTAGGGTGATAGCCAGCATGCCAGTGGCGCTCACAACCATGCCCAAAAAGAAATACATTATCAAAAAGCCCACTAAAATTATAACCGGCGGCACAGGCGATCCTCCCACGAAGGTAGCCAAACTGTTTGGAATCTGGGAAAGAGCTAGGAAGCGGCCGAGTACGACGGCCCCTATGATGATAATGAATATTTGGGCAGTAGTGTATGCCGTCTCTTTCAATACGCTACCGAGGTGGCTACCCTTAAACCCCTTTCGAATAAGGCTGATAATGAACGATGCAGTAGCACCAGCGGCGCCAGCCTCGGTAGGAGTGAACCACCCTGAGTAGATGCCTCCTATAACTATGGCAGCAAGGATAGCTATTGGCCACATCATGGGTAGCGATGAGAATCTATCTTTCCAGCTAAATACTTCTCCCGCAGGTACCGGTGCTAAATTTGGATTCCGCCGCACTCTGATTACTATCGATACTCCATATACTAGTACCGTAAGCAGACCGGGTAATATACCGGCGAGAAAGAGTTTCGCTATTGAAGCTTCTGTAAATATGCCATAGAGGATGAGCAATATGCTAGGGGGGATCATGGTAGCAAACGTCCCTGCGGCAGCAATACAACCGACAGCAAGTTTTGCGTCATATTTATACTTACGCATGTCAGGTAGGGCAGCCCGAGTAAAAACCGCTGCTGCTGCCACGGAAGAGCCTGAGGCTGCCCCAAAAGCACCACAAGCAAGGGTGGTAGCTACTGCCAGTGCGCCTGGCACTCTACTCACCCACTTATAAAGTGCACCGAAGGCAGCCTCAGCGATCCCACTGTAGGTTGCAAAGCTGCCCATAAGTAGGTAAAGGGGGAGGCAGGAGTAACCATAGGTCGTGCCGACATTGTACGGTG
Organism: Dehalococcoidales bacterium; assembly: GCA_034409565.1. Lineage (GTDB taxonomy): Bacteria > Chloroflexota > Dehalococcoidia > Dehalococcoidales > RBG-16-60-22 > E44-bin89. Next base: position 118,813 of record DAOUMS010000022.1, read on the forward strand.
TTGTCCGGAGTATCCCCAGTCCACTTTGGGTACCAAGTATTGCTATGGCCCCCAAAGTCCCGGTAGCAAACATTGCAACTCCGACATTGATACCAAGGAATAGCATCAACAAAAATAGAGCCAAAAATATTACACCTATCAGCGTAGGGTCCAATTCACGTTCCTTTCCCAGCTATCCCCATTCTAGTCCGGTTATGCGAATTCCTTACGCACTCTCTCAGTTCGTGATTCCAACCTTCTTTGTTTAATAAACCTTATAATATTAAGTAGAACCTGAATTGACATCAGTGCGCAACCTAAGGTGACTATAGCCTTTACTGGATATTCTGGTAGCAGTACGGCCCCGGTAAGCATTTCTTTAATCTGGAAGGAATGTGCGCTGTCAATGCCTGTCACTACTGTCATAGTTGTGAACAGAAGGAGTGCCACTAAGTAATCAAAGATTAACACAACCATCCTAATCTTTGGTGTAAGATGGTGTATTAAAAACTCTACCCTTATATGACTCTCCTTTTCCTCGCAATGCGACAACCCTAGAAAAACAACTATTGCTAACATAAAACCCGCAACACCAATAGCTCCAAGAAGAGGATAGCCCAGCTTCCGTCCTATGATATTGGAAGTTATTAGAAACATCATACCGAAGACGATGCCTGCCCCAAGCGATGAAGCCACTGCATTAACTCGTTTCATGTTATTAAACTACACCTTCATTAGCCATAATCAACAATAGCTACGCCATCACCTGACTGAAAAGCCTAGACCTATCTAGGTTTGCCATATTACTTGAGTGACTCGGCTACTAGCTTCTTCAGCTTTTCCATAAGGGGAGCCGCATCCATTTTTTCAGCCCACTCATCTGCCAAGGCTAACACTCGAGGGTCACTATTCCACTTATCTTGGTCTTCACTAGGTACATCCAGAATTGTACACCCATGGTCAACAATGTCTGCGCGAATGCCGTCAAGTTGGCTGGCGACTGAGTTGACAATGAACGTAGTCATCTCTTTGCCACAATCCTCAAATACCTGCTGGTCAGCCGCCGACAATTTGCCGAGGGTATCTAAATTAACACTCATGACATTCCCTCCTGAACACTGAGTGTCGACGACTACAACCCCCTTGGCTACCTCATGGAATTTGAACCGGTGTCCTGATTCAAGGGCCGCAAATGCCCCATCTATAGTGCCACTCTGCATAGCCGTGTAGCACTCGGCCATCGGCACGGATACTGGAAGCGCGCCCAGAACCTCGATTTTCTTGGCGTCAGCTGCACAATACACCCGAATCGTCTTCCCCTCTAAATTCCATATGCTGTCGACCGGTTCCACCATGTACATGGTATGAGGATCCTTAGGATGGAACCCGATTACCTTCTGATTAATATTTTCGTAATCTGCAGCGAACTCAGGAATTTCATCTAGAATCCTCCACCACATGGCTTCCTGCTTCTCTAAAGAAGGAATGATGGGAACTACGTCCATCGCCTCCCAATAAGGAATTTCAGCTATATGTTTTCCAGGGGTAATAAAAGCAATGTCGCATGTGCCTTGCTCGCAGGCAACAAGGCTCTCTTTTTCAGAAACCAAGGTGTCACTGAAATATATTTCGACCAGGGCTCTGCCGCCCGTGCGTTCTTCTACGCACTCCTTGAAAAAGTTGAGTGCGTCAGCTCTTATACCTGTTGAGGCACTATGCTCAGCCACACGGAAAACTACCGGTTCTGGCGCTGGTTCTGCACAAGCAGCCAGGAGAAGCGAAGTACCCAACATCAAGACAACTAAAGCAATGATAATTTTCTTTCTCATTAGAGAAACTCCTTAATTTAGATTTTGGTCGGCTAAAATTAATCTACTTTTAAAAGCTACCACCCCCTTCCATCTTAATTACTCAGTCCAAGGTTTCTTCTAACTAGCTTTAGTCACATGATGAGACTTACTCTTTTCGCACAGCAGAACTATTACGTCTAATTGGAGTCTTATGAGCTGAACTCCTTGCTCCATACTCCCGAGTCTAATGCGTTCTTCTCCCACCAGGAAATTATCTCACTCATGTTGTGAACAGGGTTAACGATATCTACATAGCCAAGTCGATAGCTGACCAGGCTAGAGCCCAGTTTAAGCAGCGTAGCTAACCGCTTGTAATAAGATGGAGTCATTTTAAATATAGGAACTCCAAAGCCCAAAGCAGCTATAGCCGCACCGCTGGCATTTCGTATTACGGAGGCAATAGAATCAATCCCTTTAAAATGTTCTCCATGGGAAAAAGCAGTGCCGGTCTCTCTTACTTTTTGTAGTTCACGTTTTAATTCCGTCTTGGTGGCAATCGTTTTTGGAGTTAACGGCTGTAGCCTTTCCTCGGGATAGAGGCTGTCGATTTGCTTGTTAGTCAATTCAGCTAACAGCGCTTTACCCAAACCTGATGCATAGGCTGGGAAGACTGACCCTATGTGGATGCCCCATCTGAAATCAGACTTTGATTCCTGTCTCATGATCAGGGTTATGTAGTCTTTGTCTAGGATACCTACACTTGTGACCTCACTGGTCATATCGTTTAGTGATTTTAGAACTGATTCGGCAGCTGTGAATATGTCCGTTGTCCTCAAGTACAAGCTTCCCATCATATAGATAGCAGAGCCTATACTATATTTTTTAGTTTCTGCGTCTTGCTCCAGTAGCCCACTTTTAGTTAGGGTTGCCAGTATACGGTGTGTAGTCATTTTAGGTACCCTGGTTTTTCTGGATATTTCAGAGGCACTTAAAGATGGCTCTGCTGGTGTAAAACTCCTCAAAATGGATACAGCTTTAAGTACTGAGTTATTAGTTACATACATATCAAAAAAAGAGATTAGGTCTGTGTTTTATATTAAAAATAGTATCAATATATGATACTATGTTACACATATAGTTATAATTTAATAATTTTCTATTGATTTGTCAAGTCTTATTGTATCGAAGTAGAAAATGCCCATACTTTCCCGGCAACTCGAGCACTCTACCCCGACATTAAACTTTGCGTCATTATGTGTTGTTTAACAAATTGGGCAAATGTTACTGGTTATACAATTTACTATATGGTTACCTGACCGCCTAATATATGTGATAATAGTCCATAAAAAGTAGGTGGTGCTGTTCAATAGACAGTATCGGTACTTCTGAAATGGTGTTCAGCATCTAATTACATAGGTTTGGGTTATTTCCAATAGGCTCACTAATTGTCTAGTGGAAAGCAATTACTCTAGTGAGAATTTATGGCTTGCCTAATGGCTTCCTCAAGCTCCTGCGGAGCATCCGTGCCGATTCTGAATTTCTTGCCCGTTCTAAGCTTGATCTCGACGGCGTAAAAGCCGGAAACATTGTATATCACGCCGTGAGGTGTCAAGCGAATGCCCCATCCATAATACCAATGATTCTTAACAACCTGACACGATTCTATCTCATTCAATTTAAATCGCTTGCGGATTGGCCCAGGACCGAATTGCACTTCCAGTTCTTCTTCCCAGATGACTACAGTCAGACTAGAGAATAATACCAAAGCTACCGCAATGACAACCAAGACCCCGATGGCAATCCAGTTGATGCCAGCATTTGCCAAGACAACCCCAATCAACACCATCACGGCTGCCATCGACGCGATGATCAGATAACCAACCTGCGTATGTTCATAACGCTTAATCATATTGTCTCACCCGTATGGTCGACAGGATCGCGAGTGACCTCCGTGGTCGGATAGACGTACATCATAGTAAATGGAGCACCACTCTGGTTTAAAAAACGATGTGGCACGCCAAGTGGCACCAAGGATAAGTCAAACCGCTGCAAACTGTACTTTTCTCCATTAAGTTCGGCGACTCCCTCACCATCAAGGATAACGACGAAAATACAATCAACAATGTTATTATTGATGAAGCGGCTAGTTTTCTCACTTCTTACCTCTTCTGATGTGCAATCCAAGTCTGTTAAATATCCAATGGAAAAATCAAAGGGCGCCAGCAACCGCATCTTACTCAGTGGTCACCAGCGCCCTTCAGCATCACCGCTCTCCCGATCAACTGTTTTATTTTCAATTATCTTTCATATCAGGTAAGTCCTATTATAGGTCTGTTTCGTCATTTGTCAATATCTAGAGTATCAATAATTGGTTCAAGAGTCCGAGATGTGGTTTTGATAATTGAGAGGGTAACCTGTTAGCTAGGTTGGAGTAACAAAACTCTAACTTGTGCAGTAAGGTAATATTCCATCTTTTTGTGACACAATATTGAGTTAGTCTTCGATCGGGTTATCATTCTGTACTTTAGTTGTTACAATTTCACTCAGTGAGCGAGGTCGGGACTTTATAGCGAGACTAAAAACTAATTCAAAGGTTCCACCTATCGTACAGTACTGCCCCTGAAGAGGACTCGAACCAAGTCAGATTAATATTATGTCAAGACTGCCCTATTGAATCCCACGGTTAATGTGTTAAAATTAATCAAAGTAATCAACAGTAATGTATCAAGGAGGTGATGACCCGGAGGAAAAAGACCAGCTGCTTCGGTGGATTTCGCTCAGGTCTCCGGGTTAAGTTAGCCTCAAAAGTTCGAAAAATCCCTGGAAATTGAACTCTTAACTTCTAAGCAGCGGGTCGTGGGTTCGAATCCCTCCAGGGACGCCAGAATAGCTATGATTCCCCCCCATTTTCACAGTTCCTCGTTACAGTGGTTATCGCGTCAGGACCTCATCTGTTGGGAGGTCTGACTTCCAGCTCGAGAAGTGCCTGCTTCCGGTGCAGTCCGCCACCGTAGCCGACGAGTCCACCGCTGGCCCCGATAACGCGATGACAGGGCACGATAATGGCTACCGGATTGGTACCTATGGCCTGGCCGACAGCCCGGCTGGCCCCGGGACGACCCAGAGCACTGGCTATCTGCCCGTATGACCTGGTCTGGCCATAAGGTATACCCAGGAGGAGTTCCCAGACCCGGCGCTGGAACTCGGTGCCACGAAGGTCGAGGGGAACGGTGAACTCATGCAAACCACCGGCAAAGTAGGCATTAAGTTCCGCAATTATCTCATCGTTCTTACCGGCCGCGTCTCTGGCTTCGATACCCTGCCGGCGCCACCGCGCCATCAGTGACGGCATATGGGACTCGGTCTTGACACAGACGGCACCACGAGAAGAGCTGCCGACGATATAGGTTCCAAGCGGACTGTCATAGTGCCCTAAGTAGAATGTTTCCTTCATGCTGGCCTCGGCCCCGCAAAAATTGAATACGGTGTCTCCTCAGTATAGCATAAATAGCCTATTTCAGGCTTTCAAGCAGGTCCTGGCGGCAGGTCAGAGACGATACCGTCGTCAGGAACTCCTTCAATGACGCGCTCTGTTCCCTCAGCCTCTGCAACTCGTCGCCTATCGGACTGACGGAGGTTGGGCGGTCGGCATAAGCGCCGTAAAAGGCGAAGTAGGCCTGGTTCAGCTTTCGGATATGGTACCCCTTGGACGCGAGGTACTGCCGCTTTGCCTCCATGAACGCCTCCACCTGCTCAACTTCGCCCTGTGCCAGGTATTCATCCACCGCCCTCCGTATCTCACGCATCTCGCTATCGAAATCAAAACCTGACTTTGGGTTCTGCTCACCATCCGTGCTTTGCAAATCGGGGTAGTAGCTCTCCACCACCATGCCGCCTATCTCCTTGCTAATCATACTGGCCACGGTTTCATTCATAGTGGCAATTTCATAGTTGCGGGCCACACCGATAAGGTCTAGCACGTAGCGAAATCCCAGAGGTTTGAAGGACAAATATTGATGCAGCCATTCCTCGGCTGCGGCATCAACGGTAAAGCGCAGGCTTGCCTCATTGGTCACGAATACCGGGTAAGTCCCGCCAAACCCACCAAGCCCCACCACGATTGAAGACACGTCCAGCTTATCAACCTCGCCCTCAATCTGCTCCATTTCTGCCACCGCCACCTCCTGTCGGAGCACAATTTCCCGCATGCTTTCTATCCTGTCCCGGGGGGAAATAACCAGCAAATGGGGCGGCTTATCCAGTTTGAAATCCACTGGCGGGAAAACCATTTTCAATTTCAAGTACCTGTCGGCCGGATGGTAAATATCTTGCTGAACCAGGATGTCCCTTATCTGCCCGGCAATTACCCTCTCCACCGCATTTATCAGTGAATCCCTTTTCGGCTGCAGTTCGCTTAATTCCGCCTCCAGGGGTGCCAGCTCGCCCGCTTTGTTGCCCGCCTTTACCGCCTCTATCTCGGATTTCAGGGTTTTTATCCGCACCACCGTGGCAAAGTAATCATTCACCTTTTCCATTTCATCGGCAGCGGCCTTGTCCCGGCCCCGAAACACCTGTTTTACCCCTTCCGCAAAGGTGCTGGCCTCCCATTGCACAACATGGAAGCGATAAGGCCGCACAAGCTGGCTCAACCGTTTATGGAAATCTTTCGGGGCAGCACACCCGGTACCGAGCAAGCAAAATGAGATTAGACCTGCCATTACTGCGAGCTCTATCTTCAACTCAGATTTGCCTTTGTTACCACTGCGTTGATGAGGAAAAAATATACCAACTCTGTTTTAGTATATTATGTAAACTTATTCTCTAAGAGCTGGCCGCTTGCGGGCAATCTTTGCATATTTCATTCCATTCTTACCGCAATTTTGGCCAGTTCCCAGGAGTATTCGTAAAGGTGCAAACCCTTGCTCATAGCCACTATCTCCCCGTCCTGAACGCCAACCTCGCTGGCGATATATTCCTTGAGCAGCTGAATGGCCGCCAGGTTTGAGGGAAAACCTGCCCAGAGGTCCCAGGAGCGGAAGTAGACCACAAAATTGAGCTTGCCATGCCTGATGCGGGTGTCTATGGCCCGCAGGCAAGGAGGGTCGGAGAGAAAGATGGACTGCGCGTCACCCACCGCCATAAAAGCCTGATTGGTGTTAAAGCCGTCTTCCTGGTACATCTTGATTACCTCGGCAATCTGCTTCTCCAGGTACTGGCCATAGGTGTACTGCTCACCTTCCTTGCGGTGGGCCGTCATCAGATATGGCAGGTACTCCTCCACGTAGTCCATGGTGCTCGGCGGGGGCACTCCCTGAGGCACGTCCGGTACCAGTGGCCTCGTGCCGGGATAATGAATCTGAATAACGACAAAGTCAAGCTCTTTCCGCCTTTCCCCAGCATAGCTGCCCCGCTCAATTTTGTACTCGTAACCATCGGTCAGTGTCTTGCAGACACACTGGAACCAGGCTTCGGAGAGGTCACGCGCCTCAATGAAAGCGATCTTCATCCCGCAAATCCTTTCTATTGTCTGTGTTCGCCTATTTTTTCCTGAAGACGGCGAAAAACCGGTCCTCGTATTCGGCAAAGAGGTTCCAGCGGTCGAGCTCTTTTTTCAGCTCGCCCGGGTCAAACTCACCCTTCGTCACCCGGCGGAACATCTCTTCGATTCTCAAGCGGGCATCCATGGGTACGCCACTGGCATCCATATCCAGCAGCCCCCTCGCTCCCATCTGAGAAACATGATGTGGAATTGAACCCCTGGCCACTTCATAGATGAACTTGAGCAAAGATACATCCCAGAGTTCATCCTCGCCTTTTATAATCGCCGCCAGAGGGTCACCACGCTTATCAATCTCCGCATTCAACCGATTGGCCACTGTCCGCCAGTTCTCCAAGACAATGTTCAGCCCTTTGGGCTCATTGCGATAACTGTAAAAGAGACCGGGGGCATCAGCGCCATAGGTCTTGATGAGCGCATCAAGGTAGCGGCGAGCTTCATGGCTGAACCCTTCCAGATGGGAGAGGTAGTACGGGGTAACGATTCTCGGCTTTTCCGCAACAACCCTTCCCTCCCTCACCACCGTCTCATTGACCTCACGGGCCGGCTCCGCGTAGGCCGGCTCGGTGAGCAGGTAGTAGTGGATATTGGTCGTGCCGAAGGTGGCCAGCTTCTGCTTCGGCGGCCTTAGCACCTCGGTGCGCCAGACGGCATGTTCAATTCGGTCATCATTAGCCGACATCAGATTCCCCTATAAAATTTTAACCAGTTCCTGTTTGTATTCATCAAGGAGCCTGATATACTGCGCGTCCATCTGCGCCAGCAGACGGCGCCATTCTTCTTGGAACTGGGGCTGGCTTTCCACATTTATTTTAAAATTGGCCAGCTGGCCCATCTGCTGTTTCACCGCCTGCTGAATCCTCGCCTCAACATCAGCCTTCAATGATTCATACGCCTGCTTTCGTTGCTGCTCGCCCTGCTCCGCATAGTGGTCGAAGATGCGCCTCAACTTGCTGAACACATTCTCCGTGCTCACTTTATCATTCTTCAGCAGCTTTATCCCGTCCATTACCCGTCTGTTCTTCTTACGTAAAAAATCGTTCCCGGGCAGTTCGATGTTCTGTATGAGCACGCCCTGAGCCCCCTCGATAACATATTTTTTCACCCCTTCTTCAAACTTGCCCAGCTCAGACAGCAGATTCAGGTTCTGCTTTAAATATCGCGCCGCCAGTTTCTCCCCTTCCGGAACGTATTTCCAGCGCATACGTTCCTCTTCCGTTACCTCCCCCAGCTCCGCCACCTTCTCCATAGCTATTTCCAGAGCGCTTTTTATTTCCTCTCCCATATTACGCTTCCCGACCTCTTAATAACTCCTCCCTTGTCAGTTCTCTCCTTTATTAAGTATTATACTAGATGCTCGGTGAAGCTTAAAGATAGACGACGCTGGATGACCGGGCATTGAGCACAATGACTTGCTAAAAACACCCGCCGCTGTATATATTTAAGGTAGCTCAGCATCAGAAAGGAGGCACTTATTATGCACCGGAACTGGAAATTCCACCACGTCGCAGTGGTGGTCAGGGACATGGAGAAAGCAATCAAGTTCTACGAAGCCCTGGGAATAGGCCCTTTCCCTCCCCTCATTGGGCCACAGGGAAAGGTAACGCTGGCGAACAAAACGCTGCATGGACAATCATCCGACTGGGAGATTGACCTGCGGCAAGCCGAAGGCGGCATTGGCGATATCATCTTCGAGATGATACAGCCTCTGGCCGGCAATACGCCGGTGAAGGAGTTCCTGGATGAAAAAGGCGAAGGCATCCAGCACATCGGCTTCTTCGTCGATGATATTGAAGCGGAAACAGCCAAGCTGGCCGAGAAGGGTTTTAAAATCACCCAGAGCGGGGAATCACCGGCAGTCAAGTGGGCCTACTTCGGCACCGACGCTGTGGGCGGCTTCTCCATCGAACTCATGCAGAAGAAATGAGGTCGCCTCTAATCATACCTTCCCGGCAACCAGTTCGCCCATTTCTTTGGTGCCGACCTTTGTCTTACCCTCGCTCATAATATCATAGGTGCGGTAGCCATCATTCAATACGTCAATTACGGCTGCCTCCACTGCCTGTGCTTCTTTGACCAGCCCGCAGGAGTAGCGGAGCATCATCGCCATACTCAGTATGGTGGCGATGGGATTGATCATGTTCTGTCCGGCGCGACGGGGAGCACTGCCGTGAATCGGCTCGTAGAGGCCCAACGTCCTCACTCCCTCCTGTGGCACCCCGGCCAGGCTGGCCGAAGGCAGCATCCCCATTGAGCCGGCCAGCATCGAGGCTTCGTCGGTCAGAATATCACCAAACGTGTTCTCGGAGACAATGACGTCAAAATGCTTGGGGTTCTGTATCAGACGCATGGAAGCAGCGTCCACCAGCATGTGCTCCAGTTCCACATCAGGGTATTGCGTTACCAGGCCAGATGCCACCTGCCGCCACAACCGGGAACACTCCAGTACATTGGCCTTATCCACGGAGACCAGCTTTTTCTGCCTTCTGCGGGCAAGCTCGAAACCGACCCTGACAACACGCTCGATTTCCGGTTCCGAATAGGTCATGGTGTCCACTGCCCGCCATCCCTTGGGCGTCTGCCAGCGCTTCTTCGGTCGGCCGAAGTAGAGTCCGCCGGTAAGCTCCCGGACAAAGATGAAATCAACTCCTGTAACCACTTCCGGCTTCAGGTTGGTGGTGTTAACCAGCATGGGCAGGGCTTTGACCGGGCGCAGGTTAGCGAAGAGCCCCAGTTTCCTGCGCAGCGCCAGCATCCCATCTTCCGGCCGGACCTTCGTGCCGGGGGTATCAAACCTAGGGTCGCCGACCGCACCCATCAGCACGGCGTCAGATTTCCAACTCATCTTCATCACGTCCGGCGGCAACGGCACTCCGGTGGCATCAATGGCCACCCCACCAATCAGACCGTCATACAGGTCAAAGGTATGCCCGTACTTCTTGCCCACCGTCTGGAGGACACCGACGGCTGCCCGTGTAATTTCCGGACCGACGCCATCGCCAGGTAAAACCACGATGTGAAACTTCACTTTAGACCCTCCTGCTCGATAATCGCTTTTTGGTGTATTCAATCAGCCCGCCCGAGGCTATAATCCCGGTCATAAATTCGGGATAGGGGCTGGCGGTAAAGGTCAGCCCGCGGGTCACATTCTTTATCTCCCCCCTGGCGAGGTCAACCTCAAGGACATCACCGGACTCGGTTTTATCCACAGCTTCCTCACATTCAAGGAGCGGCAGGCCGATATTGATGGCATTGCGGAAAAAGATGCGGGCGAAGCTCTTGGCGATGACGCAGGAAATTCCCGCCGCCTTGATGGCCATGGGGGCGTGCTCCCGTGAGGAGCCGCAGCCGAAGTTGGTGGTGGCCACCATGATGTCGCCCGGTGCCACTCTCTTCAAAAAATCCTCATCAATATCTTCCATACAGTGCTTGGCCAGTCCCTCCGGGTCATAGATATTGAGATAACGCGCCGGTATGATGACATCCGTGTTCACATCAGCGCCATACTTATGGACTTTACCTTTTAGCATTCAGATACGACCTCCTCAATTCAATGATTATCAAATCTCCACCAGCAACTTCTCAAAGTCCTTCACCACCGGTGGTTTTTTACCTCTACCCGGCTCGATGGTGTGCCCCTCGGCCTGCAGGTGGGTCACCTGTGCCGCCACGCCGCCCGGGTACTTCTCATTCAGCTCCCCTTTCGATTTTAAAGTCCGCCAGTAGGGGGTAATTTCTTTCTTGCCTTCACCGGCGTCCTCCTCAGCTGCATGCGCGGCAATCCAGCAAAAGATGCCGGTGGTGATGGGGCAGCCGATGCTGGCACCGTGCTTTTTCGCCAGGGACTCCCGTATCTGGTTGATGGTAATCAGTTTGCCCCTCGGCACCTGTCCCATGATTTCGTCCACCTCTACGGGTGCCGGAATCACCACCGTCCCCGTCCCCCAACGCCGGCTCATATTGCCGGTGATTGCCACCACTTTGGGCAGGTCTTTGCTGTCATGCAGTTTCTCACGCCAGCTTTTTCGCATCCTTACCACTATCTCCTACTCGGCTCTTTTCTGCCTCGCCACATATCTTCCTTATATCTTAAAAAGTTATGACCCGGTCACTCCCTTTCACTATTTCATAAAGGTCGTCCAGTGTGGATACCTTGTATATCCCGGAAGCAGGCAGCCCGTGGATTTCCAAGCACGTCCCACAGGCAAATAACATCCCCCCACTGGCGAGGAAGGGTTCCTTCTGCTCGGTTATGTTATATACATCTTTGTCCAGGGACTCAAATTCAACGCCACTCCCCAAAAAGAAAATATTTACCCTGTCGCCCATAGCTAGGGCAAAGTTGCCAAACCGGAAAGCGTTCCATACCGTTTCTGGGTCGTTGGAATAGACAATTATGCCGATTTTCATGCATTCAACTCATCGGGAGGAATGATTCTGCCCGCCACAGCGCTGGCGGCGGCAACCGACGGGTTGGCGAGGTACACTTCCGATTTGGTATGTCCCATTCTGCCGACGAAGTTACGGTTGGTGGTGGAGATACACTTCTCTCCCTCCGCCAGCACACCCATATGACCGCCAAAGCACGGCCCACAGGTAGGCGTGCTCACCGCCGCACCAGCCTCAATGAATATGCCTATAAGCCCTTCATTCAAAGCGTCAGCGTACACCTGCTGAGAACCGGGAATGACGATGCAGCGGACACTGGGATATACTTTTTTCCCTCTCAATATCTGGGCAGCAACCTTTAAATCATCAAGTCGGCCATTAGTGCAGCTGCCGATAATCGCCTGGTCTATTTCTATGTTCCCCACTTCACTAACCGGCCTGGCATTGGCTGGCGAATGGGGAAACGCCACCTGCGGCTCCATTCCCGTGATATCATACTCGATAACCCTGGCATATTCGGCATCGGAGTCAGGCTCATACACGTTATAGGGCTGTCTCGTTCTGGGTTTTATGTAAAGCTGCGTCTTATTGTCCACCCGGAAAAGACCAGCCTTGCCCCCGGCCTCAATAACCATATTGGCCATGGTAAAACGCCCGTCCATGGGCAGAGCATCTATCGCCTCGCCGGTGAACTCCATCGCCGAATAGAGTGCGCCATCGACACCGATATCACTGATAGTGTGCAGAATTAAGTCCTTCCCCCCTACCCACTTCCCCAGTTCACCGTGGTACACAAGTTTAATAGTCTCGGGGACCTTCATCCAGAGGTCGCCGGTGGCCATGGCCGCCGCCAGGTCAGTTGAGCCCACACCGGTGGCGAAGGCACCCACCGCACCGTAGGTGCAGGTATGGGAATCGCCGCCTATAATCACCCGACCAGGGAGCGCAATACCCTGCTCCGGCAACAAAACATGCTCAATACCGGCTCTACCTATCTCGAAGAACACTGCCTTCTGCTCAGCGCAAAACTCACGCGTCATCTTGCCCATCTCAGCGGAGGCAATATCCCGGTTGGGCATAAAGTGGTCGAGCACCATCACGATTTTCTTGGGGTCAAAGACACGGCTCAGCCCGATTTTCCGGAACTCCTTGATGGCAATGGGCGCCGTGATATCATTGGCCAGAATCACGTCCACCCTGGCATTGACGAATTCCCCGGGGCTTACCTTTTTCCGGTCCGTGTGCGCTGCCATTATCTTCTCAGCCAGATTCATCTCAATTTCCTTCCTTCCGTCTTTTTTGGTATGTACCTGTTGGGGTTCATCCCAGCCAGCGAGGCATGATGAGCACGCCAAGAACAAGCGCCGCGGCTACCGCCGAAATGATATACAAACCAGCGCCCGCCGCCAGGCCTATCCCGGCCATCACCCAGATTGTGGCCGCCGTGGTCAGACCGGCCACAATGCCTCCCTCACGATGCAGGATGACCCCGGCCCCCAGAAAACCAACGCCGACCACCACGCCAGCGGCCACCCGGGCCGGGTCACTGGCGGCACCAAAACCATAAATGGAAATAATAGCGATAAGGGCCGCCCCGACTGAGATGAGAATATGCGTTCTCAACCCCGCCTGTTTCCCGGCCTTTTCCCGCTGGTAGCCGACAACAGCTCCCAGAGCGGCCGCCAGCAGAAGGCGCAGCACCATTTCCAGTGCAATAGGCATCTCAGCCTCTACTCAGTTTTCTTTTTCCTGGCCAGCAAACGGTTGAGGGCATTCATATAGGCTTTGGCACTGGCCACTATAATGTCTGTGTCCGCTCCCCGGCCGGTATAGGTAACGCCATCGCTCTCAATCCGGCAAAGCACCTCGCCAATGGCGTCAATACCCTCGGTTATTGATTTGATGCTGAACTCGGTAAGCGTGTTGGGTACCTGTACGATTCTATCAATCGCCTTGAAGGCGGCGTCAACCGGCCCGCTGCCCAGGGCCGCATCAGACAGCGCCTGCCCTTCAGGGCCAATCAGTACTACCGATGCCGTGGGAATGCCACGGTCGCCGCAGGATACCTGAATGCGATCCAGGTGATATAGCTCGGAAATGGTGCGCTGCTCCTCGGCCACCAGCGACTCGACATCCCGGTCGGTTACTTCCTTTTTCTTATCCGCCAGCTCCTTGAAAGCGCGAAAGATGCGATTGAAGTCTTCGTCTGACATGCTGTAGCCCAGCTCGGCCAGTCGCTCACGAAGCGCGTGCCGACCGCTCAGCTTGCCCAGCACCAGGCTGCTCGATGGTATGCCCACGGTTTTAGGATCCATGATTTCAAAGGTGATGGGCATTTTGATGACCCCGTCCTGGTGTATCCCGGACTCATGCCGGAAAGCGTTGGCGCCGACAATGGCCTTATTCGACTGTACGGAAAAGCCGGTCAGCTCGCTTACCATGCGGCTCGTTTTATAGATTTGCCTGGTATCGATATTGGTACTGAGGTTGAAGAGGTCAGTGCGGGTCTTGATGGCCATCACGATTTCTTCAAGTGAAGCGTTGCCCGCCCGCTCCCCGATGCCGTTGATGGTGCACTCCACCTGCCGGCACCCGTGCCTGACTGCCTCCAAGCTGTTAGCCACCGCCAGGCCGAGGTCATTATGGCAGTGCATACTGACGACCGTTTTTTCGATACCGGGCACGTTCTGGAAAATGCCATCGATAAGCCTGCCGAATTCTTCCGGAATGGAATAGCCCACGGTATCCGGTATATTGAGCGTGGTAGCGCCAGCCTCAATCGCCACCTGAAGTATCTGGTAAAGATAGGCCGGTTCCGTCCGGCTGGCATCCATCGGTGAGAACTCAATGTCATCAGTGTAGCTCTTGGCCCGGGCTACCATATCCCGAGTCAACTGCAGAATCTCCTCACGGGTCTTCTTCATGCCATGCATGAGGTGGATGTCAGATGATGATACGAACACGTGAATGCGGGGGTGTGCGGCACCTTTAATCGCTTCCCAGGCGCGGTCGACATCGTCAGGGTGAGCCCTAGCAAGGCCGCAGATGCTACTGCCCCGCACTTCCTGAGCGATGAGTTTCACCGATTCAAAGTCGCCCGGGGAACTGATGGGGAAGCCGGCTTCGATGACATCCACGCTGAGCTTCTCAAGCTGCCGGGCGATTTCCAGCTTTTCGTTAAGGTTCAGGCTACCACCGGCCGCCTGTTCGCCATCGCGCAGCGTGGTGTCAAAGATAATTACTTTGTCCATCTTGCTCCCCCGTTGTCTATTTGCGTTATTTAATTATCAATAAGATTTCGGCTTATTTGGCCAGCCACGGCATCATCTTGCGCAGCTCTGCCCCGACCTTCTCAATCGGGTGCTCCCTGTCCTTGCGCGTGAGCGCGTTGAATACCGGCAGACCAGCCTTGTTCTCCAGAATCCACTCCCGGGCAAAGGTGCCGTCCTGAATCTCGCCCAGAATCTCCCACAGGTTTTCTCTTACCCCTTCGTCAATCACCCTTGGCCCTCTGGTTATATCGCCGTACCGGGCGGTATGGCTCACCGAGTTACGCATGAAGTCAATGCCGCCTTTGTAAATCAGGTCGACAATGAGCTTGAGCTCGTTCAGGCACTCAAAGTAAGCCAGCTCCGGCTGATAGCCAGCCTCCACCAGCGTTTCAAAGGTAGCTTTGAGGAGAGCCGTCACGCCGCCGCAGAGTATTGCCTGCTCACCAAAGAGGTCGGTCTCGGTTTCCTCAGCGAAGGTTGTTTCCAAGACTCCGGCACGGGCACAGCCGATGGCCGACGAATACGCCAGTGCCTTTTCTTTGGCCTGTCCGGAAGCATCCTGATAGACTGCTATCAGCGCGGGTACACCCTGCCCCTGGGTAAAGAACTCGCGGAGCAAATTGCCCGGGCTCTTGGGCGCTATCATCGTTACATCTATGTCCGGCGATGGTACAACCTGGCTGTAGTGGATGGTGAAGCCATGAGAGACCATAAGCATATTACCCTTGGTCAGTCCCGGGGCGATATGTTTATTGTAGATTTCCTGGTGCTGGTTATCCGGCGCCAGCAGCATGACGATATCAGCCGCTTTGGCGGCCTCAGCTACGGAAGCTACTTTCACTCCATCAGCCTCAGCCCTGGCCTTGCTCTTGCTGCCTTCATGAAGGCCCACAATCACCTCAAAGCCGCTATCTTTCAGGTTCAGTGACTGACCACGTCCCTGGTTACCATAGCCGATAACAGCAATCATCTTGCCTTTCAGCAGATTCAGATTCGCGTCCTTGTCATAGTACACCTTAGCCATGTTTTTTATTTACCTCCTTTAACCTTTCTTAACGCCTATTTAAGCAGCGCCCGTCCCAGTGAGAACTGCAATTATAATAATTTATACCCTTCCTTTCTAGTTTTTGACGTTTTCTCTTCAGCGCGCGGCTGGCCGGTACTACCGCGCAGCATAGCAATGCTACCCGTCCTGGCCACTTCTTTTACCCCGAAGCCGCGCAGCAAATTCAGCAAAGAATCGACCTTGTCTTCATCACCGGTAATCTCGATGGTCAGAGAATCACCGGCTACATCCACAATGCTGGCACGGAAAATATCGGCAATCTCAATTATTTCACTGCGGGTGGAGGAGGTTGCCCTTACTTTGATAAGTGCCAGTTCCCGCACCGTAATATTATCGTCGGTGACATCGGTAATCTTGACCACGTTAACCACCTTGCCCAGTTGCTTTCTTACCTGCTCCAGAATGCTGGCCGTGCCGTTAACCACGATGGTCATGCGGGATAAGTTGGGCAGTTCACTGTGTCCCACGGCAATGCTTTCAATATTGAAACCCCGCCTTCGAAAAAGACTGGCCATACGGGTCAATACCCCGGGCTTGTCCTCAACCAGAGCAACTAGTGTGTGCCTCATTGCCGATAAACGCTATATCTCCGCAGGTATTACCGTGAAGTCTCCTCGCCTCACGCCACATCTTCTGTGGTGATATCCAGGACCTTTACCACGTCAACTATTTTTTCCAGTTGTTTTCGAACCTGACCCAGAATCACCGCCGAGCCGGAAACCACGATGGCAACCCTGGTCAGGCCAGGCCGCTCACCATCCTCAGTTTCAATGGTTTCCAGCACATTTACGCTGTGAATATTGAAACCACGTCTGCGAAAGACGTTTGACATCCGGTTCAAGACACCGGGTTTATCCTCTACCAGCGCCAGCAGTATGTGTTTTGTCGGTGCCATTTTGCCACCTTTTTCAACCTTAGATATTGCTCACTTTCAGTCTCTTTGAATCGGAAATGGCCTTCATCGGCTGCCTGGGCTCCTCCATAATCTCGGCAACCGTTGCTCCGGGCGGAATCATCGGGTAGACGTTTTCCTCCGGCTCCACCATAAAATCGATAAGGAAGGGCCCATTGTGCGCCATCGCCTGTTCGATGGCCGGGGCCACTTCTTCCCGGCGCTTAACCCGCAACCCTGACATACCGTACCCCTCCGCAATTTTAACGAAGTCAGGGCAGGATATTGGCGTGGCCACGTACCGTCCCTTATAGAACAGCTGTTGCCACTGCCTTACCATCCCCAGGTAACCGTTATTGATAATGGCTATCTTGACTGGTGCCTGCTCCTGAACGATGGCGCCCAGTTCCTCAATGGTCATCTGAAAACCACCATCGCCATCAATACACCAGACCGCAGTATCGGGGCAGCCAATTTGAGCTCCCAGGGCCGCTGGCAGGCCAAAGCCCATGGCGCCAAGGCCTCCGGATGAAATCAGCGTATCGGGCTTATCGAACCAGTAATGCTGTGCCGCCCACATCTGGTGCTGCCCGACTCCGGTGACAATTATCGCTTCGCCCTTGGTTATTTCATATATCTGACGCACCACGTACTGTGGCAGCAGCCCATCTTCATCCCTGATATCGATTGATGGGTGTTCTCTTCGCCATTCATCAAGCTGCTTTACCCAGCTAAGATGGTCAACGGGAACAAGCTGTCTGTTCATTGCCTGCAAAACCATCTTGACATCGCCCACGATGGGCACGTCCACGCGAACGTTCTTACCAATCTCCGCCGGGTCAATATCGATGTGAATGATATGGGCGTGGGGGGCAAAAGCGCTTATCTTGCCCGTCACCCGGTCATCAAATCTCATGCCGACGGCGAGCAGCACATCAGAATTCTCAACGGCGTAATTAGCATATACCATGCCGTGCATGCCCACCATGCCATAGCTGAGAGCATGGCTTTCCGGGAAGCAACCTACGCCCAGCAAGGTGGTCGTCACCGGTATCTGTGCCGTTTCCGCCAGCTCCTTCAGTTCACGGTATGCTTTGGAGACATTGACCCCTCTGCCAGCAATGATAACAGGGCGTTTGGCCTCATTGAGCATTTTAGCCGCCTTCTTGATTTGCGTGGGATGGCCCTGAAGCGTGGGCTTATAGCCGGGCAAATTCATTTTGTCGGGATAGCTGAATTCAGTTTGCTCCAGAAATACATCACGTGGTATGTCAATTAATATGGGGCCCGGGCGCCCGGTACGTGCCAGATGGAAGGCCTCTTTGATAATAGTGGCCAGGTGATTGACATCCATAACCAGATAGTTATGTTTGGTAATGGGCAACGTTATACCGGTGATATCTGTTTCCTGAAAGGCATCACGGCCGATGAAGTCCCTCCGGACCTGGCCGGTGACCGCAATTATCGGTACCGAATCAAGAAAAGCGTTGGCGATGCCGGTAACCAAGTTGGTCGCTCCGGGACCGGAGGTGGCGAAGCATACCCCCACTTTTCCCGTCGCCCGCGCATAGCCGTCAGCAGCGTGGGCCGCCCCCTGTTCGTGGCGTACCAGAATATGCCGGAGCTGAGGATACGACGGCAGAGTATCATAAAGCGGAATAACCGCTCCCCCGGGGAAGCCAAAGATAATATCCACCCCCTCTTTTACCAAGCCTTCGCATAAAATCTGTGCCCCTGTCAGCTTCATGGCAAGCCTCCTCTAGCCTCCGAATACAGCTCCGGTATTCGCCGAGCATACCTTCTCCGCATAATACCTGAGATAACCGGACTTTACCTTCGGTTCAAACGTCGGCAACTGTGCAATACGGCGCTTAATTTCTTCATCGGTCAGTTCCACTGCCAGTTTATAGTTTGGAATATCGACCAAGATAATGTCGCCGTCCTGCAAAGCCGCAATCGGGCCCCGACTGGCCGCCTCGGGAGAAACGTGACCGATAGCGGCACCGCGAGAGCCACCAGAATAGCGGCCGTCGGTTAACAGCGCGACCTTGTTGTCTATGCCCAGACCGCTCAGAAGAGAGGTAGGAGTCAGCATTTCCCTCATTCCGGGGCCGCCCTTTGGCCCTTCGTAGCGGATAACGATGACATCGCCCTCTTTTATGGCACCGCCCATAATGGCCTTGGTGGCGGCTTCTTCCGAGTCAAATACCCTGGCCGGTCCACGATGCGACATCATTTCCGGGGCCACTGCTGACCGCCGCACCACAGCACCTTCCGGTGCGAGATTGCCAAACAGTATGGCCAGCCCACCGGTCGCAGAGAACGCCTTATCAACCGGTCGAATTATATTGGTATCCAGAACCTGGCTGCCAGCGATATTCTCAGCCAGTGTGTCGCCGGTCACTGTTTTCAGGTCCAGTTTCAATAGTCCTTTTATTTCTTTCATCACCGCCGATATGCCGCCGGCACGATCCAGGTCCTCAATATGATATTTGGTTTTACTTTTTATATCTATATATGCCGGCGCTAGCTTGCAGAGACACGGCGTCTTCTGGCTTATCTCGTTGACCAGTGACAGCGGGAAGTCAACGCCCGCCTCATGGGCGATGGCCATCAGGTGCAGCACCGAGTTTGTGCTGGCGCCAAGCGCCATATCGACGGTCAGGGCGTTGTAAATGGATTCCTGGTTGATTAAATCGCGGGGTCTAATGTTCTTCGCCAGCAACTTCATCACCGTACGCCCGGCGTCCATGGCCAGAACCCGCCGTCTGGCGTCAACTGCCGGTATAGTGCCGTTGCCCGGCAGCCCCATGCCCATAACTTCAGTTAAGCAGTTCATGGTATTGGCAGTGAACATGCCGGCACAGCTCCCGCAGCCCGGGCAGGCAACCTGCTCCATCCGTTCCAATTCCGCTTCGCTCGTTTTGCCGCTAAGAACCTCGCCCACTCCCTCGAAGACCGAGATGAGGTCGACCTTCCTGCCATCACTGCCAAAACGGGTGGCCAGCATGGGACCGCCACTGATGAAGATAGATGGAATATTCACCCTCACCGCCGCCATGAGCATTCCGGGAATGATTTTGTCACAGTTGGGAATGAAAACGAGGGCATCAAAGGCATGCCCCTCGGCCACCGTCTCCGCAGAATCGGCAATCAACTCCCGGCTGGGCAGGCTGTATTTCATCCCGGCATGGTTCATAACAATGCCGTCACACACGGCAATGGTATTGACCTCAAAGGGGACGCCGCCACCTTCCCTTACTCCTGCCTTCACCGCCTGTGCAATTTCACGCAGATGTATATGCCCGGGAACAATCTCGCTAAAGCTGTTGATAATACCCACAAACGGCTTGTCCATTTCCGAGCGATTGCACCCCAGAGCATAAAGCAGAGAGCGGTGCGGCGCTCTTTCTATCCCCTTCTTGACAACGTCACTTTTCATGTCCGGTTCCCCAATCTATTTTGGATTTAAAAAAATAAAGGCTACACACGCACGGACCAGATACCCGGGAAAAAATCGCAGTAGCCCGTACCACAAAATAGCACAAAATGAATGTGCTTGTCAAACTCGGTGCACGAGTGGTATCTCAGTGTTGCTCGGAACCCAAATCATGAAGGGACTGCAGAACCTGCCGTATCTCCAGCCAGCTCACCAGTCCCTGCCTCAGCAACTGGGGCGGGCTTACGGTCAGGTCAACAATCGTGGAGAGTCCGCGAGAGGGTATCAGGCCCTGGTCCAGTATCAGGGTGACCTGTTCCGCCGCCTCACCGAGCAGACGGAGCACCTCCGGCACAGAGTATGGCGTAGCCTGTCCGCTGATATTGGCGCTCGTCGCCGTAATGGGCAGGTCGGTGATGACGGCCAAGTCCATTATCACCCTGTTATCCGGGATTCTAATGCCAACCGTATCGCGCCCGCCAACCAGCAGAGACGGAACGCTCTCCCTCCTGGGCAGCACCAGTGTCAAGGCGCCGGGCAGGAAATTGTGCGCCAGTTGCTCTGCTTCCGGGCTGATGTGAGCATACCTTTCCGCCATTTCCAGCGAGCTGACTGCCATGTGTATCGGGTTGGCGTAGTCGCGTCCCTTGATATTGAAAACCTTGACGATGGCCCTAGTGTCAAGCGCATTCGTCGCCAGCGCATACCCGGTATCCGTCGGGCACACCATCACTGCCCCTTTGCGGATAAGGCGCGCCGCCCGCCTTAATACCTGTTTCGACGGTCTTTTGGGATTGATTTCTTCGATTTCAGCCCGCATGTTGCACCTCCAGTGGCACATTGGGGATGACATCGAGAGACAGGTCATCGACCTGCCCTCGCATCAGCCGGGCATGGCCGGCCGCCGCTACCATGGCCGCATTATCCGTGCACAGCGAGAGGTCGGGAAAATAGACCTGTATTCCCTCTCTATTACCGGTATCCGCAAATACTTCTCTCAAGCGACGGTTTGCCGAGACGCCGCCGGTGACGCTGATGGCAGATACCTCACGCTGCCTGGCAGCCCGCACCGTCTTGGCCACCAGCACATCCACCACCGCTTCCTGAAAACTGGCGGCAATGTCTTCCAGGGGCAACGTTTCACCACTGGCCAGCTGGCCTTTGAAAGCGTTGATGATGGCCGTTTTCAGACCGCTGAAGCTGAAATAATAGGTTTTGGCTTTCAATAACGGCCGGGGAAAATGAAAGGCCTTTTTGTTGCCCCCTGCCCCCAGGCGGTCAATCACCGGGCCTCCAGGAAAGCCAAGGTCGAGGAACTTGGCAATTTTATCGAAGGCCTCGCCAGCGGCATCATCAACCGTGCTACCAAGCAGCTCATACTGGCAGTAGCCTCTGACGTACACCAGCATGGTATGACCACCGGAAACCGTCAAACAGACATGGGGCATCGGGATTTCAGGGTTGCTCAGCAGGCTGGCGAAAATATGCCCCTCGATGTGATGTACCCCGATGAGTGGCACCTGCAGCGTGTAGCTGAGTGTCTTTGCCGCTGCCACCCCGACCAGAAGCGAGCCGACCAGTCCCTGCTTCGCCGTTACCGCCACTGCCTCCACGTCGCGCAGGGTCTTGCCGCCGACATCGAGCGCTTCATTTATAACATAGCCGATAAGCTCGGTATGCCGCCGCGCCGCAATCTCCGGGACCACGCCGCCATATTTACGGTGCAGGTCAAGCTGATTGGCGATGATATTGGACAGCACCACTCTGCCATCAGCTACCAGTGCCGCCGATGTTTCATCACAGGAAGTCTCAATCCCCAGTACCAGCATCCCTGTTACCCCTGCTGCGTTGCCTGAGCACGCTGCTTATATTTGTTCACAAAAGCCCTGGCCGTTGACTCTTTCAGGTATAGCGGCGCCAGCGCCAGAGTATCATCAGGCTCGCCTTTTTCCAGATAAGCCGCGGTCAGCAACGCCACCACCGCCCCGCCGGGCGTGCTTTCCCTCGCCTCGATAGCGTTTGATTTGAGCCGCTGACCAATCATTTTCTGATACCTTGCCGCATCAGTTGCCACCAGCACCGCCGGCTCTATTATCAGCCCGGTCAGACCGGCAGGGTCACCAACATAGTAGTTGCCTACCTGATGCATGCCATTGCTGTCCCGGCGGTAGAACGCCGCATATATTGTCCCGCCGGCACCGGCGTCGATAACCGGGCAAATGATTCTGGCACTGTCTCCAGCACTGGAGGCAAGCACCTCCAGAGTGGAAATGCCCTTTACCAGTTTTCCCGTACCATAGGCGAGCATTTTGCCCACCGTCACCCCTATCCTGATGCCCGTCCACGAGCCCGGCCCCAGGCCAACGCCGAAGCCTTCAATATCCTTAAGGTCGAGTCCGACTTTCCGGAGCACGCTGTCGGCATGGAGCATGATTTTGGCCAGCGACTCATTTCTGGCCTCAAAAGTTAAATCGGCCAGGACGCGCTCGCCGTCGACCACACCGATGGCGTTGGCGTAACCCGAAGTATCAATACCGAGTACCAGCATCAGCCTTCAAGCCCCCTGATAAGGACGCCCGACCTCTCCCCAGAACCGGTAAATTCCAGCCGGCGCTTTTGCGGGGAAAGCACTTCGAACTGCACCTGAAGATAGTCCTCGGGCAGAAGAGAAAGCACTTTTTCCGCCCACTCCAGCACGATAACCCCCGTCTCCGCCCTGGCCAGATAATCGAGCATGCCGATTTCAAATCCGCTCTCAATATCATCAATACGGTACAGGTCAACGTGATAAACTGGAAACCTTCCCCGGTACTCATTGACGAAGGCGAAAGTGGGACTGTTGACCTCCTTTTCCGGAATACCCAGACCGGCACACAGGCCCCGGGTGAAAAGCGTCTTACCACAACCAAGCTCGCCGACCAGTGCAATGACACCGCCCTCGGCGACCCTTTCCCCCAGCCGTCGACCCAGACGGAGCGTGGCCGTTGGGCTATTACTCAGAAAAACATACGCCGTTCTAGCTGTTTTTGAAGCTGACATTCCCTGGCCGTAGATTGTTACTCTTCTTGACGGTAGTATATCATAATGATGTTCGTTCGTCAGGTGGTATTCAATTTACGCAGGTTGTCTGTAAACAGCCTCTGCCAGCAGACGTTATTTATTTTTTACCACTTACCACGAAGAAATATTTGACAAAAAATATCAGGTGATTTATACTACTGGCCAATAATGACTGGCTCTCACTACTGATTACAAGTACCCACTCATTGCGAAGTAGCACGGCTTCTTCTTTTGTATCACATTAACCCCTGGGATTTAAATATATAAGGATATCAAGGCACCCAGATAGAGAAGGAGGTACTATGGAGCTAAGCCGAAGAGATTTCCTGAAAGCCTCAGGAGCCAGCATGGGCGGCGTATTTCTTTTTGGAGTGCTTAACTCGGATGTGGCCCTGGCTGGAACTCACCCGCTTTTGCCCCTGAAAAAGCAAATCGGGGAAATGACCACCATCTGCCCTTATGATGCCTCAGGCTGCGGCTTTATCGTTGCCGCAGAGGACGGCAAGGTGGTGAACATCGAGGGCGACCCCGACCACCCCATCAACCGCGGTGGTGGCTGCGCCAAGGGCGCTTCCATGCGGCAGCTCTCTGCCGACAATCCCTGGCGCCTGAGCAAGGTCCTGTACCGCCCCCCCGGTGGCACTGATTGGCAAGAAAAAAGCTGGGACTGGGCACTGAACGAGATTGCCCACCGCATCAAGGACACCAGGGATAAGAATTTCACCGAGAGAGACGGCAGCGGTAGTCTGGTCAACCGTACCGAAGCCATTGCTAACCTGGGAGGGTCCGCTCTAGATAATGAGGAGTGCTACCTCCTGGCCAAGTTGACCCGCGCGCTCGGCATTGTGTACCTTGAACACCACGCCCGTATATGACATTCCCCCACTGTCGCCAGTCTGGCGGAAACGTTCGGCCGCGGGGCCATGACCAACCACTGGAATGACATTGCTAACGCTGATGCCATATTAGCCATCGGCTCCAACCCCGCCGAGAATCACCCGGCGGCTTTCGGCCATATCACCGATGCCAAGGACAAAGGGGCCAAGCTCATCCATGTCGACCCGAGATTCACCAGGACCTCGGCGAAAGCTGATATCTACTCCCCACTGCGGTCAGGCACGGACATCGCCTTTATCGACGGCATGATAAAGTACGTGCTCGATGACATTGACCATAATCCCGGTAACTACAATACGACCTACATCAAGGAGTACACCAACGCTCCTTACCTCATCAATCCCGACTTCAAGGGGCCGGCGGAACTGGACGGGTTATTCTCCGGCTATGCCGGCGGTCGAAATGAAACTGACGGCGGCAAACGGAAATACGATAAGTCCAGCTGGCAGTTTCAACTTGATGACAAGGGTATCCCCAAGAGGGATATGACCCTGAAAGACCCGAACTGCGTTTTCCAGATAATGAAGAAACATTTTGCCCGCTACACCCCGGAAAAGGTAAACGAAATAACCGGCGCTCCCGTGGACACCTTCTTGCAGATTTGCCAGACCTTTGCGTATAGCGGACAGGTGGGCAAGGCCGGTACCATACTGTACGCCATGGGCACCACCCAGCATACCTACGGCGCCCAGAACATCCGCTCGTACTGCATCCTGCAACTTCTGCTGGGCAATATCGGCATCGCCGGCGGCGGCATCAACGCCATGAGAGGCGAGTCCAACGTACAGGGTTCCACTGACCACTGCTTGCTCTTCCACATTCTCCCCGGCTATTTGAAGGTGCCGGATAACACTGACACGTCCCTGGGCAAATATCTGGAGCGGGTTACCCCTACGAGCAACGACCCCAAGAGCGCCAACTGGTGGCAGCACACCCCCAAGTACGTGGTCAGCCTGTTCAAAGCATGGTATGGTGAGGCCGCCACCAAAGATAACGAGTTCGGCTTCCACTACCTGCCCAAGATTGAGGCCGGCAAGAATTATTCCCATATCTCCCTGTTTGAGGCCATGTACTCCGGGGTCATCAAGGGGCTAATGGTCTGGGGGCAGAACCCGGCCGTGGGTGGCCCCAATGCCAACCTGGAGCGGATGGCGCTGGAACAGCTGGACTGGCTGGTGGTCGCTGATATCTGGCACACCGAGACGGCCAATTTCTGGCAGCGTCCCGGCGTTAACAAGGCCGACATCAAAACCGAGGTCTTCCTCCTGCCTGCCCTCAACTCCTTCGAAAAGGAAGGCAGCGTCACCAATAGCGGCCGTTTGAGCCAGTGGCGCTACCAAGCGGCCAAGGGTCCCGGAGCGGCTCAGGCCGATTTATGGATGATGGACTGGCTGGCCCGCAAGCTCATGGAGCTGTACGCCACTGAAGGCGGACCCAATGCCGAAGCGATTTCCCGACTTAACTGGAACTACGGCCATGAACACCCTGACGTGCACGCTGTCGCCAAGGAAATAAACGGCTATGACCTCACCACCGGTAAACTGCTGCCCAGCTTCACCAAGCTGCTGGATGATGGTACCACCTCTTCCGGCAACTGGCTCTACTGCGCCAGCTATACCGAAGACGGCAATATGGCCGCCCGCCGTGACCTGACCCCCGGCCCGTTCGACATCGGGCTTTTCCCCAAGTGGGCCTGGTGCTGGCCGGTGAACCGGCGGATTATCTATAACCGCGCCTCGGTTGACCTTAACGGCGAGCCGTGGGACAAGGAGCATCCGGTTATCTGGTGGCAGGGTGATAAATGGGTAGGCGATGTACCCGATGGCGGCTGGCCACCGATGGCGGTTGACCCGGAGAAGACCAAGTACCCGTTCATCATGAAGCCGGAGGGCCATGCCCGCTTCTTCGGCCCCGGCATGGCCGAGGGACCACTGCCGGAGCATTACGAACCATGGGAGTCGCCGATATCCAACCCCATGTCCGGGCAACAGAATAATCCCGCCTTCAAGATATGGAGGCCTGACGAGCAGGGTACTCCGGATAAGTACCCCATAGTCTGCAGCACCTACCGTGTCTGCGAACACTGGCAGGGCGGGCAGATGACCCGGAACATGCCGTGGCTGGTCGAGATGATGCCCGAACCATTCGTTGAGATGAGCGAGGAACTGGCCCAAGATATAGGCATAGTCAATGGCGAGAAAGTCATCGTGGAGTCAACCCGGGGACGGGTACAAATGGTGGCGGTGGTGACCAAACGCTTCAAGCCTTTCCAGTTGAACGGAAACAAGGTGCATCAGGTAGGTATACCCTGGCACTGGGGTTACACCGGACTTTCCACGGGCGATAGCGCCAATATGCTCACGCCTCACGTGGGTGATGCCAATACGATGATACCGGAATATAAAGCCTTTCTAGTAAACATCCGCAAGGCTTAGGAGGAAATAATGGCCGAAAAAGCGATTTTATACGACGCAACACGGTGCACTGCCTGCCGGGGCTGTCAGGCTGCTTGCAAGCAGTGGAATGAGAATGACGAGTATATCCCCACGACGGAAAACGGCGTGCCGGTGAATAATCGGGGCAGCTATGAGAACCCACCCGACCTCAGTCCCTCAACCTGGCTGAAGATGGAGTTCCGGGAAGTTGACGCTGGAGGGCAGGTAAGGTGGCTTTTTACCCGCCGCGCCTGTATGCACTGCACCGATGCCGGCTGCGTCAAGGTCTGCCCTTCCGGTGCCCTTTACCATCATGAACTGGGCTTCGTTGCCTACAATAAGGACATCTGCACCGGCTGCGGTTACTGCATCGACGCCTGTCCTTTCAGCGTACCCCGTTCCGACCGCAACCTGATTACCGGCATTGCTAAAATGGACAAATGCACCCTCTGCACCACGCCAGGCCTGGACCGCATTGAAGAGGGCTGGGAACCGGCCTGTGTCAAGACCTGCCCCCCCAATGCCCTGCAATATGGTGACCGTGATGCTCTGCTGGCCGAGGGTAAAAAACGGGTTGAGGCGCTGGTGGCTAAAGGGTGGACCAATGCCAACCTGTACGGGGAAAAGGAACTGGGTGGCCTGCATGTCATGTACGTTCTCGACGACCACCCCACAGTATACGGCCTGCCGGCAGCACCGGAGGTCTCAGGGTTAACCATCGCCTGGAAAGACGTAATCCAGCCGCTGGGCTGGGCGGTGGGTGGGGTGACACTGCTGGGACTGGGCCTGAACTATCTCGTCGCCCGGGCCACGGCCAATAAGGAAAAGGAGAAGGAAAATGCCGCAAGAAGTTGAAATGTATCGCAAACCGACGCGCATATTACACTGGGTGCACCTGGTTGCCTTCTGCGTCTTGTTTCTTACCGGTCTTGTCCTTTTCATCCCGCAATTAGGTGTTTTGGCCCAGGACAGCTGGACACGGGTTATTCATCGCATTGCTGCGGTTGTTTTTATCATCGCACCGCTCATCTACATTCCGCTGAACTGGAAATCAACCAAGGAGGGTGTCAAGCTGGCTTTCAGCTGGGGGGCCTATGATATCGGCTGGCTGAAAGCCGCCCCGCAGTACTATTTCCTCGGTGATGAGAGTGCCATGCCACCCCAGGGACGTATGAACACCGGCCAGAAACTATGGTGGTTGATAGTCCTTGTCTTCGGGCTAATCTTTATCATCACTGGTTTAGTAATGTGGTTCGGTAAAACATCGGCACCACCGGCAGTTTTACTGTGGATGGTCTTTTTCCATGACGTTGCCTTTGCCGTAAGCATTCCGATGTTATTTGTTCACATCTATCTCGGCCTGCTACACCCGATGATGAAAGAATCCTGGAAAGCCGTATACAAAGGAAAAGTATCGGTTGATTATGCCAAATCGCACCACGGCAAATGGTATGAGGAAGCCGCCAGAGGTAAAGAGGTGAAAAGCTAGTTGCCGGTGGAGACAGATGACATCATTCGCCACCTAGAGGCAAGGGAAAGAAAAGAGGGAACGCTTCCTCAGCTCCTGAAATTTTATCTAAGTTTGCTGCGCGTTCAGGCAAAAGTCGAGCAAAAGTTAGCCTCACGACTCGAACCAAGTTTAAGTCGTGAGGCTATTAATAAACGGCTCACAAACGGAACGCCCCTTGTCGCCTTTGATGAACTGGCGCTTGATTGGCCGAGGCTGCGCGAGACTTTCACCAAGGTCGCCGCCATCTTTGCCGGGTATCCGGGGCTTTTCGCCGGCTTTCCCCGGAAGCTGAGAGAGCCAGATGCCGGGCAACATCTCACCAAGAAAGTAATTCAGGCCTGGTTCAATAGCAAAAAATTACCCCCCACCCCCCTGGCCGATGATGCCAGTGAAAACATCCTGCTGGCCATAATCCAGGCCACGTTAAAACCTTTCCTGACAAGCCACGCCAGAACCCTGATTGGCGCTGTTGACCAGGAACAGTGGCGCCGACCGTACTGCCCGGTTTGCGGTGGCAGCCCCGATTTTTCCTATCTGGATAAGGAACGGGGGTCAAGATGGCTGCTGTGCTCCCGGTGTGACACCGAATGGCTTTACCAGCGCTTGCGGTGTCCTTTCTGTGGTACTCAGGACCAGAAAGCGCTGACCTACTTCACCGACGATAAAGGGCTTTACCGGCTCTACGTCTGTGATGATTGCCAGCATTATCTGAAGACAATTGACCTGCGGCAGACCGAGTCCGAGGTCTTGTTCCCACTGGAACGTTTAATTACCCTGGACATTGACCGACAGGCCCTAGAAAAGGGATACCGGCCATACGATGCGGCTGGCGAGAAAGCAAAATAGAGTTAGCGTAAAATACCTTTACCAGCCTACTTATAACTGATTGACACCCCCATACCATAATGGTAATCTTTTTTCTATAAAATGGTGAAGAGGAAAGCAAAACCAGCTACAGACAGGGGCCTCCGCATCGCCACGACCGGTGACATTGAAGTCTCCACCTATCTGGAAATTGCCAAGAAGATAGGCGGAGAGCAGCCGGCGGCAACCGAGGAAGCGGTCTCCGGAGCGGAACGCGAGGCAATCATTGTTGTTGATTTTGGTTCCCAGTACAGTATGCTCATCGCCCGCCGCGTGCGAGAGTGCCAGGTTTACTGCGAACTGATACCCCATGACGCCCCCTGGGAAAAAATTGCCCCGCTCAATCCCCGGGGCTTTATTCTTTCCGGCGGCCCAAAGAGCGTTTATGACGATAACGCGCCACTGGCGCCATCCTACATCTATGAACGCCATTTGCCCATACTTGGCATCTGTTACGGGATGGGAGTTATCGCCAAACAGCTTGGCGGCGTAGTGGCCCCCGGTACCAAACGAGAGTACGGGCACGCTATCCTGCACCTGAGCAGTCTTGACTCTCCCCTGTTCGCCGATTTGCCCGAGTCCACGCCGGTCTGGATGAGCCACGGCGATAAAATTGAGGAGATGCCGCCCGGTTTCAAAGCCATCGCCTACACGGAAAACTCGCCGGTGGCCGTCATGGGTAATGGCGATGGCATCTTCGGTCTCCAGTTCCACCCCGAGGTTGTCCACACGCCGGAAGGCAAGACGATACTGCGCAATTTTGTCTACCGGGTGTGCGGCTGCAAGGGGAACTGGACCATGGGCAGCTTCATCAATGATAGCATCGCCAGAATCAAAGAGAATGTGGGGGACGGCAAAGTCATCTGCGCGCTCTCTGGAGGAGTTGACTCGGCCGTGGTCGCCACGCTCATCCACCGCGCCATCGGCGACCAGCTTACCTGCATCTTTGTCAATAACGGGCTGCTACGCCGCGAAGAAGTGGAAAGAACACTCAAGGTATTCCAGCAGAACCTGGGCATGAATATCCAGTACGTTGACGCCAGCAAGCGGTTCCTCGCCCGACTGAAAGGCGTCATCGACCCGGAGATGAAACGCAAGGCCATCGGCGAGGAGTTCATCCACATCTTCGAGGAAGAGGCACGCAAGGCGGGCAAGGTCGACTTCCTCGCCCAGGGGACTCTTTATCCAGATGTTATCGAGAGCATATCCTCGGTGAGCAACGTCTCCGCCAAAATAAAGACCCATCACAACGTCGGCGGCCTGCCCGCTCGGATGACGCTGAAACTCCTCGAGCCGCTGCGCTACCTCTTTAAAGATGAGGTGCGCCTGGTCGGGCTGGAGCTTGGCCTGCCCGAAGAGATGGTCTGGCGGCAGCCCTTCCCCGGCCCCGGGCTGGCCATACGCATCATCGGTGAAGTGACCAAAGAAAAATTGGAGGTCCTGCGCAGTGCCGACTTCATTGTCATGAATGAAATCAAGAAAGCCAAGCTTTACCGCCAGCTCTGGCAGAGTTTTGCCATCCTGCCCGATATTCACAGCGTGGGCGTGATGGGCGATTACCGGACCTACGGCCACGTGATTGCCATCCGCGCCGTGACCAGCGAAGATGCTATGACCGCGGACTGGGCACGTATGCCCTACGATGTCCTATCGCGGATGTCAAATCGCATTGTCAACGAAGTGCCCGAGGTAAACCGCGTCGTCTTCGATATCACCTCCAAACCACCCTCAACCATAGAGTGGGAGTGAGGATACAAAGAGCTTCTCATAATGTATAAGACACGGATTATCGGAATTCTGCTGATAACCATGCTGCTTGTTCTCGTGGCATGTACCCCCGAGCTAGCATCGGCTCCGGCTCCACCACCCGCACCTGCTCCTGCCCCAGCTCCCGCCCCTACGCCAGCCCCAACGCCTACACCTGCACCTGCCCCCCCACCGGTACCAGCCCCCACGCCAACTTCTCCCGCACCAGAAGAAACAGAGGAAAAGCCTGAACCTGCCGCGGAATTGGTAGAACTTCAATATGACGATGGCACAAGTAACGGGAATTGCGGTTCAGGGTATCAAGGATTTCTAACTCATTTTGCGCCACCCGTTACACCGTTCGTAATTAATGAGGTGAAGATATTCACCAGCCTACAGGGGACGGGATATGAGGGCCAGGAGCCCAGGGTTGAAATCTGGAATAAAGATTTTGCCCTGCTGCATTCCTGGCAGGAGTCTGCTGCCAGATTCAGTAAAGACCCGGGTTGGGCCACGGTGGAAATACCCAGCGTAACGGTAGACAACGATTTTTACGTTGTTTTTTACACAAATTCTAAAAGAGAGGGCGGTGTCTACATACATCTGGATTCGAGCGTGGTGAATGAACATTCCGAAATGGTTGCCGATGGTGAAGTCACCGAATGGCCCTGGCAACAAATCCCGAAAGATAAGACCAACTGGATGATAAGAGTGACAGGAACCCGTACTGAGGAAAGTGTCGTTATCACTCTTCCACCTCCCGAAATAAAAATGGAGGCCAGTGCCGACTTTCTGGAAACCGTCAACTCACTGGACGACCCGCAAAAGCTATCCCGCTGGCTGCAGGATAATATTCAGTATGAATCGCACTACGAAATATGGAAGGAAACAGGGGTTAACTACATCGCTACTCCGGAGGAAATTTTTGAAAACAAGGCCGGGTGCTGTGCCGAATTTGCCGTATTCGCCTGCTATGTCCTCCAACATCATGGCCAAGAGGCAAAAATACTCAGGATTGCTGTGGAATCGGACATGAGCAAAAACCATGGGGTATGCGTTTATCCGTCATCTGGTTCACTTTATATTATGAATGTCGGCAGAATCGAAGGCCCCTTCCAAACCTATGAGGATATTGCTCTCGACCATCATGAAGATTGGTCTGAATACGGCTTGTATAATTCCTGGGAGACTTACCAGCAGCTTAAAAAACCGGATGAGATTGTTTACAGATAATGAGATATAAAGGGGGACGAAGCCTGAGGGGGGTGAGGTAGATAAAGGTATTAGTCATCGGCAGTGGGGCACGGGAGCACACGCTGGTCTGGAAACTGGAACAAAGCCCAAAAATAACGGAGCTTTTCGCTGCGCCGGGAAACGCCGGTACGGCCCAGCAGGCCCATAACCTCTCCATAAGCCCCACCGACATTGCCTCGCTGATTAAAGCCGCCAAAGATAACCGGATTGACCTCACTGTCGTCGGGCCGGAGGCACCGCTGGCGGCGGGCATCGTGGACGAATTTGATAAAAAAGGCCTGCCCATCTTTGGCCCCACCCGAACCGCCGCCCAGATTGAGGCCAGCAAGGTGTTCGCCAAGCAGCTGATGCAGAAATACAAACTTCCCTGTGCCCGTAGCGCCAGCTTTACCGACTATGCCCAGGCAAAAGAATACGTCAAAAAACAAACGCCACCGGTGGTCATCAAGGCTGATGGACTGGCGGCGGGAAAGGGCGTGGTCGTGGCCGGGTCAACCGGGCAGGCTCTCGACGCTCTGGCCAGCTTTATGGAAGCGAAAACACTGGGCGTAGCCGGCGAGCAGGTAATAGTTGAAGAGCACCTTTCCGGCCGGGAAATGAGTGCCTTCGCCTTCACCGATGGCACGGCAGTTATCCCCATGGTGCCCGCCTGCGATTATAAACGTATCTTTGACGCCGACTGCGGGCCCAACACCGGCGGTATGGGCAGTTACAGTCCGCCCTACTTCCTCAACTCACAACTTGAAACGTCCGTCCGGGAGACCATCATGGAGCCGGCGGTAAAAGCCATGCGCCAGGAGGGCCGGCCCTATAGAGGTGTAATTTATGGCGGTCTGATGATTACCAATAATGGCCCAAAAGTGCTAGAATTTAATGCCCGGTTCGGCGACCCGGAAACGCAGGTGGTGCTGCCCATGCTGAAAACAGACCTGCTGGATATTATCATGGCCGTCGTTGATAATAGACTTGACCAGATTGAGGTACAGTGGCGCGAGGCGGCCTGCGTTGGCGTGGTGATGGCCTCGGCCGGATACCCGGGTAACTACCAGACCGGCTTCCCCATCTCTGGACTGAATGAGGTTGATAGAGATATAATGGTATTTCATGCTGGCACCAGAGAAGGGGCGGCGCCGGGTGAGGTGGTGACCGGCGGCGGCAGAGTCCTGACCGTGGTGGCCACCGGCAAAGACCTCACTGAGGCCAGGGAGAAGGTATATAATAATATCGCGCGGATACATTTTGAAGGCGGTCAGTACCGCCGGGACATCGCCGATATAAAAGAGTAAAAAGGGGTGAGGTAAATAATATGCCTTTAGTTGGCATGGTCATGGGTTCCAGGTCAGACACAGCCGCCCTCAAACCGGCTCTGGAGATACTGGCACAGCTTGGTATTGACCACGAGGTCAATGTTATTTCGGCGCACCGTACTCCGGAGAAAGCCCGCCAGTACGGCATGACCGCCCATGAGCGCGGCATTGAAGTTATCATCGCCGCCGCCGGAGGCGCCGCCCACCTGCCCGGTGTCCTGGCCAGCTGGTCTACCCTGCCGGTTATCGGCGTACCGCTCGCCTCCGGTGAACTGAAAGGCGTTGATGCCCTCTACTCAATTGTCCAGATGCCGGCGGGGATACCGGTCGCCTGTGTGGCCGTTGGCACTGCTGGCGTCAAGAATGCCGCCTATCTGGCCGCCGAAATTCTGGGTATCAAACATGAGAGTATCAGCCAGGCTTACGCCAAATACCGGCGCGAACTGCAAGGAGAAAAGGACCAACCATGAGTGCTACCAATACAATCCAGGCTCGCCGGTTCACTTGGGGAACCGACGAGCCAAGAGGGCAAAAAGATGATTGAACGCTATTCCCGCCCCAGGATGAAACGGGTGTGGTCAGAGGAAAACAAGTTCAACAAGTGGCTGGAAGTGGAGATTGCCGTCTGCGATGCCTGGGCAGAGATTGGCGTCGTGCCCCGCGAGGCTATCACCAAAATCAAGCTGGCCAAGTGCAACCTGAAGCGCATGGAAGAGATTCTCTCGGAAACCCGCCACGATATGACCGCGTTCCTTGGTTCGGTGGCGGAGAGCCTGGGCGAGGAATCGCGCTTTATCCACCTCGGACTGACCTCATCAGACGTCATGGACACGGCGCTCAGCCTGCAACTGGTGGAGGCCACCGAACTGCTTACCGAAGATGTGAAAGAACTCATCGCAGTGCTGGCACACAAGGCCATGGAGCATAAATATACCCCCATGATCGGGCGCACCCATGGCATTCATGCCGAGCCGATTACCTTTGGCCTGAAGCTCTCGATATGGGTGGAAGAGATGAGGCGCAACCTGCAGCGCCTCGGCGAGGCCAAAAAAGCCATCGCCGTGGGCAAGATATCCGGCGCGGTCGGCACCTATGCCACTGTCCCGCCAGGAGTGGAACAGCGGGCCTGCCGCAAACTTGGTCTGCTCCCGGCACCGGTATCAAACCAGATATTGCAGCGCGACCGCCATGCCCAGTTTATGACCACACTGGCGCTCATCGCCAGCTCAATGGAAAAATTCGCCACCGAGATAAGAGGACTCCAGAGAACAGAGGTCGGCGAAGTGGGTGAGCCTTTCGGCACCGGCCAGACCGGTTCCTCGGCCATGCCCCACAAGCGCAATCCGGAACTCTGCGAGCGTATCAGCGGCCTGGCCCGGCTGGTCAGGGGCTATGCCCTGACCGCCATGGAAAACATCGCCCTCTGGCACGAGCGTGATATCAGCCACTCCTCCACCGAACGTGTTATCCTGCCCGATGCCTGCCTGCTGGTTGATTACTGCCTGTCCCTATTGGCCTCCATAATCAAGGGGATGCAGGTTTTCCCGCAACGCATGAAAAAGAACATGGAACTCACCAAAGGCCTTGTCTTCTCCCAGCGGGTGATGCTGGCGCTCATTGACAAAGGCCTTTCCCGACAGAAAGCGTATGAGCTGGTGCAGCGTAACGCGATGAAGTCATGGAAGGGAAACAAAGACTTCCTCAATCTGCTAAAAGCCGACCCTGAGGTCGTAGAGACTCTGCCTCAGCCAGAACTTGAATCCCTGTTTGACTACCAGTACTACCTGAGGCACGTTGATGAAATCTTTGAGCGATTGGGGTTAACCAAAGCGCAGTGGAAAAGCGCCATAGCGGAACCAACCAACCTGGGGCCAATGTCCCTCTAATACGTATCGGAAGAGGTTGAGGCATGATGCCGGATAAAGAACCAACAGACGAGCTCCGTCGGGTGGCCATGACGCTGGACAACGCCATCGAAAATAGAAGACTGGACGCGGTCTTACCCTGCTTTGCCGACGACTGTGAAATCGAACTGCTGCGCCACAGCCTCTATGGAAAAGCCGGTGTGGAAAAATGGTTTGACTGGCTGTTCAAGAACATCAGGCAGATCAAGTTTCAACCCGTCAAAATCATGGTGGAGGGTAACATTCTGTTCGAGGAATTCATCCTCCGGGCACGACTGCAAAGCGGACCGGAGATAAAGTCAAAACAGGCCGAAGTCCTCGTCTTTGAGAACGATAAAATTAAAAGCCTGCGCCTCTACTTCGACAGGCTCGACTTTGCCGATACGGTAGCCAGAGACCCGGTAAGCAAAGCCGTGGTGAGCCGGGTCATCAAGAAGTCACTTGAGGGCCTGACCGATTAAACTCGAAATATTCAGGAGATTAGACTATGGCAAATGATTCATCATTGCTTAAAGAAGCAGACCTCCCCTTGCCACTATTTATCAGGGGCAAGGTGCGTGATACTTACGACCTGGGCAATCACCTGCTTATCATCGCCACCGACCGCATCTCCGCCTTTGATTTTGTCCTGCCAAGTGCTATTCCACACAAGGGCTTCGTCCTGAACCAGCTGTCCGTTTTCTGGTTCCGGCAGACAGCCGAAATCATGGCCAACCATCTGGTGGAGGCGATTGAAGATATACACAGCCTGGACACGTACCTGCCCGCGGAAGACCGCTTCCCCTACCCTGCCTATCTAATCGGACGCTCCATGGTGGTGAAAAAAGTAAAGCGCCTTCCGATTGAATGCGTCGTGCGCGGCTATCTGGCCGGCTCCGGCTGGGCGGAATACCAGCAATGTGGCAAAGTGGCCGGTTTCTCATTGCCTCGGGGGCTTAAGGAAAGCCAGAGGCTACCGGAGCCGTTGTTCACCCCGACGACCAAGGCAGAAACCGGACATGACCTGCCCATCACCATGGAGGAAATCATTAAGCTGGTGGGCGAAAAAAAGGCCGGGGAAATAGAAGCGAAAAGCATCGCCATTTACAATTACGCGCGGGAATACGCCGCCAGACGGGGCATAATCATCGCTGATACCAAGATGGAGTTCGGCCTTGAAGAAGACCGCCTCATTCTGATTGACGAACTGCTGACACCTGATTCATCGCGGATATGGGACGCTGCACTGTACCAGGTAGGTCAGGCGCAGCCCAGCTATGACAAACAGCCACTCCGCGACTGGCTGGTGGCTTCGGGATGGGACAAAGAGCCACCGGCACCACCACTGCCCCCCGATGTTGCGGTCGCAACGTCCCACCAGTACATCCAGGCCTACGAGAGAATCACCGGCCGGGTACTCAAATAGCTATCTACCGGGCATTCAACAAAGCGAGACATGACCAGCCGCCAGCGCCTCCAGCTTTCTTACCTAG
Source organism: Dehalococcoidales bacterium (assembly GCA_034409565.1). Lineage (GTDB taxonomy): Bacteria > Chloroflexota > Dehalococcoidia > Dehalococcoidales > RBG-16-60-22 > E44-bin89. The sequence goes on from DAOUMS010000022.1 coordinate 155,646, forward strand.
CCGTACCAGCCAAAGCTGTGATAAAATATAAACGGTAGAGCTCGGCTCTGTAAGGTGGCTGATAGCATCTGATTGACCAGAATAACCGGAAAGCCTTTTTATTTCACCGGTCAGCCGCTTTAGTTTAAACATTTGGGGTTCATCACGGGGAGGTTATGAGATATTCCCCTCTGCAAGTTGATACCAGGGCCAGACTGCGCATTGAGGTCAAGGGCATAGTACAGGGGGTCGGCTTCCGACCTTTTGTCTACCGGCTAGCCAAGAACTGCCACCTGACTGGCTGGGTACGCAATACCTCCGGCAACGTGACCATTGAGGTGGAGGGGCCTGAAGAAAGCGTCCGCCGGTTTCTAGTTCTCCTCAGAGAAAAAACGCCCCCCGCCGCCCGCGTTCAGGATGTTACCACCCAGAAACTAACCGCCAAAGGTGATATTGATTTTACCATCAGAAAAAGCCAGCCTGAGGCGGGGAAATACCAGCCGGTCTCCCCTGACCTGGCCACCTGCCCCGAATGTCTGCAAGAGGTCTTTCAGCCGGAAAACCGCCGCTATCTCTATCCCTTCACCAACTGTACCAACTGCGGCCCCCGCTTCACCATCATCCGGGACATTCCCTATGACCGCCCGAAGACTACCATGAGCCGTTTCACCATGTGCCCGGAGTGCCAGGCGGAGTATGACGACCCGCTTGACCGCCGCTTTCATGCCCAGCCCAACGCCTGCCCGAGGTGCGGCCCCGGCCTGCAACTGGTGGACAGCGATGGTATTCCAGTGAACGACCAAGACCCACTCCGTAAAGCAGCCGAACTTCTCCAGCGGGGCTATATCATCGCCGTCAAGGGCCTGGGCGGCTTTCAGCTTGCTTGTGATGCTACCAACCGGGAGGTCGTAGCGCGCCTCAGAGAGCGGAAAAAGCGACCCGCCAAACCGTTTGCCCTCATGATGGCCTCCATTGCCGAAATCGAAAAACACGGCTGCGTTTCACCTGAAGAAGCCGAATTGCTGCTCTCGCCAAATGCGCCCATCGTCCTGTTGCGGTGGCGGAAAGATGTCTCCAGTGTAACGCCGCTGGTCGCGGAAAATAATAAATATCTCGGTGTCATGCTGCCCTATACGCCGCTGCACCATATCCTGCTTCACCATGTGGCACGACCGCTGGTCATGACCAGCGGCAACCTCAGCGAGGAACCAATCTGCCAGGATAACGATGAAGCCCTGCGCCGACTCCACGGCATTGCCGACTATTTCCTGCTGCACAACCGGGATATACACGCCCGCTACGATGACAGCGTTTACCTCGTAGAAAAAGATAAACCGCGCGCCATCAGGCGCGCCCGCGGCTACGCCCCGTCTCCCATCCACCTCCCCTTCAAGGCCAGGCAGGTGCTGGCCTGCGGCACCGAGGAGAAAAACAGCTTCTGCCTGACCAGAGATGAAAACGCCTTCCTGAGCCAGCACATCGGCGACATGGATAATGAAGAGACACAGGAGCATTTTGAAAATACTATCGACCTCTACCAGCGACTGTTCCGCGTCCAGCCGGAAATCATCGCCCATGACCTGCACCCTGAGTATCTGTCCACTAAATACGCTCGGCAATATGCCGCGTCTAAAGGGTTAAAAACAATCGGCATACAGCACCATCATGCCCATGTTGTCAGTTGCCTGGTGGAAAATGAGTTCCGAGAGCCGGTCATCGGTGTCGCCTTCGATGGCGTGGGCTACGGCACCGATGGCGACCTCTGGGGTGGCGAATTCCTGGTCGCTGACTGGGGCAGTTTCGAGCGCGCCGCCCATCTGGAATATGTGCCGATGCCGGGCGGAGTTGCTGCCATTCGCCGGCCATACCGCATGGCGCTCAGCTATATCTATACGCTCCTCGGCGAAGAGACGCCACTGGAAGGCCTCCCCATCATGAGTAAAATAACGGCCGATGAAGTTAATATTGTTAAAGCCCAGCTGGGGCGGAGGTTTAACTCACCGCTTACCTCCGGGGCGGGGCGGCTTTTTGACGCGGTATCCGCACTGGCCGGCGTCCGGGGGCAGATTGACTACGAGGCACAGGCCGCTATCGAGCTGGAAATGCTTGCCCCCGATGATTTAACCCGGTTTAAACCCTACCCGTTCGTCATATCCAGAGATGAAAAACCAGCCATAATTAAACTGAAAGAGCTTATTTCCGCCGTGCTCAATGATGTCCAAAATGGCATCAAGCCAGACGTCATCTCTGCCCGGTTCCATAAAACAATGGCCCAGATTATTCTGGAGACCTGCCGCTTGATTTCACCGCCGTCCGGCCGGAAAACGGTGGCCTTGAGCGGCGGCGTTTTTCAGAATCGCCGGTTTTTTAATCTAGCGATTGATGCTCTGGAAAAGGAAGGGTTTCAGGTATTGAGCCACCATACGGTACCATGTAATGATGGCGGCATTTCTCTGGGACAAGCAGCAATTGCCAGTTATAAAGAGCTGAATAAAATAGAGTAAGGAGTAAATCACGTGTGCCTAGCCATACCAGCACGGATAAAATCGATAAATGGCACCGAGGCCGAGGTTGAAATCGGCGGCATAATGCGCCAGATAAGTATTATGCTCACCCCTGAGGCCAGGATTGGCGATTACGTGCTTCTGCACGCCGGCTATGCCATCAATATTCTCGACCAGGCGCAGGCAGAGGAAACGCTGGCCATATTCGCCGAGATGAGCGAAATTATGGAGAAGGAATGAAGTTAGTCAGCGAGTTCCGTCAGCCCGAGATGGCAGACGGTCTTGTCCACAGCATCAAGCGACATGCCGGCAAGAAAGCGCGTTTCATGGAGTTCTGCGGCGGCCATACCGTGTCCATTATGAAGTTTGGCCTCCGCCAGTTGCTACCGTCAACATTGACCCTTACCTCGGGGCCGGGGTGCCCGGTATGTGTCACGGACAACGCTGACCTTGATAAAGCCATTGCCCTGGCCTCTCTGCCCGATGTCATGGTGGCTTCATTCGGCGACATGGTGAGGGTGCCCGGCAGCCGTTCCAGCCTTCAGGAGGCTAAGGCAAACGGCGCCGACGTGCGCGTTGTCTATTCCACCCTCGATGCCCTTTCCTTAGCCAGGGAAAACCCGGAGAAATCGGTGGTATTCCTGGGCATCGGCTTTGAGACCACCGCCCCCACCGTTGCCGCCTCAGTCCTGCAAGCGGAGCGGGAGGGCCTGAAGAATTACTACGTGCTCTCCATGCACAAGCTCTGCCCGCCTGTAATCAGGGCGCTGCTGGACTCCGGCGAGGTCAACCTGCAGGGACTTATCTGCCCCGGCCACGTCAGCGCCGTCATCGGCTCAAGGCCGTGGGGGTTCATCGCCCGCGACTATGGGATACCCTGCGTTGTCTCCGGCTTCGAGCCACTGGATATACTGCAGTGCATTGACCTGCTGACAAAGCAGGTGGCCAATGGCGAGGCTAAAGTAGAAATCGCCTACCGGCGCGGGGTCAGCCGGGAGGGAAACCAGACCGCCATCGGGATTATGGAACGAGTATTCGAGCCTGCTCCGGCACGCTGGCGCGGCTTCGGCGAGGTGGCCGGAAGCGGCCTCAAGCTGCGCTCTGAGTTCGCCCGCTTTGACGCCGAGCTGAACTTTGACTTTGACCCCGGCCCCACGGAGACCCCGAAGGGCTGTTTATGCGGAGAGGTGCTGCGGGGGGTTAAATCGCCCGGAGACTGCACACTGTTCCGCCATACCTGCACCCCGGCCAGCCCGGTGGGTCCCTGCATGGTCTCGGCTGAAGGCACCTGTGCCGCTTACTACCATTACGGTGAAGATGATGTCCGATAAGATTTTACTGGCCCACGGGAGCGGAGGCAGGCTGGCCCATGATATCATCCACAATAGTTTCCTTCCCGCGCTGTCCAACCCCTTTCTCACCCGGCTTGACGACTCGGCGGTGGTTGAAGCGGGGGGCAGGCTGGCCTTCACCACCGACAGCTACGTCGTCCAGCCCATCTTTTTCCCCGGCGGGGACATCGGCAAGCTCGCCGTCTGCGGCACCATAAACGACCTAGCCATGGTAGGCGCTACACCCCACTACTTGAGCCTGGCTTTCATCATTGAAGAAGGTCTGCTGCTGAGCGACCTCGAAAAAGTGGTCGATTCAATCAAAGAGACGGTCACAGCCGCCGGTGTGGTCGTGGTTACCGGCGATACCAAGGTGGTCAACCGCGGCACCGCCGATAAACTTTTCATCAATACCGCCGGTATCGGCACCATACCTGATGGGGTGAACATTTCCGGGCACAGCGCCCGACCGGGGGACGTGCTGCTCCTGAACGGTACCATTGGCGACCACGGTATCGCCGTGCTCAGCCAGCGCGAGGGGATTAATTTTACCACCAAATTAGAAAGCGACTGCGCTCCACTGCACGGCCTGGTGGCGGAGATGCTGGCGGCAAGCCACAATATCCACTGCCTGCGCGACCCCACCCGCGGCGGCCTGGCCACCACGCTGAACGAAATCGCCGAGCAGTCGGGAGTAAGCATAAGGATATATGAAGAAAAAATACCGGTCCGGGAGGAGGTCGTCAGCGCCTGCGAGATGCTGGGTCTGGACCCGCTCTACGTGGCCAACGAGGGCAAGCTGGTGGCCGCCGTAGCCCCCGACGAGGCTGATAGCATCATGGAGCGGATGAAGAGGCATAAATACGGTCGAGACGCCGCCATCATCGGTGAGATAAAGGAGGAAAACCCGGGACGGGTGGTCATGAAGACCAGACTCGGTACCACACGCATTATTGATATGCTGGTCGGTGAGCCGCTGCCCAGGATATGCTAGTTATGCATGAGATGTCGGTAACCATGAGCCTTTTAGACCTTGTCCTGGAGGAAGCCGCCAAAGCCGGCGCCAGCAAAATAGTCGGGGTAAATATCGTGCTCGGCGAGATGACCGGCATCATTGACCACTATGTTCAGGCGAACTTTGAACTGCTCAGCCAGAACACGCCCGCGGAAGGAGCCGCACTTTCCTTTCGGAACATACCACGGCAGGCGCGCTGCCGACACTGCGCTCATTTATTTCAGCCCACCGACTTCGAATGGACCTGCCCGAAATGCCAGACAGCGGAAATCGAAATAACCGGCGGTAGTGAACTGTACGTCGAGAGTATTGAGGTGGAGTAATGGAAATTAAAGTATTGAAAGACATCCTGAATGCCAACAGCCAGATTGCAGAGCAGAACCGAAAGCTGCTCACCAGCAAACGCGTCATGACCATCAACCTTATGTCCTCACCGGGTTCCGGGAAAACAACGCTTATTCTGAGGACAGTCGAGGCACTCAAGGGCAAGGCCCGCATTGCCGTAATTGAAGGCGACGTCAGTTCCAGCATTGACACCGAGAAGCTGAGCCAGGCCGGAATTACCGCCATCCAGATAAATACCGGCGGTGCCTGCCATCTGGACGCCAGCATGGTGAATTCGGGGCTGGCCAACCTTCCCCTTGATGACATTGACATCCTTTTCATTGAAAACGTGGGCAACCTCATCTGCCCCGGCGGCTTTGACCTCGGTGAGTACCTCAGGGTGGTCATTCTCAGCACACCCGAGGGCGATGATAAACCGCACAAGTACCCGTTGCTCTTCACCCAGGCCAAGGCGCTGCTGGTAAATAAATCCGACCTGCTGCCACACGTCGGATTTGACCTGGCCGCTTTCACCCGCGCCTTCAAAGGTCTCAATCAAGAAGCCGCCCTTTTCACCGTCTCCGGACTTACCGGTGAAGGCATCGATGAATGGGTGAAATGGGTCATGGATAATCTAAATAAGATGCGCGCCCTGAAGCCGGTAAAATAGACAGGCGGAGCACAGCGATGGAAGACAGGAAGATTGTCAACGTAGGCATCACCGGAGCCTCCGGACACATTGGCACCACACTGGCCGAAGGTCTCCCAGAACACTACAGGCTTACCCTGTTTTACAACCGACGCGAGATAAAAGCCGACCTCGCCGGCAAGCACAAAACGGTAAAGGCTGACCTAGCCAGAGTCGAACAGGTACAGGGGATATTTGAGGGGCTCGATGCGGTGCTCCACCTCGCCGCCGACCCATCGACCGAGGCCAGCTGGGAAAGCGTCCTCCACAATAACATCATCGCCACCTACAACGTGTTTGAGGAGGCAAGAAGGGCAGGCGTGCTGAAAATCGTGTTCGCCAGCACCAATCACACGCAGCATGATTACATTGGTAAAACCCCTCTGACCCTGGACCGGTTTTTCGTCCCGACCATGGGATTCGTGAAACTGAGCGACCCGCCGGCACCCGACTCGTACTACGGCATCTCCAAGCTCTTCGGGGAAAACTTGGGCTGGTACTACTCAAGAAGATATGGCATCCAGTTTATATCCCTGCGCATCGGGTCAACATTCCCACAGGATGACCCCTCTATCTGGAAAGGCACAGAAAGAGAAGGCCATACGCGGGCTTTATTCCTGAGCAAGAGGGACTGCGTGGCGGCATTTGCCCGAGCCCTTGCGGTGAACACTGACTTTCTGCTGGCCTACGCCATCAGCAACAACGACCGCCGTTTCTTTGACCTCACCGAGACCAAGGAAAAGCTGGGCTTTTATCCCAGAGATAACGCCGAAGACTACTTCTAACGCGAGCTAAAGCCCAATAAAGAGGAGTCGCCCTGCCATAATAGCAGGGCGACCTCACTTTACGGCGTTTTGCTTCTCTTTTTATAGGGGTGAGTTAGGCTAGTCCTCCCACTCGCCACCTTTACCGATTTTAGAGATGCAAAAGACCAGACCACCAAGAAGTATTACCCAGATAACAATGGTGGAAACAATAGCTCCGGTTGTCATTTTCTACTCACCCCCTCCGGCCGTCTTGGTCTTGATGAGTGACAGCAGGATGCTGAATATCAGGGTCACACCGAGTATAATCCATATGATGTCCGAGCCACCCAGCGCTCCGATTTCATAGCCGCTATACTGCTCTTTCATGTCCTTCATGAAGCCACCAACGACCACCACAAATATCAGTCCCGCGGGTACTACTATTCTTATCAGCCAGTCCCACCAGGCACCGATTCTGATATCCGAAGTCTCGTTGTTATGCTCTCTCAGCTTTCCAGGACCGAATACCCAGCCGATAACCAGACAGGCCAGGGCACCGGTAATCAGCAGGCCATAGAAACACACGGCACGGTCAACCATATCCAGCCAGTACAGGCCACCCTGGGTGGTATAAAGAACGCCCACCAAGAAGGCAACGATGCTGACAATCAGGGTAGCTTTTATCCGGCTCAGGCCAAATTTGTCCATGAGCGGTACCGCGACACCTCCATAGGCAAGGAAGTATGCCGACGTTGTACCCAGGGAGAACAAGCAGAGGAAGAAGAGTATCCCCACCAGAGCGTTGGCTCCCGGCATCATGGATACTGCCACAGGATAGGTGACGAACGCCAGGCCCAAGCCCGAAGCACTGACCTCGCCAATCGAGATGTTCATCGCCTGCATGATGAAGCCAACGGTGCTGAAAACAGCAAAGCCGGCGAAGAAAGCCGTAGCGGCATCGGAGAAGGAAGTGATAACGGCACTGTTATTGACATCGGCCTTCCTAGCGATGAAGCTGCCATAGGCTACCATGCCTGCCATACCCAGAGATAAGGTGAAGGCAATCTGGCTGAAGGCAGCAAACCAGACGTCTACATTACCGAGAACAGCAAAGTCAGGCGCCAGATAGAAGTTCAACCCTTCCAGTGCGCCGGGCAGGGTCACGCCCCGGATAAACAGGACGATTAGTAATAGCCAGGGCAGGATTACCAGGAATATGGAGACTTTGCCGATTACCCGGGCACCCCGGAACATTATCAGGAAAATAACCAGCCAGACAAATGCCAGCAAGCCAAGGATGAGCCATACCGGAGGCCCGAGAACCATTGGGCCATCTGAAAGTTGTAAAACGGTGCCGAAAAAGAAATCACCGGCACCCTCAGCGCCAGCCTGACCCATGCCCCAGGCAACGGTTGCAGAACTGATGGCGTAGCGCAGCGACCAGGCAATGATTACCGTGTAGTAGGTGACAATCAGAAAGGCAACCCAGACCGGCCACCAGCCCAGCCACTCCCACTTTCTGCCGATACCTTCGAATGCGCCGGGCGCACTTTTCTGGAAATAGCGGCCCATGCCGAATTCCATCAGCATCCAGGGAATGCCCATAACAATGAGGCCAATCATATACGGAATTAAAAAGGTGCCACCACCGTACTCGTAGGTAATATAGGGGAAGCGCCAGACATTCCCCAGACCGATTGCCGAACCTATGGCGGCAAAGATAAACGGCGCTCGACTGGTCCATCTTTCCCTCGTTACTTCAGCCAATTAAGTGACCTCCTTTTTTGAAGATAGCCATTGGACCAAATATCCTTAGAATTGTGGTAGGCAGGCACCTCCTTCCTCACGAGCCGTCGTGATTGCTTATCACCGCAGGTATGAATTTAGGTATACATAAAATAACCCTGTAGCTCAAAATTTTACACGGGAAACAAGGTATTGTCAATAGGTATGCCCGAAATATATTGACAATGAGACCAAATTATTATTAAATTATATATAGAGGCTCGTGGCTCCCGAATCTTAACTTGGAGGAGGCGATGCTATGAAGCTTCACGAAGTCTTCGGGGTGTGGCAGGTGGACAGCTGATGCCCTGTCTCCGGACAGGGCGGACGGACCTCGAACCCGACTCGAGTTAGTGATGTAGAGGTCAGTCTCAGCAAAGAGAGACCACATCCGGCGGTGGTAACCGGAAGTGAGTCGGGCTCGGGATGAAAAAGCAACCAGCGGGGGGCACTGAGAAGTGCCCCCCAATTTTTCACCAGATAAACACCATGATAATGCCGTCTAAGCCTGATACTTGACACTGTATCGCCACGAAACCTACAATTGATAACCGGGTTCGTCATGAGCAAAAGCGCAAGAGTAGTGCCAGCAATCCTTACCGATGACCCCACCGCCCTGGAGAAGATGCTGCGCCAGGCAGAAAGCTTCACCGACTACGTTCAGATTGATATTATGGACGGCCTTTTTGTACCATCGCGGAGCGTTACCTGGGAACAGGTCGCCGGCCTGCCCGGCAGCCTGAAATGGGAAGCTCACCTGATGGTCATGCAACCGGAAAAATATATTGAGGGTTTCCAGCAAGCCGGTGCCAGCAAGGTTATCTTCCACCGCGAAGCCACCGCTTCCCCCCACGCAGTAATTTCAGGGGTCAGAAAGCTGGGACTTACCGCAGGGCTGGCCATCAATCCCGAGACCCCCGTATCCGCCATCGCGCCCTGTATCAATGAAATTGACAGCGTGCTTCTCCTTACCGTAACGCCCGGCTTCTACGGCAGCAAGTTTATCCCCGAGGTGATGGGCAAGGTGGCGGAACTGCGCCGTATCCGGCCTGGAATTAAAATCGGCGTTGACGGCGGCATCAAGGAAAGCAATATCAGGGAAATCGCCAGCACCGGAGTCGACTATGTCTGCGTGGGCAGCGCCATTTTTCTGCAGCCGGACCCGGCGGAAAGCTACCGCCGACTGCAGTCCCTCGTCCAGCAGCGCTGATAGCCAGTCGGGTACGTGTTTCTTGTTTCTCCGCCTAGCTCAAGCCGGATACCATTTTTTCGAGCGCGGTCGTGTCCCCGGAACCAAGATGGATTCTGACCACACGTCTCTTCAGCGACCGCAGGGTCTGCAGGTCGCCAAGTGCCTGCGCATCGGCCAGTATGTTAAACGTGTATGGTGCACCGGGAATCGGTATCTTATGTTGCTGGGCCGCGGTCACCTGGAGGAAAAGCCCGGTGTTAGGGCCTCCCTTGTGCAACTGCCCGGTGGAGTGCAGCAGGCGCGGCCCGTAGCCGGCAGTGGTGGCGATATGGCTTTTCTCCACCACTTTGCGGCGCAACTCAGTGCATATTTTTTCCAGCTCTGGCATCTGTCTGGTGTAGGCCATAATCGCCAGGTAATCGCCCCGCCTGGCTCCGGCCAGCAACTCACCAAGTGAACCATTTACCTCCAGAAACGGCAGACGGCCGGAACTCTGGTACTCCTGCAGGACCCTGCCAGTGGCATCCTTGGCCGCCTGCACGTTGGGCTGGTCAAACGGGTTTATGCCCAGTATCGAGCCAGCGACCGCAGTAGCAAACTCCCAGCGAAAGAACTCGGTGCCAATATCCTGCTTATCTTTGAGTTCCAGCGTAACCACGGGTTGCCCTGAAGATTTAATACGCCCCACCACCCCATCAATATCATCGTTATTATCATCCTGAAGGCGCAGGTAAATGAAAAGTCGGTCATCGCCATAGTGCTCGGGCGCGGTAAATGGTTCCCCAAGCACCGGGATAATTCCGGTACCCTCCTTGCCCGTGCTCTCGGCGAGGAGCTGCTCCAGCCACAGCCCGAAGCTGCCAATTGAAGGTGAAGTAACCAGCGTCAGCTTATCCCTGCCCTGCCGGGCGAAGGTGCCCAGCAAGGCGCCGAGCCAGGCGCCGGGATTCTCTTGAAGCAGTACATCGGCCGCACACTGACGGCCTATCACTTCGGCACGCTCGAGAACAGACATTATGTCAATCCCCACCAGCGCCGCTGGCAGCAGCCCGAAGTATGACAGCACCGAGTAGCGTCCACCCACGTCCTCCGGATTCAGGAAGGCACGACGGAACCCTGCCTCCTCGGCAAGACCGACCAGCGATGACCCGGCATCGGTAATGGCAACAAAGTTCTGCCCTGCCCTCTCCCTGCCCAGCGACTGCTCAACCAGACCGCGAAAATATTTGTAGAAGGTAAGCGTCTCGATGGTGCCACCCGACTTTGATGAAACCAGGAACAGGGTCTGCGCCGGGTCGATGGTTTCCGTAACCGCCGCCACCCAGTCGGGCACGGTGGAGTCCAGCAATTTAAATTCGGGATAACCCCTGGCGCGGCCAAAAGTCTGGTACAGCACCTCCGCCCCCAGGCTGGCACCACCCATGCCCAGCAGCACGACATGTCTGTACCCGGCACCGCGCACTTCCTGCGCAAACGAGGTTAATTCCGGCACCTTGGCTTTAAACAGTCCAGGGAGAATGAGCCAGCCAAGGCGGTTGGTTATCTCTTTCGGTTCCGGCTTCCACACCGTGTGGTCCTTGCGCCAGAGGCGCGCCACCATATCCTTCTGCTTGAAATCATGGAGCATTTCGGCCACCGCCGGGAAATCCGTCATTTTTAAATCCCTCTTATTTACCTTTTCTCTTGACCATATTTTTGGCTTCAATAGCCAGCACTTTTCGCAGTCGCCGCTGAAAGCGCTCTTCAAGGGAAACCTCGGCTTTCAGGAAGGCGGCAACCACTTCCCTGGCCAGTGCTCCCCCCACCACCCGTGCTCCGAGGCAGAGAACATTCATGTCGTCGTGCTCCACCCCCTGGTGAGCCGAGTAGGTATCGTGGCAGGGACAGGCCCGCACTCCCGGTACTTTGTTGGCCGTGATACAGGCCCCCACACCGCTGCCACAGATGATGATGCCGCGCCAGACCTTCCCCGAGGCTACCGCCTCAGCGACCGCCAGCGCGTAATCGGGATAGTCATCAGTCGGGACAAGTTTCTCGGCCCCCAGGTCCAGCACCTCGTACCCGCTCTCCCGCAGCCAGGGGGTTAACTCGGCCTTCAGGGGGAACCCACCATGGTCGGCTCCGATGGCTACTCGCAGCGTCATTTCCTGCCTCCTTGCAGCAGTTTCTTGGCTTCATCAGCCACGCGCTGGGCCGTCAGGCCCAGCTTCTCGTAAACTACCTTGCCCGGCGCGGAAGCGCCGAAACGGTCAATCCCGATAATGACCCCGCCGTCGCCGACATACCGCTCCCAGCCCAGCGGGCTGCCGGCCTCTATGGATATCCGGGCTTTTATGCTTTTTGGTAATACCGTCTCACAATACTCAGCTGTCTGGGCATTGAATAACTCCCATGATGGCAGAGATACGATGCGCGCCTGGATACCTCTTTCAAGCAGCAATTTTCCTGCTTCCAGTGCAATAGGCACCTCCGAACCGGTGCCGATAATGATTACCTGTGGTTCCCCCGCCGCCTCCTGGAGTATATAGCCGCCCCGCTGGACACCGCTGGCCGGGGCCAGAGTCTCGCGGTCAAGCACCGACAGGTTCTGGCGGCTGAGCACCAGCGCCGTCGGGCCATGGCGCCGCTGCAGGGCTATCTTCCACGCCTCCACGGTCTCGGTGGCATCGGCGGGGCGGATGGTCACCAGGTTGGGCACCGACCGCAACCCTACCACCTGCTCGATGGGCTGGTGGGTCGGCCCGTCCTCCCCGACCCCTACCGAGTCGTGAGAGAAAATATATATCACCCGCAGCCCCATCATGGCCGCCAGACGCACCGGTGGGCGCATATAGTCGTAGAAAACGAGAAATGTGGCGGTGTAGGGTATAATACCCCCATGCCGCGCCATGCCACTGGCAACGGCGCCCATGGCGTGCTCCCGGACACCAAAGTGCAGGTTGCGGGCGTGGTAATCCCCGGAACTGTAATCGCCGCCGTCCGTAAGATTCGTCTTAGTGGAAGGGGCCAGGTCCGCCGAGCCTCCCATCAGGGAACGAATTTTCGGTGCCAAGACATTCATAACTATCCCCGAGGCTGACCGCGTGGCGAGCGGTTTGGTCTCTTTATTGAATAGCTCATCGAGGCCGCTGTCCCAGCCTTCTGGCAGGTCGCCCCGCAGGGTTTCTTCCAGCCGGCGTGCTTCATCAGGGTACGCCTGCCGGTATGCTGCCAGCTTCTGCTGCCATTCGTCCTGCTGCTTTCGACCGCGCGCCAGCGCTTTACGCAGGTGCTCCAGCGCCTCCGGGGGCACGGTGAAAGGTTCTTCGTAATTCCAGCCCAGCTGTTTTCTGGTCAGCTGTACTTCATCCTCACCCAGCGGTTCGCCGTGAGATGAAGCCTTGCCCGCCTTGTTCGGGCTGCCATAGCCAATGATGGTTCGGCAGATAACCAGGCTGGGACGCTCTTTATCCGCCTGCGCCTCACTTATCGCATTTTCTATACTGCCCACAGCAAAGCCGTCGACCGGCCCGATAACCTGCCAGCCATAGGCCTGAAATCGCTTTTTTATATCCTCGGTGAAGGTGATGCCAGTCTTGCCTTCAATGGAGATACCGTTGTCGTCATAGAGATAGATGAGCTTGCCCAGACGCAGGTTTCCCGCCATTGAAGCCGCTTCAGACGAGATGCCCTCCTCGAGGTCGCCATCAGAGACGATGGCATAGGTGTAATGGTCAATGATTTCCTGGCCCGGACGATTGTAGTTTGCCGCCAGCCAGTGCTCGGCCATAGCCATACCGACGCCATTGGCAAACCCCTGCCCGAGCGGTCCGGTGGTTACCTCAAGGCCGGGAACAACCCCGTATTCGGGGTGGCCGGGTGTTTTGCTGCCCCACTGGCGGAACTGCTTGAGGTCGTCCAGCGACAGGTCATAGCCGGTCAGGTGCAGCAGTGCGTAGAGCATCGCTGACGCATGGCCGCAGGACAGGATGAATCGGTCGCGGTCCGGCCACTCCGGGTTCGCCGGGTTATGTCTGAGAAACCGGTCCCACAGCACATAGGTCATCGGTGCCGCGCCCAGAGGTGCACCAGGGTGCCCCGAATTAGCCTTCTGCACCGCATCAACGGCCAGAAACCTTACCGTGTTGATGCAGAGTTCATCAAGCCTGGAATTGCTCATGGTTGGCTCCTCCAGCTTCCGGAATGAAAAATGGCAGGTGGTTTTCTGCCATTCTACACTGACCGACACGGTTTTTCAATTGAAAGAAGATGAAACCCCAGAGAGCTTGACCGGAGGCAGCGGATTTAATGTTCTTCCTCGCCCCACTTCTGCATGATTTCTTTCAGGCGTTGCGCCAGCTTGGGGTTGGCCCGCAAACGGGCGATAAAGACGGGGCAGCCTTCCAGTAGAGAGTTCTGCGCCGCCGTAGCCATGCTGGATAATAGGTTCTGCATGCCCAGGTCGGCGGGCTGGGAAACGCTTATCCCCGGCGCATTCTCAAGCTGCCGCCGTATATCTTCGGCGGTGAAACGCATCGGCGTCACGCATGATTTGTACCAGGGACACTCCTTGCACTGGACTATCCCGTAAGCTTCATTCAAAACGTCATCCATATTCAACCCCCACTTTTCATTATAACAATTACGGCATGATTTTGACCAGCTTCGATTCAATCTCCCCCGTGTTAAAAAAAGCACCAATTTTCATATCTCGTATCACCCCATCGGCATCAACAAAAAACGTGGCCGGTATGCCGCGTATGTTATAGGCAAGGGGGACATCGTTACCCGGTGACAGCAATACCGGGAAAGTGTAGCCGGCACTTTCCACGAACTCCTTTACGCTGGCCGGGTCTTCCTGCAGGTTAACCGCCAGCAGCACCAGCCCCGTGCCAGTCCATTTCTCGTATACCGCCTGCAGCAATGGCATCTCCATCTGACACGGGCCGCACCAGGTGGCCCAGAAGTTGAGCAGCACCGGTCGGCCACGAAAGCCGCTAAGCGATACCTCCTGCCCATCCAGCCCGCTTAAGGTGAAGTCCGGCGCCAGCTTACCTATCTCCGGGCCGTATTCTGAACCTGAACCCGTGCAGCCCGCCATAAGAACGCCGGAAAACGCCGCCGATACAATTAGCAAAGCCGCAATTATATTCAATAGCCTTTTCATAATCACCCCTCAAAATAAACTCACGCTGCCAGCGCGGAGAACCAGTGTATTTGATTGGTCAGAACCAGAACCCCGACAATGATGAGAAGCAGGCCACTTACCACGTGTATCAGCCGGGGATAACGCTGTATGCGCCGGAAGACTTGCAGAAGAGAGTCAAACGCCAGCCCGATGATAAGGAACGGGAGGCCGAGCCCCAGCGAATAAATGGCCAGCAAATAGGCCCCATGCCAAGCAGTGGCCGTGTTTAAGGCTATCGCCAGAATGCCGCCGAGTATTGGCCCGACGCAGGCGGTCCAGGCAAGGGAAAAGGATGCCCCGATGAGAAAAGAGCGGAAGTAGCCCGTGGTACTCCCCACCGATGGGCTCAGGTGCTTTTCGTAATTGAGCCAGGGTATTTTCAGCGCCGCCAATAAAAAGAGACCGAAGGCAATGAGCAGGCCGCCGGAAATTTTATTGAGCAGAGACAGGCTCGGGTTGACGGCAAATCCGGTAAGCCCGGCAATGGCCCCCATGGTGGTGAAAATAAATGAGAAGCCGAGGACAAAGCTGAGGGAATGGAGAAACGTGGGCAGCCGCCGGCCGGCATCTCGCGCGGCAAACAGTTCCGGCCCCACCAGGCTGGCCAGATAGACCGGCACCAGCGGCAACACGCAGGGCGACAAAAAAGATAACAACCCTGCCGTAAAGGCAACGACCACCGATATGTTCTCCATAATTTAAAATTGTACAATGGTCTAAACGCTGTGTCTAATTTTATTCGTATTATCAAAGGCTCGTGGACAATCGCTTCTTCAGGTCTTATAATTTCTACTAGGCTCAGGTTGAAACATTAATAAAAGGTGATTGCCATCAAGCCGCTCAGTTTTTCACAGATTTCACAATATCAAACGTGCCCACTGTGCTATAAACTTCAGTATATCGACGGGCTGAAGCCGAAGGACAAGTGGTATTTCAGTTTCGGCTCCACCATACACACCTGCACCGAATTTTTTTTCCGCGTGAGGGTGCCACCACCCCCCACCCTGGAAGAGCTACTGCAGTTCTACGAACAGAACTGGCGCCCGGAAGGCTACGAGTCTATTGACGAGGAAGCGAACTACAAAGCCTATGGCAGAGAGATACTGACCCGGTTCTGGGAAATCCACAGCCGTGATTTCAGGATGCCACTGGCCGTGGAGAAGCAGTTCTATATTGACATCGGCGACATCAAACTGAGGGGATATATCGACCGGGTAGACAAGCTGGAAAGCGGGGCGCTGGCCATCGTTGACTATAAAACCAACAAAGAGCTGTTCACCATGGACTATCTGGAGAAGGACCTCCAGCTGACTCTTTACCAGCTAGCCGCCGAGCAGCTATGGCAGCTACCGGTGGCAAGGCTGACCCTGTACCACATGAGGTCGAACACGCCCGTCAGCTGTGCCAGCCGTGGACAGGTGCAACTCGATGACGCAAAGCAGCTTGTCCTCGACGTCGCGGACAAAATAAACCGCCAGATTTTCCCGGCCACGGAGAACGATTACTGTCCCTGCGATTTCCCGGAGCACTGCCCGTACTACCGTCACTTATACAGCGGAGAAACGGCAGCCACAGCCGCAGGAGAAGCGCCGCTTACTGTCATTGGTGCCAGTGAAGTGGAACGGTACGTATCACTTCAGACACAGATTAAGGCCCTCCAGCAAGAACTGGAGGCACTGCGACGGGAAATAATCGCTTACTGCGAAGCCACAGGGTTCAAGCGTGTCTATGGGCCGGAGAACGAAATAACCTACCAGCTCGTGGAGATGACCGGCTTCAATGAAGAGGAGGTCAGAGCCCTCCTCACACCAGAAGACCTGTGGGAAAGAGTCACCGGACTTGACCAGTCCCGGCTGAAGCAGTTGCTCGATGATGAAGTCATCGCCCAAGATGTCAGGAACCGGGTTCAATCCCTGAGGCAGATAATCGCCACCCAGCAGCGCTTGCTGGTAAGGAAGCGCCAGAACGAAGACAAAGCGACCTAGACGTTCGGCAACTTAGGTAAACTGCTTTTCCACCGCGGCGACCGCTTTCTCAAGGGCGTTGACAATCATGCCCAGTTCATCGTTGCTCATGGTCAGCGAGACCATCATCCAGAGGATATCGCCGTACCATGTCGAGCAGTTGAAAAGCACCCCGTTTTCCCGGCCCACCTTGCTGATAACGCCGGCCACAGCTGCACGGTCAGAGAACAGCTCCTTGGTCGCCCGGTCCTTGACCAGTTCGACGGCAATCAAACCGGCATTAGCGCGGACATCACCCACGACGGCTGATTTCTTCTGGATGACACCGAGTTCTTTACCCATGATGTCGCCGATTTCCTTGGCCCGGGCCAGCAGGTTATATTTCTCCACATACTCGATGCCGGCCACCCCCGCGGCAGCCAAGTAGCCGGTACCGCCGAAGGTGTAGCCATGCTGCAGGGTATCCTTGCCGGTGAAGGCCTCGGCAATCTCGCTCCTGACATGCGTGCCTGCCAGCGCGCCGCAGCCCCAGGCCAGGTTCTTGCCCAGCGCCAGCATATCGGGCACAATGCCGTGTTTCTCGCACTCAAACCAGAAGCCGCTGCGGGCGAAGCCGGTGATAACCTCATCGCAGATGAGCAGGATTTCATACTGGTCACAGATTTCTCTAATCCGCTTCATATACCCCGGAGGTGGCGGAACGACCCCCAGCCCGGTATTGGTTGACTCGGTGATGAAGCAGGCTATTGTTGACGGGTCTTCAAACTCGATAACCTTGCGCAGTTCCTCGGCACAAAGCAGGTTGCACTCCGGACAGGTCTGGTTATAGGGGCAACGATAGCAGTTCGGGGAGTGGATGGCCACAAAACCAGCCATGAGCGGCTCAAACGGGGCCCGCCGGAAGAGATGGCCGCTGGCACTGGAGATGCTCATGCTCATGCCATGGTAGTCGCCGGGGTAGCGGTGGATGACCTTGTACTTGGTCCCCTTGCCCATTATCTTCCAGTAGTGACGGGCAATCTTGAGGGCGGTCTCGTTGGCATCACTGCCATTGCTGCTGTAGATGGTATATCTCAAATTGCCGGGCGATATCTGGGCGAGCTTTTCCGAAAGCCAGACCACCGGCTCGGTGGGGGCAAACAGATTGGGGGTGGTGACCACAATCTTCTCCATCTGCTCCCTCATCGCCGCCATGAGCGCCGGGTGATTGAAGCCGAGAGAAGCCGCCGCACCACAGGAGTTCGTCTCCAGCAGGCGGTTGCCGAAGCTGTCAATGACATAATTCCCCTCCCCGGCGCGGATGATGGATAACGGTAGGCCGAAAAAAGTGGCGTCTCTGCCGAAAGCCGGCCATACATATTCCTTGGCCGTGGCCACCAGCTTATCCACGCCTGCCGGCACACGATTGACCGTTGACTGTTTCATTCCTTCTACCTCCTGCCTTAGCTTCTTATAATATGAGATTAATCTAACAAGTTTAATATAAATAGGCCAAAACTTACAAACCCGCCGTTAAGCACCGACCGCTACTTGTTCAGTTTCACAGTGAGCACCTTGTACATATCCGGCAAGGCGCGCACCTGCTGATAGCACTCCTCGGTCATGGGGTCATCGAGACAAAAAACCATCATCGCGCCACCGCCCCGGTGCACTCCCCGGCTGACCTGCATCTGACTTATATTAATGTCGGCATTGCCGATAATAGTACCCACCGCACCAATCATCCCGGGACGATCCTTATGCTCGGTGAAAACCATGTAGCTACCCGTTGGCTCTATCTCCAGCCAGTAGTCCCCCACCCGCGTCAGGTGAGTCCGACCGCGCAGGGAAGACCCGGCCACAAGCGTCCTTCCGGCTTTGGTGTCAACTTCCACTGTTAGCATATTGGCGTAGTTCTCACAGGTAGCCTCTTTCTGCTCGGTAACGATTAATCCGCGGCTCTCGGCAATGATATCGGCATTGACCAAATTCACCCGCTCTTCCGTGAGGCTACCCAATAGACCGGCAAGCACGGCCACCTTTACCGGGCTGGTATCCTCTTTGGCAATATCACCCTGATAGCGGATGGTCAGAGAGCTCGGACGTCCCTCCAGCAGTTGCACGGCGATGGTACCGAGGGTGGTCCCGACCCACATATAAGGCCCGAGTATGGACATGGCTTCCGCTGGAATCATTGGTGCGTTGACCGGGGTCTTGGGCGGATACCCCTGGAGAACGGCTACCACCTGTTCCGCGATATCAATGCTGGCGCTCGCCTCGGCCTCAAACGTTGAGGCCGCCAGGTGTGGGGTGGTTATTACCTTATCACTCTGCAGCAGTATGTTGCCTTTTGCTGGCTCCTTGCTGAAAACATCTATTGCCGCCCCAGCCAGTTTACCCTCGTTGAGCGCGTCATAGAGCGCCTTCTCATCCACCACACCACCCCGCGCGCAGTTGACGAGCATGGCGGTAGGTTTGACCAGCCTGAGCTCGTTGCGACCAAGCAAACCCCTGGTGCTGGTATTAAGCGGTACATGCATGGTGATGAAATCGGCCGTTTTCAGCAGCGTTTCCAGTTCCACAAGCTGCACACCAAGCCTTTCCGCCCGGCTCTCCGAGACCATGGGGTCATAGGCGATAACCTCCATGCGCAACCCTTTGGCCATTTCCGCCACCTCAGTGCCCACCCGGCCCAGACCGATGATGCCCAGCACTTTGTTGCGGATTTCGGATCCTTTTAATTCGCGACTCCACGTTCCGGTATGGAGCAGGCCGTGTGCCTGTGGAATGCGGCGTGCCAGAGACAGCAGCATGGCCACGGTATGTTCGGCCGTGGAGACAATGTTGCCCTCCGGAGAATTGACCACAATTATACCGCGGTGGGTGGCGGCATCCACATTGATGTTGTCCACTCCCACCCCCGGCCGGCCAATGACCTGCAGCCTGTCAGCCGCTTCGATAATACTGTCGGTGACCCTGGTCTGGCTGCGCACCACCAGAGCATCATATCCCCCGATAATTGACCGCAACCTCTCCGCCGTGACACCCTTTATCACGTCAACCTCGGCGTGCTGTCGCAGGATATCAATGCCCTGTGCCGCTATCGGTTCGGTAACCAGAACCTTCATAGACTGCCTCTTTCTTGCCATTTGCAGGGAGCGGCATTTTACCCGTCAAAATAATGCTACACAAATAAACTCTTTATGTCAAAAGCACTCCCCGGCCACTATCTCTACACCGGGCGAATCTTGACAGTGCCAGTGATGTATGCTAATCTGCATCACATAACGGCAGGAGATACCCGCGGGGAGCCGAAGGGGAAAATGGCAGCGAGATAGAACTCAAGGCCATGAAACTCTCAGGCAAAAGGACTGCCGGAAATAACACCTCTGGAGAGACCCTGTTTCAGGGTCACCGAAGGGGCAACCCGTTACAAACGGGTGATCTCTCAGGTAAAAGGACAGGGGGCTAGTCTATAAAATGTAGATTGGCCCCCTTATTGTTTGGGGTAAACTGAGTGAACTGTGGCCGGAGGATAAAATGAATCCAAAAGAGTACCGATATACGCAGGAGCACGAGTGGCTTTGCTCCGAGCCTGAGGGCAAGGCGAGGATAGGCATCACCCGCTATGCCCAGTCCCAGCTTGGTGACATCGTGTTTTTTGATTTACCCAAATCCGGGACACAGGTAAAGCAATTTGAGAAGATGGGCGAGATTGAAACGGTAAAGGCGGTCTCCGACCTTTTTGCACCGGCCAGCGGCAAAGTGCTGGAAAGAAACCAGACCGTGCTTGATTACCCCGCAATGGTTAATGAAGACCCCTATGGAAAAGGCTGGCTGCTGAAGATTGAATTGAGCCAGCCGGCAGAGCTGGAAGCATTGCTGAGCAGTGCCCAGTACGAGAAATTTCTCGCCGGGCTGCCCCAAAAAACGTCAGAATAGACGGGAGGTCATGCACCGCAATGCCTTCGCCTTATATCCCGAACACTGACCACGACCGCGCCGCCATGCTGCGCGATATCGGCGCTAGCTCCGTTGCCGAGCTTTTCCAAGACGTCCCAGAGCAGTTCCGCAACGTCCCGTTTAACCTGCCGCCGCCCCTCACCGAGCTGGAGCTCACCGAAGAACTGCGCCAGCGAGCGCGCCTGAATGCCAGCCTGGATGACCACGCCTGTTTCCTCGGCGCGGGGCATTACCACCACTTTATTCCTGGCATTGTCCACCACATCACCGGGCGCAGCGAGTTCGGCACTGCCTATACCCCCTACCAGGCAGAGGCCAGCCAGGGAATCCTGCAGGCGATATATGAGTACCAGTCGCTGGTCTGCCAGCTTGCCAGCATGGAAATCAGCAACGCTGGCCTGTACGATGGCAGCTCGGCGGCCGCCGAGGCCGTCCTCATGGCCAGCCGCATTACCGGTAAAAAAGAGGTCGCCGTGCTGTCCACGGTAAATCCCGCATACCGCGAGGTTATCGGTACTTATGTTAGCGGTCAGGATATAGCCATACATGAGCTGAAGCCAGATTTCAAGGAAATGCCGGACAATTATGCCTGTCTGGTCGTGCAACAGCCCAACTTTTTCGGCTACTTTGAAGAGGTAGAACACTATGCCAGGCTGACGCACGGTGCGGGTGCACTGTCCATCATCATCTTCGACCCGATTTCCTTAGGCCTCCTGCAACCGCCGGGCAACTACGGCGCGGATATTGCCGTCGCTGAGGGACAGTCGCTGGGCAACCCCATTAACTTTGGCGGCCCGGGCCTGGGTATCTTCACCTGTCGCCAGGAGTACCTGCGCCAGATGCCGGGCAGGCTCGCTGGCCGCACCACTGACGTTGAAGGTCAGCCCGGCTACGTGCTCACCGTGGCCACCCGCGAACAGCACATACGCCGTGAGCGGGCGACCTCCAATATCTGCACCAACGAAGCCCTGGTAGCCCTCGCCGCCACGGTTTATCTGGCGGCCATGGGCAAAAGAGGGCTCCGCCGGGTGGCCGAGCTCTGTTACCACAAGGCCCACTACGCTGCGGAAGCCATCAATAAACTCAAGGGCTACTCGCTGGCTTTCGAGCTACCCTTCTTCAGGGAATTTGTCGTCCGCTGCCCCATGCCACCGGAAAAGATAAACCAGGCGCTGCGTAAAGAAAAAATCATTGGTGGGCTCGACGTGAGCCATCAGATAGATAACGGCATGCTGCTCTGCGTCACCGAGATGAACTCAAGACAGGAGATAGACCGCCTCGTCTCCACTCTAAAAACACTATGAAAAAGAACAAGCTCTGTTTACTAAAGGACATAAGCCAGGCGGGCAAAGTCGGGTGCCGACTTCCCGAGCTGGACGTGCCAGCGGCCAAGCTTCCCCCTCAGGAATTTCTGCGTCAGGAGCTGGCGCTTCCCGAGGTCAGCGAAGCCGAGCTGGTGAGATATTTTACTTCCCTCAGCCGGCAGAACTACGGCGTGGACAACGGCTTCTATCCGCTGGGCAGCTGCACCATGAAGTACAACCCGAAGTGGCATGAGGACATCGCCCGGTTGCCCGGGTTTCAAGATATTCATCCCCGCCAGCCCGCGGACACGGTACCGGGGGCGCGGCAACTCATGTACGAACTCCAGGAATTGCTGGCCGAAATCACCGGCATGGCTGCCACCAGCCTGGCCCCGATGGCCGGTGCCCAGGGGGAGCTGGCGGGGTTACTGATGGTGAAAGCCTACCACCGGTCGCGCAGCGATAATCGCCGACGCAAAATACTGGTGCCGGACTCAGCCCACGGCACCAATCCGGCCACTGCCGCCATGTGTGGTTTTACGGTGAGCACCATACCATCAGACAGCGAGGGCAACCTTGACCTGAAGGGCCTGTCCGACCTGATGGATGGAGAGGTCGCTGCCCTGACTCTGACCATGCCCACCACGCTCGGCCTATTCGACCCTCATATTGCCGAGATAAGCGCCATTGTCCACGATAGAGGCGGAATGCTCGTCGGCGACGGTGCCAACCTGAACTCCCTGCTGGGGAAAGTAAAGTTCGGCGACCTCGGTTTCGACTGTGTCCAGCTGAACCTGCACAAGACGTTCAGCACCCCGCATGGCAGTGGCGGCCCCGGCTCCGGCCCGGTCTGCGTTAAAGAGCATCTGGCCGAATTTCTGCCGGCACCCGTCATTACCAGAGATAAAAAAGACTGCCAGCTGGTCACACCATCCCAATCCATCGGCAGGCTTGGTGCCGCTTACGGGAACTTCGGCGTCATGGTCAAGGCATATGCGTATATCCGCTCGCTTGGCGCCGAAGGCCTGAAAGAGGTCAGCGAAAACGCCGTTCTCAACGCCAACTACCTAAAAGAAAAGTTAAAGCCACACTATCACCTGCCCCATGACCGGCCCTGCATGCACGAGGTGGTCTTCTCCGGCAAAAATCAGAAAGCAAGGGGAGTGGCCACGCTGGATATCGCCAAGCGCCTGCTTGACTACGGCTTTCACCCGCCCACCATTTACTTCCCCCAGGTGGTTGAGGAGGCCATCATGATTGAGCCAACCGAAACGGAGAGCAAAGAGACGCTCGATGCCTTCATTGCAGCGATGGTTGAAATTGCCAGAGAAGCCGAAAAAAACCCGGAACTGCTGCATAGCGCACCGCACAGCACCCCGGTCAGAAGGCTGGATGAGGTCAGCGCCGCCCGAAAACCGAACCTGCGCTGGAAAATGAAATGATTGAGATGTCTGATATTTACCGGCACCACCAAAAATCATATATCGTAAAATATCTTGGCCTGGTTCCATATGAATCTGCCCTGGTCCAGCAGGAGGAACTAAGGCAATTAAGAGTGGAGAGCCTAATCCCCGACACGGTATTATTGCTCCAGCACCCGCATGTCTACACCGTGGGGCGCTTCCGCGGCGAAGAGGATATTATCACCCCACCGGAAAATATACCGGTCGTGCGGACAAATCGCGGCGGCAGCATTACCTACCACGGCCCGGGACAGCTGGTCGGCTACCCCATCCTCGACCTCAGAGAAAATGGGCTTGGAGTACGTGAATACATCTGGAAGCTGGAGGAGGTCATTATCAGGCTCCTCCGTGGTTTCGGCATCGAGGCAGAGCGCCACAGCAAATATCCGGGCGGCATCTGGACGGGAGGCCGGAAAATCTGCTCCATCGGCATCAATGTCGGCCGCCACGTCACCACGCACGGGTTTGCCCTCAACGCAAACAATGACTTAAAATATTTTGCATGTATCAGGCCCTGCGGCATGGAAGGAGCTATGATGACCTCAATGGCCGAACTTCTTGGTCGTAAGGTGCCGTTTGAGGTGGTGGTAAATAGCTGGATACGCTTGTTCTCGGAGGTATTTGCCCTGAGGCCGGAAACAAGCACCCCCAGGGAGGCCGCCATTGCCTAGGCTGCTTCTGGTGAGACACGGCAACACCAAGGGCAATAGCGCGGAAAGGTTCTGGGGACAGACCGACGTTGAGCTCAGTGACAATGGGAGATGGCAGGTGGAACGACTCGCCGAACGCCTGACCGGAGAAGAAATCGATGCCATTTACACCAGTGAACTGAGTCGGGCTGCGGCCACCGCCAGAATCATTGCCTCACGTCACAAGATGGAGATTATAACCTGCCCGGAACTGCTGGAGATAAATTTCGGCGAGGTGGAAGGGTTGTCTTTCAGTGAAATTGGCCAGCACTACCCGGAGCTGGTCGTGGCCTGGCCAAATCGCGACCTCGCTTTTCGCTTTCCTGGAGGCGAGAGCATCGGCGAGCTCAACAGTCGGGTCACGAAATTCTATAACCAACTGCGAAAGAGCGCCACTGAGAAAACGGCCCTGGTGGTGGCCCACAGCGGGGTGCTGCGCCTGCTCATCTGCCATCTGCTGCAGATAGATGTCTGGCACTGGCGGCAGTTCCGCACCGATTTAGCCTCGCTCAGCATTGTGGAGACCCATTCGCAGGGAGCCACATTGCTTTCGCTCAATGATACCTCTCATTTACACTAGGCAAAGGCTCCCGTCCAGCTTTCAACGTCTCTACAGCTATGCTATACTTCTAGTGCAGAAACATTCCCCGAGTTAGAACGCCATGGCCGAGCTTGAAGAAGCCGAAAAGAGAATTGCCGGGTTAAGAGCCGAGATAGAGCACCACAACTACCGTTACTACGTGCTCGACAGCCCTGAAATCAGCGACGCCGAGTACGACGCCCTGATGAGGGAACTGCAGCAACTAGAGGCGCAGTACCCCCAGTTCCTGACCCCTGACTCCCCCACCCAGCGCGTTGGCGCGGAGCCTCTGGAGGCCTTCGGCGTGGTGGAGCACCCCCTCCCCCTGCTGTCCCTGGGCAACGCCTTTTCCGGAGAAGAACTGCTTGCCTGGCATACCCGCGTTGCCCGACTGCTCGGCCAGGCCAGCTTCGACTTCGTCGGCGAGCACAAGATAGACGGCCTGGCGGTGGCCCTGACCTACGTGAACGGCCATTTCACCACTGGCGCCACCCGCGGCGACGGCCTGCGTGGTGAGGATATCACCCAGAACCTCAGGACCATCAGGAGCATTCCTCTCACCATGCCCAAAGACGCCCCGCCACGATTTGAGGTGCGCGGCGAAGTGTTTCTGCCCGTGGCCCGCTTCCACAAGCTCAATCAGGAGAGAGAGGCAGAGGGACTGCCCCTGTTTGCCAACCCCAGAAACGCCGCCGCCGGCTCGGTGCGGCAGCTCGACCCCAAGATTACCGCCCGGCGCCCGCTGGATATCTACATTTACATGCTTGGCTACGCCGAAGGCAGGGCGACGCCGGCAACTCACTGGGAGACACTGGAGTATATAAAATCACTCGGCTTCAAGGTGAACCCGAACAACCGCCACCTGTCCAGCATCGAGCAGGTCGAAGACTACTATCAGACCTGGGTGGGGAAAAGAGAAAGCCTCCAGTACCAGGCCGACGGCATCGTGGTCAAGGTGAACCAGATGGAACTGCAAGAGCGGTTGGGGAACGTCGGCCGCGAGCCGAGGTGGGCAATCGCCTACAAGTTTCCCGCCGTGCAGGGAACCACCAGGCTGCTTGATATCGGCATCAGCGTGGGCCGGACGGGCACCCTCAACCCCTACGCCATTCTGGAGCCGGTGTCGGTGGGCGGGGTGACCATCCGCCAAGCTGCCCTCCACAACGAGGACGACATCAGGCGCAAGGACATCCGCCTTGGCGATATTGTAATTATTCAGCGTGCTGGCGAAGTCATCCCCGAAGTGGTGGGGCCGGTGGCCAGCAAGCGCACCGGAAAAGAAAAAGACTTCAAGCTTCTGGAAGCAATTTACAATAAGGAGAAGGGACGCCCGGCGTGCCCGGTCTGCGGCAGCGAGGTGGTACAGCCTGAAGGCGAAGTCATGTACTACTGCTCAAACGCCGCCTGCCCCGCTCAGGCACAGCAGCGAATCGAGCACTTTGCCTCCCGTGGCGCCATGGACATCAGGGGTATCGGGGAAAACCTGTCCGCCACTCTCTTTCAGAAAGAGCTGGTAAAGGACATCGCCGACCTGTATTATCTCAAGGACAAGAAAGAACAGCTTCTCAACCTGGAGAAGATGGGCGAGAGAAGCGTGAGCAATATACTCGACGCCATCGAAAAGAGCAAAAATAGGCCGCTGGCCAGGGTTATTCTTGCCCTCGGCATACGCCATATCGGTGAGGAGACCGCCGGGCTTCTGGCCGGGGAATTCCACAGCCTCGATGAACTGGCGGAAGCCTCCCGGGAACAGCTCATGTCCGTGGAGACCATCGGCCCCAAAATCGCCGACAGCATCATCGCCTTCTTCCGCCAGGAAGCCAACCAAGATATCATTAAAAGACTGAGGGAGGCCGGAGTCAAGCTTGAGGAAAAGCCGGTCAAAGCCAGGGCACTGCCTCTCGCCGGCATGGAGTTTGTCCTGACCGGCACCCTTGAGGCATTTTCCCGTAAAGAAGCCGAGGAAAAAATCAAGGCACTGGGCGGCACTGCCGGCAGCAGCGTGACCAGAAAAACCACCTATCTGGTGGTCGGCACCGACCCCGGTTCCAAACTGGACAGAGCCCGCAGTCTGGGTACAAAAACGCTGAACGAAGCAGAGTTCCGGCAACTTCTGGAGCGGAAAGCCTAACATGAAATTAATCGTTGGCCTGGGTAATCCCGGACTGCTTTACGCACGCAACCGGCACAATATCGGCTTCATGTGCCTCAATCGCTTCGCCAGAAAGCACAGTATACGCTTCGCCCGCAAACTGGGCCTGGCACGCATCGGCGAAGGCGAAATCGCCAATGTGAAGCTGGTACTGGCCCGGCCGCAGACCATGATGAACCGGAGCGGCCGGTCGGTGGGTCGCCTAGCGCAAAGATATAAAATCAGCCCTGATGACCTGATTGTCATCCATGATGACCTTGACCTGCCCCTGGGCAAAATCCGCTTCCGGCAGGGAGGGCGCTCCGGCGGGCATAAAGGCATTGAGTCAATCATTGACGAGCTGGGAAACGCCGACTTTGTTCGCGTCAGGGTGGGCATCGGCCGACCCGATTTGCCGGGCGGTGCTGACACGGACCGGGGCGCCGGGGTCATAAACCACGTGCTCAGTGATTTCGACTCCAGCGAGAACAGAATTGTCGCTGACGTGAAGAACAAGGTCACTGAGGCCATCCTCTATCTCATCAGCCAGGGCCTGACGGCAGCCATGAACCGGTACAACTAGAAGGTCTTTATTTTACCTGTCCAACTTTACCCTATAACAGGCTAAATGATATAATTATCTAATTGTATTCCCGGATATGGTAGAACCGAAAAGGTTTATTGCTGTCATTGGTGGCAGCGACTGTACGCTGGAGGAAGTCAGGCTGGCGGAAGAGGTGGGACGGGAGCTGGCCCGAAAGGGTGCCGTCCTCATCTGCGGGGGGCTGGGCGGTATTATGGAAGCCGCCTGCAAAGGGGCCAGCACCGAGGGCGGACTGACCATCGGCATCCTGCCAGGAGGTAGTCGCCAGGCCGCCAACCAATACGTGCAGATTCCCGTGGTGACCAACCTGGGCGAAGCGAGGAATGTGATAGTGGTGAAAAGCGCCGAGGCGGTAATTGCCATCGGTGGGGGCTATGGCACTTTGTCCGAGCTCGGTCACGCGCTGCGCAATGGCATCCCGGTCATTGGCCTGAATACATGGTCACTCTCACGAAAAGAGCGGCCGGATAACGCCATTGTCCCTGCCCTTGACCCGGCGGAGGCGGTGGCTAAAGCGCTCAGCTTGATAGATAACTGACTCCAGTGAAATAGCATGAATAAGGGAACCACCATTGCACAGGTAAAGGGAATTGAAATACTGGACTCGAGGGGCAACCCGACGGTTGCAGCGGAAGTAACGCTTTCCGATGGAACGATGGGTCGAGCCTCCGTGCCTTCCGGGACCAGCACTGGTACCTATGAAGCGGTGGAACTTCGCGATAGAGATAAAAAAAGGTACGGCGGCAAGGGCGTTCTCCAGGCAGTAAAACATATCAATAAGCACATCGCACCCGGCATCAAGGGAATGACGGCTACCGACCAGGAAGCCATTGACCGCAAACTCATTGAGCTCGATGGCACCGATAATAAATCGCGCCTGGGTGCCAATGCCATTCTGGGAACATCGCTGGCGGTGGCCCATGCGGCAGCCAGTTCTCTGCATATGCCGCTTTACCGCTACCTTGGCAAAGCTAACGAGTATACCATGCCAGTGCCGTTGCTGAATATCCTGAATGGCGGTAAGCATGCCACCGATTCCGCAGATTTCCAGGAATTCATGGTCATACCCGCTGGAGCTACCAGCTTCAACAAATCCCTGCAAATGGGCACCGAAATTTATCATTCCCTGCGTAAAATCCTGCATGATAGAGAGCTCAGCACCCATGTTGGTGACGAGGGGGGCTTTGCCCCTTCCCTTCTCTCCAATGAGGATGCCATCGAGGTGGTTCTGGCGGCCATTGAGCAATCCGGCTACAAGCCAGGCCGAGACTGTTGCCTCGCCCTCGACCCGGCCGCCAGCGAACTTTATAAGGATGGCCTGTATGTGCTGAAACGCCAAGGTACTAAACTCAGCTCGGCGGATATGATAAATTTTTATGTCAACTGGGTGAAAGCCTACCCGATTATCAGCATTGAAGACGGCATGGATGAGGACAACTGGGACGGATGGAAGTTGATGACCGAGAAACTGGGCGGAACGGTGCAGCTGGTTGCCGATGACCTCTACGCGACCAATGTCAGCCGGTTGCGCCGCGGTATCGAAACGAAAGCGTCCAACTCCATCCTCATCAAGCCCAACCAGATTGGCACGCTCACGGAAACAATCGCCGCCATCAGGATGGCGCAGAAAGCAGGCTGGACAGCCATCGTCAGCCACCGCTCCGGTGAGACCGAAGACACCACCATCGCTGACCTGGCGGTCGGCCTCAATACGGGGCAGATAAAGTGCGGGGCGCCCTGCCGCTCCGAGCGCACTGCCAAGTATAACCGACTCCTCAGTATAGAAGATGAACTGGGTCAGGCGGCGCGATTTGCCGGCAGAGGCGCATTTAATAGCCTGAAGCGGAATTAAATATACTACTTCTATTATGCACAAGGGAGGGGTAAAAATGACAACTAAAGTGGGTATCAATGGTTTCGGCCGCATCGGCCGGCTGACCTTTCGCACCATAAACCAGTACCACAAAGACGAGCTGGAGGTGGCGGCCATTAATGACCTCACCGATACCACCACCAACGCCCACCTGCTGAAATGGGACAGCACCTACGGCCCTTATCCGGGCACCGTAGCCGCCAACGAGAACGCCATCACCGTTGATGGCCATAAAGTGAAGGTCATCTCGGAAAGAGACCCCGCCAGCATACCCTGGCGCGACCACGGCGTCGACATCGTCATTGAGTCCACCGGCCTTTTCACTGACGCCACCAAGGCCGCCGCCCACCTCAAGGGCGGCGCCAGAAAAGTGCTCATCTCCGCCCCGGCCAAAAATGAGGATATCACCATCGTCCTCGGCGTCAATGAGGAAAAGTATGACCCGGGGAAGCACACCATCATCTCCAACGCCTCCTGCACCACCAACGGCATTGCCCCGGTGGTCAAGGTGCTCCACGATAACTTCGGCGTGGACAAGGGGCTTATGACCACCATCCACGCCTACACCAATGACCAGAGAATCCAGGATATGGTGCACAGTGACCTGCGCCGGGCACGCGCCGCCGCCGTGAACATCGTGCCCACCACCACCGGCGCCGCCCGCGCCGTTACCGTGGTCATCCCCGAGCTTAAAGGCAGGCTGCACGGCATGGCCTTCCGTATCCCGGTGGTCACCGTCTCGGTCATCGACTTTGTTGCTGACCTGAAGCAGAAGGTAACCGTCGAGCAGGTCAACCAGGCCTTTAAAGCCGCCGCCGGGGGGCCTCTAGCCGGCATCATGGAATACTGCGAGGAGCCACTGGTCAGCATGGACTTCAAGGGTAACCCGGCCAGTACTATTATTGATGCCCTGAGCACCATTGTCATTGGCGACAACATGGTCAAGGTCCTGGCCTGGTACGACAACGAATGGGGCTACAGCTGCCGCCTGGCCGACCTCACTGCCTTCATCGCGGGTAAGGGACTGTAATAAAAACAAAACAAGGATATAATAACACACCGGTTGCCGATGCTGAGATATACAATGAGCTGCCATTTGCTCCTGGAAAAGACAGTAGGCTTACTTTTGGGGGAGGACTATTTTCTAACCTTAACCATACGCCAGTTTCTATCTCAATCGTAGATTAAGGGAAGTCTATCATTGACATTACATGGAAATAATGCCTAAAATAACACAAACCAGAAAATAAGGTAATCAATGAAATTAATTATAGTTGGTTTTGGGCAGTGTGGCGGTCGAATTGCTGATGAATTTGCCCGGCTGAACCGCAGAGCACACGTTCAGCGCGGCATCGACATCGTCGCCAATGCCTTTGCCGTCAATACTGACGTTGCTGACCTCAGTGGCCTGACCGGCATCAAGCCGGATTACCAGCATCGCATCCTCATTGGTGGCCGGAAAACGGGCGGACACGGCGTGGGCAAAATAAACGAATTGGGCGCTGAGATTGCCAAAGAGGACGGCGATAAGATAATCGAAACGATAAGGACCAGCAAGCGTTTTGTGGATGCTGATGCCTTTTTGCTGATTGCAGGTGCTGCCGGGGGTACTGGCTCCGGTGCCCTACCCGTTATCACGCAACTTATCAAAGAGCGCTATGTGGATAAGCCGGTATACAATCTCGTCATCCTGCCCTTTGAGCATGAAGAGGCCACCGAGGAAAGGACCATATACAATGCCGCCACGTGCCTGAAATCAGCTTATCTGGTGTCTGACGCCGTCTTCCTGGTTGACAACCAGAGATACGTGATGAAAGACGCGTCTATCCGGAGCAACCTGTCCAAAATTAATGCCCTGATTGCAGAACCATTTTACAATTTGCTCTGCGCCGGCGAGGAAAAGAAGCACAAATACATCGGGGCAAAGATACTTGATGCCGGCGACATTATCCAGACACTGGCCGGATGGACAGCCATTGGTTACGGCCGGTCTGAATTTTCGCTGACCAAGAAAATCATGAGCCGGACACGCGATTTCAGGAACAAGGCCACGGAAGCCCAGAAGGGAACCCAGGCCATGGACCAGGCTATTAGTGGCCTTTCCCTCAAGGTCAACCCCATAGATTCAAAGAGAGCTCTCTACCTTGTTTCGGCCCCACCTAAAGAAATGAATGTCGACCTCATCAAAGAGCTTGGCACCTACCTCAAGAGCCTCGCCCCTGAAGCCGTCATCAGAAGCGGCGATTATCCCAGAGAAAAGGGAGGGCTCGATGTTACCACCATACTATCGGAGCTCAGTGATGTGGAAAAGGTGAGGAACTACTTCACCAAGACAATCAGCCTCATTACTGCCCTGAAGAAAAGACAGGAAGGAATCGAGGATAAATATCGGGGCATAGAGGTCACCCTCAAAGATATCCCATCTTTAATTTAACTAAAACGCCACCAATCACGCACAAGTGTATCAGCTAGGCCCGGAAGTACTCAGATTGTCACCATACGGTAATTATCGTGATAGTTTGGCGTATATATTCCAGGCCTGATTCACGGTTTCCTCACGGAGTTGCCAGGCCTGTGCCAGCGCCTCTTCTCTCTTTTTCGAGGCTTCCTCTAGACGTGCCTCGCATTCTTTCTCCGCCTGGTCTTTCACTTTTCTATACGCTCTCTCTGCCTGAGAGACGGCATCATCACGCGCTTTCAGTGCCGCCGCCGTGGCCTCATCGCGTGCTTTTAGCGCCCCGGTAATCGCCTCGTTGCAGGCTCTTTCCGCCTGTTGTTCGGCACGCTTGTAGGCTTTGGCAATTTGTTGTTCATTGGCCCGATAGGCATTGGCCACCTGCCGCTGCGCGTCCATAAAGGCAGCGTAGGCTCTTTCCGCCTGCCCCAATACCTCTTCAAGTGGCCTGGGTGGTTGTGCCTCTACCTCTGCACTCACCGGCTCAACTTCTTCAGGAACGGCTTCAACCGTTTCCTCGACTACTTCTTCGGTTTCCTCACTGACCTTCTTGGTCTTTTCCCTTGGGTTCGCCATCGAGTACCTCCTGCATTAATATTACTGATACACTGATACGTGATTGGTTTCGGTGCTATTTAGTCTTCGGTTCCTTCGTCCTCCTCCACGATACTGTCTTCACTTTCCGGCTCGTTTTTCTTGGTCTCATACATTCGTGCCAGAAAGTTCAAACGCGCTTCCATCTTTTCCTTTCCTTTGCCTCCCACCGCCTTTGGTTTGCCTTTCACACTGGAGCCCTTAGCCCGGCCAATTGCCTGAGCAAAGGCCTTGAGCGTTGCCTCAGCAGTCTCCTCGTCAGTTTCGCCGGTTGCCTCGGCAAGCGCCTCTTCTTCACGGGGTTCCTCTACTTCCCCTACTGCCGATGCAAAAGCTTTAAGTGACGCTTCCGCGGCCTCCGTTGCCTCCCTGCCCGCTGCCCCAACACGAAGCATGACCTGCTCGAAAGCTTTTATGGCCGTTTCTGCCGCTTCCCTGGCCACCCTCGTCGTCTCATCGGCAGCTTCTTTAGCCGCACGCACTGTAGTCTCGGTAGCCTCTTTGGCTGCCTTTGCCGACTCTTCAGTAGTCTCTCTCGTCTCCCGTCCTATTGTCTCTGCCCGGCTTATCGCTTCCTCAAAAGCTTTCACTGAAGTTTCCGCCGCCTCTCTGGCAGCCCGGGTGGCCAATTTGGTAGCTTCTCTGACCGCTTTTACCGACTCATCAGTCGTCTCTTTAGTTTCCTTGCCAATTGCCTCTGCCCGGCTTATCGCCTCCTGGGAGGCTTTGGTCGCTGCCTCTGCCGCCTCGCGGGCAACACGCATGGCTTCATCAATCGCTTCCTGAGACGCCTGTGCGGCCGCTTCGCTGGTCTCCCTGGCCTCCCGTCCGATTTCCTCCGCCCGACCTATCGCCTCCTGGGAAGTAGTGGTCGATGCCTCGGCAGTTTCCTTGGCTTCCCGGCTGACCTCTTCTACCCGGCTTATCGCCTCTTCTGAAGCTCTGGCTGATGCCTCAGCTCTCTCCTGCGTGGTCCTGAACGCTTCCTCAGCCTTCTCCAGCGTCGTGCTGCTCATCGCCTCAATATGGTCAAGCGCCTCCTGAAAAGTCCGCACCAGCTCGCCATGTGCTACTTCTATCTCGCTTTTAATTTTTCCCGCCCGACTGGTTGCTTCCTGGGACTCCCTGGACGATGCTTCAGCCGTTTCCCTCGAGGCAGCAATGGCGGCATCAACCGCCTCCCTGGTAGCCCTGGTGGCCGCCTCTATGGCGTCCCTGTTTTCCTTGCTCATTACCTCGGCTTTGACGATTGCTTCCTTTGAAGCCTTAGCAGAATTATCTGCTGCCAATCTCATATCCTTGCCTATTGCCTCAGCGCGGATGATTGCTTCCTGTGAAGTCCGCAATGATGTTTCGGCAAGCCCTTTGGCATCGGTGCTTATTTTCTCTGCCCTGAGGGCCACTTCTTGAGCCGCTTTGGAGGCTGCCTCAGCCATTTCTCTGGTCGTCCGGCTGGCTCTTTCCGCCTTGGTGGCGGCCTCCCTAGCTTCCCTTATTGATGCTTCCGCCGCTTCTTTGGCCTCATGGCTGACTTTGTCCGCCTTGCTGGAAACCTCCCTAGCTGTCCTGATGGATTCTCCGGCCGCCTCTTTGGCAATCCGGCCAGCTTCCTCAGCTCTAGCCAGTTCCTCTCTGGCGGCCCTGGCGGCAGACTCAGCAACCTCTTTAGCTTCACTGCTTATCTCGCCGACTCGATTCAGTCCTTCTTCGGAAGAAACGTATGCCGCCTCTGCTGCCTCCATCGCCTCCTTGCTTATCTCTTCGGCACGGTTGATGGCTTCCTGAAAACGCCTCGTGATGGCTTTAGCGGCTTCCTTTGGCGTGCGGGCGGTATCCTCGGTTCGTTTTATCGCCTCCTCGGCGGCCCTGATAGCCGCCTCAGCCCCCTCTTTGACCTCCCGGCTCACCTGTTCAGCACGCTGTATCGCCTCCTCGGCGGCCCTGGCCGCTGCCTCAGCGGCTTCTTTCGCCTCCCGGCTGACCTGCTCCGCGCGCTTAATCGCCTTTCGGGCAGCGCTGGTGGTCGCCCCGGCCGCCTCCATCGCCGCACGGCTCAGCTGCTCGGCCTGGGCAACAGCCTTCTCTAGGGCGTCGACCTCGTACCCAGCGCTTTCCACTTCTTCGCGTGATGGTGCTTCTCTCGCCATTAACCCCATACCTGATTGTTTTACACAATTCTAATATAGGTATTACAGTTTTTCAATATTTTTTCTGGAATATAAAAGCCTCCTTGATAAAAAAGACCCGTTAGCCGGTTTAATGCTCATGCTTCTTCTTGTAATACCATGACATTATGGCCAGGTACCTTATTACCAGAAATATCCATGACGTTTAAAGGTAAAATGATTGACATTAAACTATAAGTATGCTTAAAATAACTAAACTCTATAAATATGTTTAGAGGTGAGCTATGAAACTAGTAGTTGTAGGTTTCGGACAGTGCGGTGGTCGAATTGCGGATGAGTTCGCCCGAATGAACAAGAAAGCCAAAAGCTCGCGTGGCATTGAGATAATTACTGGCTGTTATGCGGTAAATACTGATGCTGCTGACCTGAGTGGGCTCACGAGCATTAGAAAAGACTATCAGCATAGAATTCTCATCGGCAGCCGCAAGACCGGTGGCCATGGCGTAGGCAAAATTAATGAACTCGGTGCCGAAATCGCCAGAGAAGACAGCGACAAGGTAATTGACGCCATAAGGACCACGAAACGGTTCTTTGAGACGGACGCCTTCCTTTTTGTGGCCAGCGCCGCCGGTGGCACCGGTTCCGGGTCAGTATCGGTGGTGACCCAGCACATTAAAGAACGCTATGCGGACAAACCGATTTACAACCTCATTGTTCTTCCCTTTGAGCATGAGGAAACCACCGAGGACAGAACCGTATACAATACCGCTACCTGCCTGAAGTCCTCATACTCCGTGGCTGATGCCGTATTTCTGGTGGACAACCAGAGGTTTGTCCGTAAAGATTCTTCCATAAAGGGCAATATCTCCAAAATCAACACCATGATTGCCGAGCCGTTCTACAATGTGCTGTGCGCCGGTGAGGAAAAGAAGGCCAAGTACATCGCCTCGAAGGTGCTTGACGCCGGCGATATCATACAGACCCTGGTTGGCTGGACAGTAATCGGCTACGGCAAGTCTGATATTCCTCTTATCCGGTTCCGCCGTGAGTCAAGGCGCGATTTCCGGCAGAAGGGTGATGAAACCCTGAAAGGCGTCCAGGCCATGGACGAGGCCATCAGCGAGCTTTCGCTCAAGTGCAACCCCGTGGATTCAAAGCGGGCCCTGTACCTCATCTCCGCGCCGGGCAAAGAGATGAATATGGACATGATAAAGGCCCTCGGTGATTACATGAGGGATATCGCGCCGGAAGCATTTATCCGAAACGGAGATTACCCACGGGAGAGAGGCATGCTCGATGTGACCGTAATCCTGTCCGAGCTCAGTGATGTGGAAAAGGTGAGGAATTACTACCTGCAGTCCACACAGCTTATCCCTGAATTCAAGAAGCGGCAAGAAGAGACTGAAATTAAACTGAGAGCCATCGAAGATGCCTCCAAGGATATACCCACTCTGCTCTCCTGAAATAATTTGAACCAGAAAGCCAGCTTTACCACGGTAAAACGGCAAAGTCCGATGCCGTAAAGTTGGCTTTTGTTTTCGACCTACAGCACAGTCAGCCCAAAAGCGAAGCAACGGTTCCGGATACTCAGGACCGGCCTTCTCAGCGGTCCCCCGCCGCCTAGAAACACCATCGCATATTGGGTTATAATAGATAAAATGGCTTCTCAGGTCTTTTACCGTCGGTGGCGTCCGCAGACCCTAGCCGAGTTGGTCGGCCAGGAACAGGTAACCAAGACACTGCAAAATGCCCTGAGCAGCGGCCACGTATCCCACGCCTACCTTTTCTGCGGCCCACGCGGTACCGGCAAGACCAGTACCGGACGCATTCTGGCCAAGGCGGTAAACTGCCTCACCAACGAAGGCAAAGGCGAACCCTGTAATGCCTGCGAGATGTGCCAGGCAATCACTGAAGGCAGGGCCCTGGATGTCATTGAAATTGATGCCGCCAGCAACACCGGCGTGGACAGCATCCGCGACCTCAGGGAGAGGGTCAATTACGCGCCAAACGAAGCGCAGTACAAAGTCTATATCATCGATGAAGTCCATATGCTGAGCACCAGTGCCTCCAATGCGCTGCTCAAGACCCTCGAAGAGCCACCACCGCATGTCATCTTCGTCCTGGCCACAACGGAGGTCCACAAAGTATTGCCTACTATCATGTCGCGCTGCCAGCGCTTTGATTTCCGGCGCATCTCCCAGGCCGACGTGGTGACCAAACTAACGCAAATCGGCGAGAAAGAGACCATTAAAATTGAGCCCGAGGCACTGCGGCTCATCGCCAGAGCAGCCACTGGCAGCCTGCGCGACGCCGAAAACCTCCTGGAACAGCTGACCACCTACTACGGCCAGAAAGTCACCCTCCAGCAGGTGCAGAACATCTTGGGCATCACCGGTGACTGGCGCGCCAAAGAGATGGTAAGGCATATTGTCAATAACGATGTTACCGCCGGCGTATCGACCATTAACGGCATTAACAGTGATGGTCTTGACCTGCGCCAGTTCAACCGGGAGCTGGTGGCCTACCTCAGAGCGCTGCTCCTAGTGAAAACCGGCTCGGCGGAAGCAATAGACCTGCCCGCCGAGGACATTGACGAACTAAAGGAACTGGCCAGCAAGGCCTCATTATCTCAGATTTTAAAGGCGGTAAAGCTCTTCGGACAGCTTGACTTCAGCCTTGATAATTACTCCACGCTGCCGCTGGAGCTGGCGCTGGTGGACGCGACCCTGCCTTCTGGCAAAGAGCCGACGCTCAAGAAAGCGGAACCAGAGGTGCGCCAGCCCGCAAAACCAGCCGTCCCAGAAACACCATCACCGGCACCGGAAAAAGCGACCGCCAGAGAAGAACGCCCCCGCAAGCCGGCAGTGGAGCCAGAACCAGCGCCAATACCGGAATCGGTAGAGAAAAAAACTGAACCTAAACAAGCCCCGACGCCAGAACCGGTAAAGGCAACGGAGAAAATTGAGCCAGAGCCAAAACCGGAACCAGCCCCGGCCGAAGCCGCTCCCGCCGTCCCCGCCGGAGCCGGCGGTGAAGAAATTGAGCACCTGCAACTGAACTGGCTGAAATTTATCCGGGATGCTCCGCCCAGCATGAGCCGCACCCCGGCCGCCGCCCTGCTCCGGAGCGCCAAGCCCAAAGCCATTGAGAACAACACCGTTATACTGTCTTTCAAGTTCCCACTGCACAAGGAAAATATGGAAAAGACAGACAATCAGAAGATAGCGGAGCAGCTTATCAGCGACTTTCTCGGCCGTGCCTGCCGCGTTCGCTGTGTTTACGAGCCGGAGGCAAACCACCTGATTGAAGAAGCCCTGAAAATAGGTGCCCAGATTATTGAATCGGAGGAGAAATGAACAGGTTCATGTTCCAGCAGGCCCAGAAGCTCCAGGCCAAACTGGCTCAGGCCCAGGAGGAATTGAGCAACCTGACCGTTGAGGGCAGCTCCGGAGGCGGCGCCGTCAAGGTCACCATGAACGGGCAGCAGAAGGTACAGTCGGTACAGATATCACCGGAGGTGGTCAACGCGGAAGATATTGAGCTTCTCCAGGACCTGGTGCTGACCGCTTTCAGTGAAGCCCTGACCAAGTCCCAGGAAGCAGCGGCCAAGCAACTGGGAGGACTTACCGGCGGTCTGAAAATTCCGGGGCTAACCTAAACAGGCGAAGGAGATACGGCATTGGACCAGAACGCTATTCCCCACGCCGATGTGATTAATAACCTCATTCAGGAATTCAATAAACTGCCCGGCATCGGGCCGAAGAGCGCCCAGCGCATTGTCTTCTATCTGTTACGGTCCGGGGATGAGCAGAGTAAACTCCTGGCCGAAGCGATTTTATCCCTGAAACGGAAGATAACCCTATGCTCGACCTGCTGCAACGTGACCGAGTCCGACCCCTGCGCCATCTGTCGCAGTGACAAGCGCGACCGCAGCCAGATATGCATTGTGGAGCAGCCGCAGGACATCCTGGCTCTGGAGCATACCGGCATCTTTCAGGGAATGTATCATGTCCTGCATGGGGCCATTTCCCCAACCGAAGGCGTCGGCACGGAGGACATCAGGGTTAGAGAACTGATGAACCGACTGAATGACGGTTCGGTAAAGGAAATCATCCTGGCCACCAACCCCAACCTTGAGGGGGAACAGACCGCCATGTACCTCAGCCGCCTGATAACGCCGCTGGGTATAAAAGTCACCCGCCTGGCCCGCGGTCTACCCTTCGGCACTGAACTGGAATACGCCGACGACGTCACCCTCACCCGCGCTATCGAAGGCAGGCAGGAGTTTTAAGATTTAACCCAACTTCTCCAACCTTTTTAAATTATGGCTCTTTTTGTGGTTTCATATGGACAAAAAAGCTTACTGGGATAAAAGATTTCAGGACGAGGGCCATGTGTGGGGCTCGCAGCCGAGCCAGACCGCTGAATATGCCGCCAAAATATTCCGCCAAAATGGGGCGAAGAAGGTTCTGGTTCCCGGCTCTGGATACGGACGGAATACCAGGCTATTTTCGGAGTCTGGCTTTGCCGTCACCGGCATTGAAATATCGGACACCGCCTGCGAAATGGCCCGGGAATATGACCCTTTGACCACACACTTCCAAGGAACAGCCACCGATATGTCATTCCTTGAGGAAAGATTTGATGCCATATATTGCTTCAACGTTCTGCACCTTCTTGAAGAAGGAGAAAGAGAAGCATTTATCCGGGAGTGCACAGACAGGCTAAATGACGGCGGCCTGCTATTCTTCACCGCCTTCTCTGACTATGACCCGAGCCGTGGTCGGGGTAAACAGCTGGGCAAAAACACGTTTGAAAGTCGACCGGGCAGGCCCGCCCATTATTTCAGCGAGGAGACTTTTCTTTACTACTTCAGAAGTTTTACTGTGCTGGAAAGCGGGATTGTGGAAGACCCGGAGAACCATGGTGAAGGCCCCCATACTCACGTCCTGCGCTATATTCTGGCAAGGAAAACGCCATCCAAATAATATTTAAATCCTCACTTGAACATGGAGGCTGGTATGAAGACAAGACGTCCGATAAAAGTCAAAGTCTACCTGAGAGCCGTAACCGCCATATCACTGCTCATCGTCTGGGCACTGGTTACGTTCACCGGCATCCTTATCTGGGCGGCACCTTCCGGCCAGCGGTCAGGACAACGGCCCCTGCTTTTCGACCTGACCAAAAGCGAGTGGGGCGATATTCATTTCTGGGTGGCAGCGGCTACCGTCGCCGTCACGCTGGTGCACATTATCATTGACTGGAAAGCCCTGCGGGGAGTCATCCGCTATCTGGTGAGCATCCACCGGGAGCAAGGGATACGGGAATAAGGTGCGGAAATGCCAAAGCCACGCACCTATCAGACAGAAGCCGTCATTATCAAAAAGACCAAGCTGAGGGAGGCTGACGTCATATTTACCCTCTACACGCCGCGTCTCGGCAAGATTCAGGCCTTTGCCAAAAGCGTCCGCAAAACAAAAAGCAAGATGGCCGGACATCTGGAGCTACTCACCCACAGCCAGGTCTCACTGGCCAGAGGGCGCAATCTGGACACCATTATCGGCAGCCAGACCATCAACAGCTTCCTGCCCCTGAAAAGTGACCTCTGGCTCACCTCCTGCGGGCTCTACGTTATTGAACTGGTCAACCAGTTCACCGCCGACGACGTGGAAAATTTGTCCCTGTTCCGGCTGCTGCTGGCAACCATGGAGCAACTATGCCGGTCAGGGAACCGGGACCTGACACTGCGCTATTTTGAGCTACGCCTCCTTGATGAGGTTGGTTACCGACCACAGCTTTACCAGTGCGTCTCCTGTGAGAAGACGCTGGAGCCGGTGGTCAACTCTTTCAGCCCCGAAGCCGGTGGTATGCTGTGCCCGGACTGCGCCGTCAGCCATCCGTCAGGCCAGCCGCTTTCCGTCAATGCGCAGAAGGTGCTGCGCCTTATGCAGAACAGTGATTACAGCACCGTCGAACGACTGAAAATAGACGCCAGTCTTTCCCGGGAACTGGAGAGGGCCCTGAGTAGCTACCTCAGATACCTCCTGGAGCGGGAAGTAAAGTCGGCCACCTGGCTTGATGAGCTGCGGGAGCAGACAAAGCAAGCATCTACGACACCCGACACTTTACGCTGATTCCGAAATAGCCTATAATAAAGTTTGACTGGGGGTCTGGAACTCTCAGTCTTTTTACTATATTATAGGTGCAGAAATGACGACCAGACTTGACCGCATTACACAGCAGCGCCGCGAGAAGCTAACAAGGCTCCGCGGCCATGGTATTGAGCCCTACCCGCACCGCTACCAGCGCAGCCACACCACCGAGGAAGCGGTCGCTCTGCTTGAGCAGAACGAGGCCGGGCAGACCGAGGAACAGCAGGTCAGCGTTGCCGGGCGGCTCATGGCCATCAGGCAGATGGGGAAAAGCGCCTTTGCTGACATCCGCGACGGCGCGGGGAAAATCCAACTGCTTTTCCAGAACATAGACAAGTTCTCCACAGAGCAAACCCAGCTCTTTAAAGAACTGGACATCGGCGATTTTATCGGCGTGGCCGGGCAGGTGCTCCGCACCCGGACCGGTGAGCCGACCGTCGGCGTGAAGAAGTTCACCCTGCTGGCCAAGTCTTTGCAGCCGTTACCGGAAAAGTGGCACGGCCTCAGCGATGTCGATACCAGATACCGGCAGCGCTACCTCGATTTAATCAGTAACCCGGAGACCAAGGTCACCTTCAAAACCCGCAGCCAGGTTATCAACACTGTGCGTCAGTTCCTCAATGAGCACGATTTCACGGAAGTGGAGACGCCGGTGTTGCAGCCGGCCGCCGGAGGTGCCCTGGCCCGGCCTTTCGTTACCCACCACCATGCCCTCGACCAGGACTTCTACCTGCGCATCGCTCTGGAACTACACCTCAAGCGACTCATTGTCGGGGGGCTGGACCGGGTCTATGAACTAGGGCGCACCTTCCGCAACGAGGGTGTCTCCACCCGGCACAACCCCGAGTTCACCATGCTGGAAAGCTACCAGGCATATGCCGATTACAACGACGTGATGGACATGCTCGAGGAGATGGTCGCCTGGGTCAGCAAAAAGGTGATGGGCACCACCAGGATAAAGTTCGGCGACTACACCATCAACTTCAAGCCGCCCTGGCCGCGCCTCACCCTGCGCGAAGCCGTCGAGCAATACAGTGGCATTGACTTTGTTACCTACCCCACCGCCGACGGCCTGAGGGACCGCATGAGGGACAAGATGAAGCCCCTCGGCCTTGAGGTTGACACGAAGAAGAACTGGGCCAAGCTGGTGGACGAGCTCATTTCCACCTTCGTTGAGCCGAGCCTCATCCAGCCCACCTTCCTCAAGGACTACCCGGTATCGATGTCGCCGCTGGCCAAGACCAAGCCCGGCGAGGACCGGGTGGTAGAGCGCTTTGAGGCATTTTGCGGCGGCATGGAGATTGCCAACGCTTTTTCCGAGCTCAACGACCCCGAAGAGCAGCGGCAGCGCTTCATCCAGCAGCAGAAGGAGCACCACGAAAAGGACGAGGAAAGCTGGACCATTGACGAGGACTACCTGCTGGCCCTGGAATACGGCATGCCGCCCACCGGCGGCCTGGGCGTGGGCATCGACCGCCTGGTGATGATGCTCACCAACCAGCAATCAATCAGGGAAGTTATCCTTTTCCCGCAGCTACGGGAGAAGGCATAACGATACAAAAAAGAGGCGAAGCCTAATCTGGGGCTTAATGTGAGTTGAAAGCAATATGATTTCAAACATTGAAAAATACAAAAAGGACTTAGAGCAACTCATTTCCGATGGTGGGCAGTTATTAAATGCAATGCAGTATGAGTGTTTCCCGGAGAGATTTGAGAATGCACTTACAAAAGCCTATAAGGATAAGAGTAAGAGTGAAATTCAGGAGATTAAAAAGAGGCTTCCTTCCTTCACAAACAAATACCAAGATTGGTATTCTGAGTCTTTGGCAGTGGTAAAACTCTTATTATCTGACCGACTAGCCGATTTCGTGAAATTATACGAGAAACCGAGAGGGAGAAAAGACATTACCCATGAGAATTACGTAATTGAAGATTACCTCCAGGGTCTGACCGTCACCCGTGGCGCGCTGGAAATAAAAGTTGTCTCTCCAGAAGCAGCAATACCCAAATTCCAGCAGCAACTGAATATCTTAGCGTCTGCAAAAAAGAGATTTGAGAGTTCGTTATTTGACATTAAACAACTACTCCAAGCTGACCTCTTTGATTCTGAATTAGAAGCTGCAAAAGAACTTAATAAAAAAGGGTTCATTCGTGGTGCTGGTGCAATGGCAGGCGTTGTTTTGGAATCACATTTAACTCAAGTATGCGAAAACCATAACATAAAAATTACAAAGAAAGACCCATCAGTAAATGACCTTAATAATTTATTGAAATCCAACGACATAATTGAAGTCTCCACTTGGCGATTTATTCAACATCTGGGAGACTTAAGGAACAAATGCGACCATAACAAAAAGTCTGACCCCACAGAACAAGAGGTTGAAGAACTAATAGAAGGGGTTGCAAAGATTGCCAAATCTGTTTTCTAAGAGTTATGAAATCCAACAGGAAGTTTTAGAGGGGCGAAGCCCCTCTTACCCAACCCATTCCCCCTCTCCTTTGAAGGAAGAGACCTGAACACTATGCAAAGCTAAAGCTATTAATTAGTGCCGAAGCCAGTAAACGGGGATTAGCGCATAAAACTATATTAATTGTTTAGCATCACCCCTGATGATTATCCTGCAGGAATCAGAGTGAGCTCAAGCCTATCTGAAAGTCTCAATCTATGGCGCAG
Source organism: Dehalococcoidales bacterium (assembly GCA_034409565.1). Lineage (GTDB taxonomy): Bacteria > Chloroflexota > Dehalococcoidia > Dehalococcoidales > RBG-16-60-22 > E44-bin89. The sequence goes on from DAOUMS010000022.1 coordinate 198,928, forward strand.
CATTACGGTAACGAGTTTACCACGTGATTTGATAGCAGGTGACCTGACTTTTAATAGTATTAAACGGTTGTTGCACAAAACAAACTTTTATTACTTGGCTGATATTATTATTTCACTCTTTGTCTACATTGCTTCTTTATTTTTTAATTGCGTCAACTATGGCGTCTCCGACCTCGCTGGTTAATGAAGTACCCCCATGGCTTTTGTACGGTACTTCCCTTTTTTTGCTACTTCTTCAACAAGTGTTGCAGCTTCCTTTTCATCCAATTGTTCAAGCATCATGAGACCTGACCATATGGTTACAATTGGATTTATGATATTATTACCGGTGTATGTAGGAGCCGAACCGTGTATCTGTTCGAACATGGAGAGACCACCTGGGTTCAGTTTTGCTCCAGCAGTAACTCCCATGCCCCCCTGAATGGTTGCTCCTAAATCTGACCTTCCTGCTGCTCCCCGTCACCTATAAGGCAGCACACGCGGTAATTTTTTCTTATCCAACCCGACAAGCAGGGACATCTCCCACGGAAAACGATAGCTCCTGATCAGCGCGCTGCTACATAGGCTAAAAATAGTTGAAAGGGACAGCACAAATCTCTCACTGGTCATTTGTTAGAGGAGGTGGAAGAAAGTAAGTCACATAGATGTCAGACGCATCACTTCAGAGACATCTTTTACCTTTTCCAAGCACAAAATAGCATTAACCAGTTCATTTATTCTTCCTTCGGTTAAGACCCAGGAGGCGTTGCTTTTGAATTTATCTATCAATTCACTATCGGTAAGTTTCAAAGACTCGGGAAGAGCTCTACCTTTGGGAAACGCACGTTCCTTTCGGAAAACCTTACCCTTGGCTACTACCTGAACAACCTCCGGGTAAGCCTGACCGAGTTCACCAATGCTAAATTCGTGCCATGCCTTAGCCAAATCCCTACCACAGTTCGGATTGAGAGTAACAGTAACTTTATCCATAAGCTTAAGTATCTTTGGATCTCGCATCGTGACGTGATTCTGCCATAAAACCATCGGAATTCTGTACGCTATAACAGCAATAACGTAGGGCGTACAAAACTGTGTATTCACATGGGTCTTAATTTCCCGACTTAGCAGTGCCGGTGCCACAGCAACGGGGTCAGCTAATATCTTCACAGTTTCAATGTCTTCAGCCCTGAGATTATTCTCTTCCATTATTTCGGCGAACAACTCATCTGCTGGTTGCTGACAAAAGCTAACGGGCTTAGTCTTATAGCTTATATATCGCGAGCGCCATGTCGCGCCGAGCCCATCAACTATTTCTTCGGGACTCCATCTTTTTGAACAAGAAAATGTCGCAAACCCATCCTCTCCATCAAGAACAGTAATATCGCCAGTGTAATCCATCTCAGCAAGCAAAGCCGAAGTCACAGTTGCTTGGGAAATCCATCCAGCCGGCCCGTACTTAGTCATTGCCATAGGCATAGCTTTTAGCCACCTTGCACGTGTCGGCATGGGGGCTAAATGTGCTGCTATGCCTACTGCGTGGCGTAATTTCTCTTTATCGAGCTCAAGAACTTTCCCTGCAGCCAACGCCCCTCCCAAAGTAAAACTCGAGTATCCGTAAACGTCTTTCTCTGACCAGGTGTATTTTCTTTCTCCTCTTTCGTCGACAGTCTCTCTTATTCGGGTCAGTGCTTTAGCTATTCTGTAACCAACCTCGCTGCCAACAGCAACTGCTAAAAGCAACTTTTTACCTGAGATCTTGATACGCTCAGCTAATGCCAGTGGTCCGGGAGTTGCGTATGGTGTCATGTGCCCCACACCAGTCACAGAGCCAAAATCCAAAGCATTCATAAGCTCACCATTGGCTAAAGCCGCGCAAGCACTGGAGACTTTCTCTGTAGTCCCAATAATTGTGGCTTCTGGCGGCCCCCCCAACTTACTTGCGAGTTTCACGCCAAGCCTTCCTTTATCCACCAGCAAACCGGGGAAACAGTTGCCGATGCAGTCCAAAAGATCTCGCTTGCGCTCATGAACGAGTTCTTCTGGCAGATCTTCAAAACGAGCCTTGCTAACAAAATCGCACACTGCTTCTGTTAAACTATCCTGATATTTTAGCGTTTCTTGTGTCATTTTTTCCTCCTAGATTTAGATAAACTTCTGACCTCACGTACCTCATCTTCTCATTATACGATGCCATTACACGCAAGTCCTTACTTCAAAAGCTAAAGCGCCAATAGGTGCAGAAAATGGGCCGTGCTTCATTCCTGGATAATGGTAAGCATAAGATCCTGCCCTAAAAGTTTTGCTCCTTGTCATGTCTACCAGAACACCGCTAACTAAAAAGCACTCTTCCCACATATTCTCGTGGCAAAGCGCCTTACTCGGTAAAGATCCGTACTGATTGATACTAGAAGCTAAGTCTGGCTCAAATAAGAGTAACCTGGTATAAGAACCTGTTTTGGGATCCCTATTCAATATTTTTTCATATAGTCCAGTTGCTCCCTCTATCGGTTTCCAAGGCATATATTGGGTATCAAAGTATTGTAACTTCTGCTTAGCCATTTAATTCCTCCTTGTATTATTTCACAATTATATGTGTTTCTCTTTTGTACAACCTCTCACATTGTGAAAATCCGCTCGAATAAAGGCTTCGTCACCTACTTTCATATCTATTATCACATCGCAGATCCTAAATCTGTTTACTTCATAAGTCCAGGTAACAACAAGCTAATCTTAGGGAACGCCATAATAATACTTAGGCCCAGCATATACACAATCACAAAGGGTAAGGCTCCTCTTATTACATTGGCAAGGGAACCGTCTTCTTTAATAAGCCCACTAATCACAAATAGGTTCATCCCTATTGGTGGGGTAATAGTACCTATTTCCATGGAGATAGTATACACAACACCAAACCAAATCGGATCGAAACCCAATTCCATTGCTAAGGGGAAGAAGACGGGAAGGGTGATTACTAACAGTGCAGTGCCACTCATTAAGCAGCCCAGTACCAGAAGTATCAAAACCATAAAAATCACGACAAACCAGCGGTTCAGCTCTAAGGTAGTTGTAATGGAAGCAAGTTCCTGTGGGAATTGCAGCAAGGATAATACATAGCCAAATATAGTGGCACTTGCAATAATCATTAATATCATACAGGAGGTTTGCCCTGCTGATGTAAGGCTGTCTCTGAAGCGAGCCCAGTTCAGACGCCGGATGGTAACTAATAGAGCTATTGTCGCGCCTACTCCCGCTGCTTCAGTAGGGGTCATGATGCCCAAATAAATTCCGCCTAAAACTACCACGATAAGTAGTACTGGTGCCCATACCCCCTGTAAAGCTTGAATCCTTTCACGCCAAGATGCTGAGAGCGTTCTAGCGACATGCCTTGGGGCTTCGAAAATAATTATGTAGAGTATAAGCATGAATGCTATAAGGGCTCCCGGAATAAAACCCGCCATGAAAAGATGCCCTATAGACGTCCCTGTAATAGAGCCATACATAATCATGGTGATGCTGGGGGGAATGAGAATACCTAGCGCACCGGATGACGCCACTGTGCCTGCCGCCAATTGCACAGGATAACCATGCCGCCTCATCTCCGGTATGGCAGTTGTTCCAATAGTAGCAGCTGTCGCCGTACTAGAACCACTCACAGCAGCAAATACCGCACAACTTGCGACAGTCCCCACAGCCAACCCACCCGGGATAAATCCTATCCACTTCTCAGCTGCATTAAACAACTCTTCGCCTATACGACCATGTAATATGAACTCTCCCATTATCAAGAAAAGCGGAATAGCAGCCAGTGTGTAACTATCCAAGGTACTGATTGTTTTTGGTGCTATTACAGTAATGGCGTTCCAGCCACCATAGAACAGAGCTAAAAAAATTAAACCTGATACGCCTAAAACAATCACAATATGGATGCCAGCCAGCAACAAGAGGAGCATGACTAAAAAAAGTACACTACCTCCTATAAGTGGAGACAAGGCTTCCAAACCTATCCTCTCTCTTTTTGGTTACCATTTCAGCTTCGTTTAAGAGCCTTTAGTGACTTTACAAATTCAATAATGAACTGTAATACAAATAGCAATGCCCCGATAACAACTGGGAGTATAATTGGCCAAACCACTATCCACATGTCATCGGTTCTAACTTGATGCTGTCGAAGGTAGGAAACATATAGAATAGTAGCCCATAATAGGAGGCTAGTATAGAGGATACCCATACCAAAAGCAGATACGTTAGATAGATTCCGCAACTTGGTAGGTAGGCGCTGTATCAATATATCAGCTCTAATATGCACCTTTTCCCTTAGGGTATTAGCGGCAAGGGCGAATATCGAGATTATCAGGAGTAATTCACAAAGTTCCATACCCCATCTAATAGGTGCACGGAATGCATATCTCATTAGCACCCCGTAAGTGGTAACCAATGCCATAAGAAACAACCCGATGATTCCCGATACCGCTGCTGCTTTCACAACAGCAACAACCCACTTCTCAATGTCACTAGCTACTTTCTCAATCTTTCTTGACAAACCAACCTCGCTTTCGAGTTACTTATCTCCAGAGGCTGGTATAAATACTTTGTTGGTGTTTAATTTGATTACTTGCTGTACTTCTTGCATATTTCGTATAGCTCTTTGCCGGGCTCTCCCCACTCTTCAATTGATGGATCTATCAATTGCAGTGCTAAATCAGCGAACACCTCTATCTGTTCTGGAGTAGCTTCAAGGATTTCTATGCCTCCTTCTGCTCCTTCAATCCACCCCAGTTCATCCCCCTCAACGACTGCATTACATGCTTCCACATAGATGCACTCCCTTGCAGTGGCTTCAATCATGCTTCGCGCATCGTCTGGCAATTCTTCCCACCAATCCTTGTTCGACATTACTGAGCACCAACTAGCCCCATAGGAAATATTTTTGACCGCGTATTTCACAACTTCATCAACATGATAAGGCTTTATACAATACGCTGGCCATAACATCCCATCTACAGTCCCCTTCTCTAGTGCCATGTAGAGTTCTGGACCTGGCAATACAATTGGGTTACCACCGCAGATCTCCATGTAATCAGCGAACATCTTGCCAGCCACCTTAATATTAAGCCCTTTAAGATCTTCCGGCTTAAAAACTGGATGAGGGTTAGTATAACAACAATATTGAGACTGCCACGTGTGAAAAAGCCCATGTATTCCATATTCTTCGTACTCTCTTTGATATACGTCCATGCCACCATTTTCCAGAACATCCTTCATGGCCTCCATAGATGTTATCATTCCTGGCAATGTTATGAGACCAAGCGAAGGTATATACCCCTCCATATAGGCGCCTGCGGTTTCTCCCATTTCTATTCTACCCGTAGAGACGGCATCAAATATCTCCTTGGATTTAAGTAGTGACTCTGCACCGTAGTAATTACACACTATGGTACCATTGGAACGTTCCTCTAATTCCTTCGCGAATTTTTCCTCACCTATTGTAAGCGTGTGGGTGGCCGGATGATAACTAGCCATTATAAATGTTATTTTCTCTGGGGCCGGTGCTGGTGTGGGAGCAGGTAATGGGGCTGGTGCTGGAGCAGGTGCTGGTGCTGGAGCAGGTGCTGGTGCTGGAGCAGCACAAGCGGTCAAGAAGCTGGCCAACGCTATAATACAAACAAATCTGTTGATCATTATTTTTTTTCTCATTTCCTACCTCCTAAAACATATAAATCGCCTTATTAAAAACGTTTATGTCATAAGTAACCACCCCCTTTGTTTTGAATATTGGCTTGCACTAAGTTTTGCAATAGCGAGTATTGCTTTAATGGCTATACCCTGCTTATCTTCATTGAAGCAAGAAATATCACAATGTGCCAAAAGGTTCTTTCTCTCCTGCTCTACCTATCTTATTTTAATCTCCGACCACCAATCTGTATATCCGCCAAAAGTGTTATTCCAGCTAGGAAAAAGGACTGATTTATTGCTTTAATGACTCAATCAAATCGCTCTTTACCTTCATTTTCCTGTGCCTTTGCCTTCTCCCATGCCCGAGTCATTGCATACAATCCCAATACTATAAACAATATTCCACAAATTAAGAACTCCCATGATTCTACTCCGTCCTTATCCAGTGACAATAGCAAAAATACTACGCCAATAAGCAAGTATATAGTGCCCCAAGTCGAGACAATCCATGATCTTCTTTATCTTACCTACTATTCGTTCTAGCAGGGGTAGCAGACGGTTAGTTATAAAGCACTCCCACTAAGTAAATAATAGGGCAAAATATTGAAACAACCAAATGCAAATAAAACCGTGTAATACGCTACAGGCAGTATCTTTATGTATATGTATGTGGTATTATTCTTAGACTAACTCCTTTGGGTTATAATATTTACAAAGCGTACTATTTTATTTATAATCTCAAAATGAAAGCATATACATGACATGAACTTGCTGAGGCTATCTGATTATTCAATTGATCCTGATCCAGCAGAGAAGTTATGGCGAGGCATGGCAATGGACAAGATCAAAATCGTTATAGTGGACCCTAGGGAACTTAGCAGGAAGAGCCTTGAAAAATTAATGGGTAGCAGGCGTGAGTTACAAGTACTAGGGTCAACTCACTGTCAGAAGAGTGTCGATCTCGTTTCAACAACCAACCCGGATATCGTTCTATGGAATTCACAAGTTGAAGTATGTGGCTTAACGTGTTCTTGCTCAGCAATTATAGACTCGATAAAGAAATTGTCTCCCCAGACGCAAGTAATTATTCTACGTGAGCCTCAAAAGCAGCCCATGCTTTTACATCCGCTCCAAGCAGGTGTCAGAGGATTCTTGAGCAAGACTATATCATTACCCGAACTCATTACAGCAATTTTAAGTGTGAAAGCAGGCGATCTTGTAATTGGTGCTGATTTCGTCGAAGAGCTCCTTGGTTCTCCAACGATAGATGAAACAAAGAAGCAAGTAGGCCGAAGGGAATCGAAGTATGGCCTAAGTCAGCGAGAAAAGGATACCTTGATACTTCTAGCCAAAGGGAACTCTAATACCGAAATTGCTAGAACCTTATTCATCTCAAAGCACACTGTTAAGGTCCATGTGAGCCACATTCTGAAGAAAATGAACTTACAATCGCGACAGCAAGCTGCTCTGCTGGCGCTTCAAACTATCTTAAATGCCAACAAGTCCGAAATCGACAAGGAATGAGTGCAGGGCCAAAACTGACAGTGCACGAGCATAACTTCAACATCTAATCAGGTCAGTGTAGGGCGTGCGACTTTGAAGTGTTTTGTCAGCCTAAGGACAAAGCATGACTATGGCCATAGTAAATAGCTTGCGGAACAACGCTGTTAAACGAACAATGCAATTGGCAAAATCAAGCTGAGTTCTAGCTACTGTATAAATTAAGTTAAACGTATCAAAAAACATCCTTTCGTTACTTTCGATAAATCGAAAAATAAGATACGTTATTTTTACGTTGAACTCGTTGAGCTCAACACGTGTTGTAGAGCTCAACGGATCCCGGTTGAATTCTACAAGAGTCATAGAAGCTACGGTGTTGAAAAAGGTGAGTTCAACAAC
>DAOUMS010000023.1:0-5480 GCA_034409565.1 Dehalococcoidales bacterium
ACTCCCCTCCCGGGGTACTTTTCACCTTTCCCTCACGGTACTAGTTCACTATCGGTCATCAAGGGTATTTAGCCTTGCCCTGTGGTCAGGGCAGATTCCCACAGGATTTCTCGTGTCCCGTGGTACTTAAGGACAGGTAAGGAGCCTACCTCTTTCGTTTACCGGACTGTCACCGTCTGTGGTGGCCCTTTCCAGAGACCTTCAACTAAAGTTTGGTTGGTAACTCCCTGACCTATTCCGTATTCAGTCCTACCTGCCTTACAACCCCCGATAAGCATAGGCCACGGCGCCACTGAGCTTACCGGGTTTGGGCTTTTCCCCTTTCGTTCGCCACTACTCAGGGAATAATCTCTTTTCCTCAGGGTACTGAGATGTTTCACTTCCCCTGCTTACCTCTACCCAGCCTATGTGTTCAGCTGGGAGTGCTCAGGGTTTACCTGAGCGGGTTGCCCCATTCGGGAATCCCCGGCTAGGCTTGCTAGACAGCTCACCGGGGCTTATCGCAGCCTTGCTACGCCCTTCATCGGCCCTTGATGCCAAGGCATCCACCATATGCCCTTACCCGCTTGACCTGCTTCAGATTTAATATTAGACTTCGTATTCAATTTTTAAGGTGCAATGCACAAAGTACGGCGGCTTGGTGGCGCGCACCACGCCCCCCCGGTGGTTCTCCTTCACCAATAAACCGCACTATTTGTACAGCAACATCATTGCCCTATAATAATACTACTCTCCCATTTCTTTGTCAATACTGGAAAATCATTATTTTACACGCTCTTTCCTTTAGCGGCCCCGATTGTGCTATAATTCGGGCATAAGCAAGCGCATGGAAACCATTGCCGCAAGCACTGATTTAACAGACTGATGCTGAAACACAAACTGGCCGAACTGCTAACTCAGGCAGCCATTGAGGCGCAGAAGTCAAGTAAGTTACCCCCGGTTACTCTGCCTGAGGTCATCATGGAGCACCCACAGAACCCGGAACACGGCGATTACGCCTCCAGCCTGCCCTTAAAACTGGCACGCGTCACCAGCCGCAATCCCCTGGCCATCGCCGGTGACATGGCGGCCTTTATCGCCCGTACTGTCGAGATTGAGCGGGTGGCCGTGGCGCCGCCGGGCTTTATCAATTTCATCCTGAGTGCCAGCTGGCTGGCCGGACAGGTGAACTCAATTCTGGAGGCCGGCGAATCTTACGGCAACATTGAGATTGGCCAGAAGAAACGGGTGCAGATTGAGTTTGTCAGCGTGAACCCCACCGGGCCGCTCCACGTCGGCCACGGACGCGGCGCTATCCTGGGCAGCACGCTGGCCAGTGCTCTTACTGCCGCCGGTTATCAGGTGGAGAAGGAATACTATCTTAACGACGCCGGCAGCCAAGTTGACGCCTTTGCGCGCTCACTTCTTGCCCGCTACCAGCAGTGCCTGGGAAAAGAAGCCGAAATACCCGAGGACGGCTACCACGGCCAGTACCTGGTCGACCTGGCCAGGGAGATAGTTGACCAGCAGGGTGAGGCACTCCTCCCCCTTTCTGAAACCGAGGCCATCGAGAAGCTGAGTCAGGTCGGTCTGGAAAAAATGGTTGACCAGATAAAGACTGACCTTGAGATGCTGGGCGTGACCTTTGACGTCTGGTTCAGCGAACGCAGCCTGTATAAAAATGGCCAGTATGATGAAGCCATGTCGCTTTTGCAGCAGGCAGGCCACATCAGTGAGAAGGAAGGGGCCACCTGGTTTGTTTCCACGGCGCTGGGCGAGGACAAAGACAACGTGGTGATACGCAGCGACGGCTCACCGACCTATTTTGCCACCGACATCGCCTACCACTATGACAAGTTCCTGAAGCGCAAGTTTGACACCGTTATCAATATCTGGGGTGCCGACCATATGGGGCATGTCTCACGGATGAAAGCCGTGGTGGGCGCGCTGGGTATTGACCCGGAGCAGCTCAGGGTTATCATCTCGCAGATGGTCACGCTGCGCCGCGGCGGTGAGATAGTGCGCATCTCGAAACGAAGCGGTGATATCGTCACCTTACGTGAACTTATCGAGGAGGTCGGTGCTGATGTCTGCCGCTTTTTCTTCCTGTCCCGCTCTGCCGACAGCCAGATGGACTTTGACCTGGAACTGGCCAAAAAACAGTCGGCGGATAACCCGGTCTACTACGTCCAGTACGCCCATGCCCGCATTGCCAGCATACTGCGCCTGGCGCAGGAAAGAGGCATTGACTACCGCGATGGGGATGTCTCGCTGCTGACCACGGAACCGGAGCTCGCCCTCATCCGCAGGATGCTCCTTCTGCCCGAGCTTGTGGAAACCATCGCCACCACCCTGGAGCCCCACCACCTCACCTACTACGCCCAGGACCTGGCCACCGTTTTTCACAGCTTCTACATGCAGTGCCGTGTAGTCTCTAAAGATGAAGCGCTCACTAGGGCGCGACTGAAACTGGTTGAGGCAGCCAAAATCGTGCTCAGCCGCACATTGCACCTCATGGGGATGACTGCACCGGAGCGGATGTAAGACAGACCAGCCACTCTTTTTTATTCGCTAGCTGCTTCTTCGCTCTTCCGCCAGCGGAGCCAGAGCGCCCCGGCGGTTACCAGCACAGCTACCACAGCGGCATAGATTTCCACATGGACAACGGTAAAAAACCCGGCCTGAAGGAATACCACACTATAGTTCAACAGGCTGTGCAGGAAAGCAGCCAGCAGGTAGAACTGCCAGCCCCACCCCCTGGCAAGACCCCACCCGACCAGGGCACTGGAGGCGATATGAAAGGCCACGGCAAAGAACCTCTCCCAGAAGCCGGCCAGTGCCATATAGCCACCAGTTTGTACCGCTTCCCAGCTCCAGCCGGCGGCGAAGATACTATTATGTACCCATACGGCTTCAAAGACACCAAATCCGAACCCGGCTACCGCCCCGATAGCCAACCCCGCCTTTGGCGCAAGTGTCCTGCCCTCGCCAATCCACCAGAGAACCACCGGTACCATCTTGGACCCCTCCTGAACCAGACCGCTGAGGAGTATCTGAGGTATGCCCGCGAGCAGCAGCCACCGCATGAGTACTTCCTGGCTCCAGAACTGACCCAATGCTTGCCCGACCAGATACTGGAGGGGAATTTGAATAAAGCTAACCGCAATCAGGGACAGTAAAGCGCTAATGGCCAGAACTGCCCAGAGCCACCATCTCTTGAATAGCGGTGGCCAGTAACAGACCAGCCAGATAGCACCAAATACTACCGCCAGGCCAATGCCGATGAGGCTGGGATTGGCAAACCAGGAAAGGAAGAAACCCACCATTTGCTCTACCATGACGGACTCCTCTGACTAAATTACCCTGTCCTCTTTTTTCGCTTTGGCATCCAGCATCATGCCAATAGCCACGCCGATGCCAATGCCGATTGGTATCCCGCCACCGACACTGTCCATCCCCGCCCCGATAGCCACCCCGATGCCAGTGCCAATGGAGGTCCAGATGCCAACATAATACCCCTTGGGCACCAGCTTGTGCTGCCTCTGCAGGTGCCGGACGGTCTGCTTGAGTCGCTTGGCATACTGCTTTCTTCTTGCGTTATCGGCCAGATGAACCATGTTGCCCAGTTCATTGACATAGGCGGTGATTTCCTGCTGGAAAAGCTGGCACTCGCCGCATTCATCATAGAAGCCGGCGACCCTCCTGGTCACCCGCGTGAGCAGGTCGAGCTGGTATTTTTTCTGCTCCTTCTTGCTCAGGCTGCTCTGGTAGGAATTGATTTTCTCGGTGGTCTCTCTGTGCCAGCGATTTTGAATTTCCATAGCTTACTTTCTAGGATTTTATTAAGGTAACCCTCCCCCCTGTGTCCCCCTCCCTATCAGGGAGGGGGAGGTATTAGGAAGAGGGGCTTCGCCCTTCTTTAACTCCCCTAAATATTTGGCCTTCGCTTATGCCAGTCGGTGGACTGCTCGTAGGCGTAGGCGACCTTTAAAATCGTTTCCTCGCCGAAAGGCCTGCTGATGAACTGCATGCCGATGGGCAGGCCGCCGGCAAAGCCCGCGGGAATGGAAATCGCGGGCAGTCCAGCAATGTTTACCGGCAGGGTGCAGACATCGCTGAGGTACATCTGGAGCGGGTCGTCTACCCTCTCCCCGAGCTTGAAGGGGACGGTGGGGGAGGTGGGCGTCACCAGGACATCATACTTCTCAAATGCCCGGTCGAACTCCCTCCGTATCAGCGTTCTGACTTTCTGCGCCTTCAGGTAGTAGGCATCATAGTAGCCGGCGGAAAGCGCATACGTGCCGAGCATGATGCGCCTTTTGACCTCGGCGCCAAAGCCGAACTGGCGGGTCTTCTCCAGTGACTCCCACATGCTTGGTGCCTGGTAGGAAAAGCCGTACTTGACACCATCATAGCGGGCCAGGTTGGCAGAAGCCTCCGAGGGCGCAATGATGTAGTAAACGGCGAGGGCATACGGGGTGTGGGGCAATGATACCTCCCAGTCAACCGTCGCCCCCAGCTCTTCAAGCTGGCCGATGGCGGCTTTTATGGCCGCCGCCACCTCCGCCTGCATCCCCTCGACAAAATATTCTTTAGGCACACCGATGCGCATGCCTTTGAGGTCATCAGTCAGGCACCGCGTGTAGTCCGGCACCGGCTCGGGCGCTGAGGTGGAGTCCCGGCGGTCGTAGCCGGCAATGGCGTTCATCACCAGCGTGCAGTCGGTAACATCACGGGTGAGCGGGCCTATCTGGTCGAGAGAGCTGGCAAACGCCACCAGACCGTAGCGGCTGACCCGGCCATAGGTCGGTTTGAAGCCGACGACGCTGCAGAAACCGGCTGGCTGGCGGATGCTGCCCCCTGTGTCCGAGCCCAGGGCAAAAACAGTCTCCCCTGCCGCCACGGCAGCCGCCGAGCCGCCGCTGCTGCCGCCGGGCACCCGGCTCAAATCCCAGGGATTGCGGGTGGGGAAAAAGGCCGAGTTCTCCGTTGATGAGCCCATGGCAAACTCGTCCATGTTCGCCTTGCCGACAATCACGGCGTTACCGGCCTTCAGTTTCTCCACCACGGTAGCATCGTAGGGCGGTATCAGGTTTTCCAGAATTTTTGAGGAGCAGGTTGTCCTCACCCCTCTGGTACACATGACGTCCTTGATAAGCACCGGTATGCCGGCAAGAGGGCCGGTATTATCACCGGCCAGGAGACGGTCGGCGGCCTCCGCCTGCTCCAGCGCCAGCTCATCGGTTACGGTAACAAAGGCCTGAACCTCAGGCTCCACCTTGGAGATGCGTTCCAGATACGCCCGGGTCAGCTCCACCGATGAAAGCTGCCGGCTCTTGAGCAGTTTATGGGCCTCATGAATGGTTAATTCGGTAAGGTTATCTGGCAAAACTCTCTCCTGGCAATGGTATCATTCCAGCACGGCGCGGACGCGGAAGCACTCCCCTTCCCGGCGGGGGGCATTGGCCAGTATGTCCTCGGGAGGCAGAGAGGGGGTCACC
>DAOUMS010000024.1:0-8603 GCA_034409565.1 Dehalococcoidales bacterium
CGTCCCGCCTACTTCGCCCCGGAAGCAAAGCGCATCAACGACCTCTTCGCCGAAATGCGGGACAAAAACTTCCGCATGTGCGTCGTCGTCGACGAGTACGGCGGCACCGCCGGCATCGTCAGCCTGACCCGGCTGGTCGAGGAAATCGTCGGCCCGGTGGGCGATGAACTGGCGGAGGTAGAAAAGGACTTTGAGGTCATCAACGAGTACACCTTCCAGGTTGACGGCAGCATGCGCATCGAGGAAGTGAACGAACAGATGGAGCTTGACCTGCCCGAAGGCGATTATGAGACCGTGGCTGGATTTATTCTCTGCCTCCTCGGCCATATCCCCAGGCAGAATGAGCAGCTGCGTTACCGGGGCCTGAAGCTGGTGATTACCGAGATGCGCGGCCGTAAAATCGAGAAAGTCCTGCTTACCAAGGAAAAACTAGCTACCAGCGGACAGCCTGGCCCGGCAGAACCAAAAAAGGAGCCCGACAAATCCTGAGATACGAAGACGATGCAACGCTTGCGCATTAAATTCCGTCGTGGTGCCGAGGCAAAGTACATCTCCCATCTTGATATCATGCGCCTCTGGCAGAGAGCGCTCAACCGGGCGGGCATGGCGCTGGCCTATTCCGAGGGATTTCACCCCCACCCCAAAATTTCCCTGGCGGCGCCGCTGGCCGTCGGTGTTACCAGCGAAGCTGAACTCATGGATATTACCCTGACTAGGGAGTCCTCCCCGCATTTTTTCACCGCGGCGGTAAACCAGCAACTGCCCGCCGGCTTTGAAATTCTCCAGGTGGCCCCGGTTGCCGAGAGCCTGCCGTCGCTGCAGGCACAGGTTCGTCTGGCCGAGTACACTGTGGAACTGGAAACAGAAAAGGGAAAGCAGGAGGTAGCTTCTGCCATTGCCTCGCTCCTTGCCTTGAAAAGTCTTCCCTGGCAGCATCAGCGGGATACCGGCCCAAGGCATTACGACCTGAGGGCATTAATCGATAATATCTGGCTGCTCGACTGCCAGGACAATCGCTGCACCATCGGGATGAGGCTGCGCTGCGACGGCGGCGGTTCGGGAAGACCGGAACAGGTCACGGCCGCTCTGGGATTCACGGAAATACCAAAAGCAATCCACCGCACCAAACTCATCCTGAGGTCTAATTAGGTTACGGATGGCACCGGTGAAACAGAAGCGCACTGGCACATTGCCCGAGCGGGTTTCCGGGTTCATCACGGAGCACCACCTTATACCGACAGGCGGTAAACTGGTGGTGGCGGTATCGGGCGGGCCTGATTCGGTCTGCCTGCTGCATACCTTGCTCGCGTTGCGGGACAAACTCGGCATCACGCTGCATGTGGCCCACCTCGACCACCAGCTGCGCGGCGATGAGTCCAAGGCCGATGCCAGATATGTAACTGACCTGGCACGAAGGCTGGACTTGCCGGTCACTGTAGAGCGTCGCGATGTCAAAGCTTACCAGAGAAGCCGGCGTCTTACCCAGGAAGAGGCGGCACGTGAAGTGCGCTACCACTTTCTGGCCGAAGTAGCCGAAACGACCGGGGCTCACGCCGTGGCGGTGGGGCATACCCTTGATGACCACATTGAGACCATCCTGATGCATCTGATTCGGGGAAGCGGTATGCGGGGCCTGAGAGGGCTGCAACCGTCCAGCACATGGCGGTCGGGAAAGGTCGCTCTGAACGTAATCCGGCCGCTGCTGGAAGTAAGACGGGAAGATACCGCTGCTTACTGCCGCCGCTACCGGCTCAAGTCCCGCCTCGATACTTCCAATCTGTCGCTGTCACCACTGCGGAATAGAATACGCCAGCAGCTCATCCCCCTGCTCGAGAGCTACAACCCACAGGTAAGCGATGCCCTGCTCCGCACCGCCCACATCGCCTCTGACGACCTTGCGGCCCTGGAAGCAGAAGCTCTGATACTGGGCAGCGGAATCATTAAAGAACAGGGAAACACGGTGATTCTGGACAGAGAGCGTTTTCTCAAGCTGCCGGCGGCTTTACAACGCCACCTGCTGAGGTCAGCCGTGGAAAAGCGGCTGGGCAACCTGATGGATATAGAAAGCCGGCACATTGCCGAAATCATGGCTTCGCTGCATAAGCCGGCGGGAAAGGTCATTACCCTGCCCGATGGACTGACCTTCGCCATCGAGTATGACCGTTACCTGCTGGGCAGCGACCCCACCGCCCTGTCCCCTTTTCCGGCCATAGAAACCGAGTATCAGCTACAGGTGCCGGGCACAACGATGCTCCCCGGCTGGCGGGTCGTGGCCGATGTCATCAAGCGGAAGCCGGCTGTAGAAGAGGTCAACAGCTATACCGCCCGCCTCGACCTTGACCGGACGGGAGATAAACTGACCATACGCCCGCGCCGTCCCGGCGACCGCTTTCAGCCCCTGGGCATGAGTCAGCCCAAGAAATTAAACGAGTTCATGATTGACAGCAAGATACCGCGTGCCTGGCGGCGGCGGGTACCAATTGTCTGCTCATCAGAGCAAATTATCTGGGTGGCTGGCTGGCGCATTGACGAGCGGGTGAAGGTGACTGAAAAAACCCGAACCGTGCTGCGCCTGGAATTAAAAAGAAGGGGAATACAGGGGGCGAGGTAGCAAAATAAGCCCCCTTTACTCCGGCTTCAGCGCCCTGACCTTGATGCTGACCACGGAACTGGCGGTGTCTTTCAGTTTCTCTTCGGAAAGGTGAAGCTTATCAATGACCGCGCTGGCGGTCGGGTCGTTGGCCATGCAGTCAATGGGGAAATTGGCCTCATCCAGTACCTGTACCTCCTGAAAACCGGCTCTGGTTATCGTCTCCAGATATTCGTTTTTCAGCAAAGCCCCGGAAATGCAGCCCACGTAGGCGGCAACGGAATTTCTGATGAAATCAGGCAGCTCTTTAAGCAGAACAATGTCCGATACCATCAGCCGACCGCCCGGCTTGAGCACGCGAAACGCCTCATTGAAAACCCGCTTTTTATCCGGAGAAAGGTTGATGACACAGTTGGAAATAATAACGTCAACGGAATTATCCGCTGCCGGCAGGCTCTCAATCTCACCCAGCCGGAATTCCACGTTCCGGTAGCCTCCCCTTTCCGCGTTTTCCCTGGCTCTGGTGAGCATCTCCGGCGTCATATCCACGCCGATTACCGTCCCCTGCGAGCCAACCTTATTGGCCGCTAGGAAACAGTCGAAGCCGACGCCTGAGCCAAGGTCTAAAACCGTTTCTCCCTCGACCAGAGACGCCAGAGCTGTTGGATTGCCGCAGCCCAGGCCCAGATTGGCGCCATCCGGCACAGAGTCCATTTCCTCATCGGAATAGCCCACGGCTTTGCTGATTGACCTGGTCGTATCACCACCGCAACAGCACGGGCTTTCCCCGCCGCAGCAGGAACTCTTATTCTGGACTCTGGCCGCGTAGCCTTCTCGCACCATGCGCCTGATTTCTGTTTCTTTCATCTCACTCTATCTCCTTATGACTAGGCAACGATATCTTTCACCATTGGCCCAAGCGTGCCCTTTATGGTCTCATTAAAGTAGTCCGCCTTGACCAAGAAAAGGCAGCACACTTTCCCGGCAGACTCATTGCTTATAACCATAAATTTATCGCCCGCTTTTATTGCCGCTTTCTCTCTCACTTCTTTTGGGAGCACTATCTGCCCCCTGCCATCAATGGTGACCAGCGCATCCACCTGACAGCACTTCATTTCTTTCGACATTGGCCCACCTCACGCTTTAAAACTGCTTCAGCATTTGTATGGATTACCTATTTATCAGTATATACTGATTTTTCAGATTTTTCAATGCCAGCCAGAGGGAACCAAAGTAATAAAAATCGGAATTCTTTTGCTTGTTTGGGGTCAGAATGGGGGTCGCCCCAATTTCTCTACATCACGCGCTTGAGGCGGGGGTTCGGCGTGATGCCGGGTATCCTCCCCCGCTTGGCAATTGGCTTGCCCTCTATCTCATGCAGGTCGGCGGTAAAATCAATTGGCCGGGCACCGCTGATATAGCTGCCCACGCCAAAGCCGTCAACCGGCGCCCCACTATCGAGAAAATAGGTGATGCGCTCCGGGTCCAGTCCGCCGCTGACAAATATCTTCACCTTCTTAAATCCGGCCAGGTCCAGCCTAGCCCTCACCTCTTTCACCAAGTCAGCGGTAACCCGCCCCCGCTCGTCGGGAGTATCCAGCCTGATGCTGTTCAGCTTTTCCCCGAGCGCCTCAGCCACACGCAGGCTTTCCTCAGCCTCGTCCTTGAAGGTATCAACCAGTGAAATGCGCGGCACCTCGGGGGGCATATATTTATCAAAGGCAACGGTCGCCCTGACCGTGTCGCCCATAACGATAATCAGGGCATGGGGCATGGTGCCTGCCGGCGCTACGCCGGCGAGCCTGGCGCCAACGATGCTGGAGCAGCCGACACACCCTCCCACCACCGCCGCATAATCCATGACACCGGCCACCGAGGGATGGACATGGCGCGCCCCGAAGCTGATGATAGGAATGCCGCGGGCCACGGCAACGCAATCTCTGGCCGCCGTCGCCCAGCCGCTGCAATGGGCTAAAATACCACAGAGTGCCGTCTCGTAAAGCCCGTAACTCTGATATGGCGCCGTTATGCGCAGCACCACTTCCCGGGCAGCCATTGCTTCGCCCTCGGCAAGAGCCCAGACCTCACGTTTGTCCCTAGGCAAGACCCGGTCCAGCAGGGCTTTGGCCTCCTCCATGCCACAGAGCATCCCCGCCCGACTGGAAAAGACCTCCATGGTAGCCACTGGGTTGAGTCCCTCACGGCGCAGTATCTCAATGGTGCGGGCAAAATAAATGTCCGCGGTCTCTCCGGAAAGCACCGCTTCATCTGGCTTAAACTCTGGCTTTTTCATCTGGCTATCCTCCAGCACCGGTCAGCCTTACCCCCAGCACCTTCTCCATGTGCTCCAGGGCAAACTGGTGGGCCTTTTCCTCCGGCGAGGCCACGCTGTCAACGGGCACCTCCACCGGGTAATCGCGGTTGCGAGCGTCTGCCGCCGTATGCATCACGCAGATATCGGTCAGCACGCCGCAGATAATCAGCTTCTCCGGCTTGAGCTTCTTGAGCCTTGCTTCCAGGTCAGTGTTGAAAAAGCCGCTGTAGCGCTTCTTGGGGATTATCTCTCCGGGATACCCGGCCAGCTCTGGAATGACCTCCGCCTCCGGTGTGCCGGCAAGGCAGTGCGGCGGGAACATCTTGAACTCAAGGTCATCGGGGTCGTGGTTGTCACAGACGTAAAATATCTTCGACCCCCGGGCCAGCTCCCGCGCCAGCAATTTCTGCACATTGGGAATAATCTGGCGCGCTTTGTTCCCGGCATAAAGCGGGTTTCCTGGCTCCATAAAGCCCCGGAGCATGTCAACAACGATTACCGCATCCGCCATACATTTCTCTCGCTTTAGCTTCTAATGCCGGAAGTGCCTTTCGCCGGTAAACACCATGGCGATATTATGCCTGTCCGCCGCCTTGATGGAATCTTCATCTCTGATTGAGCCGCCGGGCTGGATGATGGCGGTAACACCACCCTCCGCCGCCGCCTCCACCACGTCGGGGAAGGGGAACATAGCGTCGGAGGCAAGCACACTGCCCTTCGTCTTCTCCCCCGCCTTCTCTTTGGCGATTTGGGCACTGACGATGCGACTCGGCTGGCCAGCGCCCATGCCGACCAGTGTTTTGTCTTTAGCCAGCACAATGGCGTTGGACTTTATGTGCTTCACCGTGCGCCAGGCAAAAAGCAGGTCCTGGACTTCAGCCTCGGTCGGCGCACGCCTGGTCACCGTTTTTATTTTAACGCTGTCTTCCGCCAGAGAGTCGGAACTCTGCACCAGGAAACCGCCCCGCACCCGCCGGATATCCAAATAGCCTTCATGGGAGGTGCCGTAAGACGGCGGCAGCGCCGCTTTTAAAATTCTCAGGTCTTTCTTGCGCTTCAGCACCTCGAGCGCTTTTTCCTCGTATTCAGGGGCAATGACGATTTCGTAAAAGGTCGGCTTTATTGCCTCCGCCGTCGCCAGGTCAATGGCCCTGTTCACGGCAACGATGCCCCCGAAGGCGGCCACAGGGTCGCCACTGAACGCCCGGCGGTAGGCCTCGGCAATGTTATCGTGGCTGGACAGGCCGCAGGGATTGGTATGCTTGATGATGGCCACGGTCGGCGCCGCGAAATCAACAACCGCGCCCCACGCCGCATCAGCATCCAGAATGTTGTTGTAAGATAGCTCCTTGCCATGAAGCTGTTCCGCCCAGGTGATGCCGGTATCATGGCTCCCCCCGACCACCGGCTCGGCATAGAAGGCACCTTGTTGGTGCGGGTTCTCTCCATAGCGCAGGCTGTAGCGCTTTTTCAGGGCGATGGTCATAGCCTCGGGGAAGCCCTCCTCGCCCTGTCGCAGGTACTGAGCGATGGCGGTGTCATACATGGCCACGTGCTGAAACGCTTTCTGCGCCAGTCGCTTTTTTTCTTCCTGAAACAGTGCCCCCTCACCCAGCTTTTCCAGAATTACCGGATAGTCCGCCGGGTCAACAACGACGATAACGCTGGGGAAGTTCTTGGCCGCCGCACGGAGCAGGGTCGGCCCACCGATATCGATATTTTCCAACGCTTCTTCTAATGTAACCCCTTCTTTGGCCACTATCTGCACAAAGGGATAGAGGTTGACCGCCACCAGGTCGATAGGCTCTATCTTGTTTTTGGTTAATTCCGCCATATGCGCTGGTATATCGCGCCGGGCGAGCAGTCCGCCGTGCACCATCGGATGCAGCGTCTTCACCCTGCCGTCGAGTATCTCGGGAAAGCCGGTTATCTCAGAGATGCTCTTCACCGAAACGCCAGCTTCGGCGATGGCCTTCTTGGTACCGCCGGTGCTGAAAAGCTCAAAACCTAATTTACTCAGTCCCCGGGCAAATTCGGCAACGCCCGCTTTGTCAGAAACGCTGATTATGGCTCGCATCAATAATCCTCCACGCTTATTTCTCTATATCCTGTCAGGCCATCAGGCTAAGTGGCAAAGCCACCGATGAGATAGCAGGCCAGCCCGAACCCGATGCCGCCACAAAAAGCCATAAGCAGTGTTACATTGTCAAGTCCGGGCCCCCACTTCTTTCTCGATGCGGGATAGACGATAAAGAAGAGAGTCCCGCCAGCCACCGCCGCAATTCTGTGGTAACCAAATAGTCCGGTAACAAACCCGATTAAGCCCCCGGGTAAGGCCAGAACTGCAAAATAGCCAAATCCCCACCACACCAATTTCAATATACGTCTCGGTAAGGGCAGTTCCTCCAGCCTCATTCTATCACCACCCTCGCCTTCTCTGCCTGCCTTGCCACCCCACCAACTACCTTTGCCCCGCTTAACTTCCTGATAAGAGCGTCAACATTATCGGGGGCACAGATGAGCGCCATGCCGATACCCATATTGAATACCCTGAACATCTCATCCGAGTCAACATTGCCCCTGTCCTGAATCAGTTTGAATATGGGCAGTACCGTCCATGAGTTCTTATCAAGGTGGACAGCGAGGCCATCCGGCAGCACGCGGGGGATATTATCCACCAGGCCGCCGCCGGTAATGTGCGCCATTCCTTTAACCAGGGGCAGTAGAGACTTTAGCTGGTTGTAATAGCAGCGGTGCGGCTCTAACAGTGCCTCGCCCAGCGTCCGCCCCAGTTCCGGATAATTCTTTTTGAACTCGCCGGCCTCAAAAATTTTGCGCACCAGAGAGTAGCCGTTGGTGTGCAGCCCGCTGGAGGGCAGGCCAATGACAGCATCGCCAGCTGCAATGTCCTTTCCCTTGATTATCCCGTCTTTCTCCACCACGCCGATGATGAAGCCGACCAGGTCGTAGTCCTCACCGGAATACAGGCCGGGCATCTCGGCGGTCTCGCCGCCGATGAGGGCACAGCCGACCTCGCGGCAGGCCTTCGCCAGTCCTTGAGCAATCGCCGCTACCTGTTCCGGCACGAGCTTGCCCATGGCAATGTAATCGAGAAAGAACAGGGGCTCCGCCCCGCAGGCAAAAATGTCGTTGACACAGTGATTGACCAGGTCAATGCCAATGGTATCATGTTTGCCCAGCGCGGCGGCTACCTTCAGCTTGGTGCCCACGCCGTCCACACTGGAAACGAGAACTGGCTGCCGGTACCCTTTTAACTCAAAGAAGCCGCCGAAGAAGCCGACGCCGCTCAATACCTCGGGGCGGTGGGTGGTCTTGGCCTGCTCCCCGATGAGTTTCTTGGCTCTTGCCGCAACATCAATGTCAACACCGGCGGCAGCGTAGGTATGCCTGACGGCTTTACTGTCCATACCTGAGTAACTGCACATAGCTCATTATAACATCCACAGAGGTGAGTTCAAAAGCCGCTACTGAGTTGATTACTTATGATATCATTTGTCTAGAAATAAAGAATAAACTGAAGGGGGTAGCAAACGATGCAACTAGATATCTCAACAATTTCAATTTGGGAAATTATATCAATGTCAATAGCTTTTGGCGCTCTTATTTTCTCTTACCTGCGAGCAAGCGCCGCGTTAAAACAAGCGAATCTGGCCTCAGAATCCCTGAGCCGTCTGACAC
>DAOUMS010000025.1:0-14420 GCA_034409565.1 Dehalococcoidales bacterium
GTGCCGACCCCGATGGCTCCTACCCACTGCGCAAACTGCTGGACAAGATGGACATCCCCTACTACATCAACGGAAAACAGAACGTTGGCCTGGGTCGGCCAGTGGCTAATGTTTAATCAGGAGGATATGAATGACACACACTTTGCATCGCCGTGGGACCAGAGAGAGCCTGAGTGAAGACTATGTCGTGCTGATGATACAGGCAGTTGGCCACAATGAAGAAGGCCACCGGCAGAAAGTGCAGAAATTCCTCCGCATGGCCCTGCGCCACAACGCGGTAAATATCGGCAGCGTTTCCATGGGTGGCATGATTGATAAAGCGGAAGAGGTCATTGCCAATGTCGACAAGATAGGTCACGCAGTTTTTTATAATCCTGAAGATGTAACCGCTGTCCTGAAAGAGCTCAAGGAAGCCGACCTCGGTCTATCGGTTGTGGTCAGCGGCATTTATGAGAAAGTCGATGAGTGTATCGAGAAAGCGGGACTGAAGCACCACACGGCCAATTTTTCTCTCGGTCCCTGGGGAAGAACCGAAAAATTGCCCCCCAATGAAATCCTTGAGGTTACCACCATGTGTGGCCATGCCCTGATTGCGCCAAACCTGGTCCGGGAAATGGTGAAGGAGATAAAGGCCGGAACCAAAACCCCTGAAGAAGCCGCCAAAGTCCTGGCACCTCAATGTGCCTGCGGTGTGTTCAATCCCAGACGAGCCGCCAGCTTGATGAAGGCCATGGCCGGCAAGTAACTGACCGGTTGTCATTGTTTACCATGTGGGAGGGGAAGGTTTTCCCCTCCCCAGTTTTTTACCAAAAAGGCAAATGCCATTGCCATATATTACTTTTAATGGTTAAACTATATTAATTAATCATGACCGGGTTTTCTTATGGAGGGAGGATAACATGGTGCCGGAAGAGAATACAGGCAAAAAGGGTTCTGCCGAAAGCTTTGGCGAGATGTTCCGCGCCTTTGGTGAAGCCATAAGCGAAATTTTTAACGACCCCCAGCTCAAGGAAAAGGCAAAAGACTTCGGCGAGAGCGCCGCCAATGCCGCCAAGACCTTTGGCGGTCGCTTCCAGGACGATGAGGTAAAGGCCAGATTCAGAGAAGTGGGTAAAGCGGCGCAGGAATTTGGCAAAAGCATCGCCGACCGCTTCAAATAAGCGATGATAAAATCACCGTGTCAGGTCGAATTGAGGTGAAACATGTGGCACTGGATGACATTTGGTGGAATTCCCCCGTTCTGGGGTCTGGCGGTATATGTCTGGCTGGCGCTCACTCTCTACATCATCGCCAACCGGACCGGTACCAGTAATGCCTGGCTGGCCTGGATACCGATTGCCAACCTGTATTTGACCTGCAAGGTTGCCGGATATTCGGGCTGGTGGACTATCCTGTTTTTCATTCCGCTGGCCAATTTAGTTCTCGGCATCATTGTCTGGATGGGAATTGCCAGGGCCAGAAAACAGCCGTCCTGGCTGGGCATATTGATGATTATCCCCATCGTGAACCTGATAATCCCGGGGGTGCTGGCCTTCACCAGAGGAGACACATTTTAACCTTTTTACCGGTTTTATTTGCATTTAGTTGATTTATGTAGGCGGTTAAGATATTCTCTTAACAATAATAAAGATGGAGCAAAATGCCTACATTATCTAACAGAACCAAGTCATTATTTGCAGCCTTTATTGTTATTGTTGGGTTACTTTATGCTGCCATCCCGTATACCATCTATAGGGGGTGGAGCATAATGGAACAAATAGTTCGCTTCGCAAATTGGGTTTATCCGCCTCTTAATTGGCAAGTAGCTAAAGGATATGAAATTGAAGCTAAAATCTTGGCTCATTCAGCAGACGCGTTGTTATTACTTGGCGTAGGCGTTTTCATCTGGTTCGTCATAAGCCTAGTAAAAGATAAAAAATCATCGTCATCTCTTGAAGTAATAGTAAATCAACTCCGACAATCAGTTGATAATCTAGATACCACAATTAAAGACTTGGCAACTAAAATCAAACCAGAGCAAGAAAAAAGTGCTAAAGATGACAAAGAGAGCGAGTCATGAATGCCAACCAAAAGCAAATAAAACCTTTTTACCCGGTAGTGTATTATTTTGGTTTTGGTGTGGTAGAATGAATATAGTTTCAGATAATAATTTTATGTTGTGTTACAAAAGTCATATCTAAATTTATTGACATTTAGTATATTCATAATATAAGATGTCAGCGTTAGAAGGTGGTGAGTTATGTCTAATGTAATTTCTCCTCAAGAATCTGAGTTTATATCAGATTTAGAGCAAGAAATCTATAACAATATCAGCGATGCGATAGTTAAGTATATTCTCGATAAAAAATGGCTAAATTCCAAAGAAATTAGCGACGCCATAATTTCTTTATGTAACGAAATAAATAATGAGAATATTGATAGAGATATGGGTTCTGTAGTGCTAAAGCGTTTAGTGGCTGATTATGTTGAAAGTGAATTAGATTCAATGCTTGACAAACACTTCATGAATCAAAAATATCCTCAATTCGACTTTGGTCGGTTATCCTTTTCAGAAAAACTTCTTAAGGGACTGGCGTAGGAATGGAGAAAAGGAAGAAGAAGGATAAAGAGAAAGAGGGAAAAGACGAAGAATCTTTGATACCAAGTGAAATACTTGAGAAGCTTCCAGCTGAAGACCGCTCCAAGATATTAAGACAATTTACCGCGACGATGGCATTGGGGCGGGTTTCTGTTGGTAATCCTTTGCATGAAAAAATAACTGAAAAGCATATAGATAAGATTATTGATGGGGTTGATAGGACAAACGATAGAATTGCGAATGATAGAAAATCAACTAGACGATATGTATTTTATGGAGCGCTCACCTTTCTAGTAGTATTCGTAGGTCTTTTAGTGTTTTTTAAGCTTCAAGGGGCTGGTGATACAGTTCTGAATCTGATAATAGGCGGTTTTTCGTTTGTTGGGGGTATCGGGGGTGGTTTTGCCCTAAGTAGATTTGTATAACTTGGTTGTTGCCAATACACTTTATTTCAACCGCACAATTTCCTCAATAGTCCAGATATGATTAGTTAATCCAGATGCCATTGCTGGTGTCTTCGGATATGGATTAGCTAGCGACTTGTGTGGTCTGACATTTTACCCATATCACTTGACAAACCCATCCCTTTTACCTGTATACTTAATTAACATATAGTGAAAGGCTTTGAACAGGACTAGTAGGCTCCAGAGCGGGGCGCAGAGAGTCGGGTAAGGTGAGAGCCGATGCCAGCGCCGGAGCAGAATGGACCTGGGAGCCGCAAACCGAAAGCCATAAAAGTGAGTAGGACTTGACGCAGGGGAAGCGTTAGCAAATCCCAGGGTATCGTCCTCAAGCAAAAGGGCCGTACCTGATAGAGATGGTCACTTATTTCTTTTTTATTTTCTGACCAAGAAGGGTGGCACCGCGGAAGCAGCCTCCGCCCCTTTTAGGGCGGGGGTTTTTTTATTTCCCAAAAAGGCAAATAAATATGTACTACCCAAAATTAGAAGACGTGAAACAATTGCAGAAACAGGGCAATCTGGTGCCGGTGTACCGTGAAATGATGGCTGACCTAGAGACACCGGTGTCGGCCTACCTCAAGATAGCCCAGGGCAACCATTCATTTCTCCTCGAGAGTGTGGAGGGCGGGGAAAGGCTGGCCCGCTACAGCTTCATTGGCACGGAGCCGTCTCTGGTCATCAAGACGGGCAAAAAGAATCCCGTCGACCCGCTGAGGCTGATTGAAAAAGAGTTTCAGCATTACCGCCCGGTAGCGGTGTCCGGCCTGCCCCGCTTTCACGGCGGCATCGTCGGCTATCTCAGCTACGAGGTAGCACGTTACTTTGAAGAACTGCCCGCGCCGGCTAATGACCCGCTCGGACTTCCCGAGTCCATGCTGATGCTGGCGGACACGCTGCTGGTCTTCGACCACCTGACCCACAAGATAAAGATAGTCGCCCATGCCCATCTTGATGGTGATATTGAACAGGCATACCGTGAGGCAACGGAGAAAATCGACCAGATGATGGCAAGGCTGAGGCAGCCCATCAGTGCGCAGGCCCTGTCATCAGCCGGAATAGAATCGCCGGTTACGTCGAACCTTTCTCAGGCGGAGTATGAAAAAATAGTCGAGAAGGCCAAGCAATACATCTTTGACGGCGATATCATTCAGACAGTGCTGTCGCAGCGGCTCTCCAAACGTACCCGCGCCAGTCCCTTTGCCATCTACCGCGCGTTGCGCTCCATTAACCCCTCTCCCTATATGTACTTCCTGCACCTTGACGACTGCCATATTATTGGCGCTTCCCCGGAACTGCTGGTCAGGGTGGAGGACGGCGTTGTCTCCAACCACCCCATCGCCGGCACCCGTCCCCGCAGCCCTGACCCCGACCGCGATTTGGAACTGGCCAGAGAGCTGCTGAACGACGAGAAAGAGCGGGCTGAGCACATCATGCTGGTCGACCTCGGCCGCAATGATATCGGCCGCATCAGCCAGCCGGGCACCGTTTCCGTGACGCAGTTTATGGACATCGAACGCTACTCGCACGTGATGCACCTGGTGTCCCACGTGCAGGGTAAATTACGGGCGGGCATGACCCAGTTCGATGCTTTAAGGGCCTGCTTCCCCGCCGGCACCGTCTCCGGGGCGCCGAAGATTCGGGCCATGGAGATTATCGCCGAGCTGGAGCCAGACCAGAGAGGCCCCTATGCCGGCGCCGTTGGCTACTTTGATTTCTCCGGCAACCTGGACACCGCCATCGCCATCCGCACCATCGTCATCAAGGACGGCGTGGCCCACGTGCAAGCGGGCGGCGGCATCGTGGCCGACAGCGTTCCCGAAAATGAATACCAGGAAAGCCTGAACAAAGCCCAGGCATTACTTGCCGCCATCAAGCAGGCGGAGGCCAGTCATGCTGCTGTTAATTGATAACTACGATAGCTTTACCTACAACCTTTACCAGTACCTCAGCGAACTGGGTGAAGAGGTGCAGGTGTTCCGCAACGATAAAATCAGCCTTGACGGGATTGAGAAGCTGGCGCCGGAACGCATCGTTATTTCCCCCGGGCCGGGCGCGCCGCCGCAGGCCGGCATCTCCAATGACGTCATCCGGCACTTCGGGCCACATCTGCCAGTGCTGGGCGTCTGCCTGGGGCACCAGTGCCTCGGCTACAGCTTCGGCGGCCGGGTGGAGGGTGCCGGTGAAATCAAGCACGGCAAGTCATCTCTAATTCACCATGATGGCCGCGGGCTGTTCGCCGGTCTGCCCAACCCGTTCCCCGCCATCCGCTATCACTCCCTGGCGGTGATGCGTGATGGCCTGCCCGACTGCCTTCAGGTCAGCGCCTGGACGGAAAACGGCCTTATCATGGGCCTGCGCCACCGCCAGTACCCAATTGACGGCGTGCAGTTCCACCCGGAGTCCATCATGACCGAGGTAGGTAAAGATTTACTGAGGAATTTTATCGACAGGGAGGATTAAAACAATGATTAAAGAAGCCATAAATACTCTGGTTTCAGGCAGCTCACTGAGCTTTGAGCAGTCGGCGGCGGTGATGGCGGAGATAATGGGCGGGGAAGCAACGCCGGCCCAGATTGCCGCCTTTATCACGTCGCTGCGCATTAAAGGGGAAACAGTGGACGAAATCGCCGGTCTGGCCAGTGTCATGCGGGAAAAAGCCGTCCCGGTGAAGGCAACGCCGCCCCTAATAGACACCTGCGGCACCGGCGGTGATAATTCCGCCACCATCAATATCTCCACCGCCGCCGCTTTTGTGGTCGCCGGGGCTGGTCTCAGGGTTGCCAAGCACGGCAACCGCGCCATGACCAGCAAATGTGGCAGCGCCGATGTCCTCGAAGCGCTTGGGGTTAAAATCGACCTCAATGCTGAGGCCGTTGCCCAATGTCTGGAAAAGGTCGGCATCGGCTTCATGTTTGCCCCTCTCTTCCACCCGGCGATGAAACACGCCGCCGGCCCACGACGGGAAATCGGCATCAGGACGGTGTTCAATGTCCTCGGGCCGTTGACCAACCCCGCCCGCGCCGGGTTCCAGGTGATTGGTGTGCCCAGCCAGGAACTGGGCCAGAAAATCGCCGCTGTGCTGCACCGGCTGGGCACGAAACACTCGCTGGTAGTCCATAGCCTGGATGGCATGGACGAACTCTCCATAAGCGGAAAGTCCGTTTTCTGGGAGGTCAATGAGCAGGGTGTCCTGCCCACGGCCGAAGTGGAACCCGCTGACTTTGGCCTCAAAAAAACCGGCATATCGGAAATCAAAGGAGGGACTCCAGAGGAAAACGCCAGCATACTGCACCACATCCTCAGTGGCCAGAAGGGGCCCGCGCGTGACGTGGTGGCACTGAATGCCGCTGCCGCCCTCTATGCCGGCGAGCGCGTTCCCGACCTGAAAGAAGGGGTACGCCTTGCCGAAAGCACTATTGATAGCGGCCAGGCTGCAGAAAAACTTGAAGCTTTGATTAAACTGAGCCATAAGCTGGGATAAATACTATCATGCTGGACAAAATTGTGGCTGATAAAAAAGAAGAGGTCAGGCAGCAGAAGAAAGCGGTGCCGGTGTCCGCACTGCAAGCACGTATTGCCCAGCGCACGAAGACACGGGACTTTGCCGCAGCACTGAAAGGGAGCAGCATCAGCCTTGTTGCCGAGGTGAAAAAGGCGTCGCCCTCAAGGGGTGTCCTCCGCCCCGATTTCGACCCCACAGCATTGGCCAGGACTTATGCCGATAACGGTGCCGCCGCCATCTCGGTGCTGACGGAAAAGAAATATTTTGGCGGCCAGATGGAACACCTGGCTGAAATCAGGGAAGCAGTGACAATACCGCTCTTGAGGAAAGACTTCATCTTTGACCCCTACCAGGTCTACGAGTCCCGAGCTTACGGCGCCGATGCCCTGCTGCTCATCACAGCCATACTGGCGCAGGAACCGCTCGCTGAACTTTTGACGCTGAGTCATGAACTCGGCCTTAACTGCCTGGTGGAGGTACACAACGAGAGCGAGGTCGAGAAGGCGCTGCGCAGCGGTGCGCAAATCATCGGCATCAATAACCGCGACCTTAAAACCTTTAAAATCGATATCAGTACCACACCACGGCTGCGCAAGCTGATGCCGGAAGACAAGCTCGTGGTCAGCGAGAGTGGTATAAGTAGCCGCAGGCATATTGAAGATTTGAAAAAGTGGGGAGTCAACGCGGCACTGGTGGGTGAAGCGCTGCTCACAGCCAGTGATATTGCCGCCAAGGTGAGAGAGCTGGCAAAATGACTTATATCAAAATTTGCGGCATCAAGGAGGCAGAGCACGCTCTGGCCGCCGCCAAAGCGGGGGCGGACTTCATCGGGCTGGTGTTTGCGCCCAGCCCACGGCGCATCAACCTGGAGCAAGCCCGAAAGATAGCTCTGGCGGTGAAAAACAGCGGCTATGCCACGGAGGTGGTCGGTGTCTTTGTCAATTTTCATGCGGCCACAGTAAACGGCATCGCGGATAACTGCTATCTGGACAGGGTGCAGTTGAGCGGCGACGAGTCCTGGGAGTACTGCCATGATATTGCCCGGCCGGTAATAAAAACCGTCAGGTTGAAACGGGGCCAGAGCGCGTCGGAGGCCAGCGCCTATCTGGCAGAAGGGGCAAAGGTGCTGTCCCGGCAGAAATTTAACTTTCTTCTTGACGCCCAGGTCAGGGGCAAGTACGGTGGGACTGGAAAAGTGCTCGACTGGAATCTGGCCGGGCAGGTGGCCAGGGAATATCCGGTGTTCCTGGCCGGCGGCCTTACCCCGGAGAACGTCACCCAGGCACTGAAAAAGGTAGCCTCCTGGGGTGTTGATGTATCATCCGGGGTGGAGGTGGGCGGGGCAAAGCATATCGCCCGAATCAGGGCCTTTATCGAGTCGGTAAGGAGGTTTGATGAGTATGGCAAACAGGCCTGATACCCGTGGTTACTTCGGCGATTACGGCGGCCGGTTCGTCCCGGAAACTTTGATGGCGGCCCTCGATGAGCTTGAGCGCGCCTACCACAAGGCCAGCACCGATGACAGCTTTCAGGACGAGTTTCAGCACCTCTGCCGCGAGTATATTGGCCGGCCCACCCCATTATATTATGCCCGCCAGCTATCCGAGCAGATTGGCGGCGCGGTCATCTTATTGAAGAGAGAGGACCTAGCCCACACCGGGGCCCACAAGATAAATAACGCGGTGGGGCAGGCGCTACTGGCCCGGCGCATGGGGAAAAAGCGGGTGATTGCCGAGACCGGCGCCGGACAGCATGGCGTGGCCGTGGCCGCCGCCTGTGCTCTGCTCGGCCTGAAGGCCATTGTCTATATGGGCGAGGTGGACATCGAGCGGCAGTCGCCCAATGTCCACCGCATGAAGCTGATGGGTGCCGAGGTGCGCAGCGTAGCCTCCGGCAGTCGCACCCTCAAAGACGCCATCAATGAAGCCATACGCGACTGGGTCACCAACGTGGGTGACACCTATTACCTGCTCGGCTCGGTGGTCGGCCCCCACCCCTACCCTTCAATGGTCCGCGATTTTCAGTCGGTCATCGGGCAGGAGACAAGAGAGCAGATGCTGGCAGAGTATAAGCGCCTGCCCGACTATCTGGTGGCCTGCGTTGGCGGGGGCAGCAACAGCCTCGGCCTCTTTCATCCCTTTTTCAATGATAAAGAAGTGGCCTTTATCGGTGTCGAGGCCGCCGGTCGTGGCCTGACAACGAAACAGCATGCCGCCCCGCTGGCGGCGGGGGAGGTTGGCATTCTGCATGGGGCCAAGTCTTACCTCCTAGCAGATGATGATGGTCAGATACGGGAGACTCACAGCATCGCTCCCGGACTTGACTACCCCGGCGTGGGGCCGGAGCACAGCTACTACAAAGACATCGGCCGTGCCCGCTACGTCGCGGTTACCGACGAGCAGGCGGTGGAGGGTTTCGGACGGCTGTGTGCCACGGAAGGTATCATCCCGGCCCTGGAATCCGCCCACGCCATCTACCATGGCGCCAGAATGGCGTCCGAACTGCCCGCCGATAAAATCATCGTGGTCAATCTGTCCGGCCGCGGCGATAAAGACCTGGAAATAGTCGCCAGATTCATGGATAAGAAATCATGAGCCAGATTGCGGCTGCCTTTAAACCGGATTACAAAGCGCTGATTGCCTACCTGACGGTTGGCTATCCCGACCTTGAGGCCACCAGAAAAGCCGCCATTGCGCTGGCTAATAACGGCGCTGACATCATCGAGCTGGGCATCCCCTTCTCCGACCCCCTAGCCGATGGCACCACCATTCAGAAGGCCAGCCACCAAGCGCTCCAGAGCGGCGTTACCCTGCAAACGTGCTTTGAAATGGCGGGGAAATTACATCAGGAAATCGCCACGCCGCTGGTCTTCATGACCTACTATAATCCCGTGTACAACTTCGGCCTCGATGCTTTTTGCCGAAAATGCGCTGCCGTCGGCGTGAGCGGCTTGATTGTGCCCGATTTACCGCCGGAAGAAGGTCGGGAGCTGGAAGCCATCACCCGTAAATCCAAACTTGACCTCATCTACCTGCTCGCCCCCACCAGCCATGCTGACCGTATCAAACTGGTGGCGAAGCGGTCTCAGGGATTTATCTATCTGGTCTCGGTGACCGGCGTTACCGGTGCCAGAGACAGCCTGCCCGATAACCTAGGGGCATTTATCACCCGGGTCAGAAAGGTTACTGACAAACCGCTCTGTATTGGCTTTGGCATCTCCACGGCGGAACAGGCAAGGCAGATTGCCAGCATAGCCGACGGGGTGATTGTGGGCAGCCGCATAATTCAGTTGATTGAGGCCGATAATTCTATGTCGGCGCTGACCGACTTCACCCGGCAGTTAAGACAGGCGCTCAATCTATCGGCCTGATTCCTTTCCCAACACAGCGGTATTCCGGCCACCATCACGAGCTCTTCGCCCTCAACTCTGCCCCCATGATGTCCAGAAACCAGTGTTCGTCCCGGAATACCTTTCTGGCTTCCGTGATTTCCAGTCGCTCCTGGAACAGAGGACCATCAACCACCAGGGTATGGTACTCCCCGACTTCACCGCAGGGAGTAATATTCTGAATCTTGCCCAGTTCCTTTATACCGGCGTAAAAGTCCATGTCTATGCTCCGCCCCAGCCACTCCTTGCCGAGCCTGTCTGCCCTGATGGCAATGATAACTGCCCTGAACCCCGAACTGATGAAGTCTCGCAATATTTCATCCTGACTTTCCCCCCAGAGTGGCTGGTGTGCCGTGATACCAGCTTCCCGGCATACCCTTTCCACCCACTCCCGATGCTCCTCAAGGTCAATGTCACCAAAGACACCACCTTCAATGCCCTCCTGTTTTAATTCGCCGACCATTTTTTTAAATTCAGCTTCATAGCTCTGCCAGGTGGCTGGCCGCTGCACCAGTGGCACGCCCATTGCCTGCGCCTGCATCTTCAGTATCCTGGCTGACAGGCCGTGGGTGCGCGAGCGTGTCCCGTCCTCCGTTACCATATTGGCCAGATAGCTGACCTCCAGTCCGACTTTCCGGGCACGGTAACAGGCAAGGCTGCTCTCCTTGCCTCCGCTCCATGACACAAAAACCTTGCTCAATTCCACTCCTCCACCGATATTGAAAATTTAAAAACCCCTGCTACAGCGCGGGGAAATAATCACTCCGTATTTTTTAAGCATAACTTACTACATTTCAGGCAGACGATACAATGGTTCACCAGCAACACAAAACAAAGCTATACGGGACAAAAAATTACCCGGGTTGATGAAAAAAGTTCAACCGTGGTATAGTGTGCTGCATTTACACGCCTCAATATTTAAGCATGATGGCTAACACCTTTCGGGAAAGGAGTAAATAATGAGATTAGCAAACAAGGTTGCCATAATAACTGGAGGGAGTCGGGGTATAGGCAGAGCCGTTGCCCTGTCCTTCGCCCGGGAGGGGGCCAGAGTGGCTGTTGTCGGCAGAGATAAAACCCGCTGTAACGAGGTAGTAAACCAAATCCTGAAAAGCGGCGGCCAGGCGCTCGCTGTTCCGGCTGATGTGTCCCGTGAAACCGACGTTGCCGGAATGGTCGAGCAAACGAAGGACAAATTTCAACGCGTGGATATTCTGGTGAACAGTGCCGCGGTAAACCTGCCCTACCGGGCAGTAACCGAGCTGAGCCTGGACGAATGGAACTGGGTAATCGGCGTTAACTTAACCGGCACGTTTCTTTGCTGCCGGGCGGTGCTGCCGCAGATGATTGCCCGGCGCTCTGGTAAAATAATCAATCTCGCATCACTCGGCGGGCGGATTGGGGCACCCGGCAGGACCCCTTACAGGTCCTCCAAAGCCGCCGTTATCCATTTCACCGCCTGTCTTGCCGCCGAGGTAAAAGAGTTCGACATCGACGTGAATGCCATTTGCCCCGGAGCCGTGGAAACGGATATGCTCCGCGAAATCACCGGTGGCCAGATGCCCGCACATGCCATGCCCCCGGAAGATATTGCTGCGGTGGCGGTATTTCTGGCTTCTGATGAGAGCCGGGCCATAACCGGTACGGCTATTGATGCCTTTGGTCGCGGCAACCCCCTGTTTGGCGCATCACCCTCGGTTCCCCGACCGAAATGAGTAAACCGGCTGCTCGTTGCCGCTAGCCTGACTGCAGGTTTGACAGGGGTGGGGATTTACTGTAAACTATAAGCGTAAATGCGCATATAGGATAAAACTGTGAGAGACACCATCAAAGCCTTCAAGGCCTTTTCCGATGAGACCAGGCTCAGGATACTGAATATCTTGCTGGAGCGGGAATGCTGTGTCTGCGAGGTTATGCAGGCACTGGATATCTCCCAGACGAGAGCTTCACGCAACCTCGCGGCGCTGCATGATGCCGGCTTCCTCAAGCTGAAGAAAGAAGGCCTGTGGTCAATTTACGCCGTTGACCGGGAGGGAATGAAAGGCCACCTGAGCGACATGGTAACCGCCGTGACCAAAGCCCTACAGGGGAACAAGGTGGTTAAGCTGGACCGCGAGCGACTGAGAAAAGCGGAGCGGGTGGGGCCGGGCTGTGCGGAAAGAATTCGTGGCGCAAAGACAGGCCAATAATTTTTTTGCTTAATATATGCTTTGATGCGCATAAAAGGAAATATGAGCACCGAATTGGAAACTGTCACCCGACGACTCTCGTTTCTGGACCGCTTCTTAACGCTGTGGATATTCCTGGCCATGGGCTTCGGGGTGGGGCTCGGTTACTTCGTGCCACGGGTCGCTGATTTCATAGGTTACTTTCAGGTGGACACCACCTCCATTCCCATCGCCATCGGGCTAATCCTGATGATGTACCCACCACTGGCCAAAGTGAGATACGAAGAACTAGGGCAGGTATTCCGCAACTGGCGCGTGCTGGGGCTCTCGCTGGTGCAGAACTGGGTCATCGGCCCGGTGCTCATGTTCTTTCTGGCCATTCTCTTCCTCGGCTTTCTATGGCCGCATCCTGATTACATGGTGGGCCTGATTATGATCGGGCTGGCACGCTGCATCGCCATGGTTATTGTCTGGAATGAGCTGGCTCACGGCGACCACGAGTACGCTGCTGGTCTGGTGGCTTTTAATTCCATCTTTCAGATTCTCTTCTATTCAGTATATGCTTACGTCTTCATCACCATACTGCCCGGCTGGTTCGGCCTGGAAGGCTCCACGGTGGAGGTCACCATGGGCGATATTGCCAAGAGCGTGTTCATTTACCTGGGTATCCCCTTCTTCGGTGGCATGCTCACCCGCTTTACCCTCATCAAGGCAAAAGGGCGCGAGTGGTATGATGGCAAGTTTATCCCCAGGATAAGCCCGATAACCCTGGCGGCACTTCTTTTCACCATCGTGGTGATGTTTTCGCTGAAAGGCGAGCTTATTGTCCAAATCCCCTTAGACGTCGTCCGCATTGCCATACCTCTCCTTATCTACTTTATCGTCGTGTTCCTCATCTCATTCTACATGGGCAGGAAAATCGGCGCTGACTACCCGGTGACCACCACCATCGCTTTCACCGCCGCCAGCAATAACTTCGAGCTGGCCATTGCGGTGGCGGTGGCCGTGTTTGGCATTGGTTCCGGGCAGGCGTTCGCCGCCGTCATTGGCCCGCTGGTCGAGGTACCGGTGCTCATCAGCCTGGTGAATGTCGCCTTCTACTTCAGAAGGAAGTTCTTTTAAGGCCGATCTCACCGGCAAGACACAGATTTCTGGTCAGTATCTCTTTTATTCAGTACCCCGGTTGACCTGCCCCCATCTTAATCCATTGTTATCATTTTGTAACGGTTTCGTAATAAAATTAAGGCCATCCGTAACATCTTTGTAAGACACTAAATGTACACTAATGCTTACTAATAATTAAAAAAGTATATCTATGCTCATGTACCTAAGTACTAATGCCCGTATACTCAGGTACTAATACTAAAGAAAGGATTAGAAAAATACATGCAAACTGTAAGTGAGCTGAACGGCAGAATGCTAACGGTAAAAGAAGTGGCCAACCTTCTTAACGTCCATCCGGGCACAATCCGGCGGTGGGAAAAGAAAGGTCACTTAAAATCATACCGTATTGGCCCCAAAGGGGTCATAAGATTCAATAGAGAGGACTTATCCGACTTTATCATCAACCATAATAACTGGTAGTAAAGAAGCGCAGACTTTGAGTTTTAAGAAGGCTAGATTCGGGGGCGGAAACCTATTTTACTGAAGGGAGAAAAATTCCACATGTATAATCAACCATTAGATGAACAACAGATAGAAGAACCGACGAGGAGATTAAGGAAGCATTTCATCCAGCCCGACGTTCTGAAACTGATTCCAGAAGCAATAGCCAAGAAATATATGGCCATTCCCATGGAATCAAGCGGCAACGTGCTCCATGTGGCCATGGCCAACCCGTCCGATATCATTGCTCTGGAAGCACTGGGCACCCGAAGCCAGATGCACATCGTGCCTGAGAAAGCCAGCGCCGAGGACATCCAGGAAGCCATAGACTTCAACTACCAGTCATACGAGGAAATAGAAAAACAGATTTCCAGCATCTCGATGGAGTCGGAAGAGGCCGAGCCGCAGATAAAACTTGATGCCGTAATCGATGCGCCAATAGCCCGGGCGCTCACCCTCATTATCGACGAGGCGGTGAAGGCCCGCGCCTCTGACATACACCTCCAACCCCAGGAAGATAAACTGCTGGTGCGCTGTCGCATCGATGGCACGCTGCACAGTATGCTGTCTCTACCTTTAATGACCGCTAGCCCGCTTATTTCACGCATCAAGATTCTGGC
Organism: Dehalococcoidales bacterium; assembly: GCA_034409565.1. Classification (GTDB taxonomy): domain Bacteria; phylum Chloroflexota; class Dehalococcoidia; order Dehalococcoidales; family RBG-16-60-22; genus E44-bin89. The sequence continues at coordinate 14,323 of DAOUMS010000025.1, forward strand.
CAACATGAATATCGCCGACCATCACCGTCCGCAGGACGGCCAGTTCTCGGTCAGCACCAAAAATGGTCAGTCGATTGATATCCGCGTCGGCACGGTGT